>NZ_JAWODL010000003.1:0-94961 GCF_046483325.1 Natronomonas sp. | reverse complement strand
TCCTCACTGTGACCACCGAACCGCAAGTGGAGTACCGGCGTCAGCGGGGTCCCACCGGTATCGATC
Source organism: Natronomonas sp. (assembly GCF_046483325.1). Lineage (GTDB taxonomy): Archaea > Halobacteriota > Halobacteria > Halobacteriales > Haloarculaceae > Natronomonas. Next base: position 94,895 of record NZ_JAWODL010000003.1, on the reverse strand, counting down.
CAGTCGGTGTGACTCGTGTGAAGATCCCATTGGTCCACCGACACCATCTTGACTGAGTTTTATGTTCGGTTTGTAAGAATCTATCGCAGACTGCTTCTGCTTGCCCTAGTTTTATGAGCTGTGCGCGCAGTTTGTATCTTGCGAATCGCATGCCAGCGACGACCCGCGTCATGGAACGTGACGGAATCTATCGCTGCTTCAGCGGCTTCTTTAAAAGGAAGTCCGCGCCGTCTGTTATATCCAAACTGTCACGCAGCGTGATGGGCGCTGCAGGATTTGAACCCGCGACATCTTGGTCCGAAGCCAAGCACTCTGTCCAGACTGAGCTAAGCGCCCGTACTAATCCGTATCCACCACCACCGCTTAAGTCCCTTGGTTTGCGCTCGAAATCGAGTCGCGGTACTTATAACTCCGGGCGGGGACGAGCCGGGTATGAAACTGGCCCGCGGGGCGATCGAGCTGATGCGGCCGGGGAACGCCATCGCGGCGGGTGGGTTGACGTTCATCGGCGCGTTCGTCGCGGGGGAATTACACAAGCCGATCCTCGCCTCAGTGGCCGTCCTCGCAACGGTCGCCGCGACCGGGGGTGGGAACGCGATCAACGATTACTTCGACCGGGAGATCGATGCGATCAACCAACCGAACCGTCCGATTCCGCGTGGAGACGTCCCGGCGAACGTCGCGCTCGGATTTAGCGTCGCACTCTTCGCCGTCGCGGTCGGGTTAACCCTCCAGCTCCCGCTGGCGGCGATCGCGATCGCGGTGATAAATCTCGCCGCCTTGATCGTCTACACGGAGTTATTTAAAGGGTTACCGGGTATCGGAAACGCGTTGGTGGCGTATCTCACCGGAAGCACGTTCCTCTACGGTGGCGCTGCAGTCGGCGGCGATCTCAGAACCGTGCTCATCCTCTTCGTTCTCGCGGCGAGCGCGACGATGGCGAGAGAGATCGTCAAAGACGTCGAAGACATCGAAGGCGATCGAGAAGAGGGGTTGAACACGCTGCCGATCGCCGTCGGTGAGCGGAGCGCGTTGTTCGTCGCAGCCGCGTTCGTCGGGTTTGCTATTCTTGTCAGCCCCGTACCATATCTACTGAACACGTTCGGGATCCCGTATCTCGTCGTCTTGCTTCCGACGGTTATGGGGTTGCTGGCAGGAATGTACCGATCGTTCACTGACCCGACAGCCGGACAATCGTTGTTGAAAGCCTCCATGTTTCTCGCGGCGGTCGCCTTCGTAATTGGACGGATCGGCCTGGTGATTTGAGATCGTCGCGGTGATCAGAGATCGCCGCCGGGAGATCCGATACGGATTTTTATGCCTCCGTGGTGTAGCCTCCGGTATGCCTGTCACAAGTGACGACGAACTGCGGGAGATTCTCGAACTCGAAACGATCGCTGTCGTCGGCTGCTCGGCGACACCGCACAAGGAAGCCCACGCGATCCCGAAGTTCATGCGCGATCACGGGTACGAGATCATCCCGGTCAACCCGTACGCAGACGAAATATTCGGCGTCGAACCGTACGATTCCATCTCGGAGGTGGGCGAGGAGATCGACATCGTCGATATCTTCCGGCCGAGCGAGGAAGTTGCGGGGATCGTCGACGAAGCGATCGAACGCGACGACATAAAATTCGTCTGGACCCAACTCGGCATCCGCGATCGTGGGGCCGGCGAGCGCGTCGAGGCGGCCGGCAAACGGTACGTCGAAGACCGATGTCTCAAGGTCGAATACCAACGACTGATGGGGTAAGTTCGGTCGAGTGGGTCGCCGGAGGGGATCAGGCCTCGTCGGGGGGAGATTCGGCGTCCAGGATCGAATCGGACGTCTCGTCGCTCGCTTCGTCGCTACCTTTCGGTTCTGGGGGTTCGGCCTCCTCGATCGCGGTTTCTGTGAGGAGTTCGTCGACATCGATCCCCTCGGATTCAGCGAGCGCTTCGATGATCGCGGTCTGACCGTCGACTTTGTTTTCTAGCGCAGCAACGCGTTTGTCGGTCTCTTTGACCGTCTCGTGCACCTCGAGCATCTGCTCGCGGAGTTCGCTGATCCGGCTGTACAGTTCTTCGCCCATGTCTGCGACCTTCTGGAGCTTTCTGGTCGCGCCTCCGAGTCCCATACCGCTCGGTTGGCTTCGGTCGGTTGTGTGCCTTGCGGTCGGGATTTCGAACTCGAGCAGCGTGGCTCGGAACGCGGAGTCCGAATGAATGGTGGACCCGGGGTGTGCCCGGACCGCTCGATACGGGGAGTCCCGCGTGCCTCCTCCACCCCGCGACCCTACGGGCGACAGCTGTCCGCGGGCCCGCTGCTCACTTCCGTGCCTGACGGATTACCCGCGGTTAACCGTGCCCGAACGTCCCTGCAGACGCCGGCGCACGGACCGCTGCCCTCGTAGGACGAGGCTTCGACGTTAGCTTGCGGGGCCCGTACCGGTTGGTCCGGACGTCCCCCGGCTTCGGTCCCCGCTAAAGACCATAGCGCGGGTTGTGAGCGGGGCCTAACCGCCCGACCTAGTCCACCTGATGGTAGACGAGTCGGACATAAGGCTCTTTCGTCTCCATATCCGGTGCTGTCGAGCGATCAAACGGACAGATCGTGAGGGAAAACTAATGGAAAGAGGCGAAAACCCGCGTTACTCGCCGGCTACCGGACCGTCGGCGACCCCGATCCCACCGGTGAGCGTTCGATGCGGGTACGGGATATCGATCCCTTCGGCGTCGAATTGCTCTTTGACGCGCTGGACGTACTCGGCGCGAGTCCTCACGAAGTCGGCTCGCGACGGATCATTGATCCAGATTCTCGACTGGAGACCGACGGAGGAGTCGCCGAGTTCGGTCAGCCGAACGGACGGCTCTGGATCGTCCATGATCCCCGGATGGTCCCTTGCTTCCTCCAGAATGATGTTCGTCGCGGCCTCGATGTCGTCGTCGTAGCCGATACCGAAAACGAACTTGAGTCGAAGTTTTTTCGCGTCGACCGGATTCTTCACCACGTTGTCCGTGAGTTGGAAGTTCGGAACGGTCAACAGTTCGTTGTCGAACGTCCGGACACGCGTGATGCGGAGGCTGATGTCCTCAACGACGCCGACGTTGTCGTCCCACTCGATCCAGTCGCCGATTTTGAACGGGCGCTCGGTGAAAATGAAGACCCCCGCAACGAAGTTCTTCAACACGTCCTGCATGGCGAATCCGATCGCGAGCGTCGCGGCCGCGGCGATCGTCGCAAGCGACCGGAGGAACCCGTTGTAACCTGCGATCCCGAAGGCGATCGTGATTCCAACGAACAAATAGAGGATCCACACGACCTTCCGGATCGGCGTCTGTGCGTGACGATCTAGATTTCGCGAATCCAAAACTCGGTTAAGAAGCGGAAGGATTCCACGCTTACCGATCAGGTACAGCACGATGAACGCGATCAAAAAGAGCGCCACGCCGATGATCGTCTCCCCGACCGGTGCAGCGACCTCCGGCGGTAAGCCGACCGATTGGAGCAGTTCGCCAAGCCACGTACCGACGCCGTTTTGTAACGCGATCATCGGGTATACACGGCCGTGTGACCGCGCGTATCGACGAGTTCGGCACCGACCCTGTCGGCGAGATCCCCCGCGAGGGCCTCGGTCGTCGCCCCTCCGCGGGACGACCGGAGGAACTTCACTTTCACGAGGTCCGTGTCGGCCAACTGATCCGATAACTCGTCAGCAACCGGGTCAAGCCCCGATTTCCCCACCCAGACGGTCGGGTCGAGATCATGTATCCTGCGTTTAAATTCTCGCGGCGACATACTCCGTGTTCGAAGTGCGGTCATAAAAATCTGACACATTCACACGGCCACGTGATTGATCAGACCCGGTGCGATCAATACGGGTATCGCGCGTGTTCACCGCAGTCGCAGGTCACGACGACGTGGCCGTCCTTGGTACGAACGCGGGCGTTCCGTCCCGGGATGAGGTACGCATCACATCGGGCACACGTAAATCGTTTGAACCGTCGGGGGAGAGGGATCCGATTACGTTCGGCGATCCGCCTGGCTCGACGGACGTAGCGCTTGGCGAGATCCGAGTCGCCCGAGCGGGACGCCTCCCGCGCCAGTTCGGTCAACCGATCGATGCGCTCCTCGGCGACGCTCACGCTACCCGGTTTCCGTGGCGTGCACAAAGGCGTTCTGTAACGCTGCCCTCGTGACGAGGGGATCAGCTCGCGGAGCTGTGGGTGTCTCTGGCGGCGTGTTTCGCTTCGAAGACCGCACCGGCGGCGAGATCGCGCGCGAGGGTGTCGACGTCCGCGTCGTCGGTCGCGTCGGGGTCGATTCCTGCCGAAATGACGGACCCGACCGGTGGGCGTACTGCGATGGTGGCTCTGAGGGAGCCGTCGTCGCCGTCGGAGATCTCGCCACCGACAATGAATTCATCGGAGAGCAACTCCCGCGTCGACGCCGCGACACTCGCAAGTTCCCGTCTGAGCGTTCGACGACGCTCGGGGGTCGGCTTGGAGTCGGCCGTCGGCGAGCCGGCGTATGGCGTGTTCCCGTGCATTGAACGACTCCGCTTACAGGGGAAGTGAATAAAAACCCGTCGGAACAATTGTCAGTTAATGGCACACACACCTACAGGATCGGCGTACTCTCACCGTACACCGCGAGCGCGATCGCCGACGTATACCCATTTGGACTGGGTTCGGCTACGACGGTCCTACGCTCCTCGTCGTCGAACGCCCACGCTCTAAGTTCCTTGCCAGCGGCGAGTCCAGCGTCGATCCGACTCCGAACCGCGTCCGGATCGTTCCCCGACGCCTCATAGAAAATGCCCGGACCGTCCCGTTCGCGTGCCCAGCCGAGACCGGCGACCGCTGGCTCCGCGCGTTCCGGTGGAACGGTCGCTCGTCCCTCGACGACGGTCAGCCGTTCGCCAGGGGGCCCGAGATCGGGCGCCTCGCCGACGACCTCGATCTCCGCGTTCGCCGGGATCACCGACGAAACGGAGACGAGGTTGTAGTTGTGAACGTTCGCGGCCGCGAGCGCGGCGTCGTATGAGGCCATCGCCGTAGGCCCGCCCGCGGTTCCCCAGACGATCCGAATGCGTCCCATTATCCAGAGGTCAGCGACGGGTGAATAAAAACATCGGGAAAAGAGCGGGTAGGCGACACTCGACGCGCTTAGAGGCCGGCGGACTGCTTGTCCAGCCCCGCGGCGTTGATGTCCTCGCCGCCAACGGACGAACGGAGTGCTTCCATCCCGTCGTTTCGATCGATCCCGAAGTTATCCGCGTACAGCCCCTGAACACGCTCGTACTCGTCGTCTGAGAGCGCCGGGACGTCGCTCGCCGCTGCCCACTCGTCGATGTCCTCGCGCGTCCGGAACGTCGGGGTCACCGTTGCGACCGAATCGTGGTACAAAAGCCACTGCAGCGCAGCCTGTGCCATGCTCCGCTCGCCGTCGCGTTCCAAGAATCGGAGTGTTTCGAGCTTCTCCCAGCCCGTCTCGTACCACTCGTCCGGGCGGTAGGCGCGGTGGTCTCCCTCTCCGAGTTCCGTTTCCGGTCTGACCTGCTCGTTCAGCAGTCCCGAGGAGTGCGGCACGCGGGGAATCAGACTTGTCGTCGATTCGGTTCGCTCTATCGTTTCGAGGAAGTGGTTGCCGACCTCCTGCTCGAAGGCGTTCCAGACCAGTTGGACGGAATCGAACTCCTCTTCGATCGCCATGTCACCCTCCGCGAGCCAGCCGATCGACGGGCCGAGTGCCCAGCCGACGGCGTCGATCCGCCCCTCGGATTCGAGATCGTCGAGAAACGCCAGCACCTCGGTGTCGACCTCGTCGACGTTCGCGTTGTGCAACTGGAGCACGTCGATCCGTTCGAGCCCCAGTCTGTCGAGCGATTTCTCGAACGCCTCCTCGAGGTACTCGCGGCCCATCTCCTTCGGCAACTCCCCGTGTCCGGCCTGTGGATTGTTGTAGAAGTCGTAGCCGATCTTCGTCGCGACGGTCACCTCGTCGCGAACGTCGTCGAGCGCGCGCCCGATGAGTTCCTCCGAGGCACCGTGGCCGTACACGTCGCCTGTGTCGAAGTACGTGATCCCCCGATCGATCGCGTACTGGACCATCTCGATCGCTTCCTCGTCGGTTCTGTCGCCCCACCAGTCGCTGCCAACGACCCACGCGCCGAAACCGATCTCCGAAACCTCGACCCCGGACGTTCCGAGCGTTCGATAATTCATACGTCGTCTTTGGGGGTTGTCCCACTTATCGCTCGTGGTTCGTCCCACGACATCGGAACCGCGCTGGCGGAACCACATCGGTTGTCCGATCCGTATGGCCGGTCGTGCACGCCCTGCACAACAGCAATTCATAACAACCACGCAGTCCTCGGGAGAGATATGACGAAGCGTCACGTCTCGCTGCCGGCCGCCGCCGAGGAAGGACTCGGGGCGTTCATCTCCGAGGTCGATACCCGGCTGTCGAGTGACGAAGACACCTGCGCCGTCGTCGAGGACGTCCTGGTCGACCTCCACGGTGACCGAAAGGCCTACGAGCGATGGCAAGCGGGCGAGGAGGTCTCGGCAGCCGAGCGGGTTCGACTACAGGGATACGACCCCTGCAAGGCCACGCTCGAAAGCGAGTACTACGCCGAAAAGGACGAGACCGCGTTCAAGCAATCGAAACACCTCCAGTGGCTCTGGCGACAGTTCGACGCCACGCCGATGGCGGACAACGTCGAATTCGCGCTCAGATTCCGGCGGATGCTCGCGGATCACCTCTTCGCCGAGTGCGGCGACGGCTGCCGGTTCTTCAAGGGAATCACCTTCACGTACGGGCACAACATTTCGATCGGTGATAACGTCGTCGTCCACGACGAAGCGCACCTCGACGACCGTGGCGTGTTAACCATCGGGGACCGCGTGTCGATCTCAGACGGGGCCCACATCTACAGCCACGATCACGATATTGTCGACCAGACCGCCGTCGACAACTACCACACCATCATCGAGGACGATGCGCGCGTCACGTTCGACGCGATGATTCGTGCCGGCTGTAAGGTCGGCGAGAACGCGATCGTCGGCGCGCGAAGCGTCGTCCAATCGGACGTTCCCGCCCACCACGTCGTCGTGGGTCAACCCGCCCAGAGCGTTCGCATCAAGCCCGGGTGGGAGGACGTCGCCAATCCACTCGACGGCGATCACCCGGATGGCCGCGCCGACCGGCGGATCGAGTACGAACTACCGGACGATCTCGAGCCGTTCGACGAATTTCAGCGAGACCTCGATCCTGCTGTGGACCGCTGAGGCATCGGCACTCAGCCGCGATACCCGCTCGACTTTTGTGCACACACGCGGCCATGCGTCGGGTGGTGTTCGGCCTGCATCATCGGTGTTCGGTTCGGTGAATACGCGTTCCGTCCGGCAATGTGGCTCACGCTTCGCTCGTTGTCGGTATCGGCGAAAATATCGGGGTATGTCGATTCTATTCGAGGTCTTCTGCGATCTCGTCGGCGTCGATGTCGGCCTCCTCGAGTGCCTCCTCGATGTCGACGTCGCCGCCGCCCATACCGCCGAACATGCCGCCCATGCCCATTCCCATGCCGGCACCGTCGAGGATCTCTTGGATCAGGATTCGATCGATGTCGGTGAGGTCGATGAGCTGTTGGGCGATCTGTTGTTTCTGCATCATCCACTGCTGGTTCATCGACAGCTGCGGCGTCGATTCGATGTAGAGGGTGTGCTTTTCGACGGTCTCGGTGATCGTCTCGGGTTCGGCGTCGCTGTCCTCGTCGACCGCGTCGGGCTCCTCGACGCGCGTCTCTTCGACCTCGTCGTCTTCGATCCACATATCCAGGTCGAGATCGAGGAACATGTTCAGCAGGCCACGAGCCTGTTCGAGGTCTTCGTCGACCGCTTCCAGCAGTTCGTACTCGTACTCGATGTCTTCGCCTGCGAGTGGGTGGTTGAAATCCACGCGAGCGCGGCCGCCAATAATCGTCTCGAGGACACCCTGCTGGCCGTCGATCTGAATTCGGGCACCGGGATAGCGATCGTCCTCGCCGATCTTGTCGGCGGAGACGGTTCGGACCTCGGACTCGTCGTAGGTGCCGAACGCTTCCTCGGCGCTGACGACGACGCTGCCCTCGTCGCCGATCTCCTTTCCGCGAATGTCGTCCTCGACGGCGGGAAAGAGGTGGCCTTCACCCAACACGATAACGCGAGGACTGAACTCGCCCTGATCGCCGACGCCTTCCTCCTCGGCGACTTCCTCGTCGGTCGTGTCGACAAGTTGGTCGTCGTCGACGGTTCGAGCGGTGTAGGCGATGCGGATGAAATCGCCGTCCTGAAGCCCTTCGTCTTCGGGTTCATCGACTGATTCTTCCTCTTCGGTTTCGGCTACCGCTTCGGTTTCGGCTACCGCTTCGGTCTCCTCGATCTCATCGGGTTCATCGCTCATACTCCCCACGACAGTCGTCGCACCCTTAACAATCACGTTTCGAAACGGCCGAAGTCACGGCACTTTTGAAGCCCTGTACCGTCGGATTGTGCATGTACGAGGTAGAACTGAAGCTCCGCGTCGAACATCAAGACCTACGCGAGCGCCTCGCGACGATCGACGCGAAGCCGGTGGGGACAGTCACGCAGGTCGATACATATTACAATCATCTAACAAGAAACTTTGCCGAAACGGACGAGGCACTTCGGATCCGTCGTGAGACCACCGATTCGGAGAAAAAAGCGAAGCTCACTTACAAAGGCCCGCTCGTCGACGCCGATTCGAAGACTCGCGAGGAACTGGAAACTAGTGTCGGCGACGAGGAGATCATGGCGGCGATCCTCGAATCCGTCGGCTTCGACCCCGCTGCGACGGTCGAAAAGACCCGAGAACGGTTCCGCTGTGGCGAGTATACGGTAACGCTCGATTCGGTCACGGGGCTCGGTGAGTTCATCGAAGTGGAAACCGAGGCTGAGAAAATAGACCCCGCACGCGAGGGAGCGGTCGAACTGCTCGAGCGGTTGGATCTCGACCCCGATCAGGGCATCCGTCGATCGTACCTCGGACTCCTCCTCGACGCGGAATAAATGCGTGGCAGTAATCTATTGTTGGAGTATGGTTTCCGTAAGTTATAGAACCGATCGAAAATAAGGGGAAGCAATGACTGACCGAAACATCCGCGTCGAGCCAGTCGTCGGCCGCGCGGTCGAAGCCCAGGACGTCGAGATCGTCGAGCGAAAGGGGCTCGGCCATCCGGACTCCCTGTGCGATGGGATCGCAGAGCACGTTTCGCAGGCCCTCGCGCGCGAGTACATCGATCGGGTCGGGAAGGTCCTCCACTACAACACGGACGAGTCGCAACTCGTCGCCGGTCGTTCCGCCCCCGCGTTCGGCGGCGGCGAGATCATCGATCCGATCTATCTTCTCATCACGGGGCGAGCGACCAAGGAGTACAAGGGGACGAAGATCCCGGCCGAAACTATCGCGCTTCGCGCCGCGCGTGAGTACATCCGCGAACAGTTCCCGTTCATCGATTACGGTACCGACATCGTCGTCGACGTGAAAATCGGAGAGGGTTCGGGGGATCTCCAGGAGGTCTTCGGCGAGGACGGCAAGCAGATCCCGATGTCGAACGACACGTCGTTCGGCGTCGGGCACGCGCCTTTGACCGAGACCGAACGGATCGTCCTCGAAACCGAAAAGCAGCTCAACGGTCGATTCAGCGACGAGAATCCGGCCGTCGGCCAGGATATCAAGGTGATGGGCAAACGCGAATCCGACACGATCGACGTGACCGTCGCGGTCGCAGTCGTCGACCGATACGTCGAGGATATCGACGAGTACGCCGAGACGATCGACGACGTTAGGACGTTCGTCGAGACGCTGACAGCCGAATACACCGATCGCGACGTTCGAGTACACGTCAACACCGCCGACAACTACGAGGAGGGTTCGATCTACCTGACCACGACGGGAACGAGCGCCGAGCAGGGTGACGACGGGTCCGTCGGCCGCGGGAACCGCGCGAACGGTCTCATCACGCCGAACCGTTCGATGTCGATGGAAGCTACCTCGGGAAAGAACCCGGTCAACCACATCGGAAAGATCTATAATCTGCTCTCGACGGAGATCGCTCGAACCGTCGTCTCGGAGGTCGACGGGATTCGCGAAGCCCGGATTCGACTGCTTTCACAGATCGGACAACCGATCGACCGCCCACACGTCGCCGACGCGAGCCTCGTGACCGAAGACGGCATCGACGTCGGCGACATCGAAGACGAAGTGGAGAGGATCATCGACTCGGAACTCGAAAACGTGACCGGAATCACCGAGCGTGTGATCGCCGGCGAACTGACGACGTTCTGATCGAGCGAACGAAACCGCTTTTTTCGTCGGTACGTATGTCGATCCATGACGCGAGTGTGTCTCGTCGGTGACGACGACGTCGAACTTCGGTACGAACTCGTCAGCCGCGAGACGTCACGGGACGCGCTCGCGACGTACAACCTCGCGACGCCCTACGAAAATTCGATTTCGCTGGAGACGGTTTCTCTCGGCGCGGCCGTCGCGCTGTTGAACGATCTCAACTGGTACCTGATTCGGTTCGTCAGCGAAGCGTTAGTCTTCGAACCATCGGTGAGCGACGGGGAGTGGCTTTCGCGTGCGCTCGCGAGCGCCATCCGTGACGACGAACTCGATCACACCGATTCCGGACGGTTCCTCAAGGTCTTCGGCATCGACGATGGACGGCTTCGCGAACCGATGTACGTGACCAGAACGGGGCCGGAACTGCCGGAGTACGATCTACACGACGTGACCGATACGCTCGTGGTTCGGGTGACGGAATCCGAGTTCGGCGCGTGAAGGCTCGCCGAGCTATATTTCGACGCCGCTCGGGATGAGGCTTCGATCGCGGAGTATCCCGCCGTCCACGCCGTAAACCAACAGCGTCGATCTCTCGTACGTCGCCATCGGTGTGCCGTCGTCGCTTTCGATGACGAGTCGGTAGCGACCGTTGCCGTCGCGCTCGCTCCCATCGGATGCCGCTGCAGTGACGGCGAAGATTTCTCCCGCTTCGACATCGAGTTCGAGGATGTACTCGCCCGTGACGCGATCCGTGACGGCAAACACGCCCATCGCGTCCGCCCCGGCCGATTCCCGTAGCCGATAGGTGACGTCGATCCCGTCGTCGTCGAGCGACCGATCCATGGGATCGAGTCGCGATTCTAGTTCCGAGATCGGACCGCCGTAGGTGACGCGTATAACTGGCTGTTCCGACGCGTCGGCGGTCCCGCCCCTCGTGCTCAAAGTGAAGTAATCTCGCCGCATTCCTGCTTGCTACCGGGTAGGGGCGCTGGACGCATCAACGTAACGCCCTCGTCAGGATCCTCGGCTACGTCTCGGCCGGTCCGATCGACGAGTCGAGTAACGCGTTCGTCACCGACTACACTCGGCCGAACACGGCGGACCTTTATTTCGTCGGCTCGCATACGGTCCGGTGACCCAGCCGATGAACGGACAGGAATCGTCGGATCCCGGACGCGACAGTGACACTCGGTCGATTCGAGAGCGACTCGTTCGCTCCCTCGAGTCGCTCCGCGGTTCGACGGTCCCTGACACGCCGTATCGGCCGATCGATCACGGACGGATCGTGGACGACCGCTCGTTCGACGGTCGCGAGATCGAACGGTACTGGCTAAACGCGCCGTTTTCTTACGCCGTCATCATCCACGACGACGAGGCGAACCAGTATCTCTATCGCGTCGTCGAACCCGAACTCGATCGATTCGAGCGCGACCTCTTGGAGACGCTGTACGACGACGTTCGGGAATCGCTCCTGTACACGCCCCGGGCGGGTGAGTCCCACGAAGTGCTCAAAGCCGAACTTCGAGACCGACTCGGACGATACGGCGTCGACGTCGATCCGGCGGGCTTCTACCGGCTGTACTACTACCTACACAGGGAGTTTCAGGGGTTCGGTAGGCTTGACCCGCTGATGTACGATCCGCACATCGAAGACATCTCGTGTGATGGCTACGGGATCCCGCTGTACGCCTACCACGAGACGTACCAAGACATCGAGACGAACATCTCGTTCGAGCGAACCGAACTCGACAACTACATCGTTCGAATGGCCCAGCAGGCCAGAAGGCACATCTCGGTCGGCAACCCGATCGTCGAGACGACGCTCCGGGACGGCTCCCGCGCCGAATTGGCGCTCGGCGAGGAGGTGACACCACATGGGTCGGCCTTTACCGTTCGGAAATACAGCGACGAACCGTTCACGCCGATCGACTTGCTCGACGTCGGGACCTACTCGCTCGATCAGATGGCGTATCTGTGGCTCGCGATCGAGCACAACAAGAACATCGTTTTCGCCGGCGGGACGGCGTCGGGGAAGACGACCTCGATGAACGCCATCTCGATGTTCATTCCGCCGCGATCGAAACTGATCACCATCGAGGATACCCGCGAACTGTCGCTGCACCACGACAACTGGTTGTCCTGTGTGACTCGGGAGCGACTGAACGAAGCCGCCAACGTGACGATGTACGACCTCCTTCGATCGGCGCTGCGCCATCGTCCCGAGTACATCATCGTCGGGGAGGTCCGTGGGGAGGAAGCGATGACGCTGTTTCAGGCCATGAACACGGGCCATACGACCCTGTCGACGATGCACGCCGACTCCGTCCAGACGGTCATCAACCGACTCGAAAACGAGCCGATCAACGTTCCGCGTCCGATGGTCCAGTCGCTCGATATCCTCTGTGTCCAGACGCTCGCTCGGTTCGGCAACGAGCGCATCCGGCGCGCGGAAACGATCGCCGAGATCGAGGGGATCGACCAGCGGACCGGCGAGCTCGACTACACGGATGCGTATCGATGGGACTCGTCGGCGGACCGTTTCGAGGAAGGAACCGAAACCCTCACTCAGGAGATCAGAGCCGAGCGCGGTTGGTCGAAGTCCGAACTCCTCCGGGAACTCAGACGACGGCGGCAGTTCCTCGAATTCCTTCAGGATCGGGACATATCCCAGTACCAGCAGTTTACCGCGATGGTAAACAGATACTACGCCGCCCCCGACGAGGTGATGGAGCGGATCGAGGATGCTCACCCTGCCCCACCTTCGGAGCAGTCGCAGGGCAACGAGATAACATCCGGCGGAACCGATACTCGAGGCGAGTGAATGCTCCGATTGCTCCCGCTCGCGCTCGTTCTCGTCGTTCTATCAGTGCTCGTCGCGGCGGCGTTCAACGAGCGGGTCGGCGCGTGGTTCGCACGAGTGGCGTTCGCCGCGTTCGGCGACCGCACGTCAGACGATATCGGGCGAGGGCGCCAACTCAGATCGGCCTCTATCGGAACCCCATACAGAGAGTACGCGGCGACGACGTCCCTGTACGCGTGGGCGGTCGGCATTTGCGGTTCGATCGTCGGCATCTACGTCGGGACGGCCATCGTCAGTATCGAACCGACCCTCCGAGTGGGCGGCGATCTGCTCTCGGGGCTGGGTGGTCGACCCGATACGGCCGCACTCGAGGGGCGAGAAATCGCGTTGATACTGGCGTTCGCCGCACTCGCCGGAGGTGTAGCAGGGAGCGCGGCGCGGGCGCTCCGATGGCGAATCCCGTCGATTCGCGCCGACGCTCGCCGGCGCCGGATCGAAGCCGGACTGCCCCGAATGATCGCGTTTACGTACGCGCTCACTCGCGGTGGGATGTCGTTTCCGGGCGTCCTTCGGACGATTTCGGCCAACGAACGTGTGTTCGGCGAGAGCGCGTCGGAAGTGACAGTCGCCGTCCGAAACATCGACCTGTTCAACGTCGACCTCGTCACGGCCGTCCAGAATCTCTCGGAGGACACGCCCTCCGAACAGTTCGGGACGTTCACCGAGAACCTCTCGAGTGTGTTACAAAGCGGCGGCAACGTCTCGGAATTCCTCCGCAAACAGTACGAGCGACACCGCGAGGAAGCCGAGGACCAACAGGCGGAGATCCTCAACGTTCTCGCGACGACGGCCGAGGTCTACGTGACCGTCATCGTTGCCGGAATGCTGTTTCTCGTCACGATTCTGTTGATAATCGGGCTTACAGCCGGCGATACGCTAAGAATTATCCGCGTTCTCACCTACGTCGTCATTCCAGCGGCGAACGTACTCTTTCTCGCGTACCTCCTCGATGTTACTCGACCGCTCCGTACCTCGGGAGATCCTCGAAATCGAGTCGACACCGGGTCCGGATCGTCTCACGTTCGCACGATCGAAACCGACGGCGGCTACACTCGCTCCGAATCACAGATAAACCACGGTCGGTTGAACTCATACCGACGGCTCCGCTCCGTTCGCGAGACGCTCGGCTCTCCGCTTGAGTCGCTGGTTGCTCGGCCGCATCTCGTGTTGTACGTGACGATTCCGATCGTCCTCATCGCGACTGCGATTCGTCTCCCCGCGGTGGTCGTCGACGGAACGATCGACGGTAGAATGCTCGACGACCTGCTCGTTCAGGCGGCCATCGCGCTTATCGGTACGTTCGCTATCGTGTACGAATACAGCAAGCGGCGCCTCCGACGACTTGAAGCTGCCCTTCCCGATCTGTTGGAGCGTCTGGCAAGCCTCAACGAATCCGGTACTTCGATCGTCTCCTCGTTGGACCGCGTCCGACGCAGCGATATCGGAGCGCTCGACGCGGAAGTCGATCGGATCTGGCGCGACGTACGGTGGGGTGCGACGGCCGAACGCGCGCTGTTGCGCTTCGAATCGCGCGTCCGGACTCCGTCGATCACCCGCGTCGTCACGCTCATCACGAACGCGATGCACGCATCGAACGAGATCGGGCCGGTCCTCCGTATCGCCGCAGAGCAGGCTCGCTCCGACCTCCAACTCCGCCGTCAGCGAGCGCAGGAGATGTTCACGTACCTCGTCGTCGTCTACGTCTCGTTTCTCGTTTTTCTCGTCGTTATCGCGGCACTGGAGTTCGTCCTGATACCGAGTCTCCCCGACATGAGTGCTCTCGGGGAAGGCGCGAGTGCGATGCCGATCGCCGGCTTTGGCGGCACCGATCGAGACGCCTACCGTCTCGCGTTTTTCCACACCGCGTTGATCCAATCGGGCCTTTCGGGCCTCGTTGCGGGCGTGATGGGCAGTGGCGCGATCGAGGACGGGTTGAAACACGCGGCGATCATGCTCTCTATTACGTACGTCGTGCTGGCGCTTTTGGCCTGATAGGGAGCGTCGCACCAGTCGACGAAGTCTCGCCGTCCCGTCCGACGAGGTCACCATGATGACGCGTGGTTACCCGGTATGCGACGATTCGACTGCTCCCGGTACGTATCGTCGCCCTCTTGTCAGTGGCTCCGAAACGGCTGGCATGAACGATCGGTCGGACGTGCGCGCCACATACGATCGGATCGCCGCCCACTTCGCGACGACGCGGGAGTACCCCTGGCCGGAGGTCGAATCCTTCTGTACCGGCCGTCACGCGGCAATCGGCCTCGATATCGGCTGTGGCAACGGCCGCCACACCGAACTACTCGCCGACCACGCCGACCGAGTCATCGGTCTCGATGCGAGCCGAGAGCTACTCTCGATCGCCCGCGAAAGGGCTCCACATGCGATCTTCGTCGAAGGCGACGCAGCTTCCCTGCCGATCGCGGACGGTACGGTCGGAATTGCGATCTACGTCGCGACGCTTCATCACCTTCCGAATCAGCGACTCCGACGGCGGAGTCTGACCGAACTCGCGCGCGTGTTGGCCCCCGACGGCGCCGCGCTCGTCAGCGCCTGGAGCACCGCACACCGCCGCTTCGAGACGGAACCCAACGCGGATCTGGGCTTCGATACCGAGGTCGATTGGACCTTGCCCGACGGGGAGACCGTCCCACGATTCTATCACATTTACGCGCCCGCGGAGTTCGACGCCGACCTCGACGCGAGCGATCTCGACGTCATCGACTCGTTCGTTTCGAGCGGGAACTGCTACGCTGTCGTCGGGTCCACATAGATGTCTTATTTAAATGTTCGCCAGACGCCGGAAGTACAGTTTTATCATACACCGCGAGGAACGAAAAGACCCTTATACGGCGTGGTGGTACGGCCTATTGCGCAACGGCGCTGTGTCGATCCGTCGGATCGGCCGGCCCCGAAGCGAGTGTACGAGCGCCGGTGGTCTAGTGGTAGGACCTGAGCCTTCCAAGCTCATGGCCCGGGTTCAAATCCCGGCCGGCGCATACCGACTCGAACGAAGTGAGTGAAATCGCCGAGAGGGATTTGAATCAGAGAGCAAGCGTAGCGAGCGACCGTGGTTCACAATCCAGGCCGGCGCATACCGACTCGAACGAACCTGAGTGGCGTCTATACGCCTCGTCGTCGATTTATACCTCTCCCGGTCGCGCGCGGCGAACGAAGTGTGCGAGCACGTCTGGTTGCGGTTCAAATCGCGGCTGGTGCACCTTCCTCCAACTGGAACGGGATCGCTTCGCGAAGGTTTTGTATGATCCATTACACGAATCGCTTCTCGACGTCCGACCGCATCTTATCATCGCCATTTGACAGTCGAAGAAGGAACTGCATAACAAAAAGACTATATGATAATTTTTCGTAGTTAGGAGGTTTCTAACGTTTATTCAGCGGAATTCAAAGAGAGTCGTTGACATGACTCAACGGGTGTTTATGTATCACCAGCACATACTTTCGGCCTGTATATGAAAGAGTTCAGCCGACGTCGATTCGTACTCGGTACAGCTGCTGCCGCGGCGACCGGTGCCCTCGCGGGATGTTCTGGTAACGGTGGCGGCAACGGTAACGGCAACGGTAACGGTAACGGCAACGGCAACGGCAACGGCGGTGGCAACGGCGGTGGCGACGGCCCCTCGGGCCGCGCTGACGCGTTCCTCAGCGAAAACGACGCCAACACCTATGAGGGCATGGAGGACATGACCGGTGAAGACGAGGTCACGGTCGACGTCGGTGCCGGCGACGGGTTCGCGTTCTCCCCGGCGGGCATCACGGTCGACGTCGGTACGACGGTCGTCTGGGAGTGGACTGGCGAAGGCGGCGGCCACAATGTCGTCTCCGAAGGCGACACCGACTTCGACTTCGAGAGCGAGCGAACCGACGAGGAAGGGTTCACCTTCGAGCAGACGTTCGAGGAGGAAGGTGCCGCACTGTACGTTTGCGTCCCCCACCGAGCTCAGGGGATGTACGGCGCCGTCGCCGTCGAATAACGCCGTCTGAGATTCGCGCTGTTTTTATTACCCCCACGCCTACCGGATGGTGTGGAGCGAGTAACGGATCGCGTTTCGAACCCGTTCGGCATGCGCGCCCCCGGAGAACCGGCAGTGTACGGCTACGGGGACGCAAACGCTGATTTTCACGTCATCGGTTTCGACGCTGGCACCCACGGCGGGAGGGAAACCGCCGTTCCGTTCACCCGGTCGCTCGCCGGTGAACGGCTTCAATCCGTCCTACACGCCGTCGGCTTCGCCGCCGAACCGTACAGCGATACACCGGAACTGAATAACTGTTATCTCTCGTATCTCCGAATGTCTCCCGGGGATCCCGAGGATCTCGAACGGTACATCGACGCCGAAATCCGTGCGTTGAACGCTCACATCCTCCTTCCGGTCGGCGACGAGGCACTCTCGTACGTGCTTACCGAGTTCACTACACAGGCCCGATCGTTTCCCGCCGATTCGACCGAACTGCACGCCTCGGAGATCAGAGGACGCGGCTTTCTCGTCGTCCCCGTCCGGGAACCAACAGCGTGGGAACCCGGAGACGAGACGGCACTCATCGATCGGCTCGACGAGCTTTTAAATAGCGACTACCGGCAAACGAAAGGCGTAGCCACCCGGATCGGCTAACTGCGGCGTACGGCGGGTCGATAGTCCGGGCGTACAGGAAGGAGAGCTAATTGCCCCTCGCGTCGAGAGGCACCGTCTCTTTCGCGCTGGTGGGACGATAATGCGGGCAGCCGAGCGATTGATCGAGGGTAGCTCGTGACCAGGAGTCACAACGCGACCGTGAAATCGGTCGGTCCACCGGCACGCGAAAAGTTTTGTTTCGTCGGCGTGCCCCCTTTGGGTATACGCATGAATACTGCAGACACTCGCTCAACCCTCTACCCCGCTGTCGCTTGTGAGACCCCCGTCGACATATCCGGCGGGTCGGTTAAAACGCTCCGTCACCGGGGGGTCGAGGCGTGAGCGATCCGGGCCTCGAATTCGAACTCGGTGTCCTATCGCTCGGAAACACGGCGTTCGAGGGGAAAAACAGCAGTTACGTGCTCGGATTGGAACCCGATGCTACGACGACGCTCATCGATACCGGCGTCTCCATCGAAGAGACGCGCCGTGAACTACGCGATGGACTCGATCAGTATGGATTGACATTTGCGGACATCGAACGGATACTTCTGACGCACCACCACGCGGATCATGCGGGGTTAGCCGGCGAGATACAGGCCGAAAGCGGGTGTCGGGTCTTCGCCCACGAGGCGGACGCACCCTTGATCGCCCACCATCCCGACGCGGTCGCCGAAGAGTCCGACCGCATGCGGCGGGTTATTGACGAGTGGGGGATGCCAGATCGAAAGCAGGAAGAACTGCTCTCGTTTCTGGATTCGACGACCGATATCCGTGGAGAGGCTCCCGATGTGACTGCGCTTACCGAAGGGCGGACGGTTGATCTCGGCTCGACCGTACTCGAAGCGGTTCACATGCCCGGGCACGCGGCCGGACTCGTGGGGTATGCTTTCGACGGCCGAGACGGCGAGGAGGTGTTCAGCGGTGACGCGCTGTTACCGTACTATACGCCGAACGTCGGTGGCGCCGACACGCGTGTCGAGGGCTCGCTCGAAGCGTATCTCGAGACGCTCGTAGCGATCATCGATCGCGGGTACACGCGCGCGTGGCCCGGCCACCGGGGGCCGATCATCGATCCGAGCGGGCGGGCGGCGGATATCGTCATCCATCACCGCGAACGGACCGAACGGGTGCTGTCCGTGCTCGAATCCGGGCCAGCAACGCCGTGGGAAGTCAGTGCCGAACTGTTCGGCTCGCTCTCGTCGATCCACATCCTCCACGGACCGGGTGAAGCCTTCGCTCACCTCGAGCATCTGGAGGCGGCCGACGTGGTCTCGAAGGATGGCCGGTCGTTCGAACGAATTGACCCCGATCCGGACCTCGACTCGCTGTTCCCGGACGTCTCCAACGCGTTGTAACGTTTCGAACAGTGGTCACGAGGCGCGGCCTTCGTCAGGTGCGTGGGGAAACCCTAATCGAAACCGCGTTCCGCCGGACGAGCGTTCGGACACCGAGACACTGCCGCCGTAGCTTTTGACGAGTTTCCGGACGAGATACAGGCCGATGCCGTCTCCGGAACTCGCGTTGCCCCGGACACCGGGATCGAAGAGGCCGTCTCGAACGCCATCCGGGATTCCGCGCCCATTGTCGGCGATTTCGATCTCTACTGCCTCGTCAACGACCGTCCCGACGACGGATATCTCCAGATCGTCCGCGGGGTTGTGAACGACGGCGTTCTCGAGTAAATTTCTGAAGACATCGCCGACGAACCGATCCGATTCGATGTACAGGCGATCGTCGAGCTCTACGCACATCTCCACGTCAGGTGCGTCGGCGCTGACGACGGCGATCTGGTCGCGGAGGACCGACGAGAGATCGACGCGGTCGAAGTCGGCGTCTCCGGTCTCGGATTCGAGGACGACGTTCGCCGTCTCGAGTAGTCGGTCGATGTTTGCCGCTCGCTCTTCGATCGCCTCCGAGGGCGTCGGGGACGGATCGAAGGTCGACGGTCTGATCGCGCGAGCGTGGTTCGAGATGGCCAAGAGATGGTTTCCGATATCGTGTTCCAGCAGGCGCAATAAGAACACGAGCGTCTCCTCTCGGTCTTCCTTCTCCGCGATCAGTTCCCGATTTCGGACCGCTTGACCCCTGTTCATCCCGACGAGCACTCCCGCCGCCGCGCCGACGGAGCCGATGATGATGAGTTCGTTCAGGACGCCAAGTGGGGCGGCCCCCGATCGGACCTCGGGAATCGACCGCCAAATGGCCAGTACACTCATGAACGTCGCGCCGCCGAAACACCACTTGGTGGCGATGACGTACTGGGTTAGCGGGAGATCAGTACTGGCGAGGCTAATGCCGGCCATCGCGACGATGTATCCGAACAGCACGTGGACGATGATACCCAACACGACTTGGTTTAGTTCCGTCGTTTGGGGACGGACCAGTACGAACCACAAGGTCAATCCGCCGATGGCGAAAGCGATCCCGGAGGTCACCAGTAGCGTCGCGAAAAACGCTCGACGTGGGACACCGATCATCAGCGATCGGCGCTCCGTTGTTGTGTCTGCGGTGGTCTCTGTACTGAACGAGTCACGTGAATCACGCTAGTGTTGTCGGTGTGTCGTTCTCTGGCGTTCGTTACCGTGTCCTGAGCGGACCTCATACCGTACCGACGCCGCGGGCTGCCGGTTAGACCGGAAAATCGGGCGCTGACGGCGTGTCCGACCATCGGTTCCGATCGAGGGACTGCGCGAACATAGACCACCTACCACATAGATGCATACCTCACTTTGGTGTAATTCGGGCGGCGTTTCGCCGCTCGAAACGGATCGAACCGACCACCGGACTGTCCGCCCCCCCACCGCGTGTCCGGTCCGGCGGATTCAAACCCCGGCGGCCCCAACGCCGGGCAATGGGTAATGCGGATCTCAGACAGCTGGCGCTCATCGAACCGAAACCGTTGGCCGAACTCGGCGGTTCGATCGTGGCGATCGACGCTCACAACTGGCTGTACCGGTACCTGACGACGACTGTCCGGTTCACGTCGAGTTCGGTCTACACGACCGCCGCCGGTGTCGAAGTCGCAAACCTCATCGGCGTCGTTCAGGGTCTTCCGAAGTTCTTCGAGGCGGACGTGACGCCCATATTCGTCTTCGACGGCGGCGTCGCGGACCTGAAGACCGACGAAGTCGAGAGCCGGCGCGAACAGCGAGAGCGGTACGAGAAGGAACTCGAAGCCGCACGATCCGGTGGAGCGGACGCCGCCGAAATATCGACGCTCGAATCGCGAACGCAGCGCCTCACGAAGACGATCCAGGAGACGACTCGGGAGCTGCTCGACCTGCTCGACGTGCCGATCGTGGAGGCGCCGGCTGAGGGAGAGGCACAGGCGGCTTACATGGCTCGATACGGTGATGTCGAGTACGCCGGTTCGGAGGACTACGACACGCTTCTTTTGGGCGCGCCGTACACGCTTCGGGGGTTAACGAGCAGCGGCGACCCCGAGTGCATGGATTTCGAACGGACGCTCGAATCGCTCGATCTGACGTGGGAAGGGCTCGTCGACGCCGCCATCCTGATGGGAACGGATTTCAACGAGGGCATTCCGGGCATTGGACCAAAGACCGCGGTGAAACTGATCCGCGAACACGGCGATCTGTCGGGGGCTCTCGAAGCCCGTAATGAATCGATACCACATGCCGACCGGATCCGAGCGATGTTTTTGAATCCGACAGTTACTGACGACTACGAATACGACACCCACATCGACCCCGATATTGGGGCCGCACGTCAGTACGTCACAGAGCAGTGGGAGATACCGGCCGACGAGGTTTCGAGGGGCTTCGAACGGATCGAGGATTCGCTCGCACAGACCGGGCTCGATCGCTGGAGTTAATGACCGATGTCGTTCGGCGCTTCCCGGCGGGTTTTTGGTTCCGGCGACCTGAACGCCGTGTATGACTCCCGAGGAAGTCGAAGCCCGTATCCAAGGGGCGCTCGAATCGTGCGAAGCGACCGTCGAGCGCGCCCGCGGCGATCACGACGACGACCACCTGCGCGCGACGGTTATTTCGCCTGCCTTCGACGGGCTCTCGCTCGTCGAGCAACACCAACTGGTGTACGACGCGCTGGGTGACGCAATGACGACGGACATTCACGCACTGGAGCTTACGACCCGGATACCGGACGCCTAACGGGCGGCAACGCGATACTGAGTGCGACTACCGACTGCCATCGGCCTCTGTTTCGTCGCTTGCTTCAGTCCACCTGATCTCGTATTCGAGCTCGTACCGCATCTCGCCGGTTTCCGAGTCGGTAAGCCGTTCGAGTTCGACCTCAAAGAGCGGCTGGTCCGGAATACTCACCCGCTCCGTCTCGCCCGCATCCTCGAGTTCGACGGTTCCGGATTCGATCTCCTCTGCGGCGGCACTCAGCATCGTTGCGATCTCGGCTCTCGTGTGCTGTCCTTCGGTTTTGAAGAGTTCTTCTTCGGGCATCGGGATACAGAACACTACCGTCGCCCATAACAGCCGATGTTGAATCTTACCGAGTGAGAAGATCGGTTCTACGAGCGAAGTTTCGATGCCCTTTACGTATCCGCGTGTGAGGGTGCACCCATGACGGACGACGACGCGGATTACCGGATCGAACGCGATAGTCTAGGCGAAATGAACGTTCCGGCGGGCGCTTACTGGGGCGCACAGACCCAACGGGCGGTCGAGAACTTCCCGATTTCGGGAATCACCCTCGGACGGCGTTTCATTCGTGCACTCGGTATCGTAAAGAAGGCGGCAGCCGAAGCGAACCTCGAACTCGGGGTGCTCGAAGAGGACAAAGCCGAGGCTATCGCCGAAGCGGCCAGCGAGGTCATCGACGGCGA
This sequence comes from Natronomonas sp., assembly GCF_046483325.1. Classification (GTDB taxonomy): domain Archaea; phylum Halobacteriota; class Halobacteria; order Halobacteriales; family Haloarculaceae; genus Natronomonas. The sequence goes on along the minus strand of NZ_JAWODL010000003.1, from coordinate 72,252 downwards.
ACTCGACGATCAGTTCCCGGTCGACGTCTTCCAGACTGGGTCCGGTACGTCCTCGAACATGAACGCCAACGAGGTGATCGCGAACCGCGCGACGGAGATCTACGGCGGTGAGATCGGAACCCGCGAGATCCATCCCAACGACCACGTCAACTACGGTCAATCGAGCAATGACGTGATCCCGACGGCGATGCACGTCGCCGCACTCGAAGCCGTCGAGAAGGACGTCATCCCCGCGCTGGAAGTACTCGCATCGGAGTTGGGCGCCAAAGAGGGAGAGTTCGACGACGTGGTGAAAACGGGGAGAACTCACCTCCAAGACGCCACACCAGTCCGTCTCGGTCAGGAGTTCGGCGGCTACCGGACCCAAATCGAAAAGGGGATCGATCGCCTCGAAGCGACCCGTGAGCGACTCGGCGAACTCGCGCTCGGCGGCACGGCAGTCGGAACCGGACTCAACACCCACCCAGAGTTCCCCGAACTCGCTTCTGAGAACATCGCCGATGAGACCGGTCTCGCCTTCAAAGAGGCCGATAACCACTTCGAAGCGCAGGCCGCACACGACGCGATGAGCGAGGGCCACGGTGCCCTCCGAACGGTCGCCGGTTCGATGAACAAGATCGCGAACGATCTCCGACTGTTGGCTTCGGGGCCGCGAAACGGCCTCGGCGAGATCGAACAGCCCGAAAATCAACCCGGGAGTTCGATCATGCCCGGCAAAATCAATCCCGTGGTCGCCGAGTCGGTCAACCAAGTTCACAAACAGGTGATCGGAAACGACGCGGCGGTTGCGGGTGGTGCCGCCCGCGGTGAAATCGATCTGAACCTGTATAAACCGGTCCTCGCCCACAACTTCCTCGAAAGCGCCAATCTCATCGCCAACAGCGCGGAGACGTTCGGCGAACGGTTCGTCGGCAAACTCGAAGCGAACGTCGACCACTGTAAAAAACAGGTTGATCAGTCGATGGCGCTCGCGACGGCGCTCAATCCGGCTATCGGCTACGACAAAGCCTCCAAGGTGGCGAAACAGGCGCTCGCCGAGGGCAAGACGGTCCGAGAGGTCGCGATCGAAGGCGGCTACCTCACCGAAACCGAGGCTGACGAAGTCCTCGATCCCCGTGCGATGACCGAACGCGTCATCCTCGGCGACGACTGAACGACTCTACCGCGGTACGTTCACGGTATCAAGACAGTCTTGTTTGTGAGATTGTCTCCGAATAATGGTCATTATATATAAATTTAGTGGCCCTTGTTCCGAGCCTGAAAACGCTAAATTCCCATTATATGGGTATAGCGCATTCGGAGAAGTAATGACGAAGATGACGTCACCAACCCAGATCGGCTCCGAAGACAGCGGCCAATCGATCACCGTCTCACAGCTCCGCGCGGAACTGAACGGGACCGGACAGACCGACGAACCCGGAACGGCGGTATCGGAGGTCGTCTCCGAAGTGGAATCGTCGCTTTTCGGCACCGAATCGTTCTCCTTCGACGAAACACACGTCAAATCCTCACTCGACGAACTGCTGCTCTCGCTCGTCGCGCTTCGCACAGCCGATACGCACGGCAAACAACTGCTCGACGATCTCGCACAGGAGTTCGATACGATCCTCAGTCCGGGCACGGTGTACCCCCGACTTCACGACCTCTGTGATGCGGGCGTGCTCGAACAGCGCGAACTCGTCAAGACGAAGGAATACAACCTCCAAGACGCCGAATCCGCCCGATCGAACGTCGCAGCTGCGGCACGACAGCACCTCGCGCTCGGGATGGTTCTTCGGGCTGCCTTAGAGCACGGCGACTTCTAGTAACCACGACCCGATCGGTGATCGAGGGCCGCCCGGCTGGATGGTGTCTTTTTTGACGGTCCGTACCGCACCGACAGGTAATGACCTACGATTACGCGGATCTAGGGCTTGTAGCCGGGTTGGAGATCCACCAACAGCTCGATACGGCGAGCAAACTCTTCTGTAGCTGTCCAACCGAGCGGCGCGATCCCGACGAATCGGTTCGCTGCTTCACCAGATACCTCCATCCGACGAAATCCGAACTCGGAGAACTCGACGAAGCGGCACTCGAGGAGTCCCGCGTCGATCGGGAGTTCGAGTACCTCGCGTTCGATACGACCTGTCTCGTCGAAGAGGACGACGAACCGCCGGGGAAACTCGACCGTGAGGCGTTGGAGACGGCCCTGGAGATCGCGGCACTTATGGACTGCAGCGTCGTCGACAGCGCCCACGTGATGCGAAAGATCGTCGTCGACGGTTCGAACACATCCGGGTTTCAGCGCTCGACGCTCGTCGCCACCGACGGCGAGATCGAAACCGAAGACGGAGCCGTCGGGATCGCCGATATGCTCCTAGAGGAGGAATCCGCGGCCCGGATCGAACAGCGCGACGACGCCGTGACGTACGGGTTGGACCGCCTCGGGATTCCGCTCGTCGAAATCGGGACGAAACCCGACATCCGATCGCCGGGACAGGCGCGCGAGGCGGCCGAACGGATCGGCATGCTGCTGCGCTCGACTGGGAGAGTAAAACGCGGTCTCGGAACCATCAGACAGGACGTCAACGTTTCGATCGAAGAGGGGGCACGCGTCGAGATGAAGGGCGTCCAGAGCCTCGACGACATCGACGATCTCGTCGCTGGTGAAGTGGGAAGACAGGTCGAACTGCTCGACATCGCGGACGAACTACAGGCCCGCGATGCGACGGTCTCCGAACCGACAGAGGTCACGAACGTCTTCGGCGAGACCGAAAGCGGCGTGATCTCGGGGGCCGAAACGGTGTTCGCCGTCAGATTGGACGGGTTCGACGGCCTCGTTGGCCGAGAGATCCAGCCCGATCGACGCCTGGGAACGGAGTTCTCCGATCACGCCAAGCGCCACGGCGCGGGCGGTATCTTCCACACGGACGAACTGCCGGCCTACGGGGTCAGTGGATCCGAAGTCGACGCCCTTCGGGAGGCGATCGACGCTGGTGACGACGACGCAGTCGCACTCGTGGCCGACGATGAGGCCACTGCAAGACGATCGATCGATGCGGTCGTCGACCGGGCCGAAACTGCGATTGACGGCGTCCCCGAGGAAACGAGAGGGGCAAACGACGACGGGACGTCGCGCTACCTCCGCCCGCTTCCCGGTGCGGCACGGATGTACCCCGAGACGGACGTGCCGGCCGTCGAGCCGGATCCGTCCGATCTCGAAGTGCCGGAACTTTTGACCGAAAAGGTCGAGCGCTACCGGGCGGAGTTCGGTCTCGATATGGGGCTCGCACGCCAGGTCGCGTACGGCCGTCACATGCCGACGTTCGAGGCGGCCGTAGAGCGCGGCGTCGACCCGACGACGGCCGCGAGTACGCTTGAATCGACGTTGACCGAGTTGCGGCGCGACGACGTTCCCGTCAGGAACCTGACCGAGGACGACCTCCTCTCGGTTCTCGGACTCGTCGAAGCGGGCGAGTTGGCGAACGAGGGGATCGACCCCGTGTTGACCGAACTCGCCGAGGATCCGGCGCTCTCGGCTACGGATGCGATCGAAGCCGCCGGGTTGTCCGGCGTCGACCGCGAGGAAGTTCGACGAACGATCGTCGAGGTGATCGAGCGCAACGAATCACAGGTCGAATCCGAGGGGATGGCTGCGTTCTCGGGACTCATGGGCGAGTGCATGGGCGCGCTTCGAGGGAAAGCCGACGGTGAAGTCGTTTCGGAACTGCTGCGCGAAGAAATCCAAAAACGGAGCGACTAACGCCGGAACGAACGCCGGACGCGGGGGAAGCTTATTTTATACCGTCGGTCGATGGTCGGGTATATGAGCGATACCGAGGACGGGGCGGGCGACGCAGCGGACACCGACGACCAAGCCGACGCGGACGCGACGGGATCGGACGACACCGTCGTTCCGGTCGGTGTCAAACTCGGCAGTACGCGAACGGTTATCGTCTACCCCTCGCCCGACGGTGAGGGACCCGAGACCGTCCGAACCCTCACCTGTCTCGCGACCTACGAGGACGTTCTCACGGGCGAAGAGCGGATTCTCTACGGCGAGGAAGCCGCAACCGAGTATCCCGACACGGTCGAGTTCATGCTCCGGTCGGGGCTCCCGGAGGACGAGGAGAGCGCGGGATCCGCGGCGACGTTCTTCACCGAACTGCTAAAATCGAACGACATCCCCGAGAACAGCGCCGTCGTCTACGCGATTCCGACGATCGACAACGACGCTGGACTGGCGAATCTCGAAGCTGTAGTCGAAGGAAGTCACATCGGCGAGGAACTCGTCCGGAGCTATCCCGAGTCCCTCTGTGGTGCGCTCCCCGCGTTCGAGAACGGTCTCGGTGCGATCGACGATATATTCGTGACGGTCAACATGGGATCGACGAACCTCGAAGTATGCGCCTACCGGCGCGGCGAACAGCTCGTCCCGCTTTCGACCGGCTCGATCACGGGGAACGAAGTCGATCGACGGATCGCGAACTACGTCGAGGAGGAGACGCAGGGCCGTGTGAACATCGATCTCACGACGGCTCGAGAGTACAAAGAGGAACACGCCGACTTCGAGGGTTTCGACCCGTTCACCGACGTGATCCAACAGCCCGGGGGCGGCTCACACGAGTTCACGATCGAACACAGCGTGATGGACGCCTGTGACGAGTACGTCGACGAGGTCGTCGACGAAGTGGCAAACAGCTTTCTCCCCGACCTGGCGAACAGCTACATGAAAGTCTATCAGCTCGCACTCGATCAGCCGATCGTGTTGACCGGTGGAATGGCGTCTCTACCGGGGATTACAGAGGAGATCGAACGCAGACTCACCGACGAACTGCAGCGCGACGTTGAGACCACCCGAGCGGACCGCCCGGATTTGGCCGCTGCAGAGGGAGCCCACGAGATCGCTGCACACCTCTCGAAGGAGTTGTAGACGCCGCTTCGGGACGCGAAATCGACCGAGGCTACTTTTCGACCGGCGTAAAAGGTCGGAGCGATGAGCCAGCGCTCGGTCCCGAATCCCGGGATCATACGTCGGATTGACATCGATCCAGATGACCCGGAACCAACCGACTGTCTCCCGCCGGATGAGACGCCGATCACCACTGCGACGTTATCCCCAGGCTGGATCACACTCACCGACCGGGCGTTTCTCAGCTATCATCCCGGTCGGGATCCCGCGATCGTTCGGACGCAACGACAGAACGTCACGGGGATCTCTCTCCGTCGATCCGGTGGCCGATCGCTCCTCAGGTACGTACCTATCGGGGGACTGTACGCGCTCGCGGCGCTGGGGGTCGGCGTAGTCCTTTTGATGATCTCTCCGGCGGACCTCGTTACGGTACCCGATGCGCCGGGGATTGGCGGGCTCGAGACGATCGTTCGAACGCTCGGGTGGGCCAGTGACTTGCTCGGCGTCGTTCTCCTGTTCAGCGGGGTATTAGTGGGACTGGGCGCGGCGGTAATCGTTGGATACTGGCTGACCTCTAGCGAAGTCGCGCTCGTGTTCGAACGAGGAACCGCGGAGCCGATCGAGTGTCCGACGGATCGAGACACCGGAATCCTGGCGATTCGGACGCTTCGAAATGGTCTTTCGCAGTGAATCCATCGCTGAAACGATCGTGAGTGTGATGTACGACCCCTCCGATCCGATATCTATGATCGCATCATTTTCCCGCAACGAAACCGAGGCGCCGTTTCTCGACGACGACCGCGCGATGGGGCAACTCGCAGTTCTCGGTATTCTCCTCGGAAGCTCGTTCGTTCTCGTCGCTGCGCTTGCGGTGTTCATGCTGGCCGGATCGTGACCGAACCGGGAGAAGAGTCGAAACAACATAAGCTACATACCCGCCGCCCGGCTACCACGAGACATGACTGACGAGGCCGAACACCGTCGACTGATCGTCGCCGGATCCGGGATCGCGGGACTGACCGCGGCCATCTACGCCGCGCGATCGAACAACGAACCGCTCGTGCTCGAGGGCCCCGAACCGGGCGGTCAACTGACCCTGACGACCGACGTCGCTAACTATCCGGGGTTCCCGGACGGAATCGGCGGTCCGGAACTCGTAAACAACATGAAATCGCAGGCCGAGCGGTTCGGTGCCGAGATCGACCACGGGGTCATCGCCGACGTCGAACCGGGAACGCCCCACCGGGTCGAACTGCGGGACGGGACGATTTATACTGCGGACGCGCTCATCGTGGCTTCTGGCGCATCGGCCCGAACGCTGGGCGTCCCGGGCGAGGACGAACTCATGGGCTACGGCGTCTCCACGTGTGCGACCTGTGATGGAGCGTTCTTCAGGGACGAGGATATGGTCGTGGTCGGGGGCGGCGATGCGGCCTGTGAGGAAGCGGCGTTTCTCACCAAATTTGCCGACACCGTCTATATCGTCCACCGGCGAGAGGAGTTCCGGGCGGAGGACTACTGGATCGACCGAATCCGCGAACTCGAATCCGAGGGTCGCATCGAGGTCCTCACGAACACCGAACTACTCGAGATACGCGGCTCACCGGAGGACGGAATCGAGGGCGTAACGCTGGCGCGACACCCGGACGGACATCCGACCGAGAAACTCGACGACGCCGATACCGAGCGCTTCGAGATGGCCGTCGGTGCGGTGTTCATGGCGATCGGCCACACGCCGAACACCGAGTATCTAAAAGGTACCGGCGTCGAGATGGACGACACCGGCTACATGGAGACGGTCGGCGGCGATGGGGGCGGCCAAACCAGGACGGCCGTGGAGGGTATCTTCGGCGCGGGCGACGTGGTGGATCACCACTACCAGCAGGCAATCACGGCCGGCGGGATGGGCTGTAAGGCCGCGATCGATGCCGATAGCTATCTCGAGGATCTCGAACGCGCGAAGGACGCCTCGGTCGACGCCGCCGCGGCGGACGACGACTGATCGAGCAACCGCTTCGACATCGACGTGTCGCCGCGGTCGCCGTCGCGCCATACACCGCAAGGGCCTTCCGTCGGCGTCCGAAACTCGTCGTATGGCAGATGATACGGTCACACTTCGGATAGAAGGCGACGGCGAGGAAGACGAAGTCACACTCCCTGCGGAGATGCTGGAGTTGATGCGGGAGGACGACGAAACCGACCCCGAGATCGTCGGTGATCTCGCGCTCTTTTCGTGCGCCCAGCGGATTCATGCGACGGTCCACCACGCTGAAGGCGGCGACACGGAGCGGTATCGCTCGATCGAGGAACTCACCATGGAACTGTTCGAGGACCGCTTCGGTGCGACCTACGCGGAGCTAACCGGCCACCAGCACTGAACGAACGTCGATAGCCGTTACAGCACGTCCCAAGCGAGGACGACGCCCGAATCGAGTCGGTCGACCGATGTCAATTCGAGTTCGGGGAACCCGTCAACGAACCCCTCACCGTCGGCGAGCGTCGGCGCGTCCCGACCGCCGATGACCGTGTTACCGACGTATACTGTCAACTCATCGACAAGTTCGGCTTCGAACAGCGAGAATATCAGTTCTCCGCCCCCTTCGACCATCACACGGTGGATCCCACGGTCTTCGAGAGTCGCGAACGCTTCCGGGAGATCGACTCGCCGTTCACCCGCGACGATGAGAGTCACTCCGGCGTTTCTGAGCGCCGTTCTCCGTGATTCAGCCGCGGCTTCGCTCGTCAATACGCACGTATCGGGATCGCCCGCTACGATCGCCGAGTCGAGGGGCGTGCGACAGGAGGAATCGACGACGATGCGCGCAGGCGAGGACGCCTCCGAACCGCGAACCGACTCGCGGTGTGATTCGTCGTGTCTGATGAGCGATGGATCGTCGGCCGAGACGGTGCCGATGCCGACCGCGATGGCGTCGGCTTCCGCCCTGAGCCGGTCGACCCTCGCGAAGTCGCCATCACCGCTTATCGAGATCTGTTCGCGCCGTCGCGATGAGAGCTTTCCGTCGACGCTCGTGGCGGCGTTCACCGAAACGTGCATGCGGTAGCTGTGTCGCCCGCCGTGAAAACAGTTCGCTGCCGTCCTCACCGATCGTCGTTATCCTCCCGTCGCGGAATCTCACCGCTCGCTCGCATCGCTCCGCGACGCAGGACGCCCCGCATCGTCCGCGCCTCACGGCCCGTTGGATGCGCACGGGATATCAGCCGTCGGAACAGACGCTCCGTTTTCGGGATTTTCTCGTCAGGATGTCCGACGTCGTGCAGGTACTCCGAGAACGCCCCATAGAGCCCTTCGAGTTCGCGCTCGGCCGCGCGTTCGTGTGCGTTCGGCGGATGTTGGGTCTCCTCGACGGTCAGCGCGCGGAGTTCGTAGAGCACGATCGTCGCGGCCTGTGCGAGATTCAACACCGGGTACGAACCGCTCGCCGGGATAGAGCAGACGCGGTCCAATCGTGCGAGTTCCTCGTTCGACAGCCCGACGCTCTCGCGTCCGAACACGATACACACATCGGCATCGACCCCACCGAGCTCGTCCGACAGCGCTTCGGGTTTCAAAAACGGATAGCGGACGTGCTTTCTCGCGTCCTGATTGGTCGTCGCGGTGCAGGCAACGGTGTAAAAGTTCTCGACGAGGTGGTCAAACTCTACGGTCGTAGCGTTCGGGAGCACGTCTGCTCTGGCGTGACCGGCGAACGCGTAGGCTTCACCCTCGCGATCGAGTTTGGGCGGATCGACGAGGTACAGTTCCGAGAGCCCGAAGTTCTTCATAGAGCGGGCGATAGTGCCGACGTTACCGGGGGTTTCCGCTCCGACGACGGCGACGGCGATGTCCGGCATCGGTTCCATCGTACGCGGTCGAATCGTATAAGAGCGTTCGTCTTCTAACCGAACGGTTCCGGTATCGGTCGATTTTATCCCGACGCCCCCATAAACGAGTGTATGCGAACGGTCGACGCCGCAGGGCTGAAAATCGGCGACGAGTATCCACCTCGAATAATGGGCGTGTTGAACGTCTCGGAGGAGTCACCCTACGATCCGAGTGTCTTCGACGATCCGGGGGAAGCCGCGGCATACGTCGATGAGGCGCTGATCGACGAGGGGGCGGACATCGTCGACGTCGGGCTCGAATCGGCGAACAAACGCTTCGAGGTGCTCTCGGCGGAGGGGGAACTCGATCGACTCGAGACCGCGATTCAAACGCTCGAATCGACGTCCGGGGACGCGGTCTGGTCCATAGAAACCCGATATCACGAGGTCGCGGAGGCCGCCCTCGACGCCGGCTTCGACATGGTCAACGACATCTGCGGGTTCGCAGATCCGGAGATGCCCGTCGTTTGCGCGGAGTACGACGCCGCCGTCTCGAAGATGGCCTCTCCGCCGGACCTCGAACGCCCCGGTGCGATAGAGAACGTCGACGACATTTACGACGCCCTCGCCCGAAACGGATTCACCGACAAGACGATTCTTGACCCGGCCTTCGGTGGCTGGTCGGAGGCGAAGACCACGGACGACGACAGGGAGACGCTCGATCGACTCCGGGAGTTTCGCGGCTATGGTCGCCCGATACTCGTATCGATCAACCGGAAAAATTTTCTCCGCGAGGTCGCCGGACGGGAGACCGACCGAGCGCTTCCGGTCTCGCTCGCGGCGACCTCGATGGCCGTCGAGCGCGGTGCCCACATCGTCCGAACCCACGACGTCGCCGAGACGCGCGATGCGGCGCTGATCGGTCACGAGTTCACACGCGACAGGAGTCGAGACGTCGAGCTCGGCGTCGAGGAACTTGATATCACGACTGATCGGGAGTTCGCCCGACACAAACGCCGGATCGACGACGCGACCGACGAGGCTGCGGTCGTACCACACGTGGTGGAACTTACCCTTCCGAACCCATCAGCGACGTTTCTCGAGGGCGCAGCCGAGCGGATAGAGATGGGTGTCTACCATGGCGAAGAGTTGTTACTCATCGGAACTATCACGGAATACGAAACGCTTCACGCGGCGATTCGGGGCGGGCCTAAACCGGCCGTCGACGCTGTATCGAGTGTTTACGAGGATCTCGTGGTGTCTGACGAATGACTGACAAACGGCTCACGGTACAAGAAAGCTTATGCCAGATGCCCCGAAAGACCCGGTTGGAAGCCCGGAGGGCACATCTGGGTAGGGGTACCTTGGTGTGCTTCGGGCCCAGTCTTTACGTCCGATAGTGGCCATGCTATACGACGAGTGGAAACCGGCTTACGAAGCGATCCTCGACGACTTCGGGTACGATCGAGCGGATGATGAGCGTGCGCGCGATCGGTTATTCGAGATCGTTTCGAAGGCGACCCCACTCTCGATCGAAGATATCGAACTGAATGGAACCGTGGCGATCTGCGGCGGCGGACCGACGCTCGCGGACGAGTTGGACCTCGCGAGACGGGCCGATCGCGTCGTCGCTGCCTCGGTGGCCGCCGATGTCTGTCTCGACGCCGGTATCGCGATCGACTGCATGGTGACCGACTTGGACAAAAACCCCGAGACAGCGCGGCAGTTATCCTACGATGGGGTACCGGTTGCCGTGCACGCTCACGGCGATAATCAGTCCGAACTCGAACGGAACGTTCCGACGTTCCGATTCGGGACAGTGCTCCCGACGACGCAGGCGGCCCCGTGTCCACCCGTCTGTAATCCGGGGGGATTCACCGACGGCGATCGGGCGGCGTTTCTCGCCGACACCTGCGGAGCGGATCGGCTCGTCTTTCCGGGCTGGTCGTTCGACGATCCATCCGTCGGACCTGAAAAAGCGCGTAAGCTACAGTGGGCCGAACGGCTACTCTACTGGCTCGAAGATCGACGCAGCGGGCGGTTCGCCGTTCTCGACGGCCGGCGGGGGCGAATCGACCGTCCGTGGAAGTAAACGACGGAGCACCGTCGGCCCGCGAAGTCGTCGGCGACCAGCCAGCGTTATTACACGCAATCCCGAACGCATCGTATGGGATTTCACACGTTCGATCCGGATCGTGCCGATCGACTCGAGGACGTGAGCCGGTATCGCTGGTGTTCCAACGAGGAACTGTTCTCGTTTTTGTCCCCGAGTCCGGACGACGAGGTCGCGGATCTCGGCAGCGGAACGGGGTTTTACACCGACTTCGTCGCGGACCACGTGGGCACCGTCTACGCCGTCGATATCCAACCGGAAATGCACGATATCTACGCAGAGAACGGGATCCCCGAGAACGTCCAAACCGTCACCGCGCCGATCGACGACCTGCCGTTCGAAGACGACGCACTCGACAGCGTTTTCACCACGATGACGTACCACGAGTTCTCCGGGGCCGAAGCCATCTCGGAGATCGCGCGCATCCTGCGACCGGGTGGCCGAGTCGTCATCGTCGACTGGGCGCGCGAGGGATACGGGACCGACGGCCCGCCGCTCGATTCACGACACGATCTGGGACACGCGATCTCCGCGCTCAGCGACGGCGGCTTCGTCCTCGATCGCGCCGAATCACGAACCGAGACGTTTGTCTGCGTGGCTCGTAACGAGTCCGAGCGTAGATAATCCGAACGTTGCGGATACGTGTCAACCGATATATTGTTCCCCTATCCGTGTAACACGGACCTGACGTCGTCGAGAGAGGCCTGTTCGGCGATGAGCGCGATACGGTCCCCCGATTCGATCGCCGTTTGTGGCAACGGAATCGTCATCGGTTCCCGTCGGCGACCGTGGGCATACACTCGAGTCCGTCCCGGTAAGTCGAGTTCGACGACCCGTCGACCGACGACGGGCGATCCCTCCGGTATCTCGAGACTCGTCGCCGTGAGATGCTCCGTGAGATCGCCGAGCACGTTCAGGTCCCCACCGAGGAGCGCGGTTTTCGCGCCAGCGGCGCCCATTCGCTCCGGGTAGACGACCTCGTCGACATCCGCAGCGTACTTTTGATAAATTTCCTCGCGATAGTCCTCGTCGATACGAAGGACCGTCCGACAGTCGTGGCCGGCAGCGATCATACAGGCTGTGAAGTTGACGTTCAGATCGCTCGTCAGCGCGGCGATCGCATCCGTGTCGTCGAGGCCGATCCGGTCGAGCACCCGCTCATCTTCGCCGTTCCCCTTCACGACTGTGTGCCCCTCGTCTGCGGCAGTCTGTGCCTTCGGTTCGTCCACTTCGACGATGACCACCTCGTGCCCCTCGGTCGAGAGAATATCGGCCGTCCGAGCCCCGACGCGACCGTAGCCGACGATAGCGAACTTCATACTCGCGTGGTACGACACGCCATGACAAAAAGCTGTGCGCCGATCGGGATCCGTCTCCCCCTTCAGGTTCGCCCGATGACGCGCGTCTGTTCGTGGTCGGGGAAGATCTCTTCGACGGCGTCACGCCCCCACCGCGACTCGATGCGAGCTCGGAGTTCGGTCTCGTAATCCCCCTTTTGCACCGTCTCGCTCGCTCCCGATTCGACGATCAGATGTTCCTCGACCAGCCGGTCGATCGCCCCGCGGCCGAATCCGGAGAGAGGGGCGATGTAATCGACGCCGTAGCGGTCTTCCAGACTCTGTGCGACGGCTCGCGAAATCGTCGGAACGCGATCGTCCCGCCGCGTTCCGTCAGCGACGACGTCGTACTCCGCGGCGGCTGCCTCCAGCGCAGCCTCGTGGACGCTCTGAATGCCGGAGCGAGGGAATCCGTCCTCCCGCATGCGAGCGGTCACATCGGTTGCGATTCCGTCGGACAGTTGGATGCGCTCGAAGGGGAATCCGAGCGCCTCTGCCGTGTCTCGGGCGTACTGCCAATCGTCGGTGATACCGAAGTGCGCCGTCACGAGCTTCACGTCGTAGAAGTTCTCCAACAACAGCGCGGAGAGCGAGGAATCCTTTCCGGCGCTGAACAGCAGTCCACACTCCATTACCTACGCTGGATGTCGAAGCTCTTCGATTCGGGTTTCATCTCTTGGAGCAACTGTTTCATCTTCTCCTCGTCGATCTTCCCGCTGAGACGTCCGCTTTGGGCCAGGGAAACGATCTGTTGTTCGACCTGCTCGCCGAACTGCGGTTTCGACATCTGGACCGTGTTGAGCCGTTTTCTCGCGCCGTCGGTCAGGGCTTTTCGAAGGATCGCCTTCTTTTGCGCCTCGGCCTGTTGGCGTTGGGCTTCCGCGGCCTCGGCGTCCTCCCCGCCGCCCTGCTGTTCTTTGAGCTGTTCCATCTTTTTTTCACGGAGCTCTTGGAGCCTCTCGTCTGAGGGATCGCCACTCATATATCTCCATTATCGCCGCGAACACAAAAACCGTTATCACTCCTCTTTTTCCGTGCGCATCCCGAGTGGTCGGTATGACCGTTCCGGAGTGGCACGGTACCCACGAGATCTCCGACCCGGAGGAGGCGGATCCGTACCTCACAACGATTCTACGCTTTCCGATCAAGTCCTTGGACGCCGATCGGCTCGAACGCACGACGCTCGTGACGGATGGAGCCCTCGCGGGCGATCGACGCTGGGCGATCGTCGACCGGCCACCGGCGACGCCCTACGATCCTTCGATAGCCGACGTCACCGGAACCGGCGACTACATGAACGGAAAGAAGACCGACGCAGTCCATCGAATACGATCGGAGTATCACGGCACCGACGAGGGGGGACCGGCGGTAACCCTTCGAGCGCAGTCCGAGGGACCGACGGCAGGCCGACGATTCGACCTCTACGACGGGACTGCGGGTGCGAGCGAAGCGGACGTACACGTCGAGTTGAACGAGTGGCTGTCGGATCACTTCGGCCGCCCGGTGAGCGTTCGCCGCGACGACGTCGGACAACACGACGATCGGAAGCGACACGGACCGACCGTCATCTCGACGGCAACGCTTCGCGAGGTCGCGGCGTGGTTCGATATCACGACCGATTCCGCCCGTCGACGATTTCGGGCGAACCTCGAGGTCGGTGGCGTCCCGCCGTTTTGGGAGGACAACCTATTCACGGACGAGGGGTCCTCGGTGTCGTTCCGGATCGGCGACGCCGTCGTCGACGGCGTCCACCCGTGTCAACGGTGTGTCGTGCCGGGGCGCGATCCAGACACCGGCGCCGAGACGCCCGACTTTCGTGAGACGTTCATCCGCCGACGCAGGGAGACGTTGCCGCCGTGGACCGCGTGCGATCGGTTCGATCATCCGTTTCGGCTTATGGTGAACACGCACATCCCGGGAGAATCTGCGAACCAACGGATCTCGGTCGGTGATCCTATCGAGATACTGGAACGAAAATCGGAGTGAACGACGCGGATGAAGGGTGCCGGGAAGCTACGCGGATTCGTCTACGTCTACACGCTCGTCTATCACTTCACCTTCGCCTTCGCCCTCACTCTCAACGTTGGGAACGACGTCGACACCGGCCACCCGGTCGTCCTCGTCGAGACGCATGACGACGACGCCCTTCGTGTTTCGCCCGATCTGTGAGACTTCCCCGACGTAGGTGCGCATGATCTGGCCGGCTTCGGTCATGATCACGAGTCCGTCCCCCCCCGAGACGGCGTTGATGGCGCAGACGGAACCGTTTCGGGCGTCCGTTTTGATGTCGATGAGCCCTTTTCCGTAACGCGATTGTCGCCTGTACTCGGAGAGAGGCGTCCGCTTTCCGTAGCCGTTTTTCGTCACGGTCAGTAGGTGACGCTCGTCGTCCGCCGTGGCCGCGACGAGTCCGGCGACCTGATCGTCGCCTTCGAGATCGATCCCGTTGACGCCGCGTGCGGATCGACCCATCGGTCGCGCGTCGGACTCCGCAAACCGGATCGTCATCCCCTCTCGGGTACCGAGCAGGAGATCGCCGTCGCCGGGCGTCACTTCGACATCGACGAGCGAATCGTCGTCTTCCAGCCTGAGCGCTCTGATCCCGCCGGAGTGGACGTTCTCGAACGCGGAGACGGCGGTTCGTTTGACGTACCCGTTTCGCGTCGCCATGGCGAGATAGCCCTCGTCGACGTCGTCAGTGTTGACGACGGCGGTTATGTCCTCATCGTCGTTGAGGTCGAGTATATTGATTGCCGATGTGCCGCGCGCGGTCCGGCCCATCTCCGGGAGTTCGAACACTTTCAGCCGATAGACCTGCCCCTGGTTGGTAAAACAGAGCAGATAGTCGTGTGTGGACGCGGTGAACACCGCCGAAATGCGATCGCCTTCCTTCGGCCGCGAGCCGATGATACCCTTGCCGCCGCGGTGTTGTGGCTCGAAATCGGCGAGAGACATCCGTTTGACGTAATCTTCCTCGGAAACCGCGACGACGACTTGCTCTTCGGCGATGAGATCCTCTCGGGTCACGGATCCGGCGTCCTCGATGATCTCGGTTCGACGCCCGTCGGCGTACTCCGATCGAATGTCGCGTAGTTCGTCCTTGATTACCTCGAGGAGTTCGCTCTCGTTGTTGAGGATGGTCTCGAGGCGCCGAATCTCGGCTTGTACGTCCTCGTACTCGGCCTCGATTTCGCCGGCCTCCATCGAGGTGAGCGATCCGAGTTGCATTCGAACGACGTGTTCGGCCTGGGCCTCGGAGAGTTCGTATTCGGTCCGGAGGGCGCCCATCGCCGCATCCCGGTCCTCACTGTCGCGTATCAGTTCGACGACGCCGTCGACGTCGTCCAGCGCGACGAGCCGCCCCTCGAGTATGTGGGCTCGATCCTCGGCCTCGTCGAGTTGGAACTGCGAACGCCGTCTGACGACCTCGCGACGGTGCTCGACGAACTCCTCGAGGAGTTCCTTGAGGTTCAAAACGCGAGGTTGGCCGTCGACGAGCGCGAGCGAAATGACCGAAAACGTGCGTTCGAGGTGGTGTTCGAGCAGTTGGTTTCGCACCACGTCGGCGTTCGCGCTCCGCTTGCACTCGATGACGACGCGGATGCCGTTGCGGTCGGATTCGTCGCGGATGTCGCGGATCCCATCGATCTTCTCGTTTTGCACGTCGTCGGCGATTCGCTCGATACGCCGCGCCTTGTTCTCCTGATAGGGGAGTTCGGTGATGACGATCCGATCTCCGCCCGTCTCGGAGTACTCCGTCTCCATCTCCGCACGGATCCGGAGCCGTCCGCGACCCTCGGTGTACGCGTTCCACAGCCCCTCGCGGTTGACGATCTTCGCCGCCGAGGGAAAGTCAGGTCCCTCGATATATCCGTCCGATTCGGGCGTGTCGATGAGATCTGCGACCGAACAGTCGGGGTGATCGATGACGTGAACCGCGGCGTCGATCACCTCGCCGAGATTGTGTGGCGGGAGGTTCGTCGACATTCCGACGGCGATACCCGACGCGCCGTTGACTAGCAAGTTCGGTATCGCTGCCGGCAACACCGCCGGTTCGGTCAGCCGGTCGTCGTAGTTCCCCTCGAAATCGACGGTGTCCTTGTCGATATCCGCGAGCAGTTCCTCGGCGATCGGGGCCATTCGGGCCTCCGTATATCGCATCGCGGCCGGCGGGTCACCGTCTACCGATCCGAAGTTCCCTTGGCCGTCGACGAGTGGATACCGCAGCGAGAAATCCTGCGCCATCCGAGCGAGCGCATCGTAGATCGCGGAGTCGCCGTGCGGGTGGTAGTTACCCATCGTGTCACCGACGATCGAGGAAGACTTCCGGTGACCCGACCGCGAGGTGACGCCCATCTCGTGCATCGCATAGAGGATGCGCCGCTGGACGGGCTTGAGGCCGTCGCGGGCGTCCGGTAGCGCGCGCCCGACGATGACGCTCATCGCGTAATCGATGTACGATTGCTCCATCTCGTCCTCGATGCGGACGGGTTCGACTCGATCCGCGGGCACGTCCGGCGTCTCCGGTACGTCCGAACTCATATGTCGATCCACTCCGCCTCTTCGGCGTGCTCTTTGATGAACTGTTTTCGCGGCCCGACGGCGTCACCCATCAATACGCTGAACATGCGATCGGCCGCCGCCGCATCCTCGATGGTGATCCGCTTGAGAATCCGCTTTTCGGGGTTCATCGTCGTCTCCCAGAGCTGTTCGGGATTCATCTCACCCAGTCCCTTGAATCGCTGTACTTGCGTCGGATTACCGCCACAGACCTCTTCGACGATCCGTTCTCGCTCGGCCTCGGTCATCGCGTCGTAGGTCTCGCCCTTGTATCGAATCCGGTAGAGCGGTGGCTGGGCGGCGTAGACGTACCCGGCTTCGATGAGCGGCGTCATGTGTCGGTAAAGGAACGTCAACAGCAGAGTGCGGATGTGCGCGCCGTCGACGTCCGCGTCACAAAACAGGATGATCTTGTGGTACCGCGCCTCTTCTATGTCGAACTCCTCGCCGATCCCGGTGCCGATCGCGGTGATCAGATTCCTGATTTCATTGTTCTCGAGGATACGGTCGAGCCGGTGTTTCTCGACGTTCAGTATCTTCCCTCGGATCGGGAGAATCGCCTGAAACTCCGGATTTCGGCCCTGTTTTGCGCTTCCACCGGCACTGTCACCCTCCACGACGAACAGTTCCGCCTCCTCGGGATCTCGGGTCCGACAGTCCGCGAGCTTTCCGGGCAGTGAGGTCGATTCCAACGCCGATTTTCGGCGCGTCAACTCTTCGGCCTTTTTTGCGGCTTTTCTCGCCTTCGCCGCCTCGACGGCCTTGGAAATGATCGATTCGGCCGTGTCCGGATGCTCCTCTAGATACGTCGCGAGCTCCTCGTGAAGGGCACTCTCGACGATACCGCGAACCTCGCTGTTCCCGAGTTTCGTCTTCGTCTGCCCCTCGAACTGCGGATCAGGGTGTTTGATCGAAATAACGGCGGTCAGTCCCTCACGGATATCCTCACCTTTTAACGTTCCGTCGAGATCCGATAGCATCTGGTTCGTGGTCGCGTAATCGTTTATCACGCGGGTGAGCGCCGTCTTGAACCCGGTGAGGTGAGTACCGCCCTCTCGGGTGTTGATATTGTTTGCAAACGCGTGTATCGAGCCCTGAACGCCCGCCGTCGCCTGCATGGCGACCTCGACGCGGATGTCGTCGGCCTCGTCGTCGAAATAGATGATGTCGCGGTGGAGAACGTCCCGCGTCTCGTTAAGATAGGCGACGAACTCTCGGATCCCGCCTTCGTACTCGAATACCGACTCCGGCCCGTCCTCGATTCGATCGTCTCGAAGCGTGATCTCGACGCCTGGGTTGAGAAAGGCGAGCTCTCTGAGCCGCGATTCGAGCGTCGAGTAATCGAACTCGGTCGTCTCGAATATTTCACCGTCGGGCAGAAACCGGATCTGGGTTCCCGTTTCCTCGTCGGATCCCATATCCCGAACCCGTTCGAGATCACCCTGGGGCTCACCGTGATCGAACCGGTGTCGCCAGACCGCACCGTCGCGTTTGATCTCGACGTCCAGCGAGGCCGAGAGCGCGTTGACGACCGAAACGCCGACGCCGTGGAGTCCTCCGGACACTTGGTAGGATTTGCTGTCGAACTTCCCACCAGCGTGGAGGACGGTCATGATGACTTCGACCGCGGGACGATCGTACTCGGTGTGCGTGTCGACGGGGATCCCGCGACCGTCATCGACGACGGTCACTGATCCGTCGTCGTTTATTACGACCTCGATGGTGTCACAGTACCCGGCGAGCGCCTCGTCGATCGAGTTATCGACGACTTCATAGACGAGGTGGTGAAGGCCGCGAGCGTCCGTTGATCCGATGTACATCGCCGGACGCTTCTGGACGGCTTCTAACCCTTCCAGTACCTGTATCTGCCCGGCGCTGTATTCGCTATCCTGAGACATCTGATACCTGACGGAGCTTGCAACCCAGTTCGTATAAATCCCCCGCACGCGCGCGAGCAAACACGGCGACAGAGTCATTTCGACCGACGATTACACACGGTAGCTCGTCTCGACCGTCGATTTATATTTCCTAACGGTACCAGAACAGCTGTGATCCGAGAAACCACCGACGGCCCGCCAAGCGGGGGACGGCGTGAGAACCGTCGGGCAAAAGCGCTGTCTGTTCGTATGTATCGACGCCATTCGAGCGGTTCAGGCGTAGGAGATATTCGAACGTTCTCCGGGAGTACGTCGGCTATGGACCGCGGCCGCAGAGAGTACAAAACCGGAAGTGAGGACGCGCTTTCGGTGGTTCGCGAGGAGTCATAGACCGCCTTCGAGCACCGGGTCGAACGGCGCAAAGAGCTCGGCAACGAGTCCGCCGATACACTGAGAACGAAAGGGTCCGGCCGATACTGATCTAGGCGGATCTCGACGTGTATGCGTTTTTCAACGTATTCACCGCAACTGGCGGATCGCTCCTGTTTGTTTCGACGGGGATCGCAGGCGTGACGTACGCGGCGTCGGATCTCCGGGCGGTCTCGACGCCGGTTCGATCGACCGTGCGATCAGCGGCCACGTGAACGGCCCCGACTCGGCGTTCGAAAGACGACTGCTCAGAAGCTACGGACGCTGGATCGACTACGACGCCCAAATGACGGCGGGCAACGACCCCCTCGTGACGGCGATCGTGCTTTCGGTCATCTAACGTTCGCGTACGTCTTCGCAGGCGTCGCCGTGGGGCGGCGAACGTTTCGGGGCTCCTCGTCTGTGCTGCCTTCGTCGTTTTCACCGTACCGGTGGTGTGACTCGTTCGCCCGGCTTACCGCATCGGGCTCCGCGAGGGACACGAGACGTGGAGGGGTCTCCGGCGTTCGTCTCTAAAAAAGTGCGGCGCGTGCGGAGGGCTAAAACGCACTCAGGCGGATACACGTCGGGACCGACGCCAGTAGGGGAGGACCCCGAGAAGCGATAGCCGGACGATCGAGGGCCGACCGTTCACTTTCACCGCGGTCTCGACGGGGTTTTACGTTCCGGGGGGTTTACCTCCCGATAGATGACCTCGTTTCAGTCGCAACTCGGGGAGGGCGGCGGTGAATCCATTGCCGAGGAGCTCGCCGAGAGCCAGCGCTCCATCTCCATCGCCGAGTTCTTCGAGAAGAACAAACAGATGCTCGGCTTCGACAGCGGGGCGAAGGCGCTCGTCACCGCTGTCAAGGAGGCCGTAGACAACGCCCTCGACGCAACCGAAGAGGCCGGTATCCTCCCGGACATCTACGTCGAAATCGAGGAGGTCGGCGGCTACTATCGCCTCGTCGTGGAAGATAACGGTCCCGGAATCACGAAAGAGCAGGTCCCCAAAGTCTTCGGAAAATTGTTGTACGGCTCTCGATTTCACACTCGCGCACAGACCCGTGGTCAGCAGGGAATCGGGATCTCGGCCGCCGTTCTATACTCGCAGTTGACTTCCGGGAAGCCGGCCAAGATAACCTCGAAGACCGAAAACGGTGACGGCGCTCGCTATTTCGAACTCACGATCGATACGGATACCAACGAACCCGAAATCGAGGTCGAATCTGAGGCGACGTGGGAGCGGCCGCACGGAACGCGGATCGAGGTGGAGATGGAAGGCAACATGCGTGCCAGACGGCAACTCCACAACTACATCAAGTACACTGCCGTCGTCAACCCGCACGCCAGAATCGAGTTTCACGAGCCGGACGAGTCGTTCAAATTCGAGCGAGCGACCGACGAACTCCCGCCGGAAACCGAGGAGATCAGACCGCATCCACACGGCGTCGAGCTCGGTACGCTGTTGAAGATGCTCGACGGAACTGAGTCGTACTCGCTCTCGGGATTCCTTCAGGAGGAGTTCACGCGCGTCGGGGCGAAAACGGCCGGCAGCGTCCTCGATCATTTCCGGGACAGGCAGTTCGGTCGGGAGATCGCATGGCAGCCGCCGCGAGCACACGAGGAAGCCGACGTCCGATCGGCCGTTTCTGCATCGGTCGCGAACAAGAGCGCGTCGGCGACGGCCGCGATCGCCGAGCGGATCACCGATTCTCTCGGTGACCGGGAGCGAATCGCCCACGCCGAACTCGTCGAAATGGTGAACGACCTAGCGGACGGGATCGAATCCGAGTTCGACGAGACGTTCGGGGCGACTGTCAGAGAGAACGCGATCGACGCCGCTTGGGGAGAGATCGTCACCGATCGAGCCGCGGACTGTTATCAGTTCGTCGACGAGGCGACAACGAGTCGGAAAGACGATGCGGCGGTCGAAGGGCTCGCGAGCCGGCTGGCCGATAAGTTCAACGGACAGGAAGATATCCGAAACCGAGTGACTCGCGACCGACTCGGTGAGTTCGTCGATCGAGCCGCGGACGCAACCGAAGAGTACGACGATGCGACGTTCGGCGAGACGGCGCGGCGAAACGTCGTCGAAGCGGTCTGGGACTTCTCGGTGACCGTCCCTGACGACCCACCGAAGGTGAAGCGGACCGCGGACGATCGTGACATCGCGGCTCGTCTCCTCGAGGCGATGCGCGAGACGGACATCCTCGCCCCGCCGACGGATTGCCTCGCGCCGATCTCCGAGGAGCTCGTTCTCGCTGGCCTGCGCAAGGAGTACGAAGCCGAATTTTACACGTCAGTGACTCGTGATGCGTCAGTCCACGGCGGCGATCCGTTCGTCGTCGAGGTCGGGATCGCCTACGGCGGCGACATCGAAGCCGATGGAGGCGCCGAAGTACTCCGGTTCGCGAACCGTGTCCCGCTCGTGTATCAGCGCGGTGCCTGTGCGACCGTCGATGTCCTGAAGAACGTCAACTGGCGTAACTACGGGCTCGACCAACCGGGCGGAAGCGGGATGCCGAACGGACCGGCGGTCATCATGGTCCACGTCGCCTCGACGAGCGTTCCGTTCACCAGCGAATCGAAGGACGCGGTCGCGAACATCCCCGAGATCGAGGACGAACTCCGACTCGCGCTTCAGGAAGCCGGACGGACGCTCCAGTCCCACCTCAAAAAGCAGCGATCGCTCGAAAAGCGACGGCGCAAGCAGAACGTCATCGCAGAAATCCTCCCCGAGATGGCCGAGAAACTCTCGGAGGTGACCGGACGAGAACCGCTCAACGTCGGCGACTCGCTGGCACGGATCATGAACAACGTCCTCGTCGAGCGAACGGTGGAGGGGACGACGGTTCGACTGTCGATCCACAATTACCGCGGGACGAGCGTCTCGCCGGACGTGACCGAGATCGTCTCGACCGACCCCGGTGACCCGGACGACGCGACCGTCGTCGAAATGGACGGCGAGTGGTTCCTGAAGTGGTCTCCGCGCGTCGAAAGCGGTACGACGGTGACGCTCGAATACGAGGTCGACGACGACACTGAGTTCGACATCTCCGTCGATGGCATCGAAGCGGACAAACTCACGATCAACGCATAACATGAGCACCGAATCAAACACCAACGTGAAGGACGAACCTGCCCGCGACCGACTCATCCATCTGGCCAGCGAGTTTTACGATCAGTTCGCAGAGGGGAACGTTCCGGCGATGGAGATTCCGACCCGGACGAAGAGCAACATCGTCTTCGACGAGGACAAAGACGTGTGGGTGTACGGCGACCGAACCTCGACCCGGTCTGCGAACAGCGTTCGGGGCGCACAGAAGCTCCTGAAGGCGATCTACACGATCGATTTCCTCGCCGAACAGCTCGATCAGGATCGATCCTCGACGCTTCGTGAACTCTACTACCTCTCGGAGTCGTGGGACGAAGAACGCGCACAGTTTTCCGACCAGGACGAGTCGAACCAGCTCGTCGAGGATCTCGAGATCGTGAGCGAAGTCACCCGCGAGGACTTTCACATGCGTCCGGAGGAGTCCGGCGCGACGATCATGGGCCCGCTGTACATCCGCGAGCAAACCCGACGAGGTGAACGCGAGATTCACTGTCAGGAGGATGTCGGAGAAGGTGGCTACCAGATTCCGAACAATCCGGACACGATCGAGTTCCTCGATCACGACGCGGATTTCGTCCTCTGCGTCGAGACCGGCGGCATGCGGGATCGCCTCGTCGAGAACGGATTCGACGAGGAGTACAACGTCATCGTCGTTCACCTCAAGGGACAGCCGGCCCGAGCGACCCGACGAATCACGCGACGCCTCAACGACGAACTGGACTTACCGGTAGTCGTCTTCTGTGACGGCGACCCGTGGTCCTACCGGATCTTCGCGTCGGTCGCGTACGGATCGATCAAATCGGCACACCTCTCGGAGTACTTGGCGACGCCGACGGCGGAATACATCGGGATCCAACCCGAGGATATCGTCAACTACGATCTCCCGACCGATCCGCTCAGCGACTCGGATATCAACGCGCTCCAGAGTGAGTTGGACGATCCGCGTTTCCAGGACGATTACTGGGTAGAACAGATCGAGCTACAGCTCGAGATCGGTAAGAAGGCCGAACAGCAGGCGCTCGCCTCGCGCGGATTGGATTTCGTGACGGATACGTATCTCCCCGAGCGGCTCACGGAAATGGAGATCATCTGAGGAGCGCTTTTTACGCGCTATCGATCCCGAGCGCGTCCGGAACGTCTGCGAGAGAATCGAGAATATAATCCGGATTGGTGTCCGTTTTGTCCACGTCTCCGTCCGACGAGACGCCCGTTCGAACGAGGACGGTCGTCATCCCGGCCCTCTCACCGAGTTCGATATCGGTGTTCAACCGGTCACCGACGACGACGCAACGTTCGGGGGGCACGTCGAGTGCCTCGAGCGCGGCGCGCTGTGCCTCGACGGACGGTTTACCCAGTATTCTCTTCGGCTCTCGCCCGATCGTACCGCCGACGGCGTTGATGATCGCCCCGGAACCGGGCGCCATCCCCCCTGCCGTGGGAATCACCCGGTCCGGATCCGTTCCGTAGAACGTCGCACCGTCTTCGAGCGCACGGTAGCCGGCCAGCATATCTCCGTAGCTGAAATCCCGAGCCCACGAGACGACCAGTACGTCCGTATCAGTGGCCTCGGAGACTAGTTCGATCCCGGCGTCGGTAAACTGTTCCTCGAGTCCTTCATCGCCGATCAGAAAGACCGGATCGTCCCCGTGCTCTGCGACGAGGTATTGAGTCGTCACGGTTCCTGCGGAGAGCACGTTCTCCGGATCGGTCTCGATTCCGAGACGGGAAAGTCGCTCGACGTAAGCGGCCGGGGACTTCGTCGGATTATTCGAAAAGAAGATCGTCCGAACACCCGCCGATCGAAATCGTTCGATGGACTCCTCGACGCCGGGGAGGAGTTCGTCGCCGCGATAGACAGTTCCGTCGAGGTCCAACACCACGCCCTCGTATTCCATGCCGGGCGTAGGTGTCGAGACGTGTTAAGACCCCGCTTCGCGTTCGATGGCGGTGGGTGATGTGCCCGATCGGCTTGGACGAAATCCCGTGTGCGGAAGCGTCGGTCAGGCCGGCTCTCCAGAAATATCGGAGAGGGCGGCTTCCATCGACCGAAGCCGCTCTCTACGTCGTTGGCTTCGGCGTCGACGCACAGTCTCTTGGAGGCGATCGGCGACGGTCTCGCGGAGTTCTGCGGCCCGAGTTTCGTCGATATCGAGCGCGCGGGGGGGTCTGCTCGTGAGACCGCTGGAACCCGCGGTATCGACCACGAGTGAGGAGAGCCGTCGACCGCGTTGGAAGATCGTCTGAGAGTCCAACACAGTCTGGACGCGGTAGTAGGGTACGATCGTTATCGTGCGGGTCCAAAACCCTTCCCGAAGAACGATGTACTCGGACTGGACGTCGTAACCGAGATTCGACCACTTCAGATGAGCGGCGACGACTGCGAGCGGCAAGAGCGCGAGTGTGACGTACCACGCGAAGGTGAGTCCGGTGTACCTGTCAGCCGTGAACGAGGCCAAGACCGCGATCGATGCCACGATGCCGTATCTGACGACATACCGCTCTCGCGCGCGTTTCGGTGGACGTTCGAACGCTATTTCGTCGAACGCCTCGATCGATCGCGCGAGATCGAACACGCGACGGCGATCCGCCAGCGGAACCGCCGACTGTGATCCCTCGTCGTTCGGTGCGTATCCGGCGGTCTCGACCGCCAGTGAAGCGTATCGGAGCCGACGAGCGATCAGGTTCTCCGAAATCGTCAGCGTCTGAACCTTCTCGAGTGGGATCGTCCCGCTGAACCGCTGGAAGAGCCCGCGCTCGTAGAGGAGTTCGTCGTTCTGTCTCGCGAGTCGAAAGCCGTGGTAGCTCGTGAGCGCGAAGAATCCACTTATCAGAGCAGTGATCGCGACGATCGCGGCGGCCGCGAGGGGGGCCGTCACCGCGAGTCCGACGAGCGGGTCTGCGAACCGCTCGCGAAGGGATGGAGAGATAACGGGGAGAATGACGGTCACGATCGACAATAGGCGGAGATCGATCCCGACGATACCGAGGAGGACGAGTTCCTTTCGCGTGACTGCGAACAGTTCCCGTTCGGTAGCCGTTTCGGTCGGTTCAGTGGACGCACGTCCCCGTTTGCGTTGACCGATCTCCGATTGGAGTCGCTTCGCCTCTTCGAAACTCACGTATCGGAGTGAGGCTTCCGTGGAGGATCCGCCGGCCGTTTCGAGGTTGATCTGAGCGACCCCGAGTGCGCGCTGAACGACGTTGCGGCTGATGTCGACGTTCTGGACGCGTCCGAGTGGAATCTCTCGATTCCGCCGCGAAACCACGCCCGAGGCGATATCGAGCGTTTCGTCGCTCAGTTCGTACTCGAATCGCTGGTAGTAGACGAGTTGATATGCCAGCGCGATGACGAACCACCCGATGGTGATCGCCGCGAACCCGGACGCACCGCCGAGTGCCGGGGAGCCGATGAGAATAAAGATGAGAATCCACGCCAACCTGACGACGGATTCGCCCGCCCGGATCGGGATCGATAGCGAATCGAGTTTCATTAGACTGCGTCTTCGCCCTCCGCGGCGATCGCGAGGTGTTTCAGCCGGGTCTGGAGGTCGTCCGCTCGTTCGGGCGTCAGTCCGGGTATCGATACGTCAGCGCCACGGGACCCCGCAGTGTAGACGACCGTCGTCGCGAGTCCGAAGGTTCGTTCGAGCGGCCCACGGCGGGTATCGACGTGTTGGATTCGGACGTACGGGGCGACCGTGTTGACGCGGGTGAGAACGCCACGCTTGAGATACAGCGAGTCCGATCGGACCTGGTACATCCAGACGCGGTATCGGAGCACTGCGAAGACGACGCCGAGTACGAACGCGAGCGCGAAGACGACGCCACCGACCCAGGCACCGCCCGGAGAGAGGACGGAGAAGA
This sequence comes from Natronomonas sp., assembly GCF_046483325.1. GTDB lineage: Archaea > Halobacteriota > Halobacteria > Halobacteriales > Haloarculaceae > Natronomonas. The sequence continues at coordinate 46,262 of NZ_JAWODL010000003.1, read as the reverse complement.
CGACCGCGGCGATGATTCCGAGTATCGTTGCTGATACGGCGGATTGGATCGCCCACACGCCCTGTACGGCCGGTTCCAATCGCTGTGGATCCCCAGTGAGCGCTTCGATGTCGGGTGTCGAATGGTCGGGAGGGAGGTCCGATTCGACGCGACGGATCGCCGGCCTGAGATCGGTACCGGACCAGTCCGTCGTCGTCCGGTCGCCGTTCGTATCGTCCATCGTCGAGCAATGAGGGCGCGACGTATATAGTAGGCCGTGTCCAAACCGACACGGGGGATTGGTATTAACTCACACAATTTATACTCGTAGTGGCCGTCGTCTCCGGTATGTACTTCAGCGTCGTTCGAGGTGACATCGCCGAACAGTCCGCCGATACGCTCGTCAACGCTGCCGGGACCAGCCTCAGAATGGGATCGGGAGTCGCTGGCGCGCTCCGCCGGGCCGCCGAGCGCGGACTCAACGAGGAGGCGATCTCGAAGGGGCCGATCGATCTCGGCGAGGTCGTGGTCACCGACGCGTACGGGCTCGATGCGAACCACGTGATCCACGCCGCCGCCATGCCACATTACGGGGACGGACAAGCCACAGCCGAGAGCATTCGTGACGCGACAAAAAACGCCCTCGCGGCTGCGGACGAACGAGGATGTCGCTCGCTCGTGATCCCGGCGCTCGGCTGTGGCGTCGCGGGTTTCGATCTCGAAGACGGTGCACACATCATCGGTGAAACCATCGCCGATCACGAGCCGTCATCCCTGTCCGATGTCCGATTTATCGCATACAGCGAACCGGAGTTCGAGACCGTTCGGTCGGCGACTGCCGAATTCAGCATAATTCGAGGTGGAGCCTCCGACCTCAACGAGCGAGTGTAGCGAGCGAGTAGGTCGGAGAAGAAACCGACGAAGGACGACTCAACCGCACGATGGTAGCTACCCGACTCCCAGAGGTATAATTACCATCCGGTAGTAGCCTGAAACATGGAGGTGCTTCGAACCGCGCCGGTCAAACTCAGTGTTCCCGACGAGCGCCGCGACGACCTCCACGAATCGGCTCGACAGGTCCTTCACTGCGCGAACCGTACCGGCGAATGGTTCTGTTGTCAAAAATGTGGCTACGAGGTCAACGCGGACTACAACGCGGCGAAGAATATCGGGCTCCGGTACGCTCGAAAGCGGACACACAGACTCCGTTCCTCGCCCACGTCGGGGGGCGGAGACGCACCAGTAGACGTGCGTGTGAATGGTGGGATGTTGAACGGCAAGAGTCACCAGCCTATTGCTGGGGACTGATTGCCGGGAGTCCAACTTAAAGCCCTACCCTCAACGAGCGAACCCCGTATAGGGTGAGCGAAGTAGGGTCGGGTAGTTTACAGCCGAGAGATAACAGCTGCGCTCTGTTTTATTGCCTACCGAACGGCGTCATTTGTGCCCGGAGACCGCCACCGGTTCGTACGGCTCTTCGAGGTACTCAAGATCGCTATCGGAGAGGTCGATCTCGAGCGCTTCGACGGCGTCTTCGAGGTGTTCGATCTTCGAGGCCCCGATGATCGGCGCGTCAACCCACTCTTTGTGCAGCAGCCACGAGAGGGCGATCTGTGCCATCGAAACGCCCTTTTCAGCCGCGAGTTCGTCGACGCGCTCGTTGATCTCTTTGCCACCGTTCTCAGCGTAGGGGTGACCGTGTGCGAGTTCGTCGGTTTCGCCGCGCTTCGTGGACAGGTACTCGTCGTGAGGGCGGGTGAGGTAGCCGCGGGCCATCGGGCTCCACGGGATCACGCCGAGTCCCTCGCGGTCGCACAGCGGGAGCATCTCCCGCTCCTCCTCGCGGTAGACGAGGTTGTAGTGGTTTTGCATCGTCGCGAACCGTTCGAGGCCGAACTCGTCGCTCACCGTCAGCGATTCGGCGAGTTGGTGTGCCCACATCGAGGAGGCGCCGACGTGTCGAACCCGTCCCCGTCGGACGATGTCCGTCATCGCCCGGAGCGTCGTTTCGATCGGCGTCTTGTAGTCCCAGCGGTGGATCTGATAGAGGTCGACGGTATCCGTCCCGAGACGGTCGAGCGATGCGGCGAGCTCCTGCTCGATCGTTTTCCGGGAGAGTCCCCCCGAGTTCGGGTCGTCGTCGCGCATTCGGAAGAACAGTTTCGTCGCGACCACGGCCCCCTCGCGATGTCCCTCGAGTGCATCGCCGAGGATTCGCTCGCTTTCCCCGCGGGAGTACATGTTCGCGGTGTCGAAGAAGTTGATCCCGAGATCGAGCGCGCGCTCTACAAGTTCGTGGCCGAACCTCTCGTCTTGGACCCACTCGCGCCACTCCGGATCGCCGAAGCTCATGCAGCCGAGACAGATCTTGGAGACGTTGATACCGGTCGAACCGAGCGTAGTATACTCCATGGCAGGGCGACGGCATGCGATGACAAAAAGCTATGCCGAAGTGCCGAGCCGGTGTGGTAACGAGCGGTCTCACCGCGTTCGCGTGGCAACGCTGAAGTCGTGTACGGCGTGGAGATCGTCTCCAATCCCTGACCCCTCGCAGTCGTCATTTGGACAGGTATAATGCCACCCATCCCGGGTAGCCCGTCGCTCGGGAAACTGTTCGCCACAGCGCTCGCAGATGAGTGCATCGGACGAACAGGTGTCGCGATGCAGTTCGTACTGGAGTTCGTTCGTGAACGTCCGTTTACAGTGTCTGCACGTGTAAGTCATATCTAAGTCTCTACCACCGACCCTATTATAACTGCTCGTTCGTTCATCGTCGGTAGAGCCGGTGGCGACCGTCGAGGCAGCGGAACGACGTGCTTACAGACCGACGTCGAACGCGTACGGCCACGCTACCCCGGCAAGCGCGAGGAACACCGTGACACCACCGCCCCCGAAGACGTTCTTCAAGAACGAGGTCATCTCGTTCTGTTCGTCCTCGCCCTCCGTGTTCCAGAAGTCGTACATCGTGATCGCAGAGACGAGCAAAAAGAGGGCGAGCGCTCGACGCTGACCGACGGAACCACGCCCGTGATGCCCGAGAGTCCGCCGAAAACGGGGAGTCCACCGCTTCCGAGAACGGAGGGCTACGGGGACGGGAGACGCGTGAATTCCGCGTACCCGGCCATCGTCCCCACGTTCATGAGGCGGTTGAGTAACATCGGAAGGTACGAACCGCCGATACAGACAGTCCCTGTCAACATTCGACAGAGCTCCGGTCACCCGAACGTTTTATCGGCCGTCTCGCGGAACCACGCCCATGGACACGGCCGAACGGACCGAGCTGGTCACACGGTTCACCCAGGAGGTAATCGAGGAAGCCGAGATAGCGGCGCTGTTCGAGGAAGAGGCCGACCCGACCGCGTACATCGGCTACGCCCCGACCGGCGAGATGCATATCGGCCACTTCACCACGATGCGAAAGCTGGCCGATTTCATCGACACCGGGATCGACGTGACGGTACTCATCGCCGATCTCCACGCCCACCTCGACGACGCGAAAAGCCCCTTCGAACTGCTGGACGCTCGATCCGAGTACTACCAGACGGCTATCGAGTCGATGATCGCCGCGGCGGGAGCCGACCCGGACGGCGTCTCGTTCGTTCGAGGGACGGAGTTCCAACTCGAAGAACCGTACACGATGAATCTCTATCGGATGTTGGCCGAGACGACGCTCTCACGCGCACAGCGCGCCGGTAGCGAGGTCGTCCGCCAGTCGGACAACCCGAAACTCGGTGGCCTCGTCTACACGCTCATGCAGGCTCTCGACGTCGCCGCCCTCGACGCCGATATCGCCTACGGCGGCATCGACCAGCGAGGAATCTACATGCTCGCGCGCGAACAGCTCCCGGACCACGGCTACGACAAGCCCACCTGCGTGTTCGCACCGCTCCTGTCGGGGCTCTCTGGTGGAAAGATGTCGGCCTCGGAGGCTGGTTCGAAAATCAACCTCACCGACACCGACGACGACGTGGCCGAGAAGATAGAGGGCGCGTACTGTCCCGCGGGTGAAACGGAGGAAAACGGCGTTCTCGAGTACCTCCGATACCTCGTGTTCCCGATCTTCGAGGAACGTGGGACCGAGTTCGTCATCGAACGGCCCGAAGAGTACGGCGACGACCTCGAATACGACGACTACGACGCGCTGGAATCGGATTTCGTCTCCGGTGAACTCCACCCGGCGGATCTCAAACCTGCCGCGGCGGCGGCGATATCCGAGGTGATCGATCCGGTCAGAGATCGGTTACTCGACGACCCGGCGCTTTTGACATCGGCCTATCCGGAGCGACACGGCTGAGTCGTCCACCCTTTTAAAATCCGTCGAGCCAGCTATTGGCCCACGCTTCGATCTCGTCGAAGACCGGACACAGCGATCGCCCCTTGGGCGTAAGCGAGTAGTACGTCGCAACGGGGGCGTCCTCTTCCAGGCGGCGTTCGACGAACCCCGTCTCTCCGAGATCGTCGAGTACACGCGAGAGCGTCCGGGAGTTCGCGCTCGTCGAGCGCTTGATCTCGTTGAACCGTTTTTCGCCGTCCTGAAGATCGTGGAGAACGAGTAGCCGCCACTTCGAGCCGATCTGCTCCATCGACTCGACGACCGGACAGGCGGATTCGACCTGTTGTTGGGCGTCCGACATGTGATTCGGTAGGAGGTCCGCGAATAAATACCCATCCGTGGCTCGGACTGAAGCTGCCGGGTGCAACACACCCAAGCCCACGGTGCCCGTAGGAGGAGGTATGTTTACTGGGCGTACGGAGAAGCCGTGTTGTCTCTGTGGCCACACCGAAACAGCCCACTGGATCGAGATCCCGCCGCGGGCGATCCAGCTGTTGAAACACGCCGAACCGATCGCGTGGCGTGACATCGAGGGAACCGTCTCGCTGTACTTTTGTCAAGACGATTGGAAGACGGTTCGCGACCTCGTTCTCGAAACGGCTATGAGTCCCCTTCCACGGTGTAACGCCGGGAGAGCATCGTTCGTTCTCCGTGAAGACTTCGAAGCGTTTCTGAACGCCAATCGGGCGGAACCCGACCAGCGACCACTGGAGGCCGACTGTCTCGACGACGCCGAGACGGTGCTCGACAGATACGAGCGTGAGGATCCGCTGGTCGAAACCCGTGACGTCGTGGAGGCGAGAATCGTGATCTGGGCGCTCGAAGATCTCGGTGAACCCAGAGTACCGGGTGACTGAATACCACATACTGTTTTACCCCTCGTTCGGATGTGTCACACATGGGTGCATCCGCTGACGCGTTCGAATTGACCGCACCGGAGCAGAGGATCGACGATGTCCTGTTGCTCGACGATCCCAGGTTCACCGCAGAGACCGTGGCCATCGTCACCGGGGCCGCGTCGGGAATCGGGCGGGCAACGGCCATCGCTCTCGCCGCCAACGGACTCACCGTGGTCGGTGCCGACGTGGATCATGAAGGACTCGGCGAAACGGTCGACCTCGCCTCGACCGTGGACGTCGCTGGCGAGTTACGGCCGATCACGACTGATCTCACAGACGACGTCGAGGTGGAAGCGATGGTCGAGACCGCCGCCGAGGCAGGGGACCTCCGATACGTCGCGAACATCGCCGGGATGCAACACATCGCCTCTATCCCCGAGTTCCCGGCCGAACAGTACGACCGGCTGTTGGACGTGATGCTTCGAGCGCCGTTCATGACCGCGAAGTTCGCCATGCCACGCATCCGAGAGACAGACGACGGCGTCGGTGCGATCGCGAACATGTCGTCGATCCACGGCCGGTACGCGACGAAAGACAAAGCGGCGTACATCACCGCGAAACACGGTTTGAACGGACTGACCCGAGCTATCGCCGCCGAGGGGGAGGGAACGCTTCGGAGCTTCTCGGTCAGTGCAGGCTACGTGCTGACGCCGCTAATGTTGAATCAAATCGAGGACACGGCCGAAGAGCGCGGGATCTCCGAGCGCGAGGTCGTAGAGAACGTCATGCTCGGACAGGCCAGAACCAAGGAGATGATGACGCCCGCCGAAGTCGCGAACCTCTTCGTCTTCGGCTTTTCGAAACACGGTAAACACCTCAACGGTGGCGATCTGCTGTGGGACGGCGGCTACACGCTAACGTACGAGTAATCTCAGGTCTCGCCTTCGAACCGGTTAGACCTCGATCCGATCCAGGTACTTTTCGTTGAACGTCCACTCGCCGTCCTCGTCGCGAATCATGTACTCGCCGTAGTACGGCACTCGCTCGTCGACGGTGGCTTCGAACGTCTCACGGATCTCCGCTTTCGTCATTTCGCCCATGCTCTTGAGGTCGTCGTTACGGTTGAGACAGCCCTTGAGATACCCCTCGTGTGTGACGCGAACGCGATGGCAGTTCGCACAGAAATCCGGATTGCCCACGGGGTCGACGATTTCGACCATGCCGCCCGGAACTGTCGAGTCGTCCTCCCCGACGTAGTATCGACGCCGTCCGTGCATCTCGCGGCGCTCGATCCGATCCGCCTGCTCTTCGAGCCACCCGTGAACGCGGTCGATCTCGATCGCCCACTCGGGTCGACCGGCGAGTTCGGGCATATACTCGATGAGTTGGAGTTGTAATCCCTCGTTCTCGGCGACGTGATCGACCATCTCCGGAACGTATCCGGCGGTGTGTTCGAACACGACCATGTTGAGTTTGACCGGCGTGAGTCCAGCTTCGAGGGCGGCGTCGATACCGGCGAGAACGTCGTCGTAGGCGGCGCTCTTCGTTACTTCCCGGAACGCTTTCGGCGAGAGTGCGTCTTGAGAAACGTTGACGCGTTCGAGACCGGCGTCGACGAGCGCCTCGGCGCGCTCGGGCAGGAACGTTCCGTTCGTCGTTAGCGACGTTTCGATACCGTCGGGCGTTCGCCGAATGATCTCCTCGAGGTCGTCGCGAAGCATCGGTTCACCCCCGGTGAATTTCGCCTTCTCGACGCCGAACTCGGCCGCGACCTCGAGAAACCTGACGACATCGTCGGTCGACATCTCGTTCTCGGCCGGTTCCATCGGGCCACGCGTGTCACCGAGCCCCTCGTTGTGGCAGTAGACGCAATCGAAATTACACCGGTCGGTGAGCGAGATCCTGACACCCGAGACCTCGCGACCGAACCCGTCTTCGAGCATACCTGGATGTACGAGTGTGGGTGCTTAAAATCGACGACGAAAACGGTGCTTTTGAAACCATTTGTGGTTACATATCGGAGATTGCATCGTGGGCTGCGTCGCGAGGCCACAATCCTTATCGGCCGCTGCGAACCTACCTGACGTATGGAAGAACACGAGATTCTCGATCGGCTGTCGGGAATCGAGGACCCCGCGCTCGGCGACGACATCGTGTCGCTCGGCTTGATCAACGACGTACGGCTCGGCGACGAAACTATCGCGATCGATCTGGCGCTCGGTGCGCCGTACTCGCCCGCCGAGACTGCGCTCGCCGGCGACGTTCGGGACGCCCTGGCCGATACTGCATACGGAATAGACCTCTCCGCGAGCGTCGATACTGGGCTCTCCTCGGACCAGCAGATCCTCCCCGACGTCGAGAACATCGTCGCGGTCGCGTCCGGAAAGGGCGGCGTGGGGAAATCGACCGTCGCGGTGAACCTCGCTGCCGGTCTCTCGGCGATGGGTGCCCGCGTTGGCCTGTTCGACGCGGACGTGTACGGGCCGAACGTCCCTCGGATGGTCGAATCCGATGCTCGGCCGAAGGCGACTCGTGAGGAGACTATCATCCCCCCCGAAAAACATGGCATGAAGCTCATGAGCATGGACTTCCTCCTCGGCGAGGACGACCCGGTCATCTGGCGAGGGCCGATGGTTCACAAGGTTTTGACCCAGTTGTGGGAGGACGTCGAGTGGGGGGCGCTCGATTACATGGTCGTCGACCTCCCACCGGGGACCGGCGATACCCAGCTGACGCTCCTGCAATCGGTACCGGTCTCGGGGGCAGTCATCGTGACGACGCCGCAGGAGGTGGCGTTGGACGACGCTCGGAAAGGGCTCCGGATGTTCGGCGAACACGAGACGCCCGTGTTGGGCATCGTCGAGAACATGTCCGGGTTCGTCTGTCCGGACTGCGGCGGCGAACACGACATCTTCGGCAGCGGCGGTGGCGAAGCGTTCGCCGAGGACGTCGACATGCCCTTCCTTGGCCGACTTCCCCTAGATCCCGCGGTCCGCAAAGGCGGCGACACCGGTCGCCCAATCGTTCTCGAAGAGGAGGGCGGCACGGCCGAATCGTTCCGCGAGTTCGTCGAAACGACGGCGGATATGCAGGGGATCGTCAAGCGCCGTATGGCGTCCGACGGCGGTCGATAACGGACGATTCGGCGGGGATCGTTCCCGATCCGAAGACCACAGCACTCGTTCGTTCGATCGCAGCGGACGTTCGGGGAGACAGTTCCGAGAGCGAACAGCTAGCGGCGATTCTCCATCGGGTCTCCGACCCGTGCGGTCCCGACGAGGAGACGACGTCAGAGGAGATCTATCGGAACGCACAAAACATCTTAGAGATCAGAGCCCGTGGGGGGCTGCCGGACAGGGCTCGGCGATTCGAGTAGCACCGCTCTAGCGGCTACGTGGGCGGCTGACACGGGGCGACGCTTTCGTACAGTTTAAGTACCGCGGTCGGGTATCGATGGATGCAATAGATGTAGGGGCACCGGCCCCGAGTCCGGGAGGGCGAAGATACGCGGACGCGAGTCGTGGTAGCCAAGCCTGGCCCAAGGCGCAGGGTTGCTAACTCTGTGGCGTAAGCCTCCGGGGTTCAAATCCCCGCCACGACGCTAACCCAACCACACATGAGCACGGAAGAACCCAACGCGGACGATGACGGCGAAGAGATCCAGTACTTCGTCAGAATCGGCCGAACCGACCTCGACGGGACGAAAAGCGTCGAGCGAGCGTTGACCGATATGAACGGCATCGGTCGACGCGTCGCTCGCATTATCTCGAACAAAGCGAACGTCGACCGCCGCGACGTACTCGGTGCGCTCGATGAGGAGAAGATCGACGAGATCGTCAGCCTCGTCGAGGGGTACGCCGACGAAGTCCCCGAGTGGCTCGCTAACCACCAGCGCGACTTCTTTACTGGCGAGACCACCCACGAGGTCGGCAACGATCTCCAGATGAGCCGCCGACAGGATATCAACCGCATGCAGATGATCGACTCCTACAAGGGCGTTCGTCACCAGCGCGGCCAGAAGGTTCGCGGACAGCGAACCAAATCCACCGGCCGGACCGAGGGAACGATCGGCGTCAACATCGAGGCGATCAAAGAGGAGCAGGCTGAGCAGGAGGCCGAGGACGAATAATGGCACTCGGAAGCAACACCAAATTCTACGAGACGCCGAACCACCCGTTCCAGGGAGAACGAATCGCCGAGGAGGGTGATCTCCTCTCGCGGTACGGGCTCGCCAACAAAGAGGAGCTTTGGCGCGCACAGTCCGAGCTCCGTGATTACCGGCGCGAGGCCCGCCGCCTCATCGGTGAAGCGCAGGGTGACACCGACGTCGCCGAGGACGCGGGACTGGAGTTCCTCACGCGTCTGAAGCGCATCGGCGTTCTCGACGAAGGCGACAGCCTCGACGACGTCCTTTCGCTCGACGAGACGGACATCCTCGAACGACGGCTTCAGACGGTCGCATACCGAAAGGGACTCGGAAACACGCCGAATCAGGCTCGACAGTTCATCGTCCACGGACACATCACCGTCGACGGCGCTCGCGTGGGCGCACCGTCGTACAAGGTCGAGGTCGCCGAGGAAAACCTCATCGAGTTCGACGAGACGAGCCCGCTCGCCGACGATCTCCACCCGGAACGCGCGGAGGGACAATAACAATGGCAGACGAAACCACCTGGGGCATCGCACACGTGTATGCCTCGTTTAACAACACGATCATCACCGTAACGGACCTAACCGGTGCCGAGACGATCGTCAAATCGTCCGGTGGCACCGTCGTGAAACAAAACCGTGACGAAGCGTCGCCGTACGCGGCGATGCAGATGGCTGAGGTCGTCGCCGGCGAAGTCCAAGACGCCGGTATCGACGGCGTCCACGTCCGCGTCCGCGGCCCCGGCGGCAACCTACAAAAGAACCCAGGGCCGGGCGCACAGGCGACGATCCGTGCCCTGGCCCGCGCCGGCCTCGAGATCGGTCGGATCGAGGACGTAACACCGACCCCGCACGACGGTACTCGGGCCCCGAAAAACGCCGGATTCTAACATGACTGACGAGTATGAGGTAACGTTCATCGAGCGCAACGAACGGAGCGCGACGTTCCTCGTTCGGGGCGTGACGCCCGCGTTCGCCAACGGCATCCGCCGAGCGATGATCGCGGACGTGCCCACGCTTTCGGTCGACACCGTCCGAGTCATCGAGAATTCCTCGGTGATGTTCGACGAACAGATCGCGCTTCGGCTCGGTCTGATACCGCTGACGACGCCGGACGATTACGAACCCGACGACATCGTGACGCTCGCGATCGACGTCGAGGGTCCGGCGACGGCGTACTCGGGCGATTTGGTCTCCAGCGACGATCAGGTACAGCCGGCGGACGTGAACGTCCCGATCATCGAACTCAAAGAGGGCCAACGGCTTGAACTCGAAGCCGATGCGGGACTCGGATACGGAAAAGACCACGCCAAATATCAAGGTGGCGTCGCCGTCGGCTACCGGCACCTCCAGCGAGTCGAGATCGGTGCCGAAAAGGGCGACTACGAGGACGACGACCCGCAGATCATCCGCGGTGTCATCGAGGAGGACGGCGAACTCATCGAGACGGAGTCGTTCGACAACGATCTCAGCCAGCGATACCCCGGGAAGGAGGTCACCGTTGAAGACGTGCCGAACGCGTTCGTGTTCGACGCCGAGACCGACGGCTCGATGTCCATCGACGAACTCGTGCTGAAAGCGGTCGAAACGCTTCGAATTCGAGCGGACGAGCTCGAAGACGCGGTTCAACTATAACCTAACAGATGTACCCCCTCATCCCAACAACGACGATCGATTCGGGCCGGGACGGCGGCGCAGCCGCGCGTACTGGAGCCGTAGCGATCGAAAGGGGTTTCACTGGGGGTACAGAACGTATCACTGCGTGCAGGGATAGCCAAGTCAGGCCAACGGCGCAGCGTTCAGGGCGCTGTCCTGTAGAGGTCCGCAGGTTCAAATCCTGCTCCCTGCATCCATTTCTCAGGAGTAATAACGATGAGTAGCAAGACGAACCCGAGGCTATCCAGTCTCATCGCCGACCTGAAGTCGACCGCCCGAAACGGCGGTGGCGAGGTCTGGAGCGATGTCGCCGAGCGCCTCGAAAAGCCACGGCGCACGCACGCGGAAGTCAACTTGGGCCGCATCGAGCGGTACGCACAGGAAGACGAGACCGTGATCGTGCCCGGCAAGGTGCTCGGGTCCGGTGCACTCCGAAAGGGAGTCACCATCGCAGCCGTCGACTTCTCGTCGACGGCCCAGACGAAGATCGAACAGGTAGGCGAAGCAATCGAACTCGAACAGGCACTCGAAAACAACCCCGACGGTTCCAACGTGCGGGTGATTCGATGAGTTACGCGGAATTCGACGCGGACGTCGTTATCGACGCCCGCAACTGTATCCTCGGCCGCACCGCCTCCCAGGTTGCCGAACTCGCGCTCGATGGCGAGCGCGTCGCGGTTATCAACGCCGAGGACGCCGTCATCACCGGTAACGCTGACGACATCATGTCGGTGTACCGAAAGCGCAACGAGGTCGGATCTGACCGGGGGCCGCACTACCCCCGACGACCGGATCGACTGTTCAAACGCGCAGTTCGCGGTATGTTGCCGTACAAGACGACGCGAGGGCGAGAGGCCTTCGAGAACGTACGGATTTATCTCGGCAACCCGTACGACGATATCGAACCGACCGTCCTCGAAGGGACCTCCCTCGACCGACTGTCGAACATCAAATTCATCTCGCTCGGTGAAATCGGCGAGAAACTGGGTGCTAACGTCACATGGTAACAAACACATCAGGAAAGAAGAAGACGGCCGTCGCACGCGCGACGGTTTCGGAAGGGATCGGTCGCGTCCGGATCAACTCCGAACCGGTCGAACTCGTCGACCCCGAACAGACGCGGCTGAAGATGCTCGAACCGTTTCGCGTCGCGGAGGAAGAGCTCCGCAACGGCGTCGACATCGACGTCATCGTCTCCGGTGGCGGCTTCGCGGGACAGGCAGACGCCGTCAGAACGGCGATCGCCCGCGGCCTCGTCGAACACACGAACGACGCCGAGCTTCGGGACGCGTTCATGTCCTTCGACCGCTCGCTGCTCGTCAACGACGTGCGCCAGTCCGAACCAAAAAAGTGGGGCGGCCCCGGCGCACGGGCACGCTACCAGAAATCCTACCGCTGAGGTGATGCACGCATGATGGTACCGGTACGGTGTTTCACGTGTGGTAACGTCGTCGGCGAGCATTGGGACGAGTTCAAAGAGCGCACGCGCGAGGGGGACGATGATCCCGCCGAAGTCCTCGACGAACTCGGCGTCGATCGAGCCTGCTGCCGCCGGATGCTCGTCTCGCACAAAGACCTCGTCGACATCGTCTCCCCCTACCAATGAGAGGAACGAACCGATACGAGAAGGCACGGATTCTCGGAGCGAGAGCCCTCCAGGTGTCCTACGGCGCGCCGGTACTCATCGAAACCAACCAGACAGAACCGATTCTCGTCGCGGCGGAGGAGTACGACGCGGACGCGCTTCCGTTCACGGTTCGCCGAGGAAAGAAATGACGCTCATCACCGAAGTTCGGCTACGGCGGATCCTCGACAGTCGCGGAAATCCGACGGTTGAGGCGGAGATACGAACGGAAAGCGGTGGATTCGGCCGCGGTGCCGCACCCTCGGGAGCGTCGACCGGCGAGTACGAGGCGATCGAGCGGCCGGCGTCCGAATCGATCGCGACTGCACGGGAGATCGCCGTGCCACGGCTCGAAGGGCAGGTCTACGCCGGGGATCAACGTGGCGTCGATAACGCCCTTCGTGCGGCCGACGGAACCGGCGATTTCTCCGAGATCGGTGCCAACAGCGCGGTCGCGATCTCGATGGCCGCAGCGAAAGCCGCGGCCGACGTGCTCGGCGCGCCCCTGTATCAGCATCTCGGCGGCGCGTTCCGCGGTCGGGACTTTCCGGTCCCCCTCGGGAACGTCATCGGCGGCGGCGAGCACGCCGTGGATGCGACGCACATCCAGGAGTTCCTCGCGGCCCCCGTCGGCGCGCCATCGGTGGCCGATGCCGTCTTCGCGAACGCGCAGATTCACAGCGAAGTGAGCGAGATCCTCGCCGATCGAGGCGTTCCGGCCGCGAAAGGTGACGAAGGCGCGTGGGCACCGTCGATCGACGACGCGACGGCGTTCGAGATCATGGAGGAAGCCGTCGAGACGGTCGCCGACGAGGTCGGTTTCGAGATCGGATTCGGTCTCGACGTGGCCGGTGCCGAACTCTACGAAGATGGCGTCTACCGCTACGGTGACGAAACGAAGGCGCCCGACGAACAGATAGACTACATCGCCGAGTTGGTCGACGAGTATGGACTCGTGTACGTCGAGGACCCGCTCGACGAAGACGATTACGACGGGTTCGCCGAACTGACCGAGCGGGTAGGCTCGCGAACGCTTATTTGCGGCGACGACCTGTTCGTGACGAACACCGAGCGATTGGAGCGCGGGATCGAATCGAACGCGGCCAACAGCATCCTCATCAAGCCGAACCAGATCGGGACGCTCTCGGACGCGTTCGACGCGATCGAGCTGGCGGTTCGAAACGGCTACGATCCGGTCGTATCGCATCGGAGCGGTGAGACCGAGGATACGACGATCGCACACCTCGCCGTCGCCACCGACGCCCCGTTCATCAAGACGGGGACGGTCGGCGGCGAGCGAACTGCAAAGCTGAACGAACTCATAAGAATCGAGGCAAACGCATGAGCGATAACGAAGAGGGATACGACGCCTCCGAACTCGACGAGGAACTCGACGAGCTCGAAGACGAGCTCGACGGGGAACTCGAAGAATCGGAAGCCGATTCCACAGCGGACGAACCGACCGCCGACGACGACGCCAGCGAGGCGTCCGACGCGGCTGAAACTGACCCCGAGGTCGAAACGGAGGACGCGGTCGACGAGGAACCGGTCCTCGACGAGGACGTCATGCCGGACGATGAGGCGGACCTCCTCATCCCGGTGGAGGATTACCTCGCGGCCGGAGTGCACATCGGGACCCAACAGAAGACGAAGTCGATGAACCGGTTCATCCACCGGGTCCGGACGGACGGGCTGTACGTGTTGGACGTCTCCCAGACGGACAAACGCATCCGGACGGCCGCGTCGTTCCTCGCGAACTACAATCCGGAGCAGATTCTGGTCGCGTCCTCGCGCCAGTACGGCCGGTTCCCGGCCGAGAAGTTCGCCGACGCGGTCGGCGCACGAGCGCGCACCGGACGATTCATCCCCGGAACGCTCACCAACCCCGACTACGACGGCTACATCGAACCCGACGTCGTCGTCGTCACCGACCCGATCGGTGACTCCCAAGCGGTCAAGGAAGCGATCACCGTCGGTATCCCGGTTATCGCGATGTGTGACTCGAACAACACGACGTCGAACGTCGACCTCGTGATTCCGACGAACAACAAGGGTCGAAAGGCGCTCAGCGTCGTTTACTGGCTGCTCGCCAACGAGACACTGGATCGCCGTGGGGCGGAGCCGACATACGCGCTCGACGATTTCGAGACGGAACCTTAATTCGCTGGCTTTCTGCGTCTTTTCTGCGTCATCCGTCGAGTCGGAGCTCCGCGAGTTCGTCGTAGGCCAGCTCCGCCGGTAGCTCGTCGGCCCACCTGACCGCGACGGCAGAGTCACCGGGGGACACGGCATCGTCGACGACTGATCCGAAGAACGAGACGTACGGGTTTGGAATCGGCGGCCGACCGGTCGAATCGTCGAGGTACACGAGCTGAATCTGTGCGAGTCCGTCGATGCTCGCCTCAAGGCCAGTGGTCTCTTCGACGCCCCGTTTGGCACACTCGACGTACGATTCCCCGGGACGTCTCCCATCGCCGGGATCGATCCACCCCTCGGCGTGTTCGTACCGCACCAACAACACCCGCCCATCCCGGACGATCCGAACGCCGGCCCCACCGACGACCCCGAACGATTCGAACGAATCGAGTAGTCCGTCGTACTCCTCGTAGCTGCACTCGACTCGCCGGCCGACGAGGTCGATCTCGCCGTACTCGGCTACGAGGTCCGAAATGAGGGCGTTGACGTGGCGGCACAGGTCGGCTGTCACGGGTCTACTTGTGTTCGCAAGCGGCTTGTGCGTTGCTGTGTGTCGGGCGGGCGTCGATGGATCGACGGCCCGTTCAACGTCCCGCCCGTTCGGATACGCTTTTTATCCGTCCGCGTAACCACCGGATATGACCACGTCGAGCGCACCGGGCAAAGTCTATCTGTTCGGCGAACACGCCGTCGTTTACGGCGAACCGGCCGTCCCGTGTGCGATAGCACGGCGCGCGAGAGTAACGGTCGAACGGCGGGATGACGATCAGCGTCGGGTCCAAGCCAGGGACCTCACGCTCGACGGATTCACCGTCACATGGGGTGGTGAATCGGATAGTCGACCGGACGTCGACGTTCCGACGCCGCTCGTCGAGGCCGCGATGGGATACATCGATGGCGCGATTGAGCAAGCGCTCGACGCCGCAGGCGAGGTCGGCGTCGGGTTCGACGTCACCGTCGAAAGTGACATTCCGCTGGGAGCCGGCCTCGGGTCCTCGGCCGCGGTCGTCGTCGCCGGCATCGATGCGGCGGCGCGCGAACTCGGCGTCGGGTTGGAGGCCGAAACGATCGCGGATCGAGCCTATCGCGTCGAATACGACGTACAGGACGGACAGGCGTCGCGAGCCGATACGTTCTGCTCTGCCATGGGCGGAGCAGTTCGTGTTCAGGGTGACGATTGCCGACGAATCGATGATGTCCCGACGCTTCCGTTCGTCGTCGGGTACGACGGCAACACCGGCGATACCGGGAAGCTCGTAGCCGGAGTCCGAAAGCTGAAGCAGACGTACGGCTTCGCCGCCGATACCGTCGAATCGATCGGTGACATCGTGCGATCTGGTGAGATCGCACTCAACGAGGGCGACGTCGAGGAGATCGGTCGACTGATGAACTTCAATCATGGTCTGCTGTCGGCGCTCGGCGTCTCCGCACGGTCGCTCGATGCCATGGTCTGGGCGGCTCGTGAGGCGAATGCACTCGGCGCGAAGTTGACGGGGTCGGGCGGGGGCGGCTGCATAGTCGCCCTCGACCGGACCGAGCAGACGCACACCGCCTTGGAGTATACGCCCGGCTGTGAGAACGCGTTCCGAGCAGAACTCGACACCGATGGGGTTCGGCGCGAACGATGACGACCGTTCTCAAACTCGGGGGGAGCGTTATTACCGAAAAGGATCGGCCCGAAACGGTCGACAGAGCCGCGCTCGAACGAGCTGCGGCGGCAGTGGCGACGATCCCGGACCGTGTCATACTCGTTCACGGCGGGGGAAGCTTCGGTCACCATCACGCCGCGACACATGGCGTATCGACGACCGAAGGGACCCGCGACGACGACGCGGTTCGAGCGATTCACGGCGCGATGAAGCGACTGAACGGAATCGTCGTCGACGCGCTCGCTGACGCGGGCGTTTCGGCGGTTCCGGTCCACCCGTTCTCTGCGGCGCATCGACGATCGAACGGATCGTTGCAGTTGGAAACGCATCCCGAAGCGGCGATGATTGGCGAGGGGTTCGTCCCCGTTCTTCACGGCGATACGGTTACACACGAGGGAATCGGCGCAACGATAATCTCGGGAGACGAATTGGTCGTCAGGCTATCGGCTGGGCTGGATGCCGACCGCGTCGGCGTTTGTTCGTCGGTCCCAGGCGTCTACGACGCTGACGGGAACGTTCTTGATCGGATCGAGTCGTTCGAGGACGTCGCGGGTGCCGTGGGTGAAAGCGATGCGACGGACGTTACGGGTGGGATGGCTGGCAAAGTCCGCGAGCTCCTGTCCCTCGATGCGCCGGCGTACGTGTTCGATATCCACGGGCTCGAATCGTTCGCCGCTGGGGGCGATCCGGGGACGAAAATCGGATGATAGAACGCACACGTCCTCTCTGAGAACTCGTTGGAGCGATTAAACGAGGGCGGCCCGTTCATCCGGAGATCGTGGCCGAGACGTTGCGAGGTCGGCCGCTGCTCTCTAATCCACGTTCGGACGTTTCTCCCACCTGCCGATCGGAGGCGGTACGCCGAAGAGGGCACAGTTCGAAGTGGAGTGGTCGGCGTGTCGATCCGACGGCAGTACGGTATGCGCGCGGTGTGGTTCCTCGCCGGAATCGCCGCGAACGGCGGATTCGTCGCACGATCGGGATTGACGCGGCGACGCGAACGGCAGACAATCACGGTACGCGAGACGACCGATGCGCTCGCGGTGACACCCGGGGCGAGAGAAGTGTACCGGACAGCGGAACCGATCGATGATGGAGCGATGATAACACCGTTCCCGGAGGCGGAGTGGCTGTTCACCGAGTGGGTGATCGAGGGGTGGAACACGTCTGGAAAACACTCCTCGTAGCGGACTCACAGGTGCGGTGCGCTGGGCGTGCGGCTTTCGGTCGATGACCGAGCGGATAGCGTCCGCGTCGATTCTGACGGGGCCAACATCGAACACACGGCCGAGCGTGAAACAATCGAGGTCGGGATACACGAGGAGCCACCGCCACAGGTGCGGCGGTTCGTCGAACTCGATTCGACGCCCGGCGAGGCGAGCGGATCGCTGTTATCGGCGCTCGAGTAGGGAGCCAAGACGGGCGACAGAAAGTACCGCTAGCGGATCATTCACCCCGGAGATCAAGTGTATGTTCGCGGAACGGCGACGCGAATCGAGAGCCTGGAGTTCGGTGAGCGCGCCTATCAAATACGAGAGGAGGCAGATGATTGACATTCGAACGCGGGCCTCTTTCTCATCGCGGACGGTACCGAAGCCGATCCGGTATCCGCGAGACGGGATACCGAAATCCGGCCCGTTATGGGGGGATCGGGGATCTTCGGCCCCATCGCCGTTCTCGTCCCGATGGCGCCCTAATCTTTGACCCACGCACTTTTTAACCCCAGCCATCGAAGTCACTGATAACCGAGCGACGGTCGCCCCGGACTCGAACGGGCGACCGGCAGTTGCGGACGGGAGACGGCCGGGTGGGCGAGGCGGGATGGTTCGATCGACCGCACGCCTTTCCGGTTCCGACCGTCGGCGCACCGATCCGATCGGTGTCGCGTCCGTCACAGACGGCCGTGTATATCGCCGGTCGCTCAGTGGCTGAGCGGTGAGCGGCCTCTCGGAGGATAAACAATGGAAGTAGAAATCGCAACAATTGGCGGATACGAAGAAGTCGGTCGACAGATGACGGCCGTTCGTGCGGGAGACGACGTCGTTATTTTCGATATGGGGCTGAACCTGTCGAAGGTCCTCATTCACGACAACGTCGAAACCGAACGGATGCACAGTCTCGACCTCATCGACATGGGCGCGATCCCGGACGACCGGGTCATGTCCGACATCGAGGGAGACGTCCAAGCGATCGTGCCGACACACGGTCACCTCGACCACATCGGAGCGATCTCCAAACTGGCGCACCGATACAACGCGCCGGTCGTCGCGACACCGTTCACGATCGAGTTGACCAAACAACAGATCCAAAGCGAGGAGAAGTTCGGCGTCCAAAACGATCTGATCAAGATGGATCCCGGCGAGACGATGCCGATCGGCGAAAAGTGCGAACTCGAGTTCGTCAACGTCACCCACTCCATCATCGACGCGATCAATCCGGTCTTGCACACTCCGGAGGGGGCCGTCGTCTACGGCCTCGACAAACGGATGGATCACAACCCGGTCATCGGCGATCCGATCGATATGAAGCGGTTCCGAGAGATCGGCCGTGAGGGCGTCCTGTGTTACATCGAGGACTGTACGAACGCCGGAAAGAAGGGGAAGACACCCTCCGAATCCGTCGCGCGCGCACAGCTTAAGGACGTGCTGTACTCACTCGAGGACTACGACGGCGGCATCGTCGCGACCACCTTTTCGAGCCACATCGCCCGCGTGAAGTCGCTCGTCGAGTTCGCGGAGGACATCGGCCGACAGCCCGTCCTCCTCGGTCGATCGATGGAGAAGTACTCCGGAACGGCCGAACGGCTCGACTTCATCGACTTCCCCAGCGATCTGGGGATGTACGGACACCGAAAATCGGTCGATAGGACGTTCAAGCGGATCATGAACGAGGGGAAAGAAGATTACCTCCCCGTCGTCACCGGCCACCAGGGCGAACCCCGGGCGATGTTGACGCGGATGGCCCGCGGGGAGACGCCGTACGAACTGGATAACGGCGACAAAGTCATTTTCTCCGCGCGGGTCATTCCAGAGCCGACCAACGAGGGCCAGCGGTACCAGGCCGAGAAGCTACTCGGGATGCAGGGCGCTCGGATATACGACGACATCCACGTCTCCGGGCACCTGAACTCCGAGGGTCACTACCAGATGCTCGATGCCCTCCAGCCCAAGAACATTATCCCCGCTCACCAAGATATGAAAGGGTTCTCGCCGTACGTCGATCTGGTAGGCAACGAGGGCTACCGCCTCGGCACCGATCTCCACGTCACCCAAAACGGGAACACGATTCAGCTCACGGAATGACGACCTCAGAACGCGTCGAGTCGGCTATCGAAGCTCGCAGAGCGATTGTCAACGATGCGATAGTCGAACAGCTCCCGATACGAAAGCCCGAGCGACTGTATTCGGCGTCGCGGTATCTGCTTGACGCTGGCGGAAAACGTCTGCGACCGGCGGTCCTGCTGTTGGTCGCTGAATCGGTCTCTGACACGAAATCGCCAGCGGACGACTATCGGGCGTTTCCGACCCCGCATAGCGAGTCCATCGATATCCTCTCGGCGGCGGTGGCGATCGAAGTCATCCAATCGTTCACGCTGATCCACGACGACATCATGGACGACGACGATCTCCGGCGCGGCGTCCCGGCCGTTCATCGAGAATACGACCTCGAAACAGCTATTCTCGCCGGCGATACGCTCTATTCGAAAGCGTTCGAGTATATCCTTGAGACCGGTGCCCCTTCGGATCGAAGCGTCACCGCGCTCGGCGAATTGGCGACCACCTGTACGGAAATTTGTGAGGGGCAAGCGCTCGACGTGGAGTTCGAGACACGTACCGACGTCACGACCGAAGAGTATCTCGAGATGATCGAGTTCAAAACCGCAGTACTTTACGCGGCGGCGGCGGCGATCCCAGCGATTCTACTGGGGTGCGAGCAAGAAACCATCGACGAACTCCACGGATACGGTCTCGATATCGGTCGCGCGTTCCAAATACAGGACGATCTGCTAGATTTGACGGTCCCGAGCGACAAGCTCGGAAAGCAGCGTGGCTCCGATCTGATCGAAGGAAAGCGAACGGTGATCACCCTTCACGCTCGTGATCGGGGGATCGATCCCGAGTCGCTCGTTCCGGACGACCCGAGCGAAGCCGAGATAGAAGCGGCCGTCGAACGGCTCGAAGCCGCTGGAAGCATCGACTTCGCCCGAGCGCTCGCGATGGATCTCATCAAAAGCGGAAAGGAACGGCTGGCGGTACTCCCGGACAACGAATCCCGTGATCTCCTCGAAGAGATCGCGGATTTCCTCGTCGAACGAGGCTACTGACGGGCGAGCGCTCGCCGATACCCGGATTTAAATACGAACACGGGGACAGACCCCCCGTGACGTAGCCAGAGACCGACAGTCGGTCCGAGCTAGCGTGGATCACCGTTGTCGAATGCGTCTCTCCGCGATCCACCTGTTCGCCATGTCCCGAGCACGGCTAAATCCGCGAGGTTTTGGTGCTTCCCTCAGTAGTCGCGGCTGATGGACAAAGACCTCCGCGAACGCATCGAGCGCGAGGCCGAGACGGCTGCGCTGTTCAACGCGCTCAAACACGATAGCGACGCACAGGTCGGTGCGATCATGGGCCCGATGATGGGTGAGAATCCGGATTTCAGACCTCACGGTGACGAGATTCCGGGGATCGTCGCGCCCGTCATCGACAGGGTGAACACGCTTTCGACCGCCGAAATGCGTGACCGACTCGACACGCTCGCCCCGGAACTGTTGGAGGAGCTCGATACCGAGAACGAGGAGGGAGAAGATCGACCGCTTCCCGATCTCCCCAACGTCGAATCGTACGAGGAGATACGGATGCGGCTCGCGCCAAACCCGAACGGCCCGTGGCATCTCGGAAGCGCTCGAATGCCCGCGGTCATCGGGACGTACAAAGAACAGTACGACGGGTGGATGCTATGTCGATTCGACGACACAGATCCGGAGACGAAACGCCCCGACACCGACGCGTACGGGGAGATACTGGATGCGATCGAGTATCTCGGGTTCGAACCCGACGAAACGGCCAAAGCATCCGATCGTGTCGAACTGTACTACGACCACGCCAGGAACCTCATCGACGAGGGAGGTGCCTACACCTGCAGCTGTGACGGTGCATCCTTTTCGGAGCGCAAGAACGCCGGTGAGCCATGCCCCCACCGCGAGAAGGACACCGAGACGACGCACGACGAGTTCGAGGCGATGGTCGATGGGGAGTACGAATCAGGAGAGATGGTACTCCGCGTTCGAACCGACATCGAACACAAAAACCCCGCGCTACGCGATTGGGTCGCGTTTCGGATGGTCGATACGCCCCATCCGCGGCCGGAAGCCGCCGAGTATCGCTGTTGGCCAATGTTGGACTTCCAGTCTGGGATCGACGACCACGAGTTCGAGATCACGCATATCATTCGCGGCATCGATCTCCAAGACTCGGCGAAGCGCCAGCAGTTCGTCTACGACTACTTCGATTGGGAGTATCCGGAGGTAATCCACTGGGGGCACGTTCAGATCGACGCCTACGACGTGGCGCTGTCCACCTCGACGATCAAGGAGCTCATAGCGAGGGGTGAACTCGACGGGTGGGACGATCCCCGTGCGCCGACGGTCGCGAGTCTCAAGCGTCGGGGGATCCGCGGCGATGCCATCGTGAAGGCGATGGTGCAACTCGGGACGTCGACGTCGAACGTAGATCTCGCGATGTCCTCGGTCTACGCGGAAAATCGTGAACTGATCGACGACGATTCCGATCGGTTGTTCTTCGTTCGGGCCGGCGTCGAGGTCCCGGTCTCCGGTGCACCGGAACTCGCCGAACCGCTCGTCCACCCCGACCACGATGACCGCGGACGGAGACGAATACCGGTCGGAACGTCCGTCAGAGTCGAAACCGATGATCTCCCCGAAACGGGTGAACGGATCTGGCTGAAAGGCCTCGGGCCAGTCAGATACAGCGGCGATGCGTTCGAATTCACCGACGATGGCATCGATATTGTACGTGAAGGAGACGTAGACGTCATCCACTGGGTACCAGCGGAAGAGGGCACGCCGCTGCGGCTTCGGACGATGGAGGGCGACGAGTTCGGCCACGCCGAACCTAGGCTCACGAGCTATGCAAGCGGCGATACCGTACAGTTCGAGCGCGTCGGGTTCGCCCGCATCGATCGCCACGACGACGGGGAGTCCGTCGCATACTTCGCCCATCCCTGATCGGATTTCACAGTAGTTCCGACTCCGATCGGTACCGATCCGCTTCCGCCCGCGCGACATCCTCACCGTATCGATCGACGATCGGTCGAAATGCGCTCCCGATGGCGCGCATGCACGCGCGTTTCGAGACGAATTCCAATATCGAGGCGGACTCCTCCCACGTTCGGTTTTGAAGCACCTTCACCACGAGTAGTCGTTCCGTGTCGGGGTCTTCGAGCGCTCCGTCTACGAGCGCCCGGAGTGCGAGTCGTCGAAACGGACCAGGGGCCGTCTCGTACTGTCCGGGACCGTAGGCCGAACTCGCAACGAGCCGCCACTCGAAATCGTTTAGTTCGGGTCGGGTGTCGATGTCGACGGATTCGAACGCACCGCGGACGATATCCGGATCGAGAGAGGAGAGGGCGCCCGAAAGGACGTCCGGAATCCGCCGATAGAACCACGCGGTGTGTCGCTCCGTGAGCACACGCCCGAGTTCGGAGATCGGACGAAGCATTACGGCCGAGTGTTCGCCGCTCGCTTCGTTTCTGGTTGACGAGAGGTGTACCGTCCGGTAGTCGTTCGTCGCCCAAAACGAACACAGTTCCGGGGTTGCGCCGTAGCTCACGCCCAAATAATCGATCGTGCCGAACCGATCGTGATCCGGGTCGTCATCGGACATCACTGATCGATCCGACGCGAACTCAGCTTCGATCTCTGCGAGCAGTCTCGACCCGAACCCCTCGGACCGAACAGCGTGATGCGTCGCGATGCGTAACACGCGAAATCCGACGGGGATTCCCGCCTCGGGATCCCGGAGTTGACTCGTCAACAGATCCGGGATCAAGTTTCCGCGAATTCGGTCCCCCTCGTAGGCTGTCAGTCGGGTTTCGTCATCGAGTCCGCCCTCGCGAGCCAAGAGTGCAACCGAAACCGGATGGCCGTCGCGCAAAAACGCCCTGACCGCAACGTTCGGCGCGTCGAGCAATCGAGCGAGATCGTCTGGTTGTGTCCGGTAGTGTGCATACACGAGGAGCCCGAACACCTCTCGAAGGAGATTGTCATCGACAGCCAGAGCGTCCTGTTCTATTCGCTCGTAGGTTACGTCGTCGGTTATCGAGTCCGCAACCAGTTCCTCCGGCGGTGGGGTCGAATCCAACAACAGCGCGCGGAACAGCCACACTTCGATCGGATCGGCAGCGGCGTACCGTATCGGCTCGGAGAGAACGCACTCAGTAACGTTGCGGACCGCTTGGAGTTCGCTTCGAAACCGGATGTCGAATCCGCGCCCGGAACCCTCATATCCCCGGACGGTCGTGGCAAAGCACGCGCTCGGGGCCACGGAAACGAGCGCTTCGAGCCGCCCGACCGAGAGTGCGGCAGCTTCGTCGACGATCAGGATATCGGCGGATTCGACGACCGCCTCAGAAGGGGTTCGGAACCGTATCCCACCCGTATCTGTCCGAAGGTACGGCGTCCTTTGGCCATCTCTGCCATCCTTGATTAATGCATCCAGTGTCCGTAGCGTCTCGACGGCACGTTCGAAGAGTTCGGCGGCGTTTCGGTAGCTTGGGGCGGTCACGAGAACCGTGTATCCGGCTGCAGCGAGCGCCGCCGCTGCAAGACCAGCCGCGCTCGACTTCCCGCGCCCGCGGTCGGCTTCGAGTACGACGGCTGCCCCGTCCTCGGTCAACTGCTCACAGGCGTAGACCGCGTCTCGTTGATCGGCGCTGCGACACGCTTCGTACACCGGATCGGGAAACGCGTGCGCCACTGGCGGAACGATGTTTGCGGATCGACGACGCGGTGGTTGATCGATACGGCCTCGCTTCGTTCGCACCCCTGCATCGACATCCACGATCGCGATACCCCTGTGAGCGCGTAGCGTGTCGATCATGCGTCGTTTGAACCGTGAGTCGACATCCTCGATGGAAAACGGTGGCGATGCGAGCGTTTCATCGAACCGGCCGTGAGTGGTTGGCCACTCCGAGAGGCGAGAAAACAGAAGGACGAGAATTCCGCCGCCATCGACGACCCCGGTCGTTCGCCCGATTGCGTTCGGTCGGCACGTATCGTGGCAATCGAGCACGATACAATCAAAGGTCGTCCCGAGCAACGCGTCCGTCCGATCGTAGCCGATACGCTCGCCAACGATATCCCGATCGGAAACGCTCGCCACGGCCCCTTCGAAGTCCACCGATTCGACGGCGCGTCTCGCCTCCCTGTAACAGGTATCACGGTCTCCGTGGAGTACCAGTAGCCGTCGTTCGTTGGTGACAGCGGCTTCGGCCCGGAGCGCGCGAATCGTCTCTCGAACCGTTTTCATGTCCGACCTACGAGACGAACCGAGAAGTCTCCACCGGTATGCTTGATAAGGGTTAAATGTCGCGCCGACGCACGACGATGTATGAGTAGTAAATCCGAGGAACGCAGGGAACACACCTGTATCTCCTGTGGGATCAATATCTCCGGAACGTCGGCGGCGAGATTCGATTGCCCGGAGTGTGGAACGCTGATCTACCGCTGTTCGAAGTGTCGCAAACAGAGCAACCTCTACGAGTGCCCCGACTGCGGGTTCACGGGTCCATAATCATGGGAAAAGTCGCCGCCAAGATGAAAGTAATGCCGCAAAGCCCCGAGGTCGACCTGGACGACCTCCAAGAGCGCCTCGAGAACTCCCTCCCCGAGGGCGCGAAGATCAGCCGCGTCGACCGCGAGGACGTCGCGTTTGGCCTGATCGCGCTGTTTCCGACCGTCGTCATTCCCGACGAAGCGGGGGGAACGGACACAGTCGAGGAGGCGTTCGCTGGCGTCGAAGGCGTCGAGAGCGTTGGGGTCGACGAAGTCGGCCGGATTTAACCCCATCGACTTCACCGGGACGGAGACGAGATTTCGACGAGACGTGCGGAAAACTGACGCGGTCGGAACGCACCCTTTATGTGTCGGACCCGTTTAGACGGGCACAAGAATGCCTAGTTCGAACGGACCCCGACAAGCGACCCGCAACAAACTGAAAAACGACGCGCGCGACCGTGGCGCGTCCCCGCCACAGCGATCGATCGAGCAGTTCGAAAACGACGAGAGGGTTCACCTGAAGCTGGACCCCTCCGTTCCGAAGGGGCAGTTCCACCCTCGATTCAACGGACGGACCGGAACGGTCGTCGGCAAGCAGGGCCGAGCGTTCAAAGTCGAAATCAAAGACGGTGGCGTGACGAAGACGCTGATCGCCGCCCCGGCTCACCTCCGACGCCAGCAGGCATGACGATCTTCAAACAAGTTCTCGGGGAGGAGTATCTCACGACGCCGGAGGCCAAAGAGCTACTCGCGGAGGTCGAGGCCGACCGAGCGCTCGACGAGGATCGGGAGATGCGCTACGAGCTTGCACGAGCGATCGAGCACGTCAACCGGTTTTCCGTACTCGAGGCGGAGGAATCGCGAGAACTCGTCGAGGAGCTTCTCGAAGTCGAGAAAGTCGACGAAGCCACCGCGTATAAAATTACGGACCTCCTCCCGCAAGATCGCGACGAACTCCGGACGGTCTTTGCGCAGGGTCGATATACGCTGTCCGGCGACGAACTCGACGAGATCCTCGACGTCGTCGCAAAGTACGCCTAACTGGTTCGCCAGGTTCGAGCGGTGTTTCGACCGACGAAAGCGGGTACTCGATGCTTTCGGTGACCGAACTGTTGATTTTCGAGAACGCGCGCCGACGAGCCGGCCGTCGGCTATCTGCCAGTATTTTAAATAGCGTCTCCCCGTACGGAGACATATGAGCGACGATGGAGACGACGCCGCACCACGGTCCGCGGTCGTGTTGGATTTTCTTCCCAGGGGGAGACCGGACGACGACCGGCCACAGTACGAGCGATCACCGGTCGCGTTCGCGGTCGGGGAAACCGACTTTCGGCTCGTCGAAGCGGCCCTGACTGACGACGCCGGGGTCAACATAGGTGACCGGATCGAAATCGAACCACCGGGCGAAAACGTCACGCACATCCGATCGGTATCGTACGATGACCTCTCGAGCACCGCGACATCCGAACTGGAGTACGCGATCGACGAGATCATCGACGCTGACGAGCGCCGGTTCGTCGATTTTTACAACGACGCTCAGCCGGTCACGACGAGACTTCACGTCCTGAACCTGCTACCGGGTATCGGTAAGAAGCTTCGAAATAATATTCTCGACGCCCGCAAGCGTGGTCCCTTCGAGAGCTTCGAGGATATCAGAGCGCGGGTGTCCGGGCTTCACGATCCGAGGGGCGTGCTGGCAGAGCGTATCTTGGAAGAGCTACGCGAGGAAGACCTCAAATATCGGATCTTCGCCCGCCGCGAATCGGAGTGAGTCACTCGAAAACGCGAAGGATATACCGGGGCGGCCGTTATGCAGTCGATATGCGCGATCCCGATGCGCTCATCGTCCGAGCGGGTGTTCGCGGCGACCCGGAGCGTGACCAGCATTTCCTCGTCGACGATCGGGTGCTCGATCGGCTTGCGGGATATCTCCCGGACGGGACCGACACGAGTCACGTGCTGGAGATCGGTGGCGGGACCGGTGCGCTCACCGATCGATTACTCACCGTCGCGGACCGCGTTACCGTCGTCGAACGCGACCCAACGCTCGCAGGGTTCTTGCGCGAGGAGTTCGACGAGGAGATCGCCAAGGAACGTCTACACATTATCGAAGGTGATACACTCGACGTCGATCTGCCATCGTTCACCGCCTCGGTCTCGAATCTCCCTTACGGCGTTTCATCCGAGATCGCCTTCAGATTGCTTCCCGAGGGGCGACCGCTCGTGTTGATGTTTCAAAAGGAGTTCGCAGAGCGGATGGCTGCGGCCCCGGGAACCGACGAGTATGGCCGCTTGTCCGTGACGGCCGGCCATTACGCCGATATCGAAATCGTCGAGCCGGTCCCGAAGGAAGCGTTCTCACCACCGCCCGCAGTCGAGAGTGCGGTGGTTCTTGCGATACCGCGCGCCCCCGACTATGAAGTACCTGACGACGACAGATTCATGGCGCTCGTACGGGCGGTGTTTACCCAGCGCCGAAAGACGATGCGAAACGCGATCCGAAACACCGTCCACATCTCCGGAATCGAGAATTCGGACGCGCTGATCGACGCGGCGGGCGAAGAGCTAATGCGAAAACGGGCGGGAAACGTCCCACCGAGCGAGTTCGCGCGACTGGCCCGGTTGGTAACGGAGGTCGATTCGTGACCGATCGTCAGGACGGCCGTACTGGTCGACGTAGCGAAGATCCTCCACGCAGACTACTGCGATGAACGGTACGCTACAGCTCCCGTGGTACTGGCAATCTATTCACGCGATCCAGTCTGCGTTCGGATCGATGAGAGCGAGGTACGCGGCGACGATCGGTGCGATCGTCATCTTCGCGCTCTCGATGGTTCTGATCTATCGCGTCGGTCGACAACTAAAAGAGGAGTACAACTCGGACGCCGTCGAGGCCGTACAGTCGATTTTGGTGACGACGTTCGCGATTCTCATCAGCGGTTTTCTCGTCGCGGTTTGGCGCATCTCCGGTGAAGTTATCGAAGCGCTCGGATTCCTATCGATCACACCGGAAGAGGGTATCAAAGCCCTCGTGACGTTCATCGTGTTCGCGGTGGCGATCACCGTAACACGGCTGACGAAACGCTCCATAAAGTACGGTTCGGGTCGCGTCGCGATCACCCCACATCAACGCGAACTCGCCCATCACGCCGTCCAAATCACGATTCTCATTCCGACGCTGGCGTTCGTGATCGCGCTGTGGGGGATCCCCGTTACCAACATCTTCCTCGGAGCCGGTGTGTTGGGTATCGTCCTCGGATTCGCGGCCAGAAAGACTCTCTCTGGGATCCTCTCGGGGTTCGTCATCCTCTTTTCGCGACCGTTCGAGGTCGGCGATTGGATCCGCATCGAGGATCGTGAAGGAATCGTTACGAACATCACGGTGTACAACATCCAGATCCGAACGTTCAACGAGGAACACGTCATGGTCCCGAACGACATGATAACCGAAAACGAGGTCGTTAATTACTCGAAAACGAACCGGCTCCGAGTGGAGACCGTCGTCGGTATCGATTATGGGACGGACATCAGCAGGGCCGCCCGTGTCGCCGTCGGAGCGATGGAACGGGTCGAAGAGGTCGCCGCACAGCCGCCGCCCGACGTCATCAGACAGGAGTTCGCGGACTCGTCGGTCGTGTTACGACTCCGGTATTGGATCACGACCCCGTCGATTCAACAGAAGTGGCGGGCCCAAAACGCGGTGATAGAAGCGGTCAAAGACGCTTTCGAGTCGGAGAATATCAAGATCCCGTTCCCGCAACGCGAACTGACGGGGCGTGAAGAACTCGGTGGCCTCCGAATCGCCGATGGGAAATCCATCGATTCGCAGGACGAGCGCGAAGCCGCGATCCGACCGTATCGGGGAGCCGGCGCGGAGGTCTCGGAGCCGGTCGAAGAGGACGTCGAGCAAGTTCGAGACGATGTCGACGAGTCGATCACGAACCCTCCCGCCGACGAGGACGCGGTCCGATGAGACTTGCCGAACGGCGCGGGATGACGACCGTCTACGAGCCGGCGGAAGATTCTCGATTGCTCGCGGAGACCGCACTTGAGCGAATCGAGGATGAGCGGGTTCTCGAGGTTGGGATCGGATCGGGAGTCGTGGCGTCGCGGATCGCCTCGGAGACCGATGCGGAGGTCGTCGGCTGTGACATCAACCCGGAGGCGTGTGTGAGCGCAAACGCAGCGGGGATCGACGTGATACGATCGAACCTGACGGATCCGTTCGCCGCCGATAGCTTCGACGTGGTGGTGTTCAACCCGCCGTATCTGCCGACGCCACCCGAAGAGGAGTGGGACGATCCGCTCGAATACGCACTGTCGGGCGGTGAGGACGGCCGCCGAGTAATTCGGCCGTTCCTCGCGGATGTCGGCCGAGTTCTGCGTCCGAACGGCCACGTGTACTTGCTCGTTTCCACGCTGACCGATATCGAGGCTGTCGTCGAACTCGCCGAAAGTGCGGGGCTGAGAGCCGAGGAAATCACCGGGGAATCGTTCCCTTTCGAACGCCTTGTCGTCCTGGATATTACCTTCGAGAATACCTGAGTAGGAAATATTAAACACCGTCATCTCGTAGCCGCGAGTAATGACGGAGGTACTCTCTACGACACCCGGTTTGTATCCGCTTCCGGATTGGGCGAAGGACGAACTCTCGAACCTCAAAGGACATCAAAAGGACGACCTGATCTCCGGCGACGAGACGGAAGACATCGTCGAGGCCTACGACCGTGCCCGAAACGAGGCCGTCGGTCGACAACTCGAGGCAGGATTGGATCTGATCGGCGAGGGGCAGCTTCGGTGGGACGACATGCTCGCCCATCCGCTTTGCGTTCACGACAACGTGGAAACCCGGGGCATCGTTCGGTACTACGACAACAACAACTTCTACCGCGAGCCGGTGGTTCGGGGGGAGCTGACGCCGGACGGCGACGTGGCGGCCGAACTCGACGCCGTTTCGGACGTGACGCAGGCCGTCCTCCCCGGACCCTACTCGCTCGCCGAACTCGCGACCGACGAGCACTACGACGACGAGCAAGCGTTCCTCGACGCGGTCGCCGAGTTCCTCGCCGCGGAGATCGACGCGTTCCCGACAGTCGAGGCGCTGTTTCTCCTCGAACCGTCCCTCGTCACGGATCCACCCGGGGACGGTGAAGACGAGCGCGTGAGCGATGCGATCGATACCGTCGCGGCCGCGGCCGACGCCGACGTGGTCGTCCACACCTACTGGGGGTCGATCCCGGAGAAACCCTACGCGCACCTCATGGACGCGGACATCGACGCGATCGGATTCGATTTCGTCTCCGACCACCAAGGGAGCATCTACAACATCCAAGAGTACGGCACGAAAGACGACGTCGCGCTCGGGGTCGTCGACGGTCAGAACACGCTCGTCGAGCGTCCCGAGGAGATCGCAGAGCGGATCGAGTGGGTCGAATCGCAAATTCCCGTCGCTGAGTTCGACACGGTCTACGCGACGTCGAACACTGAACTGTTCTACCTGCCGACGAACAAGGCCGAGGCGAAACTCGATGCGCTCGCCGCCGCGCCCGCGGAGGTGTCCCGATGAACCGCGAACTCCCGAACACCCGCGAACAGTTCCGTCCGGCCGACCACCCGACAGAACACTTCCTGTTGACGACCGTCGTCGGGTCCTACCCTAAACCGAAGTGGCTCAACCGCGCGAAAGAACTCGCCGAGGAGGAGAACCGCGAGTTCGACGACACCGATCTCGAGGAGGCGATGGACGACGCGGCGCGGCTCATCACCGAAGAGCACGTTCGCGCCGGTCTCGACGCCGTCGTCGATGGGGAGATGCGACGAAACGAGATGGTCGAGTACTTCGCCCACCGGATCGAGGGCTACGAGTTCAACGGCCCGGTCAAGGTCTGGGGACACAACTACTTCGATAAACCCTCCGTTGCGGACGAGGTCGCTTACACCGAGCCGTGGCTCGTCGACGAGTTCGAGTTCACGACGGGCGTCACCGACCGTCCGGTGAAGGTGCCGATCACTGGACCCTACACGCTCGCATCGTGGTCGTTCAACGAGCACTACGAGAACGAGGAGGAACTCGCCTACGAACTCGCCGGGCTGGTCAACGAGGAGATCGAAGCCCTCGTCGCTGCGGGCGCACGCTATATCCAGATCGACGAACCGGCTCTCGCGACCACGCCCGACGATCACGCCATCGTCGGGGAGTGTCTCGAACACATCGCCCACGGCGTCCCCGAGAACGTCAGGCTCGGTCTGCACGTCTGTTACGGCGATTACTCGCGCATCTACCCCGAGATCCTCGACATGCCGGTCCACGAGTACGACCTCGAACTCGCGAACGGCGACTACGAGCAACTGGATGTGTTCAAAGAACCGGCGTTCGAGAAGGATCTCGCGTTGGGCGTCGTCGACGTGCACACGACCGAAGTCGAGACCGTCGAAGAGATCAAGCAGAATATCAACAGGGGTTTCGAGATCGTCCCGCCGGAGCGACTCACCGTCTCACCCGACTGTGGCGTGAAGTTGTTGCCACGGGAGATCGCCTACCGGAAGATGGAGAACATGGTCACGGCGGCCCGCGAAGTCGAAGAGGGACTCGACGCCGGCGACATCACGGTCGGCTACGCCGGCGAGTGATCGGTTCGCGGAACGCGGTGTGATCGTCGGTAAGAGGCTAGCTTTCCGTTCTCCACTCGCCGTTACCGTTCGGTGTCGTCGTCCGATGTGCGTTGGCGTTTCGAGCAGCCGCGTTCGAACGCGATCGCGAGGAGTCCCGCAGCGGCCAGAAGAAGACCGTCGATTCGGGTGAGCGAGACGTACCACTCGCTTGGTTCGAGTTCCTCCGGGTTTTCGTACCCGACCAGAACGATCCTGGTCAAATACTCGAGCGTACGTTCGGGAAAAAGCGCGACGAACGCGCCGTAGACGACTGCGAGGACGTTCCAGAGCATACCCACCACTACGACACAGACGGATAAAAATACCGCAGATGAGCCTCAGCGAGTGACGAACGCTACTCGTACAGCCAGGCTTCGTCGATCCGCTCGTAATCGAGCAGTTCATGCTCGCCGAAGAACAGCCCGATCTCGCGCTCGGCCGAGCCTTCCTCGGTGTCCGATCCGTGGATGACGTTGCGGCCGAGGTCGAGGCCGAAGTCGCCCCGAATCGTCCCCGGTGCGGACTCTGCGGGATCCGTCTCGCCCATCATCGTGCGGACCTGTGCGACAGCGTCTTGACCCTCCCAGACCATCGCGAAGACCGGGCCGGACGTGATGAAATCAGCGAGATCGTCAAAAAATGGCTTGTCGACGTGCTCGGCGTAGTGTTCGCGAGCCAACTCGTTGTCGATCTTCATGAATCTACCGGCGACGAGTTTCAGTCCGCGGTCTTCGAACCGCGAGACGATGTCACCGATGAGTGCACGCTGGACGCCGTCGGGCTTGACCATGACGAAGGTGCGTTCGATGTCGGCCATCTAGACTTCGACCTCCTCTTCGTCGGTTTCTTCGGCGTCGGTTTCTTCGGCGTCCGCTTCTTCATCGGTTTCTTCGGCGTCGGTTTCTTCGGCGTCCGCTTCTTCATCGGCTTCTTCGGCGTCCGCGTCAACCTCCTCGGTATCCGCTTTAACCTCGGTCTCTTCTTCAGCCTCGTCGGCCTCGACGTCGGTCTCGTCCTCCTCGGCGACGACCGTCTCGTCGTCACCGATCCACTCGAGTTCGCGGGGCTCTCGACCCAATAGGTAGTTCTTCTCGCACTTCGAGTCGGCGAACCAGAGTACGGTGCCGTCGTTTTTGACGTACATCGTGCCGGTTCCGGGCTCGATTTCTTGACCGCTGTAGTCGCAGGTGCGTTTTTGAACCATTATTGTCCTCCGATGGAATCGGCTTCACGGGCCGTCTCACGCAGCTGTAGCACGTCGCCGACGCGGACCGGTCCGAGGACGTTGCGAGCGATGATTCGCCCCTGATTTTCGCCCTCCTTGATCCGGCACTTGACCTGCATGGCTTCGCCGTGCATGCCGGTCTTGCCGACGATCTCGATCACTTCGGCAGGGGTTGCGCCGTCCCCTTCGTTTTCAGCACTCATACTACGTCACCTACCGGAGTTCCTCGAGTTTCTCGGCGATGGACTCGACGTCGTCGCTCGCATCGCCGGCGTCGACGATAGCGGCAGCAGCGCTGCCGACCTGCAGGCCAGCTGCATGGCCGATGTCGTCTTGCGTCCCCACGAAGACGTACGGTACGTCCTTTTCGGTCGCGATCTCGGGGAGGTGCATGACGACCTCCTCGGGACTGACGTCCTCGGCGATGAAGACGAGCTCGGCGTTGCCGCGCTCGACCGCTTTCGTCGTTTCGTTCGTTCCTTTCTTTACCGAGCCGGTGTCCCGGGCGACTTCGAGGGCCTCGATGGCATCGTCCTCGAGATCGGCCGGCACGTCGAAATCTACGTATACTGACATTGTTGACTCCTCCTACGCGCGGGCTCGCGCTCCCCCGCCGTCGAACCGACTCGTTCGAACGCCGGTTCTTCGCACCGAGTCGGTGCGTAAGTCCTGTCTGGCTAGGAGCATCACAACCCCGCGTAGGCTGTACACCACCGTACTGCACCACCGCATAAAAGCGCTTATGAACGGACTCGCGCGTGCGAACCGGCAGCAGGGGCCCGTTCGATCGGACGGAGCTCGGCGGATGGACTCCAATATAACCAAAAAAATTTCTCGGATAGAAAGTATAATTTCCTTAATTGGGAAGCTTTAATACGGTACACGCCGAAGTACTGCCTGTATGAGCACCCAAGAGACCATTCGCCGTCGAGCCGGGAGCGTGGAAGAAACCGCCCTCAAAATCGATCCCGACAAAGCGGAGCAACTGGTAGACGCGTTGAACACGGACCTCGCCGCGACGTACGTGTTGTATCACCAGATCAAAAAGCACCACTGGAACGTCGAAGGCGCGGAGTTCCTCGACGTCCACGAGTACCTCGGCGATGTGGCCGAGGATCTCGAGGAGGACGCGGACGCGATCGCTGAACGCGCACAGGCAATCGGGGGCGTGCCGCTCTCCGGCGGCGCGACGTTCGAGGAACACGCTCCGATCGAGCCAGAGGGTGAGGAAGTCTACGGGGTTCGCACTTCCCTCGAGAACGACGTCGAGGCCTTCGGCGTCATTATCGAATCGCTCAGAGATCACATCGGATTGGCAAATCAACTCGGGGACTACACGACCGAAGAGCTACTCAGAGATACGCTCGAAGTCGTCGAGGAACACGCACACCACCTCGAACACTACCTCGAAGACGACACGCTGGTGCTCGAGTCGGCAACAAACTAATGAAAAAGCGGCTGTTGTAGTTATCGTCGAACGTCGACGGTGAGATCAGTCGAGATCCACCCGTCGCAGTTGTCCGGTTCGGTGAAAACCGTTCGGTCGGGCGAGGTCGCGTGAACACGGAGCCCGATCGCCTCGTTCGCGTCGATAGCGCTCATTGGTCCAGTCTCGGGGATGTCCGGTCTAAACGTTTTCGGTCAGCCTAAACACGCTTCGGATCGGGCGACCGTACCGTTTTCACCGTCCGGCCCTCAACGTAACCATGGACGAGCGCGAGCGCGATCTGACCGAGGCAACGACCGAACTCTCCGACACCCTCGAATCGCTCCGGGCGGAGCTGGTGAACGGGCCGAGAGGCGATCGCCCGCCTGGACTCCCCCGTCCGCCGACGCCGACCGAACTCCTCCGGTTTACCGAACATCACACGATTCCGGCGACAATCGCGCTGTTGGAAGCGGCGATCCGGTCGTTGGAGCTTTTGGCCGCGGTCCTCCGCGTCGTCGACGGGAGACCAATGGATGCGGTCTCGGGAGAGACGAGTTCTCGATCGCCGCTCGGCGGGCGTGATCGACTCGCCGAGACGAGCCGCGAAACGCTCCGCCGACTCGACGACGCGCTCGTGGAGTTCCAATCGGCCGCACGCGGCGAGCCGTCGAATCCCGAACTTCAGCGACTGCTCGCCGAAGCGCGCGACCTCCGATCCGAGGTCGACGCTCGACTGGCCGAAGCCACCGACGCGGGCGGTGACTCGGCCCCAGTCGACGAAGCGGGCGATAATTCCGCGAACACACGAGGGGGGTCCGACCCGGATCACGTCGAGATCGACGTCGACGAGGAGTTGGCGTCGATAAAACGCTCGGTCGATGAGGATTCCGATTCGGAGAACGACGGTCCGCCCAAGGAGCCGTAATCGATCGCCTACTCGACCGGCTCGAACCGGTATCCGTCCCAGGATTGACTCGCCGGCTCCCGGATACCGGCGTCGGGGTCCCGCAACTCCTGGCAGTAGACGGGCCGCACCTCGTCACCGACCGCAACGTCTCCCGTGGTAAGTTGACACAGCGCCCGAACCGCCTGGCCCTCGATCTCGAACTCGACGATCGCGAGGTGGTTCGGCTCTCGAACGCCTGGCGGCGTCGCGTGTGAGGTCGTCCAAGTGACGATCTCCGCAGTGTACTCGCTCAAGTCGACGGTGTCGACCGGTTCGTCTCCGTTCGGGCCGCGCGGATGGCCGGGATAGGTGATCGAGCCGTCCTCATAGCGGTACGCTTCCATGGTCATCGTCGCCCCTCGATAATCACGGTGGTCACACAGTTTCCGAATCCGCCCACGTTGCAGGCCAATCCGACGTCGGCGTCGACCTGCCTCGGACCCGCATCGCCGATGACCTGTTTGTAAATCTCGTAGCCCTGTGCGACGCCCGACGCGCCGAGCGGGTGGCCCTTCGATTTGAGACCGCCGGAGGTGTTGATCGGGAATTCGCCGTCGATGGTCGTCGTCCCCGCCTCGATCTCCTTCCACGCTTCCCCCTTCGAGGCAAAATCGAGTCCCTCCATCTGCAGGAATTCGAGGATCGTAAACATGTCGTGGAGTTCCGCCACGTCGATGTCGTCGGGGTCCTTCCCGGCCATTTCGTACGCCCGTCGGCCGGAGTCGACCACGCCGCCCATCGTCGTCGGATCGACGCGTTCGTGGACGACGTGGGTATCCGTCGCGCCTCCGATCCCCGAGATGACGGCGTACTCGTCGGCGTACGACCTCGCCATCTCAGCGGGACAGAACAGCAGCGCGGCTGAGCCGTCGGTTATCGGGCAAAAATCGTACAACCGAAGTGGATCCGCGATCATCGGGGCCTCCATCGCGGTTTCGACGTCGATCTCCTTTCGAAACTGCGCGTGGGGGTTTCGAACGCCGTTTGCGTGGTTTTTCACCGCGACCTTCGCCAAACTCTCCCTCGGCGCGTCGAACTGATCGAGGTACAGCCGAGCCGTGAGACCGGCGAACGACGGCAACGTTACGCCCTGTTTGTACTCGACGGGATGGGTAAGCGATGCGATAACGTCGGTCGACTCGCTCGTGGTCCGGTGTGTCATCTTCTCGCCACCGATCAAAAGCGTCATCTCCGAAGTACCGCTCGCGACCGATTGCCACGCGGCGTAGATGCCGGCCCCGCCGGACGACGAGGTCTGATCGATACGCTGCGTATAGGCGGGTATCGCCGCGAGATCGTGGGCGAGTGCGTTCGGAACGCCAGTTTGTCCCTCGAACTCGCCGCTGGCCATGTTCGACACGTAGAGGTGCTCGATTTCGTCTGGATCGACGCCTGCGTCGTCGAGACACTCCTGACCGGCCTCGGCGAGCAGTTCGCGAATCCACGCGTCCCGCTGGCCGAACTTCGTCATCGACGCACCGATGACTGCTACGTCTGGCATGGATGCTGACTCATACGGCGGCACAGTAAACGTTCGGACTCGTCGATCGGATGCCTGAAGCCGGGATCGAACGGAAGGGTTTTTGGCCTACCTAAACGAATGGGAACTAATGATCGCAGCTGCGTCGGATCGGATCCGCGGAGGTGGGCGCGGTGTCCAGTGAACTTCAACAGCGAAGCCCGCAGATGGGAGAGGTCACCGGGAGCGCTTCGGCTGGCGAGACCGAACCGGAGTCACAGACCGTCCTCGAACTAGATTCGATCGATAAATCCTACGACGGGACAAACGTGATCCGCGATCTCTCGTTGGCCGTCCATGAGGGTGAACTGCTGACGCTTCTCGGACCGTCCGGGTGCGGCAAGACGACGACGCTCCGATTGATCGCGGGGCTCGAACGCCCCGACAGTGGCGCCGTTCGACTCGATGAGGAGACCGTCACCGGACGCGATTTCGTGCCGGCCGAGCGGCGTGACGTCGGCGTCGTTTTTCAGGAGTTCGCACTCTTTCCACACCTCTCGGCCCGCGAAAACATCGCCTTCGGGATACAGGAGTGGCCCGATGCCGAACGCGACGAGCGGGTCGAGAACCTTCTCGAACTCGTCGGCCTCTCCGATCACGGTACTAAATCCCCCGACGAGCTCTCCGGCGGTCAACAACAGCGGGTTGCACTCGCTCGATCGCTGGCGCCCGAACCACGCCTCCTCCTCCTCGATGAACCGTTCTCGAATCTCGACATCGACCTCAGAGTCGAAATGCGCGAGGAAGTCCGCGAAATCCTGAAGGAGGCCGGCGTCACCGCAGTGTCCGTCACGCACGATCAAGAGGAGGCGATGTCGATATCGGACCGCGTCGCGGTGATGAGCGAAGGCAACCTCGAACAGGTCGGAACGCCAGAGGAGGTGTTTCAACAGCCCGAGTCGAGATTCGTCGCCGGGTTCCTCGGACACGCGTCGTTCGTCGCGGGGCACGTCAAAGAGGACTGCGTCGAGACGGGTGTCGGCTGTGTGCCGCTTGACCGCGTCCACGGGCTCACGGACGCCTACCACGGCTCGGAGATCGACCTGATGGTCCGGCCGGACGACGTTCGCGCGCGCCGCGTCGACCCCGAAGCCGCGAACGGTGAGGTCGTCCACCGCCGGTATCTCGGACCGACCGTGCTCTATCGCGTCGAGATCGACACCGGGGACGTCGTCGGCTGTATGCACAACCACGCGGACAAGGTGTCACACGAGGATCCGGTCTTCGTGAGCCTCGACGCTGAACACGAACTCGCGTGGTTCCCGCGCGGGGAACGAACGATGGCTGACGGGGGCGTCGACCGCGAGTGACACCACGGCCAGTCAGAAGCCGCGAAGTAGCACGACGACTCCGATTGCCGCACCAAGTGCGACGAGGAGATTTTTCGTCCGTACGGCAACGACGGCGGCGACTGCCCCGGCCGTCCACTCAGCTGGCCCACCGGCGGCGAGTTCCGGTGCGACGATGGCGACGATAATCGCCCCCGGTAGCGCTTCGAGAGCTACCTCGGTCCGTTCGCGAACGTCTATTATTCCGAGTAGCCAGAGCCCGCCCGCCTTCGTGGCGTAGGTCACGACGCCCATCCCGAGAATGACGGCGACGACGAGGCCATCGAGTTCAATCACGTCGGATCACCGCCGCGAGACTCCCCGCGACCCCTCCGAGGATGATGTACCAATTTCCGGGAAGGAATTCCACACCGACGAGCGCGAGCGCGGCCGCGAGCGCCCACGGTGTGATATCCTCGCGGCCGCGCCAGAGTCCGACCGCCAGGACGATGAAGATCGCCGTCAGCACGAAATCTAACCCGAAACGTTCGGGATCGGCGATTGCGCTCCCGACAGCCGCACCCACGGCCGTGGTCGCCACCCACAGCGACCAGAGGGCGAGACCGGCGCCCAACAAGAACGCCCCGCGCCCCGCGCCGCTTCGGAGATCCGCGATCGAGAGCGCCCACGTCTCATCAGTGATGAAAAATACGCTCCCGTACGCACGGCCACCCGAAAGGTGTCTGAACCACGGTCGGAGGGACGCACCCATCAACACGTAGCGCAAGTTGACGATGAGCGTCGTGACGAGGATGGCGACGATCGGCAGCGGCGAGCCCCACAGCTCGACCGCGATGAGTTGTGACGCCCCGGCCAAGACGACAGCGCTCATGAGCGTCGCCTCCGCGACGGAGAGCCCCGACTGTCGAGCGATGACGCCGAACGCGATCCCGTACCCACCGACGCCGACGGCGACCGGTAGCCCGGCCCAGAACCCCGCGATGACCCCGGCTCGGTCGAAAGAAACCGACATACGTAAGCGTGACCTGCCGTCAATCTTGTAGGTTCCGTAACGGATCGGTCGCCGTGACGTTTGCTAGCTCGCCCGGCGAACGAGTCGCGTCGCCGTCGCCTTCCAGGTGATCGCGACCTGCAACCCGTCTCGCAGTCCGAGCGTGGACACGCTCGTCTCCGTGACGAGCACCGGTACGTCGATTCCACCGATATCTACGTACACCGTTTGTACCGTTTCACCGCGGTCGATCCCGACGATGCGGCCCGAACATCGGTTTCGGGCGCTCGTTACGTCCGGGTCGGGAGTCGTCTCGCTGCCGTGGACCGTGATCGCATCCGCACCGATTCGGAGTTGTACCCCATCACCGACACCGATCCCGTCGTGGAGTCCCCTGATCGCGCCCACGTCAGTATCGACGGTCGCCAACTCGCCGTCGAGTGACGTGACGATGCCGTCGAGGACGGTCTCCGGTACGCGGGCCGCGGCTTCGAGCGTGATCGCCAGGCGGTCGTACTGGTCCAGTATCGAAAGACCGTTATCGGTGAGGCGACTTCCGCCGCCACCGCTCCCGCCGCGTCGGCGTTCGACGAGCGTGCCGAACGCCGTTTCGAGCGTTTCGATTCGAGCGAGAGACCGAGCGCGCGAGCGACCGAGCTCCGAGGTCGCCTGGGCGACGGAGCCGGTGCGATGAATCGATTCCAAGAGTGCGCGGTCGCGTGCGTCGAACTCGGTACCGTCGACGATGATCGCTGCTCGCGCTTTCCCCCTCGTTTCGTCCATCCACTGGATGGTGTTCGCGTATATATATAGTATGTTCGCACAGCCGGATCCAACCAGCGAAGTCGGCGTAACTAATTGTGGGCACTCGCTCGTTTCGATAGTGGATCGCGATCGTGTAAAACCAACCCTATCGGAACTACTCGACGGTGACGAACGGACGTCGACCCACCGTCCCGCGTAACTGTTATCAGTTGATTCCGTTGCGGAAGGTATATTTAGTATCAGTTCAACGGTGTTTCTATGTCGATACAACGCCGGGAGTTCGTCACGGCGATGGGTGCGGGAGCACTCGCAAGCACCGCAGGGTGTGTCCGGTTCGGTGGTGGCAACGAGGCTTCGAGCGGGGAACAGCCGGGAATCACCGGTGAAACCCTCACGCTCACGACGACGACGAGCACGTACGATACTGGGCTGCTCGACGAGATTCACCCCGACTTCGAGGAAATGTACGGCGTCTCGGTCGATGCGATCGCACAGGGAACGGGTGCGGCTCTCAAGTCGGCTCGTAACGGTGATGCCGATGTCGTAATCGTCCACGCCCGAGGCCTCGAGGACGAGTTCATTCGAAACGGGTACGGGATCAACCGTCGCAGTATCATGTTCAACGACTTCGTCATCGTGGGTCCCGAGAGCGATCCGGCGGGTACTCAGGGGATGGGTTCGGCGACGGAGGCACTTACGGCTATAGCCGAGGCCGAAACGACGTTCGTCTCGCGGGGGGACAACTCCGGAACTCACACGAAGGAACTCAATCTGTGGGAGACCGCAGGAACCGATCCGGGTGGGGACTGGTATCAGGAGACGGGGACCGGAATGGGGGAAGCGCTGAACAACGCCAACCAGCGGGCCGGGTACACGCTCTCGGACCGCGGGACATTCATCTCTCAGCGCTCGGAGCTCGACCTCGTGATCCACGTTCAGGGTCCCATCGAGGGCGGGCCGGAGCTCCTCGCGAACCCGTACGGAATCATGGCGGTCAACCCCGGCGTACACGACAACGCGAACTACGATCTCGCGATGGCATACATCGGGTGGATCACCGGTCCGGAAGCGCAAACGGCCATCTCGAGCTATCGGATCAACGAAGAACAGTTGTTCTTCCCCGAAGCGGTCTCCGATGACCCAAACTTCCAACAGTACGTTCCGGAGGAGTGGCGTAACGGCCCATCCGGGGGATAACCGTGCCACTCGAACAGATCGCACAACTGCTGCCGGCGATTCTCGACCTCCCGTTCAGGGACGGCTACGTCTGGAGTGTCGTGTACGTCTCCCTGTACGTGAGCCTCATTGCCGTCGCGCTGAGTACGCTGTTCAGCGTACCGGTCGCCGTCGTGATGGGCCTTACCGAGTTCCGTGGCAAGCAGCTGGTGAAATCGATCATCAATACGGGGATGGGTTTTCCCAGCGTGGTCGTCGGTCTCGTCGTGTTGTTCGCCGTCTCCAATCAAGGACCACTGGGCTCGTTGGAGCTCATTTTCACCAAGGAGGCCATGATCATGTCGCAGTTCGTACTCGCGACGCCGCCGATCACGGCGATCACACTCGCTGCTATCAGTGGCGTAAACGAGAGCGTTCGCGACGCCGCCCGCGTCCTCGGTGGGACGCGCACCGACGTGGCGCTGGTCGTTCTCAAGGAAGCCCGATACGGGATCGCGACGGCGATCTTGGCCGGGTTTGGTCGCGCAATCAGCGAGGTCGGCTCCGTCCTCATCGTCGGGGGAAACATCACGAGTGCCGAGGGTATCTCGAAGACCCGGACGCTGACCACGGCCATCCAACTCGAAGCCCGTCAGGGGCGCTACGAGACTGCAATGATCCTTGGGGGCGTCCTGGTCGTACTCGTGTTGGCCGTCAACGCGATCGTCGTCCGGTTCGGCGACCGGGGGGTGCATCGCTGATGCTCCGCACGATGACGGTGTCGAAGTCGTACGAAGGCGAACAGGTCTTTCGAGACCTATCCATCGACATCGAAACCGGGGAAGTTGTCGCGATAATCGGACCATCGGGCGTCGGAAAGACGACGCTGTTGCGCATGCTGGCGCTATCGCTCGAACCGGACGATGGATCCGTCGTCTTTGACGGCAGGGACGTGTGGGCAGTCGATCAAACAGAACGCCTCTCCTTGCGACGGCGTATCGGGATGGTCTTCCAAGAGGCGAGCCTCTTCGACGCTTCGGTCGCCCGAAACGTCGAATACGGACTCCGAATCAGGAGATCGTGGTCCGATAGGCTTCGAAGTGAACTCCACTCGATCGTTCGTTCGAATGGAACTGCTGACGCGGTACGTACTTCCCTCGACATCGTCGGGTTGACCGAGAAAATGAATCAACACAGTGAGTCACTTTCGGGTGGCGAGGCTCAGCGGGTGTCGTTCGCCCGTGCACTAGCCTACGATCCGGACATGTTACTGCTCGACGAGCCGACTTCGGACCTGGATCCACGAAACACCGCCGTCATCGAGGAGGCGATCTCCGAGGCCCGAAACCGGGGGATCGGGGTCGTCGTGGCGACACACGACATGCATCAGGCACGGCGGGTTGCGGATCGTGTCGCGGTACTGCTCTATGACGGTATCACGGAGGTCGCTTCGACCGACGTGATTTTCGAGGACCCAACGGATAGTCGCACTCGAAAATTCATTTCCGGCGAATTGATATACTGATCTGGCGGGCCGTACTCGCTATCGAAAGGGTTGCGCAGGGGCCCTCTACAACGGATCGCCGTCGGGTTACCCGTGAAACTGCTGTGTGTTGAACCGGGCGATCGATCGGCGACGGTCCCCCGTAGGATAGCCGGGCGATGCTGCTCGAGCCCCTCCGACTCACAATCGCTCGTTACCCCTTGTACTAGCGAGTGCCGCCGGTGTTAAGTTGCGAACGACAGAAAGTGTTCATGACATCTCTCCAAATGAGGGGGGCGCGGAACAAGGCCCACAAGAGTTGTCTGATGTTCGAGAATGGCTCTGTTAAAATCCTATTCTTTAGATACATTATTGTCTGAAACAGCCGGTCGCTGAAGAGTGCGAATTGAACGGCGAAGGAGATATACACAAGAGAATAGAATTCGCTCAACAGGCAGACCAGATATGAATGAAGATTTATTTGTTCGTGTAGTTGGCGGTATTGGGACAATAGCGATTCTAATCGTTGTGGTTACTGTAGGCGCTTTATTGGGAAATAATCCTGATGAAATGTTTGCTTGGTCAATGATTAGTACAGTCACACTCTCAACATGTGCGGTTATAATCATCTACGGTTTCAAAGACAAAATAGATTCAATATAGTGAGCGATCGAGAGTACGTACTGAGCGGTTGGGGTGAAAAACTATCAGCTGCTGAGGATTTCAACAAAGCCAAATCCTCCCAAAGTCTCGGTTGCTCCGGCTTGTTGAGGGGGCGTTTTTCCGTCCACGACGCTGGTGGAAGCAGTTCTGTGAACTCGCTCTTGCGTGTACCGTTCACAATCTTGAACAAGTAATCTAACGACCAGTACTCACCCGGTTGTAAAAGACAAAATAGGTGATCGTGAGGAAAAGATACATTCCACTCGTCAACAGAGGTGACCACTCCAGTACGAAGATCAAAAATACGGCGCAGAAACCACCTAACACAACACCACTAAGCAAACTGATATGTAGTCCCTCTGTAGACTGAATTTGTAGGTTATTGCCAGTTATCAGCCGAACCACAATCATTCCGACTGTAAGAGATGCCCACGTGAGAATTGGGAGGCCGACTACCGTCCAGACGGTTGCTGACAACTGATCGGATGTGCTGACTAGTATAGCCCAACCAAATAAACCGAGTCCGGCCCACGCAATACTCCGTAGAAACTCTTCACGAAAGATCAGGTGGACTTGTGGATGTTGTAGGAATTCACGGAGTGGATTCCTTGTCTCGGCCGACTCCTGGTTCAGTGCCTGCTTTCCTTCTGGTGAGAGCGGCCATTCTGACTCCGGATGGTTGATATAATATAGAGTCAGTGAGTCAGCAAGCGTTTCTGTTGCGATAACTCCGCGTTCTTCCAGTTCGTTCAACCGATTACGGAGTGTAACCTTTGAGACATCTGGTTTGATCTGCTGTTGAATCTGCTGTAGTGAAAAGAATGGCCGATCGGACTGATACATCCTCTCAATAACGTGCCGTTGCGTGAGCTTCGTATTCACCCTCCTGTTTTCCGGCAATTGCTCAGAGATTCGTGGAGGGAGTGACATCTGTTGTCGATAATTCATCAGGGAGATATGGACGTTTCGGATTGGGGAGATGGGTCTGTGAGTTACTGGCCTGAAGTCGCTGTCCCAGAGAAGGGACTATATCGTGATTGGAGTGTCAACGGTATCTGAGCCCACAAACAGTACCAGAGAACGGTAATGTCAATCACTGAGACATACGCGACAATAATCCACAGAGAGGATCCGTTTAAATCCTCCAACTTTGATAAGAACTAAGTTCTGAATACGGCGCGCGTATCTCGAGCCGATAGAAGAATCTTAATCAAGTTCCTTGAGTCGCTCAATAAGACGAAAAATTGCTCCGGAAGAGCCTAAAATCCTACCTTTGCGGACACAAAGTGCGTTTTCTGCCCGCAAAATTCTACCATTCGGACGCAAAATTCTCAACGTTGCTTTATCAGCAGCAATACTTGATTGACCTGTAAATATGAAACTACAACCACGGCGTATCATACGGGAAGAACTGTTGCGAAGTATCGCGTGGATTGGTCTCGGAATTGTTGGATGGTCAAAAGCCTCTTT
Source organism: Natronomonas sp. (assembly GCF_046483325.1). Classification (GTDB taxonomy): domain Archaea; phylum Halobacteriota; class Halobacteria; order Halobacteriales; family Haloarculaceae; genus Natronomonas. Next base: position 1,457 of record NZ_JAWODL010000003.1, on the reverse strand, counting down.
TTTGGGATCATGCTTAGCGGCGTCGGAGCAGTGTATCTTGCCACAGAAGGTGGGTACTCTACTCTGTGAGCAATATTGTATATAGTAGAACAAATAATATGAATATCGATAGCAGATTTTACCACAGTGTACAAATCACACAAGCCGAATGGACTCGTCGTCGCCGGCAACTCAACCGCTCACGGACGTGGCAAGCTGCTCTCGTTGCTGGACTTACCGTGTTCTCGATCGTGGGAGGAGTCGTAGCGTATAGTCTCGGAGATGAGCTTTATACCGGAGGTGCAACGCTACCGATTGAAACAGTACGGATCGCCATAACGATCAGCACCCTCGCATTGCTTATTGAATTCACACGAGAAGCCTCTAAACGACTAGAACACATCCACGTAGACCATCTGCTGATGACAGTCCCTGAACGAGATCTCCTCCTTGGAGTGGTGCTTTTCGTCTACAGTTCAGCGATAGCCAAGTTCGTATTACCCACACTTGGCGTCGCAATCGGATTCGGTCTTAGCACTCGATCGATGGCTAGTGCCTTTTCGATCGTCATCGCCGCGGCTGGCTTACTTGCGCTCGCAGTAGTTATCAGTATCAACCTTTCCTTTGCTATCGATTACGTGACCAGTCGGTCAATCTTCTTTCAACGATATAAACGACGGATCTTCTTGGTAGCGACCATTTTCGTCGTGTTCGTGTGGCCGATCGCAAGCGAACTAATGGATCTTGAGCTCTCCATAAGCATTCTCGCTAATCTTCCATTGGCATGGTTCGTCGATTTCGTCCTGCTAAGTATACCGGGTGGACAAGCAGAGTTCTTTCGCGGGGTAGGTGCTATCGCCATGCTTGTTGGCGGTATACCAGTGCTGACGATAACAGCGACTGCTCTCGCCAAGCGAGTATGGAACACTGTGCCTGTTAATTCCGCGACTCTCCATCAGTCTCGGTCGCTCGTAGGATCAGGAGCAGCAGAACACCTCTTCGTCGGACATATCTCACGACCGGTATTAACCGTTGCTCGAAAGCGCTGGCTTCAGGAACGGCGCGTTCCGAGAGGGCTGTTGATCGCGGGATATATGCTTTTGATTCTCCCAATCGTCTATCTCCCTATACTGGCTAGTGGCAAAATACTGCCCAGCTCGCCGCTACTCTTTGCGCTCGTGGTGGCTGTCGGAATCGGGATTGCGTTTGGACTGGAACTGCTTAGCTCCGAATACCCGACGCTACCGATGACACTCACGTCGGTTTCCGGTCGCCAGTTCGTTCGGGGGACTATTCTCGCTGGCACCACAGTTAGTGTACCGATACTACTGGGCGTTACCGTCCCTCTTGGGGTCGGAAGTTCTATCAGCAATATTGAGACAGTATTACTCACAATTGTTGGGTTCCTTCTCTGTATCTGTAGTGTCACACTTGCCGCTACAATCGGGATGAATACCCCATATCAGAAGTTCTGGCCG
>NZ_JAWODL010000056.1:0-10227 GCF_046483325.1 Natronomonas sp. | reverse complement strand
GTCGACCTGCACGCTGTGGTCGATCACGAGGTCGCACGGGACGTCCGGCTCGACGATGGTCGGATCCGCGCCCTTGCGGTCGACGGCCGATCGGAGTGCCGCGAGGTCGACAACGGCGGGGACACCGGTGAGGTCCTGTAAGACGACTCGGGAGGGCGTGAACGGGAGCTCGACGTTCGGGACCTCGGGTTTCCACGAGGCCGCGTTCCGAACGTCCTCGGCGGTTATCCTTTCGCCGTCGACGTTGCGGAGAACGGACTCGAGGAGAACGCGGATACTGACGGGGAGCCGGTCGAGTTCACAGAGGCCCTCCTCTTCGAGGACCGTGAGGTCGGCCATCTTGTAGGAGGCGCCGTCGAGCTCGACTTCGCGGATCGCGTCGAACGGGTCCAATTTGTCCATACCTTGTAATACGGTAACTTGCCCCTTGAATTGTCCCTCCGGGTGACATACGGAACGCCACTGTGACACCGAGTATCGGGACCGTCGGTATCCTGCATCCTCGCGCACGTGTCGCAGTCGATCTCTGCTGCCGTCCCGCGATGCGTCTCATCGAGGTCGGGCCGTCGAGTGTCGCGTCGGGTTCTCCTCGCGTGCGGAAACGGGGAACCCGTGCTCTCGTTCGACGAGCGCCCGTCTCGACGCGGCCTCGCTACCCGACTGCGACTCACGTTCGCGGTCGGATGTCGCGAGTCACTTGCTCCCGACTTTCGTCGTCACGCGGAACGTCTCCGGCGGGTTCAGGATTCCCGCGACCGTCCCATGGAGTGGATCACAGTGATTACCGGGGCCAGCGGAAGCGCCAGCGCCCACCCGACCGGGTTCACAACAGGGACGTGCTGCGCCCGGTCGACGCGAGACCGAAACTCAACGCTTATTTATTCCTCGAATATTCTTCGGGTATGGTTCGAAGTTTATCGAGAGACGACCCTCGGTCGGAGGCCATTCGCGAGGCGGGCCGACGGACGCTGCGGATCGGGGAGGATACCCCGATTCGGATCAGTGCCGGTCACCGCATCCTGCATCACGCCGGGAAGTGCTCGCGCCCGCACGGCCACAACTACGAGATCACGGTCGAGGTGACCGGGGAACTCACCGAGGAGGGCTGGGTCGTCGACAAAGGAGACGTGACGAATGTCATCGACGCGTGGGACCACCGGTTCCTCGTCGAGGAGGGCGACCCGCTCGTCGACGCGTTCGAGGCGTCCGGTGACGGCGACGCGCTCGTCGTCTTGGATCACCCGCCGACGGCGGAGGTGATGAGCGTCCTGCTCGAACGGCGGATGGTCGAGGCGTTCCCGGACACCGTCTCGGACGTGTCGGTGTCGGTGAGCGAGACCGGCGAGCTCTGTGCGACCTACTGATGCCGGTCGCAAGTGACGTCGAGGAGTCCGAACCCGACGCCGACGCGGCCGGTGAGGGGCTCCCGATCAACGAGGTGTTCTACTCGCTGCAGGGCGAGGGCACGCTCGCGGGCGTCCCCTCCGTCTTCGTTCGGACTTCGGGGTGTAACCTCCGGTGCTTGTTCTGCGATTCGTACCACACGTCGTGGGAGCCGACCGGCGCGTGGCGCGACGTCGACTCGATCGTCGAGGAGGTCCAGTCACACGAGCGGGCCGACCACGTCGTGCTCACGGGCGGGGAGCCGCTCATCCACGAGGAGTCGGTCGAGCTCTTAGAGCGGCTGGCCGCCGAGGGGTATCACACGACGGTGGAGACGAACGGGACGGTCTACCGGGACGCGCCGATCGACCTGGCGAGTATCAGCCCGAAACTGGCGAGCAGCACGCCGACGCCGGCTCGGGACCCGAAAGGCGACGGCGAATGGGAAGAGAAACACGAAGAGAATCGGATCGATATGAATGCGCTCTCCAGCATGGTCGACGCGTACCAGACGCAACTGAAATTCGTCGTGACGGACGAGTCGGATCTGCCGGAGATCACGGAGTTGGTTGACCGAGTGAGAGCGGCGACGGCGACGGCGGTAGCGAATGATGACGTGTTGTTGATGCCGGAGGGCGTGACGCGGGAGCAACTCGATGGGACGCGAAGCGAGGTCGCCGAGTTAGCGTTGGAGTGCGGGTACCGGTACACGCCGCGGCTCCACGTGGACTTGTGGAACGACGCGCCCGGGACATGAGCACGACACGACGAGATTCCGATCGACGTCGCGCGGTGCCGCGAGTGCGGTGCGGGCGTCGGACGTGGGGTGGTGCACAGAGCGACAATCGATTCGACGCGACTGAGCAGACATGAGCAACGAACGCGCGGTAATTCTGGCGTCCGGCGGGATGGATAGCGCGACGGCCGTCTACGAGGCGATAGAACAGGGATACGAGCCGTACTTCCTGCACACGTCGTACGGCCAGCGCACGGAAGACAAGGAGTACGAGTGCGCGAAAGCCCTCGCTGAGGAGGTCGATGCGGCTGACTTCCTCCACGTCGAAACCGAACACCTCGCCCAAATCGGGGCGTCGAGCCTGACGGACGAGGAGATGGACGTGGCCGACGCGGACTTGGAGAGCGACGAGATCCCGACGTCGTACGTTCCGTTCAGAAACGCGAACCTGCTGTCGATGGCGACGTCGTACGCGGAGGCGACCGACTCGGAGGCCCTGTTCATCGGCGCGCACTCGGAGGACTTCTCCGGCTATCCCGACTGTCGCCCGGCCTTCTTCGACGCCTTTCAGAGCGTGATCGACGTCGGCACGAAACCGGAGACGGAGATCGAGGTGAAAGCGCCGTTCGTCGAGTGGTCGAAAACGGAGATCGCGGAACGGGGATTGGAACTCGGCGTGCCGTACGAGCTGACGTGGTCGTGTTACCGGGACAGCGAACCGGCGTGCGGGACGTGTGACGCGTGTGCGTTCCGGCTCGAAGCGTTCCGGAACGCCGGGTCACGCGATCCGATCGCGTACGCGGAACGCCCCGAGTTCTCGTGAACGGTGTGTGATACGCGACTCCCGCTGCCGCGGCGGTCCCGTTCCGATCGCTGGCGTGGCCTACGTGGACGCGGGGGAGCGCGATCACGAACGCGTGACGCGTCGTTCGGCGCGGCGTCGCAGTGAATCGACGTCCCGACTGTCGACGGGGGCGGCCGAGAGCGTCCCGACTGTCGACGGGGGCGGCCGAGACGACGTCAGGAGAACCGCGTCGGAGACAGGTAGGACCGCAGCTCCGCGTCGACGTCCCCGCCTCGGATCGCGGTCGCTAGGAACTCGCCGACCGCCGGCGCGAGCGTGATGCCGAGACCGTTCATCCCCGCCGCGACGAAGTAGCCGGAGACGTCGGTTTCGCCGACGATCGGGACGCCGTCGGGGGTGAGCGTCCGAACGCCGACCCACTCGTTTCCGAGCTCCGCCCCCGAGAGCCGGGGGACGGCCTCCCGGATCCGTGCGTCGATATCGAGGTAGAACTCGTGGTCGACCGACCGGGCGTTCGTCGGATCCAGCGGCGCCGCGTCCTCGTAGTCGGCCCCGTACTTCCCTGCGAACGCCTGCGTCCGACCCTCTCCCCGGAAGTAGAGGCCGTCGCCGAACTGGATGAACGGGAGCGAGAAGGGGTCGTCCGTGCGGAGCACGACGACGGGTCCCAGGTTGTGGCGGAGGGGGAGCGACACGTCGACGCCGTCGTTCACGGTCGGGGCCCACGGGCCGGCGGCGTTCACCACGGCGTCCGCCGACCGGACCCCGTCCTCGGTCTCGACGCCGGTGACGCCGCCGTCGCGCGTGCGAACGTCGGTGACCGCGGTCTGGGTCTCGACGGCGACGTCGGCCTCGCCGACGAAGTACCGGATGATCTCGGACGGGTCGAGGTACCCGTCGGCCGGGGTCGCCATCGCTCCGCATCCGAAGTCGGGGTCGAGGCCGTGCTCGGCCAGCTCGTCCGGTTCGAGGAAGGTCGCCTCCGCGCCGAACTCCCGGAGCGTCCCCGCGACCTCGCGGAGCGATTCGGCCTTCTCGCGGGTCTCGGCGACGTCGAGCGTTCCGATCCGCTCGAAGCTGAGCGTTCCGTCCCGGATCAACGGCTCGTAGCGGTCCCACGAGCGCGACCGGAGCCGGTGGCTCGACCGATCCGGCGCCGACTGGTGCCAGACGAACATCGCGACGGAGTCCCCCGACGTGCCCGAGCCGAGCGCGTCGCGCTCGTACAGCACGACCGGACGGGGATCGTCTCGAAGGTGATAGGCGAGGCTCGCGCCGACGACGCCGCCCCCGACGATAACGACTGGATCCATGGCGTGTCAGGTGTTCACCGACAAATAAACGTTGTCCACGGGCCGGTCCGACGCGGTGGGACGACTCGTTTGTCGCTGCTTCACAAAGAGACGTCCGTCCCGTCGCCGGCCTCGACCGCGCGCCGGTAGACGGACGCCCCGGCGGCCGCGTCGAGCGTCGCGGAGCCGACGCTCACGACCACCGACGTGGCCGCCGGAGTGGTCGGTGAGCGTCGGCCGCCGACCAGATCGCCGAACGGCACGAGGTCCGCGACGCCGAGGTCGCTCGCGAGCAGGTCGCCGGTCTCGGCGACCTCCTCGGGCACGTCCGCGAACACCGTCCCCGCGCCGTCGAGCACGGCCGGATCCAGCTCCTGCATCTCGGCGGTGAACGCTCCCACCGCCACGACCAGCGCGCCCGGGTCGATCGCGTCCGCCGGGAAGACCGGCGCCGTCGCGGTCGTCGCCGTCACCACCGCGTCGGCGCCCGCGACGGCCGCCTCCGGCGTGTCGACCGCCCGCGCCGGGATCCCCTCGGCCGTGAGGTCGTCGGCACACGCGACCCGCGAGTCGCTCGGCGAGTAGATCCGGACGTCGTCCAGCCCGACCACGGTCGCGACGGCGCGGGTCTGCCACCGGGCCTGCGCCCCCGCGCCGATCACGCCGAGCGTGGCCGTCTCGGGAGCGAGCTCGCGGACCGCGAGCGCCCCGAGACAGCCCGTGCGGGCGTTGGTGATCGTCGTGCCGGCCATGTACGCCTCCGGACGCCCGGTCCGGGCGTCGGTGAGGGCGATCTGCGCGTTGATCGTCGGCATCCCGCGGTCGGCGTTCCCCTCGTGGACCCCGACCAGCTTCGTGGCGTACTGCTCCTCGCCGTGGATGTACGCGGGCATCGCGATGCCGGTTCCCGTCGGCCCGTCCCCGTCGAGGCCGGTCCCGACCGGGAAGTGCGGACGGTCGGGGCGCTCCACGTCCCCCGCGGCCTGTTTGTCGAGCGCCTCTCCCACCACGTCGACGAGCGCCGAAAGGTCGAGATGCGTGGAGACCTCCTCCTCGGAGAGCAGCAGTACCATGACTGTCGACGTTACCTCCCACCTCCTTAGCTGTGATCCACGGACCGACCGCGACTCGACGCCGTCGCGCGCCGAGCCGCGCCGTTGACCCCGCGTCCAGCACCGGCACGGCCGCCAGCGCTTATATCGACGGGGAGCGAGGGGCAGCCATGGACGTACTGGTCTGTGGCGGCGGGATCGTCGGCCTCGCAGCCGCGTACGAGCTGGCGGACCGCGGCGCGGACGTGACGCTGTGCGAGCGCGGATCGCTCGGGGCCGGGAGCACCGCGCGCGCGGCCGGCGGTATCCGGTCGCAGTTCTCGACGCGGGTCAACGTCGAACTCTCGCTCGCCAGCAAGCCGGTCTGGAACGCGTTCGAGGAGCGGTTCGGCGTCGACATCGGGCTCCGCAAGAACGGCTACCTGTTCCTCGCGCGGACAGAGGCGACCGCCGACCACTTCCGTGAGAGCGTCAGCATGCAGCGGAACCTGGGCGCCGCGACGGAGCTTCTCACGCCAGCGGAGGCGGTCGAGCGCTGCCCGGGGATCGACCCCGAGCCGTTCGTCGCGGCGACGTACAACCCCGACGACGGGGTCGCCGACCCGAACCTCGCCGTGCAGGGCTACGCCGCCGCCGCCCGGGAGGCGGGCGTCGACGTGCGAACGGGGACCGCCGTCACGGACGTCCACCGGGAAGGAGGCCGCGTGGTCGGCGTTGACGTCGGCACGGATGGAGAGACCGACCGGCGGGACGTCGACTGCGTCGTGAACGCGGCGGGCGCGTGGGCCGCGCGGGTCGGCGAACTGGCCGGCGTCGACCTGCCGATCGCGCCCCGACGGCGACAGATCGCGGTCGTGGAGCCGTCGACGCCCGTCCCCGAGTCGACCCCGCTGACTATCGACCTCGACACGGGAGCGTACTTCCGGCCGGAGCGTGACGGGATCGCGCTCGTCGGCGGTCACTTCGCCGAAACTGATCCCGACGCCGACCCGGACGCCTACGACACGGGGCTGGACATCGACTGGGCGGCGGAGGCGGTAGAGCAGGCCGGGAGGGACGTCGATTACTTCGGACCGGAGACCCGCATCCGGCGCGGCTGGGCGGGCCTGTACGCGGTCACGCCGGACCATCACCCGATCGTCGAGGAGTCGGTGCCGGGGCTGGTGACCGCTGCGGGGTTCTCCGGTCACGGGTTCCAGCACGCGCCCGCGACCGGGCGAATCGTCGCCGACCTCCTCCTCGACGGCGAGACCGACGTCGCTGACGTGTCGGCGCTCGCCCGGGAGCGGTTCGAGCGCGGGGAGACGCTCGCCGAGCGAAGCGTCGCCTGAGCGCGGGGACGCGCTCGCGTCTCGCGCCGGGACGTCGCGGTCGCCGCGGCCCGGGTCACCGCGGTCGCCGGATCGTCCGCTTCGCGTGCGACCGACGCGGCCGGTGTCGAACGCGTCGGCTAGCAGTCCACCGACGCCCACAGACTCCGATCGACGACAGAACGGTGCCTGTTATCGACCTGCATGTTTATATAGAACGGACACACACGGACAATCGTTAACAATGGTAAGTTCAAGCTCGGATGAAGAAAACAACCGAAACCGGACACGAGATATCGGCGGGAATTCGGAAAGCCGATCGCCGGTCGGTCGGCGGCGCTTCCTGCAGGTCGCCGGCGCCGGCGCGACTGTCGCGGTGGCGGGCTGTTCGGGCGGAGACGGCGGGGACGGCCCGGTTCGGCTGGGGGCGACGTACATTCTCTCGGGGTTCGCCTCCCTGTACGGCGAGGCGGCCGAGCGAGGCCTCGAGATGGCCCAGTCGGAGATCAACGACGACGGCGGGATCGACGGGCGCGACGTGGAGGTGATCGTCCGCGACACCGAGGCGAGCGCCGACACGGCGATCCAGCAGATGCGGAGCCTCGTCGAGGAGGACGACGTCCACGGGCTGTTCGGGCTCGACTCCAGCGGGGTCGCACAGGCCGTGGCGCCGCAGGCGGCACAGCTCCAGATGCCGTTCATGATCACGCACGCGGCGACGCCGTTCGTCACCTCGCCCGAGGGTGAACACGAGGACTCCGTCGGGAACGACTACGTGTTCCGCGACTCCAACAACCTCACACAGGACATCTACGGCGCCGCGATGACCGCCGCCGAACTCGACGCCACGGAGTGGGCGACGATCGGGCCCGACTACGCGTTCGGCTACGAGACGTGGGACTACTTCCAGGACTTCTGTGCCGGGCTCGGCGTCGACGCCGAGTTCACGGCCGAGCAGTTCCCGCCGCTGGCGACGGGCGACTACACGCCGTACATCAGTTCGATCCTCGACGCAGAACCGGACGCCGTCCTCACGCCCCTGTGGGGCGCCGACCTCACCACCTTCATCGGTCAGGCCGAGGACGCGGGCTGGTTCGACCAGATCGACCACACGCTGTTCAGCGTCGGGATGGGGACCGACCTCGCGAGCGACGGGAACCCGCTCCCGGAGGGCGAGTACGCCTCGACCCGGTACGACCCGTTCGTCCCCGACACCGAGGCGAACAACACGTTCCGGGACGCGTACTACGAGGAGCACGAATCGCTCCCGACGTACAACGCCGAAGGAGCGTACCGCGCCGTCCACCTGTACAAGGAAGCGATCGAGTCGGCCGGAAGCACCGACGCCGACGCCCTCGTCGAGGAGTTCACCGGGATGGAACACTCCGGACCGGTCGGTGACTACCAGTTCAGCGAGAACAATCAGGCGACGGTGTCGTCCATCTGGGGAACCGTCTCGTACGACGACGAGTGGGAGAGCAACGTGCTCGACCCCGTCAACACGTACGATGCCGGCCCCGACGAGCTGTCTGAGGCGCTCGGCGACTCCGACCTTCCGGCGGGAATCTAACCCGCCGACGTGTTTTCCATGAGCCTACCATCTCTCGTTCCACTGATCGGCGTCTCTGACGTCGTCATCGGGCTGAGTCTCGGCAGTCGGCTCTTCCTGATCGCCGTCGGGCTGAGCCTCATCTTCGGCGTGCTCGGCGTTCTCAACTTCGCGCACGGCGGCTTCTACATGCTCGGCGCGTACGTCACGCTCGCCGTCGTGACGAGCGTCGTCGACAGCTTCTGGCTCGCCGTCATCGTCGGCGCCCTCGCGGTCGGCGTCATCGGCGCCGGCATCGAGTTCGCGGCGATCCGACCGCTGTACGACCGGGCCGACGCGGACCTCGACCAGCTCATCGTCACGTTCGGATTCGTTCTCGTGATCCACGAGGGGATCCGATTCGTCTGGGGCTCGGGATCCTACTCGATCGACCCGCCAAACGTGTTCGATTTCTCGGTGTCGCTCGGCGGGAGCACCTTCAGTGCGTACCGGTTGGTCGTCATCGGCCTCGCAGTCGCGGTGCTGGTGAGCCTCTGGCTGTTCATCACGCGAACGTACTTCGGCTCGCTCGTACGGGGCACCTCCTCGGACCGCGAGATGGCGTCGATGCTCGGCGTCGACGTGCCGCGCCTGTACACCGCCGTCTTCTTCCTCGGGAGCGTGCTCGCCGGCCTCGGCGGCGCGCTGTCTTCGCCGCTGCAGTCGACCAGCCCGTCGCTCGGCGATCAGGTGATCATCGACGCGTTCATCGTGGTCGTCATCGGCGGGCTCGGCTCCATCAGCGGGGCGTTCGTCGGTGCGATGCTCATCGGCATGATGCAGAGCCTCGGCCCGCAGTTCATCAGCGCCGGCAGCATCGCCATCCCGTTCCTCGCGATGGTGATCGTGTTGCTGTTCCGCCCCGAGGGGCTCTTCGGAGGGATCGGCGAATGAGCGCGACGACCGACGTCGGCGACCGCGTCCGCGAGTTCGGATCGGCAGTCGCCGACGGCTGGACCCGCGAACGGTTCGGGGCCCTCGGTGCGCTGGGCCTGATACTGCTGGCGTTCGGGCCGTCCTTCCAGATCTACCTGTTCACCGACTTCCTCGTCGTGGCGCTGTTCGCGCTCGGCTTCAACCTGCTGTACGGCTACACCGGCCTGCTGTCGTTCGGCCACGGCCTGTTCTACGCGGGCGGCGCGTACGGGATCGCGATCGTGTTGCGGGACCTCGGCCCGGTCATCGCCGACGTCGTCGGGTCCGGGGTCGCCCCGCTCGTCACGTTCCTCGTCGGCGGCGCCGTCGGCCTCGCGCTCGTCGTCGTCGTGGCGGTGCCCGTCGGGTGGCTCAGCGTCCGATTAGAGGAGATCTACTTCGCGCTGATCACCCTCGCGTTCGGGATGCTGGGCTACTCGCTGATCATCCAAGACCCGGCGGGCCTGACGAACGGGACCGACGGGATCATCGTCCTCCTCGGGAGCGTCGACGTCGGCGGCGGGAGCGTCCGGATCGGCGCTCGACAGACGTACTACGCGTTCACCACGGCCGTCGTGCTCGCCGCGACGTACGGGGTGTGGCGCGTCGTCAACTCCCCGTTCGGCACCGTCTGTAAGGCGATCCGCGAGAGCCCCGACCGGGCCGCCGCGCTCGGGATCGACGTTAGGCATCACCGCTGGATGACGTTCATCCTCTCGGCGGCGATCGTCGGGATCGCCGGCGTGTTGCGCGCGGAACTCGCCAGCGTCGCCTCCCCGGGTCTGACGCACTGGTCGACGAGCGCGATCGCCGTCATCGCCACCGTGATCGGCGGCGCGACCTACTTTTCCGGGCCGATCGTCGGCGCGTTCATCTTCCTGTATCTCCGCTGGGGGATCAGCCGCTTCCCGACGCTCGACGCGTACTGGGAGCTGTTCTTCGGCGCGCTGCTCATCGGCGTCGTGTTGTACTTCAAGCGGGGGGCCGTCGGCCGGTCCGTGCTCCGTCGTCCCGCCGGAGCGCTCGTCGCCGTCCTCGCCGTCTCCGAGCAGTCGGTCGCGGAGCAGCAGGAGCCCACCGACGGCCCCCCGCTTGAAGTACAACACGACGCCGATGAGCAGCGCGCCGAAGAACAGCTCCCAGTAC
>NZ_JAWODL010000041.1:0-150398 GCF_046483325.1 Natronomonas sp. | reverse complement strand
CAGGCTGACATCTCCGAGTACGAGCAGGTCGAGTCGATGTGCGAGGCGGTGCACGATCGGTTCGGAGCGGTAGACGTGTTGGTGAACAACGCGGGGATCACGGTGGACAAGAAGTTCGAGAACATGACGCGTGAGGACTGGGACCGCGTCATCGACGTCAATCTCGGCGGGACGTTCAACTGTACGCACTGTTTCTTCGAGGACGTTCGGTCGGCGGAGGAGGGTCGGTTGATCAATATTTCGAGCGTAGTGGGCCAGCAGGGCAACTACGGCCAGGCGAACTACGCGACCACCAAATCCGGTCTGTTCGGCTTCACCCGGACCCTCGCGCTCGAACTCGCCTCCGAGGGCTCCACCGCTAACTGCGTCGCCCCCGGCTTCGTCGACACCGGGATGCTCGAGATCGTCCCCGATCGAGTCCGGGAGAAGATCCGCCGTCGGATCCCGCTCGACCGCTTCGCGACACCCGAGGACGTCGCCGGCATCGTTCGGTTTCTCGCCAGCCACGATTCGAGCTACATGACCGGCCAGGTCCTCGGGGTCAACGGCGGTATGGAGTGGTGAGCGCGGTCACCGACCCTTCCGGAGCCGTGTCCCCGTCGCTTCGGGGAGTCCGGCCGCTTCGATCGCCTCGATGACGGCCCCGATGTCGTACTCGACGCGGCGTTCGGAGACGGTCATCGCCTCGAGGTCGACGAGCGCGTAGGCGGCCGTCGGCTCGCCGTCACGGGGCTGGCCGACGCTTCCCGGGTTCATTACGACCCCCTCGTCGAACCGCTCGTGGGCCTGCACGTGCGTGTGACCCATGATCAACACGTCTTCGTCGCCGAGCAATCGGGGCGAGAACAGCGACGGGTAGGTGTAGCGGTTCGGGTCGTCGGGGTGGCCGTGGACGACCCGAACCCGCCCCTGGAAGCAGCGTCGCGACTCCGGCAGTCCCGCCAACCACTCGATCCGATCGTCGTCGAGGACGTCAAGCGCGTATCGAACGCCGGCGTCGGCCATCGCGTTGCCGCCGAAACCAGTTTCCGTGACGACGGCGCGGTCGTGGTTTCCCATCACCGTCGGCACGTCGCGAGATCGCACCGCGTCGACGCACTCGGCGGGCCACGGGTTGTAGCCGACGACGTCGCCCGCACAGACCATCGCGTCCACGTCGGGCATATCGTCGAGCACGGCGTCGAGCGCGATCCGATTGGCGTGAATATCCGAGAGAACCCCCACGAGCATATCGGTTGGTCGCTACGCGCCGTTATAAAATCCGGTCTCGAAGCCCGAGTCGCCGGCGACGACCGCGGCCGCACAGACCGGGTGCTCGAAGTCGAACTCGTAGAGCTCTTTGGCCATCGCATCGGGATCGATCGCACCGAGGTCGGTCTGCTCCGGAGCGTCCGTCTCGTACGTGGCGACAAGCGTCGGTTCGGTGACCGCCTCGACGATCACGGCGTCGCGGCGCACGATTCCGACGTAGCTCTCCTCGCCGACGACGCCAGCGATCCGCGGCGTGTCGTAGTCGTCCTTCTCGTAATCGAGCGCGAGCAGCGATTCGACGAGCGCGTCGCGCGGCGGGTAGCCGAGTTCGAGTTTCTCCGTGATCGGATCGACCTGCGTACCGTTGCCGATGACCGCGTGCTCGCTGTCACCGGTCGTTCGGAGGCAGTTGTACGAGATGTAGGGGTTGTCAGTCTCGGGGGCGTCCTCGGTCGGGGCGACGGTGAGCGCCCCCTCGCGTTCGATGACTCGCCGATTCGGGAACGAGCGCGAGGAGACGCGGTAGGCCGCACGATCGGGCGCGACGACGATGAATCGTCCAACGTACATATGGGGGAGATGGGCGGGGGTAGTATGTCGGTGTCGGTGTCACGGGAAACCGGTCGTCAAGGACGGTGTTCGGCGCGAAACAGCAGGGGGCATCGGGCACATATCGTACGTATGGGGGACACACGGAACGGCCGCGACACGGAGGGCCACGACGCGCGAAAAGAACAGCGCGAGGAGGAACTCGAAGACGAACTCGAGTACGAGGGGGGAAGCCGAGAACCGTCTGAGGAACGCGAAGACGAGGAGGCGGGAGGCCGAGCGGGAACTTGCCGACGACGAGTGAGCGACTGAGGCGGCGATGATCACTCGTGTGCCAATCGCTGGAGTTCGTATCGGTACGTCCGACGCGCTTTTTTTACGAGCAGGTACTGCGCGTCGTCCGTCCGTTCGAGTCTGTCGAAGTGCTCGCCGAGATCGCCTGGATTTAGAGAGTCACCGGGAGACTCGACGCCAAAATACAACGTGGCGGTCTCACCTTTCACGTCGTCGGTTTGTTTCGCCTCGACCGCCAGGAGTTCGCCGCGATCACGGACGTCGACGGTACCGGTAAGTTCCCACGCGTCATCGAGATAGCGCAGTTGCTTCCCCTGCAGTTCCGGCCAGTGCGTTTCGACCATGGGGTGGATTGTTCACCCGAAGCGATGGTGTTTCATTTCGGTCGCATCGGCTGAGTACCACCGGAACACATATCAGGTGTCGTCGAACGCCGAGCGGGGGCGCGATCGATCCGTGCACGAAATGCCGACAAACGAGGGTCTGATCGGGCGAACACGACAAACATAAGTACGGCTGTTGCCATCTACGACACGCGTGCAGTCCATTGGGGTAGTGGCCAATCCTGTCAGCTTCTGGGGCTGACGACCCTGGTTCGAATCCAGGATGGACTATCCTTTTTCAGGGACCCCTTACCAGTGAGATACCCGGTTCGCCGTGCGCGAGGTCGAATCGATCCGCCACACCACGCCGCGTGCCCGGTTTCCCCCTAGACGGTTAGTAGACGGCTTCGGTGATGTCCTCGTCCAACTCCTCGAAGGCGGCGAGATACGCCCGGCGCTCCTCGCGCAGATCGGCCAGTTTCTCCTCGTGGTTTTCGACGTGATCCGGCACGGCGAACCGCTCGATATCCATCCCGGGCACCGACGCCGGGATCGTGAGCCCGATCGCCTCTTCGGCCGTCCACTCGACCGTTCCGCGGGCGATCTCCCGCAGCAGCGTCACCGACTCTCTGACGCCGATGTCCTTCGCCCGATCGCCGAGGTGGCCGGTGTTGAGGACGAAACAGTCGACGTCGAGGTCCTCGATCAGATCGCGGAAGCGGTTCCCCTCCTCGCCCTCCGAGCCGACGATGAAGGGGTTGGTCCCCACGACGCGGATCGATTCGCCGGCCTTCGAGGGATCGCCCGCGCTCGTTTGGATCGACTCGCCGAGCATGAACGCGACGGCGGCCTCTTCCGGTGAGAGCTTCGCGACCGGCGGCATCGCGGGATTTCGCGTGATGAAAAACACCTGGTCGACGCGTTCGAGGTCGATGTCTTCTCCGGCCGAGGAGAGGTGGTCGCGGCGGATGACCGCCCGCCCGTTCGAGGTGTGTTCGTCGCTGTCGAAATCGACGGTGCCGTCGTCGTCGACGGCGACGTTTTCGAGGATCGCCGAATCGTGAGTCGCGGCGTCGTACATCGCGGGCTGTTCGTCACGATCCAGTCCGATGGTCTTGATGTAGAGGCCGTTGCCCTCGCTGCCGGCGACGGTGCCGTCGGGCAACAGCGCACAGACGTCATCTTGCAGCATCGTCGCCGCTTCGGGATCGTCGAGCCAGAGCCCGTGAGCGGTCAGCGTCGATTTTCCCGTCGCCGAGAGTCCGAGGAACACCTGCCCGACGTCTTCGAGTTCGCCAGCGTCGGTTTCGAGCGTCACGCGTTTGCTGCCAGCGTGGAGACCGAGACCGCCGGCCTCCTTGGTGCGACGCATGAACAACCGGAGGAACGATTTCTTCGCCTCGCCGGAGTAGTCGCTTCCTAACACGGCGGTCACGCCGGTGTCGGGGAGCACCCGGATAGCGATCTCGGCGGCGTCGGGCACCTGTACCGTGAGGAAATCGGGCGTCGCATCCGCCTCGACCGGTTCGAAGAGGTTCGTGACCGCGAGCGCGATCCGAGCGTACCGTTTTGGGACGTAATACCGGCCCACGTAGGTGTGTTCGGGGTATCGTCCGATCCGCACATCGACACAGACCATCTCGTGTGTTTGCGCGTACTCGAGGGCGGTCTCGACGTAGGCGTGATCGGCCGCGTCGAACTCGTCGTCGACCGCGTTTTTCGTCCGGTCAGAACAGCGTGAGCGCTGTTCGGTTACGTACGCCGGGGAGCCGAACTCGGTCGTCGTCTCGAGTTCCCGGGAGCACTCCCGGAGACGCTCGGGTGACGGATTGTACACGACGTTGTTCGCTTCGGCCGGATCGGGAAGCGCCGTCTCCGGGGACGAGGACACCAGACCGGTATCTGACATTGTGTGTGAAATAGAACCCCGAGAAGGGATAAATATAGAGTATCTACTCCCGATGTGGGACGGTTTAGCCAACCACATCTCCCGCGTCGCTTTCGAATTCCGTAGCGACCGGGACGCAATCGTGAACGTCGAGATTACGGGTCGTCGACGGGATCATCGACGAGTCGCCGCGAGGAGTTGCTCACGACGAGTAAGCTGCTCGTCGCCATCGCGGCGGCGGCGAAAAGCGGGTTCAACAGCCCGGCCAACGCGAGGGGGATCGCGATGCCGTTGTAACAAAACGCCCATCCGAGATTCTGCTTGATTCGCGTCCCTGCTGCGGCCGATAGCTCGAACACCGACTCGACGGAGCGGAGGTCGTCGTTGACGATGGCGATGTCGGCGGCGTCGACGGCCATCGCCGTTCCGCCGCCGAGCGCGATACCGAGATCGGAACGCGCCAGCGCCGGTGCGTCGTTGGTACCGTCGCCGATCATGACTGTCTGGCCGCGCTCGCTCAACCGCGCCACCGTTTCGGCCTTGCCCTCGGGCGGTACGCCCGCGAACACGCGGTCGATGTTCGGGTGAGTCCGGAACGTTTCGGCGGCGCGCTCGTCGTCGCCGGTCAACACGACGACCTCGACGCCGCGGTCCGAAAGCGATCGGATCGTCTCCTCCCAGCCGTCCCGGAGTTCGTCGCCGACGACGATGAGCCCCTTCGCGACCCCATCGCGACCGACAACAACGGGGACGCGGCCCAGACCGCCCGCTTCCCGCGCTGAGTCGGCCAACGTCTCGGGGAGTTCCCAGCCGAGGGTGACGAACAGATCCGGGTGGCCGACGGCGACGTGGCGGCCGTCGACGACGCCCGAAACGCCGTTGTCGTGGCTCTCGAACGACTCGACCGACGGGCGGTCGTGGTCATCGCCATCCTCGACGCGTCGATCGAGTTGACCGCCGTCGGTTTCGAGATCGGTCCCGATCGAATCCGGATCCGCGAGGGCGGCGATCGCCTCCCCGACGGGGTGAGCCGATTGGCGTTCGAGGATCGCGGCGTCTTCGAGCAGGTCCGCGGAGAGCTCCCACGCCACGACGTCCATTTCACCGGTCGTGAGCGTGCCGGTTTTGTCAAAGACGACCGTGTCCGCATCGCGAATCCGCTCGAAGACGGTGTCGTCGAAGATCACGATCTGTCGCTTCAGCGCATCGCGGAGGCCAGCGGCGACCGCGAGCGGAGTCGCAAGTCCCAGCGCGCACGGACAGGAGACGATGAGCACAGTCAGCCCGACGAGCAACGCGCTGGTCATACTGCCGCCGAAGAGTAGGTACGCGGCCGTTGCGACGACCGCAAGGGAGAGCACGAGCGGAACGAACACCGTCGCGAGCCGATCCGCCAGCCCCTGAATGCCGTGGTTCGAACTCTGGAGATCCCAGACGAGTTCCGAGATGCGGTCGAGGCTGCTGGCCGCGCGATCGTCGATGGAGACGGTTATCGAACCGTCGGTCAGTACGGTGCCGCCGATAACCTGATCCCCCTCGCGTTTGGCGACTGGCATCGACTCGCCGGTGATCAGGGACTCGTCGACGGCCGCCGTGCCCCCGGTGACCGTTCCATCGACCGGGATTCGTTCACCCTTTCGGACGACGAGTCGATCGCCTTCTTCGAGGTCGTCGACGGAGAGGGTCTCGTGGCTCCCGTCGGAGCGGAGCCGTCGAGCCTCGTCGACCTGCACGGACGTGAGCTCGGAGAGGCGGTCGGTCGCGCGGCGTTTGAGATTGGCTTCGTGGTAGTTTCCGACGGTGACGACGACGACGATAGCGACCGTCACGTCGTAGTAGACGTGGGGCTGATCGACGACGATGATCGCGAGCGTACTGTACAGATAGGCGCTGACGGCCGCGATGGTAACGAGGAGGTCCATGTTCGGGGTCCGGGTCCGAAGCGCCACGTACGCGCCCTGGAGGATCGGCTTTCCGGTCACGAGCAAGACGACGGTGGTCAACACCGCGACGATCATGAAAAAGTACGTGCCGCTTTCGTGGGCCATCGCGTCGATGAGAAACTGGGTCGTCCGCTCGTCGTAGTAGAGGCCGCCGAAGTACGTCGGATAGATAATCGTGATGTACTGGAGCATAACCGCCATGCCGACCAAAACGCCGACCGCGACGCGGACCGTCTCCATGTGGTTCGCCTGGCGCTGGCTGAAGGCGTCCTCGCGCGGGAACGCGGTGTAGCCGAGTCCGGAGATCGCTTCGCGTAGTTCCTCCGCCGAGGTCCGTTCGGGGTCGTGGTCGATGCGGACCGTCTCCGTCACGTAACTCACGCTCACCGACCGAACGCCGTCGAGGTCGAGCGCGACCGACTCGATGAACGCTTCGCACGTCGCACAGTACATTCCGTTGACTTTGAGATACGTCCGTTCTACCGGCCCCTCCAGCGGCGGATCGTCGGTCGGTGCGGAACCCTCCGACTCCGCGTCGCCGAGCCGGGACCGAACGTCGTCGGCGTCGATATCCTCCAGATCGCCGAGCGCCTCGTACACGTCGAGACAGCCCCGACAGCAGAAGGCGTTGCCGTCGGTGTCGGTTATTTCGACCCCCGTGGTTGGAAGGTCACACAGCGTACAGCCGGAGTCAGTGGTCTCGTCAGTCATACGCGATATGGTACGGCCTCGGCGGCGCCATTGCCCCGCGCTAGGGTTCGAGCGGTTCTAAAGTTTCGCGTTGCCGAGGGTCGACAGTCGGTGTACCCCCGTCCGAACGCCGCCCGATCAGTACCAGACCGACCCGGCGTCGACGTTGATGTCCTGGGCCGTCACGTGCTGGCCACGCTCGCTGGCGAGGTAGGCGACCATATCAGCGATGTCTTCGGGGTCCGTCAATCTCCCGAGCGCGGTGTCGTCGGTGAAGACCTCGCGTTTCGCCGCCTCGAAGGAGATTCCGCGCTGTTCGGCCTGATTCTGGATGACGCTATCGATCCGGGGACCGCGGGTCGCGCCGGGGCAGATGGCGTTGGCGGTCACCTCGTCGTCGCCGAGTTCGAACGCGAGCGTTCGCGTGAATCCGATGACCGCCATCTTCGAGGTCGTGTACGGCGTTCGGCCCTCCAGCGGTCGTTTCCCGCTGATCGAGGAGACGTTGACGACCCGTCCGCGATCGCTGGCTCGAAGGTGTGGTGCCGCGTGTTTCACACAGCGGAACATCCCGGTCACGTTGACGTCCATCGTGTGCTCCCATTCCTCTACGGTGACCTCCTCGAGGGGTGCCGTCGGACCGGCGATGCCTGCGTTGTTCACGAGACAATCGAGGCCGCCGAACGTCTCGACGGTTCGCTCGATCGCCGCCACGACCGATCCGTCATCGGTTACGTCCGTCTCGACGGGGAGCGCACGCGAGTCGTCATCGAAGGCGGCTGCCGTCTCGTGGATGCCGTCACCCCGTGCGGCGAGGGCGACGTTCGCGCCCTCCTCGGCGAGTGTCAGCGCGATGGTTCGGCCGATACCCTGGCTCGCCCCGGTGACGAACGCGGTGGTTCCCGCGAGCATCACGGTTCCTCCCTGTTCATGCGTCACGCACATCGGGCGGGCCGTTAAATCCACGCGTTTTCGGCGCTTCGACCGGGCGGGCTATCGATCCGGGCTGGGGAGGGCGTCTTGATCGACCTCGTAGATCGTCACATTTCCGCCCTCGAACGCGACGGAGAACGCACTCCCGTCGAACGAGCGTGTGTCATCGCCGTAACGTTCGATCTCGTTCGGGCCGACGTAGACGTATGTCACGTCGTAACGGGAGAGGTGGGCGGCGGCGACGTCCCACTCGCCGGTGTACATTTCGTCGACATGGGTCACGCGGCGATCGTACGCGTCGGCGCTCCGGTACTCCTCCTCGTGGTCCCAGCCGATCACCCCCGGAAGCCCCGAGAACGTCGCGGCCGGACTGGTCCACCCGTACGGATCGCCCGGGGCTTCGACGACGGCCGGATGGCCCGACCTCTCGTCGAGCCACCGGAGCGCGTCGTACTCCTGGGGGTGATACACCTCGACGTAGGTGAGCCCGTCGAGGGAGGAATCGTAGCGATCTTCTTCGACCGCTGAGCCGATCTCGACGGTGTACACCATCGCCGGAAACGCCGCGCTCGCGAGGATGACCATCGCGACGAGAGCCATCGTACCCACCGATTGGAGCGTCGGGGCCGGGCGACGCTCCGTCGTCTGACCGTCGTTCGACCGGGCGAAAGCGGCGGCGGTCGATCGCGGGAACTGCCGGCGACCCGCCAGGCGCTCGGCGGATCGAGCGAGGAGGACGGCGACCGCCGCTCCCGCGCCGGCGGCGGCGAGCGTCCACCCCTGGACGGCCACCTTCAGCGACGTGTTCCAGCGGGGCTCGGGGATCAACGGAAGGCGGGCGTGGACGACCTCGAACGAGAGGAGAAGCCCGGTTCCAGCGATCAACAGGACGACCGCGAAGTCGCCCCGACCCGATCGAACCAGTATCCAGCCGGCTGCGATGAGCGGACCGAGAACGGCGAGAACGGCGAAATCGAGGAGCACCGTCGCCGCCACGAGCGCGAGGAACGCGAGCGAGCCGCCGGCGACCCAGCTCGTCGGTACGTCGGCGATCGTCGGCCATCCGCGCGTCGCGACGTATAGTCCGAAGACCGTGACGAGGCCGCCGTAAATGACCAGGAACGGTCCCAGCGAGCTCCGCGGCGGGAAGAACCCGACGCCGTCGTTCGTCGGGACGTGGCCGAAGACGAGGAACGGCGAGGCGATGGCGACCCCGACGAGAAGGACGACGCCGCCGGCGACGGTCGCGAAAATCAGTCGCCGGAGTTCGTCGGCGAGTCGAGAGCGGTTGGCCTCGACGGCCGTCGGAACCGCGAATCGTCGGCGCCACGGCGGCGGCAACAGCGTGTCGGGATGCGGGTCCGCGAGCGCGACGGTCAACACGGTCAGGCCGCCGACCGTCGGCAGCGACCAGGTGTTCATAAAGCCGAACAGGCCGGCTATCGATCCGAGGCCGCCGAAGACGATCGCGGCCCGGTGCCGGCGTTCGGCGGCTGGCGTGACGTAGTAAGCAAAGGCGAGCGCGCCGGCGAAGAGGACGTACCCGTTTGCGAACGCGTGACCGTGGAGGTCGGCCTTGACGAACGAGTAGAGCGGTACCTCCTGAATCGTTCCCGAGACGACGTACCTCGTGTACCACCACGACCACTCGGCGGGAGCCGACAGCTCCGCTACCGTTTGCGCCAGATCGCCGCCGTTGAATCGGTTGGCGGCGAAGCCGAACGCGGCCCGTGAAACCGGTTCGGCAATCGTGTCGGGCAGATGCGGCGTCGCGAGGCGAACGGCCGTCGTCGTCGGTCCCGCGAGCGCGACGAAGAACGCCGCGAAGACGCCGCCGAGGCGGTGAGAATAGCCGCGTCGGTGGACGATCGCGCCGCCGAGACCGTAGGCGACCACGAACAGGAGCCCGTAGAAGGTGGCGATACCGAGGTTGAACCCGTAGCGAACCGGCGTTCCGGTGAGCATCGAGAGGCTGGTTACCTGCAGTTGGGTCCCGTAGTAGTACTTCAGCGGTTCACCGGCGAACCACATGTCCTCCGGCGGCAGGCTATTCGCCCGCTCGAGGGCGTTGACGAGGCCGAAATGAAGGAACTGCTCACCGCCGATCGGTGTGAACCCCGGATTCGCCGCCCGGAAGACCACCATGACGAGAAAACCGACGGCGAAGACGCCGTACATCGAGGCGACGGCTCGCCACTCGGGCGTGAATCCCAGGCGGGTCACCGTCACTGCACCGGCGAGCACGACGCCGACGCCGACGCCGAGCGCGTGGAGACCGAAGGTGAGCTGGCCGACCCAGAAGACGGCGATGGTGAACGGAACCAGCGCCGCGGGGAGGGCGAACGCGGCGCCCCGTCGGGGGAGATAACGAAAGAACGCCGCCGCGATCGGCGCACCGAGGGCCGTGAACACGGCGAGTGCGATGAGGTACGCGACGACGAAGGCCCACTCCATACCACGTCGGTGTAGATGAGTCTCCGCTAAGTGCTTTCCGTAACCCCGATCGGACGGCCGGAGGCGGCGAGACACGCCGACCGGGAGCACTATATCGACGGGGGCCATTCCGCGAACTAATGTCGGACCGATCGGACGGTAGCGGACTCACTCGGCGGGGAGCGCTGGCGAGCCTCGGCGCACTGGCGGTCGGCAGCGGCGTCGGCTGGGCGCATTTTCGCAGCGATTACGATCGAACGCAGGCCGACTTCGATCCAGAACTGTTGCCCTACGACGAGACGTATCCCGACGACGACGGCATCACGATGTTCAGACAGGGGTTGCGCCGGCTCGGCTACTACCCCAACGCGGTCGTCCCCGAGCGCGTCGAGATCGAGTGGTCGATGCCGGTCAACGGGATCGGACACACGGCAGCGAAATCGAGCCCGCGGCCGACGCCGGACGGCGAGACGGTGTTGATCCCCTCGGATACGGGAGATCTGCACGCAGTGCGGCCCGACGGCGAACGACTGTGGTCGGTCGAGACCGGCGCGGGCACGAGCCTCGGCTTCCACGGGACGCCGCTCGTCGTCGACGACATCGCCTACATCGGCGGGTACGACGGCTCGATGTACGCCTACGATACCGAGACGGGACGACGTGTCTGGAAGACCTCGAACTGGCGACTCGACGCTGCGATCGCGATCGGGTCAAGCCCCGCCTACTGGGACGGGATCATCTACGTCGTCGCGGAGTACAACTACCCCTGGCAGGAGCCGTCGGGGACGATGTGGGCGCTCGACGCCGCGACCGGCCAGCCGCTCTGGAAGGACAGCCGCCTGTGGGGGATGCCCCATCCGTCGACGTCGATCGACCCGGCGACCGAACGGATGCTGACCGGCTCGAACGACGGGGTGTGTTACGCCTGGGAGTTCCCGTCGCTGGACCCGGCCTGGGAATTCCAGACGGACGGGGAGATCAAGGGGACGATCCCGACCCACGAGGGACGTGCGTTCGTCGGGTCGTGGGACGGCCGTTTCTACTGTCTCGACCTGCGGGACGGAACCGAGAAATGGTCGTTCGAAACGGGGCGAGTCATCATGTCGAATCCCGGCATCGATCCGGATGCCGGCGTGATCTACATGGGAAGCGACGATAGGCACGTGTACGCGCTCGACACCGAAACCGGCGAGGAACTGTGGTCGACGAACGTTGGCGGAACCGTCCTCGGATCGCTGACCGTCACGTCCGAGACGATACTCGTGGGGTCCTACGACACCCACCTGTACGCGCTGGACAAGACGACCGGCGAAGCGCGATGGCGCGTCGAGTGCATCGGACACGTCACGAGCGAGGCGGTTCCACACGGTGATCGGATCTTCTTCGCCGAGCGCGGCGACATCTCGGGCCACTGGGACCCGAACGAATCGGAAACGCTTCACGAGGAAGGCCGGGCGTACAGTCTCGTATCACGATAGCTGATCGATCGTTGCGTCGGGTTTGATCCAAAGCGCGCGCGAGCGGCACGTTTCCGCCGAATCGCGCCGGTAAACCAGTACAGTTGACTGCATCACCAGTGCAGTCGTGTGTTATCGTTCGACTCCGGAGCGAGCGTGTACCACGGGCGACCGGCAAAGGTAGTGGGAAGCAAACGCGTATTCGGACAAAATCGATAGACGACGCCGCTACACACAACTAATACGGTAGGCGAATCGATCGAAAAATCGTAGATGGCCCGCAAAAATCGGAACGATGATTATGTATTTTATTTGCGCGCGATTCGAAATCCATTTATGCCCAGTTTTGCACCCATTAGTTTAAAAAATACCACGGCAGTACACACCGTTTCGCCACAACGGTCCCGAGAGCCCGTGAAGAGTACCTGAACCGTCGATAAGTATAAATGTCGAGTCCGATAGGCGGATTCCATGACAGTGTCACGCCAGTCTGTCATCGGAGCATTGGTGCCAGAGCCGACAGCTACCGCTACAGAAGGGGGTGGAAGACATGGTTAACGCGGTCGAGTTGCTGTTGGCCGCGGCACCGCTGTTGATAGCCGGGATACTGCTCGTTGGCTTCCTGTGGCCGGCCACGCGGGCGATGCCGATCGCTTGGATCAGCGCCGTCGTCATCGGCTTCGCCGTGTGGGGCATGCCGATAGACTGGGTCGTCGCGGCCTCGATAAACGGCGTCATCACGGCGTTTACGATCCTGTGGATCGTCTTCGGGGCGTTGCTCCTCCTGTACACGTTGCAGGAGGCCGGCGCCTTCGATCGGATAAACGAGGGCTTCTCGGCGGTGTCGGA
The DNA here is from genome assembly GCF_046483325.1 of Natronomonas sp. Taxonomy (GTDB): domain Archaea; phylum Halobacteriota; class Halobacteria; order Halobacteriales; family Haloarculaceae; genus Natronomonas. The sequence goes on along the minus strand of NZ_JAWODL010000041.1, from coordinate 137,788 downwards.
CGATCGGCGCGTCCAGATCGTCCTTATCGGGTTCTTTCTCGCGACGTTCATCGAGGGGGCAGCCGGCTTCGGCACCCCCGCAGCCGTCGTCGCCCCGCTCCTCTTGGCGCTCGGCTTCCCTGCGCTCGCCGCCGTCATAGCGGCGATCATCGGTCACATCATCGCCGTGACGTACGGCGCGGTCGGGACGCCGATCATCGTCGGGATCAGGGATCCGCTCTCGCTCGATATCTATCGGGAGGCGATTACCGCGGGTGGATACGCAAGTGTGGCTGAATACTCGAATCAGGTCGCCGCGTGGGCGGCGACGTATCACGCGCTCGTCGGCTTCATGATGCCGTTTATCGCGGTTCTCATGGTCACTCACTTCTTCGGAGATGACGACGAGAGCGCGCTCAGCCGGTCGCTCGAAGTCGCGCCGCTGTGTCTGTTCGCGGGGATCGCCTTCGCGGTTCCCTACTGGATCTCCGCGTGGTACATCACCGCGGAGTTCCCGTCGCTCATCGGGTCGATGGTCGGCGGTGCGATCACGGTCGGATTGCTCCGTGCGGGCTATCTCCTGCCGAACTCCCACTGGGACTTCCCGCCGCGCGAGGAGTGGAAGGACCACTGGGTCGGCACGATCGAACCCGGATCGAACGGCCGAGGTGCCACCGGTGGTGGTCAGCAGATGTCACTGGCGAAGGCGTGGTTACCTTACATCCTCGTCGTCGTGTTGCTCGTCATCACACGCGCCGTCGATCCGATCAGTGAGGCGATCGCGAACCCCGACTACGGCGTCCAGATCGGCAACATCACACTCGGCATCGTTCTGGGGTGGGACAACATTCTCGGCACCGGAATCGACAACTCGATCGCGTGGGTGAGCGTTCCCGGATTCTGGCTCATCGTGCCGGCGATTCTGTCGGTCCCGATCTTTGGTATGTCCGGCGGCGAGTTCAAGTCCGCGTTGAGCGAAACCGGGCGAAAGCTCGTCTCCCCCGTCATCGCGTTGGTGTTCGTCATCGCCATGGTGCAGGTCATGCTGCAGTCGGCGTCGGCACCGGCCAGCATCGAGCTCGGGATGATCCAGGCGCTCGCACAGGCAACGGCGAACGCCTTCGGTCCGGCCTATCCGTTCGTCGCCGCCCTCATCGGTGCGCTCGGCGCGGCGATGGCCGGCTCGAACACCGTCTCGAACATCACGTTCAGCGGCTTCCAGTTCGAGGCCGCCCAGACGCTCGGGTTGCCGACGCAGATCATCGTCGGAGCGCAGGCGGTCGGCGGGGCGATCGGTAATCTGGTCGCCATCCACAACGTCGTCGCCGCGCTCGCGACCGTCGGCCTCGTCGGTCAGGAAGGTCGCGTCATGCGACTCAACCTCCTGCCGTTGATTTACTACTCGGTCGGCGTCGGAATCCTGACGACGCTGTTCAGCTACGTCCTCTTCGCGGGACTGTTCTGAGCTGCGGTCGGTTTCGGTACCTCCTCCTTTGTCGCCACGCTGATTACCCTACACTCCGTGGTCAGACCATGTCGAAACACGTGCGCACGAGCGTCGACGGTAATCCGGCCGATGACCGACGGGCTCGCTACGATTATCGCGACGATGAGGTCGAACGCCCGGACTTGCTCCGTGGCCTCGAACGCGTCACCGACGGCGACGTTCGATTCGATTCGTACTCGCGGTCACTGTACGCGACCGACGCCAGCATCTACGAGGTGACGCCGATCGGCGTCGTCTTCCCGAAATCGACCGGCGACGTCGCGGCGACCGTCTCCTACTGTGCCGAGCGCGGGATTCCGGTGCTCCCTCGCGGTGGCGGTACGAGTCTCGCGGGACAGACCGTCAACGAAGCCGTCGTCCTCGATTTTAGCCGATATATGAAGACTCTCTTGTCGACGGATATCGACGCCGGGACGGCGACGGCACAGCCCGGTATCTACCTTGGAACGCTCAACGAGGCGATCGAACAACACGGCCTGAAGTTCGCTCCCGATCCGGCGTGGGGCGATAAGAGCGCATTGGGCGGTGCGATCGGAAACAACTCGACGGGCGCACACTCGCTGCAGTACGGCAAGACGGACGCGTACGTCGAATCGGTCGAGGCGGTGTTGGCGGACGGCACCGTCACGACGTTCGGTGAAGTCGAACTCGACGAACTCCCCGAACTCGCCGACGGTGACGACCTCGAAGCGGCGATCTACGACGAGATCGCCCGGATCGTCGACGAGAAGGGCGATCTGATCGAGGAGCGGTATCCGGACCTGAAGCGAAACGTCTCGGGATACAACCTCGATTGGCTCGTCGAAGATGCCCACGGCGCGGTCCGCGGCGTCGGCGAACCGAACGCTGAAGGCGGGATGATCAACGTCGCGAAACTGCTCTGCGGCAGCGAGGGGACGCTCGCGATCGTCACCGAGGCGACGGTATCGCTGGAGCCGATTCCAGAAACGAAGGGGATGGTGTTGCTCGCGTACGATTCGGTCGGCGACGCGATGGGGGACGTCTCGCCGATCGTCGAACACGATCCGGCGGCGACGGAGGTTATCGACGACGTGTTGCTCGATCTGGCCCGCGAGACGCCGGAGTTCGCCCCCGTCACGGAGATGCTCCCGGCCGGAACCGGCGCCGTCCTCATCGTCGAGTTCTACGCCGAAGACCAACGCGAGGCCGAGCGGAAGATCGCCACGCTGCTCGCGGATCGCCTTCCGGAGTACGAATCGGCGAGCGAACCGGTCGACGAGGTGCCCGACACCGGCGCGCAACGGCGGGCGTTCGACGCCATCGAAGCCTACGACGAGGATAGCAGAGCGAAAGTGTGGAAACTTCGAAAGTCGGGGCTGCCGATCCTCTTGAGTCGGACGACCGACGAGAAGCACGTCGCGTTCATCGAGGACACCGCGATCCCACCGGAAAATCTGCCCGGCTTCGTCGCCGACTTTCAGGCGATGCTCGACGAGCACGACACCTACGCCAGTTTCTACGCTCACGCAGGCCCCGGCGTGTTACACATCCGCCCACTGGTGAACACCAAGACGGCCGAGGGACTGGAGATGATGGAGTCGATCGCCGACGCGGCCACGGACCTCGTCGTCGAGTACGACGGATCGGTCTCGGGCGAACACGGCGACGGTCGAGCCAGAACCCAGTGGAACCACAAGCTCTACGGCGACGAGATCTGGGAGACGTTCCAGGACCTGAAGACGGCGTTCGACCCCGGGTGGCTGTTGAATCCCGGACAGGTCGTGTTCCGAGAAGAAGACCCGACGGACATGACCGAGAATCACCGATTCGGCCCGGAGTACGGCTTCGAATCGGGATTCGACCCCGAACTCAACTGGGAGAACGAAAACGGCATGCAGGGGATGATCGAGCTCTGTCACGGCTGCGGCGGCTGTCGCGGCGAGCAATCGACCACCGGCGGCGTGATGTGCCCGACGTATCGCGCCGCGGAGGAGGAGATCACGAGCACCCGGGGACGGGCGAACGCCCTCCGGGAAGCGATGAGCGGGAAGCTCGATCCCGAGGAGGCGTTCACCGAGGAGTTCAAATCCGAAGTCTTGGATCTCTGCGTCGGCTGCAAGGGCTGTAAGATCGACTGTCCGAGCGGCGTCGACATGGCGAAGCTGAAAGCCGAAGTGGCCCACGAACACCACGAGCGACACGGGCCCGCGCTCCGCGATCGACTCTTCGCGAACTTCGAGACGGCGGCGAGACTCGGCAGCGCGGTCGCGCCGATCGCCAACGCCGCTTCGTCGCTCCCGGGCGCGCGAACGCTGCTCGAACGAACCCTCGGGATCGAGCCGAACCGGCCGCTTCCGGAGTTCCACCGGAAGACGTTCCGCAACCGGTTCGAGGAGCGCGGCGGCGAGACGGGGTCGATCGCGAGAGCCGTGGCGGCGGCCGACGGCGACGACCCCGTCCGGTGGGCTGCGTTGTACCCGGACACGATCACGAACTACTGTAATCCGGCCGCCGGAGAGGCGGCGGTCGAAACGCTGGAGGCGGCCGGTGTCGCAGTGACGGTCCCCGACGGGATCGGAGATACGGGCCGACCGGCCTTTTCGAAGGGATTCATCGACACGGCGAAGCAAACCGCGCTCGACAACCTCGACGTGTTGAGCCCGCTCGTCACCGACGGCTACGACGTCGTCGTCGTCGAACCCTCCGACGCGGTCATGTTCCAATCGGATTACCTCGATCTCCGCTCCGGCGACGTGGTAGAAGCCGTCGCCGAGAACACCTACGGCGTCTGTGAGTACATCGATACGTTCGGTCTCGACCGGAACCTCTCGTTCGAGACCGACGGCGAATCGCTCGTCTACCACGGCCACTGCCACCAGAAGGCGACCGCCAAGGATCACCACGCCGTCGGGGTCCTCCGACGAGCCGGATACGAGGTGGATCCGCTCGATTCCGGCTGTTGTGGAATGGCCGGCTCGTTCGGCTACGAGACCGAACACGGCTCGATGAGCGACGCGATCGCGAACATCCTCTACGGCCAACTCGACGACAGCGCCGCCGATCGGGTCGTCGCCCCCGGGGCGTCCTGCCGAACGCAGTTACACAACCGTGAGGGCGTCTCCGAGGAGCCGCCGACGCCGATCGAACTCGTCGCCGAAGCGGTCACGCAGTGAGCGGAGTTAGCCGAGCGTCGGCGTGAATCGATCGCCACCCAAGAACTGCCACAGGTGACCGCGTTCCTCCGGCGGGTCGACTGCCGGGAGCTGCTTCAACGCGGGTTGGATCGCGTTCCACCACCCCTCGGGCGTTTCGAAGTTCGCGGGGTAATCCGGATACACCTCGTCGAGGAAGTCGGATTTCGTCGCGCTCGGGTGGCTGGTGAGATACTCGTAGGCGGCAGTGAGCGCTTCCCGACGGGCTTGGAGCGTCGTTCCCGACCCCGGTAGATCGGCGTCTTCGATGGCGCGTCGAACCTCGGATGAGCGGTCGGTCGGTCGGCCGTTCGGTGCGTCGGCAGCGGTCGAGTCGCCGAGGGTTCCCGCGGGGATGGGCCGCCACCAGACGCGTCCGCGCGCACCGACTTTGCGCGTTTGGAGCGACCCTTCGTCGACGAGGGCGTTGAGTTTGTTGTGTGCCGTCCGCCGCGAGCAATCGAGCGCCTCCATCACGTCGGCGGCGGTGAGCGGACGGGCGGCGTCCTCGCGCGCGTCGAACGCGTCGAGCGCGGCGTCGGCGGGTATCCGATCGGTGAATTCCCCGTTCGCGTTTCGTTCGCGCTCGGATGCCATGACCGATGGCAGGTCCGGCGACGGTATAATCCCTTTGTCGAACCGTGGCGGCGTCTCCCGGTAGCCCCCGGGGATTATAACGCTCCGACGCACAGGGGGAGACGGCAGGAAATGAGCGAGAGCCGGCGGGAACGATCGGCAGACCACACCAGCCCCGAGCGTCGGCCACTCCCGTCGTCGGCGTCGGGGCGACACCACGCCGTAGACCTCCGAATCGGTCGGGGACGGCCACGGTATCCGTGATGGGTCGACGATGAACTCGGCGCTCGCTGTGTTCTTCGCGGCGCTCCCGCTCGTCGTCGTTGGTCTCCTCCTGGTCGGGTTTCTGTGGCCTGCGGCGCGCGTGATGCCGATCGCTTGGGTCAGCGCCGTCGTCATCGGCTACACCGTCTGGGGCGTCCCCCCGGTGTGGCTGCTCGCGGCGACCGTCGAGGGAGTCATTACCGCGATGCAGATCCTCTTTATTGTCTTCGCGGCGCTCGTGTTGCTCTATACGATGCTCAGATCCGGCGCGTTCGACACCCTCAATCGGAGCTTCGCCGACATAAGCGAGGATCGACGGGTACAGGTCGTGTTGGTCGCATTTTTCCTCGCGACGTTCATCGAGGGGGCGGCCGGCTTCGGCACCCCCGCAGCCGTCGTCGCCCCGCTCCTCTTGGCGCTCGGCTTCCCCGCGCTCGCCGCCGTCGTGGCGGCACTGATCGGCCACGTCATCGCCGTGACGTACGGCGCGGTCGGAACGCCGATCATCGTCGGGATCGGCGAGCCCATGTCGAGCGTCTCGTCGATCCGAGCGACGATCGAGGCCGACGGCGCGACGACGACGGAGTTCGCGATCGAAGTCGCCCGCTGGGCGGCGACGTACCACCTTCTGGTCGGCTTCGTGATGCCGCTTTTCGCGGTCGGGATGGTGGTTTATTTCTTCGGCGGCGAGGAGCGCTCACTCGAACCGGCCTGGGAGGTCGCGCCGCTGTGTCTGTTTTCGGGGATCGCGTTCGGAATCCCCTACTGGCTCTCGGCGCGGATTAGCGCCGAGTTCCCGGCGCTTCTCGGCTCGATGATCGGCGGTGCTGTCGTCGTCGCCGCGCTCCGTGCGGGCTATTTCGAACCCGAGACGCGCTGGGAGTTCCCGCCGGAGGAGGAGTGGCCCGACCACTGGGTCGGCACGATCCGCCCGGCGGACGCCCGCGGCGTCATTCCGAGCGAGTACGCGATCTCCCCGATGCGTGCGTGGACGCCGTACGTCCTGCTCGTCGGGTTGCTGGTCGTCACGAGGAGCGTCGACCCGATCGCGCAGTTCCTCCGAGGCGAGACCGTCGAGCTGTTGGGCACGACGGTCTCGTTGGCTATCGGGACGATTAACACGAGCGTCGGTGAGATCACGATCGGCCCGTTCGGATTCCAGTGGACCTCGATACTCGGAACCGGGTTGCAAAACGGTATCGGCGTCGCGTACCTGCCCGGGACGTGGCTGCTGATCAGCGCGCTCATCGCGATTCCGTTGTTCGGGATGTCGACGGCGCAGGTCGCGGAAGCGTGGCGGGAAGCGTCGCGGAACCTCCGATCGCCGCTCGTCGCCCTGGTGTTCGTGTTGGCGATGGCGCACGTCATGCTGCAGTCGGGCGCACACGCCGAGAACGTCGACAGCATGATCGTCGTACTCGCGCGGGCGACGGCTGGAATCGTCGGACCGGTCTACCCGTTCGTCGCCGCGTTCGTCGGTGCGCTCGGGGCGGCCGTCGTGGGATCGAACACCGTCTCGAACATCACCTTCGGGCCGTTCCAGTTCGTCGCGGCGGAGAACGTCGGCGTGCCGAGAACCCTCATCGTCGGAGCGCAGGCGGTCGGCGGGGCGATCGGAAACCTGATCGCCATCCACAACGTCGTCGCCGCGCTCGCGACCGTCGGCCTCGTCGGCCAGGAGGGCCGCGTCATGCGTCTCAACCTCCTCCCGCTCGCCTACTACGCGACGGGTGTGGGTCTGCTCTCGTTGCTGTTCTGTTATGTCCTCTTCGCGAGCATGTTTTGACCGGGAAACGATGACCGGGATTCACACGTTTCAAAACCCCACCGCACGCAAAGACGGACATGTCCGCTTCCGAGCTCGCGGCGCAGATCGTGGAGGCGCTCGATATCGACCCAGAGGCGTTCGCGTCGCGGGTCGAAGCCGAAACGGCGTCGCTACGCGAGGAGATCGAAGAGGGCACGTTCGACAACCCGCAGGCGATCGTCGGGCTGGAATACGAGTTCTACGCCGTCGACGCCGAAACGGACGCGCTCATGCGGGTTCCGCGCCGGTTGCTCGAATACATCGGCTTCGAGAAGGAACTCGGCCTGCACAACGCCGAACTCTCGACTGCGCCTCAGCCGCTGTCGCCGTACGGGCTTCGCGCACAGGAAGCAGAAGTGCAAGCGAAGCTCAACGCGGCACAGCGGGAAGTCGCCCGTGAGGGAATGACGCTCGTCAGCGACGGGCTGTGGACGGTGCCGCCGATCGGCGAGACCGCTGCGGAGTACCTGACCGACAGCATCGAACAGGACGGGATCCGGATGGCGACGAACATGTCACGGGCGGTGCGGTACCACGCGATGGCGAACACCGACTACGCCGCCGAGTTACGGCTCGACGCGCCGCACGTCTCGCTGTCGGCCGACACCGTGATGCCCGAGAGTCTCATCACGTCGATCCAGCCGCACTATCAGGTCTCACACGCCCACGATCTTCCGGAGTACTTCCGATACGCCCTTCGAGCCGCCGGACCACTGCTTGCCATCGCGGTGAATTCCCCGTTCTTCCCGCCCGACCTCTACGACGCCGATGGAGAGACGGTGCTCGGGGAGTGCTGGATGGAAAACCGGGTTCCGGTGTTCGAGTCGGTGCTCAATCCCGGGGACACAAAGAAGGTGACGTTCCCGGAGGACATCGACGGCATCGACGAGGCGCTCGACCGGATCGCGAGCGACGAGACAGTCGTTCCGGCTGAGCTCGAACCGGAGGGGCGCTTCGACGACGAGTTCGCCCACTTCCGACACAAACACGGGAGCTTCTGGCGGTGGGTTCGCCCGGTGTTCGGCGGCTCGACGCGGACGAACGCCAACGCCCGCATCGAGTTCCGTCCGCTCCCGGGACAGCCGACCGTTCGGGGGACGAGCTCGCTTTTGGCGGTGTTCGCTGGCCTCCTCGAAAGTCTACCCCGACGCGAACACCCCGTCTACCAACAATCGTGGGAAGTGGCACGGGAGAACTTCTACGCCGCGGTTCGCGACGGTCTCTCGGCGGAGCTGTCGTGGATCACCGCCGACGGGGCTGAGACGGGGGATACGGACGAACTGTACGCCGAGCTGTTCGAACTCGCCCGCGACGGACTCGAACTCCGGGGGCTCGACGCCGAGGAGGCGAACCGCTACATCCAGCCGCTCAGAGAGCGCGTCGACCGACGGATGACGCCCGCCCGGTGGAAACATGATCGGGTCAAAGCGCGGATGGAGGAGGGCGAGCCGTTCGCGCAGGCGATCTGGGGGATGCAATCGGATTACATCGACGCGCAGTCGGAGACGCTGATAAACGGGACGTTCCTCGAATGGCTCGAATGAGCGTCGGTCGGGGTGAACGCCGGTCAGGAGACGATCTCGACCTCGTAGCCCCGCTCCTCGAGTTCGCCCAACAGCTCCGCGACGTGCTCGTGGCCGCGGGTTTCGAGGTCGAGTTCGACCTCGGCGGCGTTCATCGCGATGTCCTTCGAGGCGCGGTCATGTTCGATGGCGTGGATGTTCGTCCGGTACTCCGTGAGCAGTTCGACGAGTTCTTCGAGCGCCCCCGGCCGGTCCTTCAGCACGGTCTTCACGCGGAGGAAGCGACCGCGCTCGACGAGACCGCGGGTGATGACCGTCGTGAGCACGTTGAGGTCGATGTTCCCGCCGCAGAGGGCGGGGACGATCGTCTCGCCCTCGTCGTACTCGAAGCGGCGTTCGATGACGGCCGCGAGCGAAACGGCACCCGCACCCTCGACCAGCGTCTTCGAGCGCTCCAAAAGCGACGTGAGCGCGTTCGCGATCTCAGGGTCGGTGACCGTGACGACCTCGTCGACGCGTTCTTTGATCACCTCGAAGGTCGATTCGCCGATCTTCCTGGTCGCGATACCGTCGGCGATCGTATCGACTGACTCGCGCTCGACGACACGGCCAATTTCGAGCGACCGAGCGGCGCTCGCGGCGCCCTCGGCCTGCACTCCGATCACGCGGGCGTCGGTCAGTTCCGTGATGGCGGTGGCGATGCCGGCGATGAGTCCGCCGCCGCCGATCGGGACGACGACCGTATCCACCTCCGGGCACTGTTCGGCGATCTCGAGGCCGATCGTCCCCTGCCCGGCCATCACCGCCGGATCGTCGAAGGCGTGAACGAACGTTCGATTCTCCTCGCGCTCGATCTCGTGGGCGCGTTCGGCGGCCGCATCGTAGTCGACTCCGTGGAGTTCGACCGTCGCCCCGTACGAGCGCGTGGCGTCGATCTTCGAGATCGGGGCGTACTCGGGCATCACGATCGTCGAATCGACGCCGGTTTTCGTCGCCGCGAGAGCGACACCCTGCGCGTGATTACCGGCGCTCGCGGCGACGACGCCCGCCTCGCGCTCGTCTTCGCTCAGGAGGGTGATCTTGTTCGTCGCACCGCGGATCTTGAACGAGCCGGTTCGCTGGAGGTGCTCCAGTTTGAGTCGGATATCCGCACCGGTTCGATTCGAGAAGGTGTTCGAGCGTTTCAGCGGCGTCTCGCGGGCCGTCTCGGCGACGCGCTCTCTGGCCGCCGTCACGTCAGCGAGGTCGATCATATCCGATCTACCGGCGCGGGTGTGGTATGCCTTCCGGGACTCCGCCCGAGCCGCGAAGGCCGCCGGCTACGCGGGTAACGTCGACAAAAGGGAAGGAGCGTGTGCAACCGATCTGAAGGCTGGAGGTATCATAAAACCCGTGCATGCAGAGCGAAAGTAAAATCGCAAGAGGGAAGCGGAGTGAAACTGTTGTCAGACGATCGTTCGACGGGTGACGGACGGCCGTTTTTCCGCGGTGGTGTGTGCGAAGATGTGGGCCGCTACAGATCGACCGATTCGAACCGGAGGTACCCGACGACGAGCGGGACGACGATCCAGAACGCTAAGACGACGAATCCGAACCACGGTTCGAGGTAGAAGGCATCGGCTGCCTCCTGTGTCGTCTCTTGCTCGGAAACGCGGCGGAGGAGCCACGCTGTCGCCTGCTGCCAGCCAGTCATCGGATTCACCACGACCAGCACCTGCGCCCATTCGGGGGGTTGCGAGCCGAACGAGGGCGTCTCGAAGCCGTTGGCGACGTACCGCAACAGAAAGACGAGTCCACCCCAGGCGAACTGAAAGACAACGAAGAGCCCGAACCCGCCGATCGCCGCGGAGAACGTCGACTCCGAGAACGCCGAGACGCTCACGGCGATGCTGACGAAGACGATCGTCAAGAGCAACACCGCGAGCATGAACGTGAGAATGACGTCGGCCTGAACGTCGCCGTCGAAGGTGATCGCGGTCGCGAGCAGCATCGATACGAAGCCAATGACGACGGCGACGCCCAACACGCCCAACCGACCGAGGAACTTGCCGACGACCACGTCGAGCCGCGAGTTCGGCAACGAGAGCAGGAGCTTCAGGCTCCCGCTCTGTCGTTCGCCCGCGATCGACTGGTAGGCGATCCCGATGGCGATCAGGGGAATGAAGATGCTCATCCCGCTCAAGAGCACTTGGAGGATGAGAACGACGACCGCGCCGCTTTCGATGCCGAACGCCGATCCCAGCGCGATGCCGCCGCCGGTGAACGCGACGAAGATCACGGCGACGGCGAGCATCAGCCGCGATCGGATCGCATCCGAGAAGTCCTTCTTCGCGACGGCGAGCCAGCTCATCGGTCACCCTCCGTGTAGGCGGCGAAAAGGTCCTCAAGTGACGCCTCCTCCGTCGAGAAGTCCGAGACGTCCGCCCCAGCGTCCTCGAGTTCGGAGACGGCGTCCATCTTGACGTCGTCCTCACAGGAGATGCGAAGCGTCGTCCCGTCGACAGTGACGTCGGAAACGCCGTCGAGGCTTTTCAACCGGTGGGCCGCGTCCTCGGGGACCGAGTCGACCTCGACGACGAGCGTCGAGCCGCTGCCGACGTTCTCCCTGAGCCCGTCGATCGTGTCGACGGCGACAAGTTCGCCGTCACGAATAATCCCGACGCGGTCACAGATCGCCTCGACCTGCCCGAGGATGTGGCTCGAAAAGAAGACGGTCGCGCCGCCCTCGGCCTCATCCTCGACGATCTCTCGAAGTTCCCGGGCGCCGTTAGGATCGAGTCCCGAGGACGGCTCGTCGAGGATCAGTAAGTCCGGATCGCCGACGAGCGCCATCGCCAGCGCGAGCCGTTGGCGCATCCCCGTCGAGAACCCGCCGGCCTTCCGATCGGCGGCGTCCTCGAGTCCGACGCGCTCCAAGAGCGGGTACGGTTGTTCGTCGGACTCCTTCGAGTCGATGGCGAACTGGACGTGTTCGCGCGCGGTCAGTCGATCGTACAGGTCGAACCCCTCGGGAAGGACGCCGGTTCGCTCCCGAACCGCGACGCTGTCCTCGCGGGCGTCGCGACCGAGCACGCGAACCGACCCTCCGTCGGGACGAACGAAGTCCAATAGTATGTTGATCGTCGTGGACTTTCCCGCGCCGTTGGGGCCGAGAAAGCCGAATATCTCACCGTCTTCGACTTCGAGATCGACGCCGCGGAGCGCCCGCACGTCGCCGAACGACTTCTCGACGCCGTCGAGTTCGATGGCGGCCATATCGTCTCCCGGTTCCGCCCGACGTCTTATATGCCTTGAGGCTCGGGCGAGCCGTGCGAATGCGTCTCTAGGGCGATCAGACGACGTCGTCCGGGTCGTGCCGGTCTCGGGCGCGTTCGACCTCCACGGCGTACCGTTCGCGTGTGTCAGAGTCGCCGACCGATTCGAGCCGATCGGATTCGACCTCGATCGCGGCGGTGATGTCCTTCGCCCGGAGCAGTTGGATGCTGAAGTGTTTGACGACGCAGCGTTCCCCGTCGGGGGTCGCGTACACGAGTTCGACGAGCGACTCGTCACCGTACTCGCGGGCGACGAGCCACAGGCGCTCGGTGTCGGCCATTGTCGGCCATCGGGGTGGACGCCGTTTGTACCTACCGCTCCACCTCGTCGCGCCGGTCGTGTCCGCCCACTGAGAACCATCCAAACGCATATGTCATTCGTCGGTCATTCCCCGATATGGCCCTCCACGCCATCGAAGACATCGGTGATGCGTTTACCGCCACGCGCGAGTTCCTCCTCCCGTTCGAGCTCCGCCGCTGGCTGAAACTCGCGTTCGTCGTCCTGTTCGTTGGGAGCGGAATGAGTTTGCCGACCGTCCAGTTCGACGCGTCCAGCGGGGTCGACCAACCGACCGGTGGGGAACTGCCGACCGTCTCCCCGGATGATTGGTTACTGATCGGCGGAATCGTCGGGACGATCATCCTGCTCGCGCTGCTTTTTGCCCTCGTCGGAGCGATCATGGAGTTCGTCTTCGTCGAGTCGCTCCGAACGCGCGAGGTGACGGTCCGGCGATACTGGAGTCGTCGGTGGCGACAGGGACTCCGCCTGTTCGGCTTTCGGTTAGTCATCGGTCTCCCGGTGGTGGGAGTAGTCGTCGGTTGGATGGCGCTGCTGTTCGTCCCGATCGTGTACCGAGGGATCGACCCGATCGCCACGTTTGGGATGCTGTTTTTTCTCGGGATCCCGTTCCTCTTTCTCATCAGTCTGCTGTACGCGCTCGTCGCGTCGTTTACGACCGCGTTCGTCGTTCCGATCATGATCAAAACGGACGGCGGCGTCCTCGCCGGTTGGCGGCTCCTCTGGGGTTCGATCAAAGCGGAGCCGAAGCAGTATTTCGTGTACGCCGTCATCGTATTTGTACTGTCGATCGCGGCCGGGATCGCCGCCTCGCTCGCCGTGGGACTGGCGGCGATCGGGCTAGTGATTCCCGTGGCCATCCTCGGCGTCTTGCTCTCCGTCACCGTCTCGTTTTCCTCGACGATCGTGACCGTCGCGTTCGTCGGCGTCGTGCTGTTGTTCGTGCTCGCGTTGTTCGTTCTCTGGCTCCTCGTCCAGGTGCCCGTGGTGGCGTATCTGCGATACTACGCGCTGTTCGTCCTCGGTGACGTCGACGCGTCGCTCGATCTCATCCCGGACCAGCGCGCCGACGTTCGGCGTCGCCGTGAAACCCGATCGAACGCCGAATAACGCCGAATCGCCGTATCAGACCCTTTTTATCCACCCACCCGATACGAACACCCAATGACTCGAATCGTCGTGGTCGACAACCACGGGCAGTTCACCCACCTCGAACACCGCGCGCTACGCGATCTCGGTGTCGATACGGAGCTCCTCGATAACGAGACTCCACCAGCGGACGTCGACGCCGACGGGATCGTCCTCTCGGGCGGTCCGGACATGGATCGAATCGGCCGCTCCGCCGAGTATCTCGACCGAGACGTTCCCGTCCTCGGGATCTGTCTCGGAATGCAACTCATCGCCGCCGAACTCGGCGGCCTGGTGGATGCCGGCGACTACGGCGGCTACGCCGACGTGACCGTCGAAATCGAAGACGAGACCGATCCGCTCGTCGGATCGCTCGCACCGGAGACGCGAGTGTGGGCCAGCCACGCTGACGAGGTGAAAGAACTCCCGAACGGTTTCGTCCGAACCGCAAAAAGCGACATCTGCGGTGTCGAGGCAATGAGCGACACGGACCGAGATCTCTACGGCGTCCAGTGGCATCCGGAAGTCGCACACACCGAGCGTGGGGAGGAAGTGTTCGAGAACTTCCTCGCAATCTGTGAGGCCGAGTGACGATTCGGCGTGGAATCCGCGAGTGGCGACCGGTCGTGTGCGAGGTCGCCACTCCGCGCAAACGTAGGCCGAGTTGCCTCACAAACGACAGCACAACAGTGATCGAGGGACCGCTCACGCGACGATGCCTGCTCGGTTGGGGCGGTGACTGTCGCGGACGCGCCCGTGACCGACTGTTCGGGAGTCGGTGGCGGGGCGGGAATCCGACCGACGACGAAGACGCTGAATCCGATGAACCGGACCCGGACCTCCGCGTCGGGGAGCGATATCTCAGCTCCGCGTTCCCGATCGAGTTCGTCGATCCCGAGTTCGACGCACGGACGAGATTTGCCGACGACACCCGTATCACATACGTTCACTGGCACAGTGTCGAGACCCCCAGTGGCACCAGTCACCGCTCGAACTCGACGCCGGCGAGTCCCTAGTGGGCCGAACGCGAGTCCTCCTCGAAGGGACCAAGGAGAGACCGCTCGATCCCGACAGCGCGTATTCCCAACGGGCCGTACCGGCCGGAGGAACCCCGGATGGACCGGTCACGATGACTGTCGACGGCGATCGAGTCGAAATCGTGGGCGAAGCGGTCGGGACCGACGAGGTGCGCTTGGAGCTCCGCTCTGACGGCGAGACGCAGTGGGTATCCCCGCCGCTTCCGGTGGAGATCGTCTGACAGGCGGCCGAACCCGTCGCCCGACGCGGCCGTTCACCCCGCCGTTCCGTGTCGTGAGTGATCACGGGCGTTTATAATGAACCTGAACGCACTGTCGAGCGTGTCCGCGTCAGTGCTGTTCGGGGTCACGACGGGCCCCGACCTACTACGCTTGCTCGCTGTCCCCGTCTTCGCGTGGGCCGCTTACCGCGACCTTCGAACCCGCCGGGTACCGAACTGGACGTGGTATCCCCTCGTCGCCGTCGGCGTGGTCGCGCTGGTCTGGGACCTGCTAACGCTCGCGGACCTCACCGGCATCCAGCGACGGCTGTTCGCCATACAGGCGATCGTCTCGCTGGGCTTCGTCGCACCGCTCGGCTACGTCTTCTGGCGGATCGGCGGTTTCGGCGGTGCGGACGCGAAGGCGATCATCACCCTCGCCGTGTTGTTTCCGGTGTATCCGACATACTACGCGCTCGGCGGCGCATATCCGGTGTACGATGCGCCGCTCGGGGTGTTCTCGTTCACGATCCTCTCGAACACGGTGCTCGTCGGCCTCCTGTACCCGGTCGCGCTCGCGGTTCGAAACCTCCCCGAAGGGAGATTCACGCCCGCGATGTTCGTCGGCCATCCCGTCTCGCTACACGACGTGCCGACGGCGTACGGGCGACTGCTGGAGACGTCGACCGGATTCACGCGCGGTGGGCTCGACATCGACGCGCTACGGATGTATCTCAGGTGGCGTGGGATCTCCTTTTCGGCGCTTCGCGCCGATCCACAGCGGTACCGAGGGACGGTGCCGGTCGAGCCGAACGATCCGGGCGACGGCTCCCTCGGTGGCGAGGCGATAGCCGACGACGGCCCCGTCGAGTCGGTCACCGACGACTCGTGGGGCGCAGAGGCGTTCCTCGCCGAACACTCGGCGTACGGAACCACGTCCGATGAACTCCGTGAGGGGCTCTCGACGCTCGCCGAATCGGATCGCGAGTCGATCTGGATCACGCCCGGCATCCCGTTTATTGTCCCGATGTTGGCCGGCCTCGTCGTCGCGTTGACGTTCGGCGACGTGATGTTCGCGGCGTTATCGGCGTTCGGCTTCTAACCCGAAACGGGAGACGGGAGGAGCTACGGTTCCGGAGCGACTTCGGCGTCGGGTTCGAGATCCTCGAGCGCCGTGATGACGCCATCGCGGTACACCGACAGGTCCGACCCGTACTGGGTTTCGGCCATGGTGGCGTACTCGTTGGTCCCGTCGAACGCCTCGATGCGATCGAGCGTTCGATCCGCGGTCTCGACGACCCAGCGGTTCCGCGTTACGTCGTCGACCACGGATATCGATTCGGGACGGAGGGAGACGTTCACGTCGCCCTCGTCAGTTTCGTAGGTCCGCGGCTTCCCGACGACTGTCACGTACGCCGGCGTCTCCGTCTCTCGGAGCACCGACGTCGCCTCGGGCTGGTACTGGCCAGCGTAGGTGAAGAAGGTCCCGGTCGGATCGACGATCCGGCCGCGCCAGTACTCGGAGTCGTTGCCGACGTCCTCGGTTTCGGTCAGCGTTCCGGCGACGAAGACCCGGTTGGCCCGCTGGCCGGTCGGCAACAGCGAGTAGACCGGGGCACGGTCGTCGTCGGACTCTTTGAACGTGTACGTTGCGTCGTTGAATTCGGTCGCGAAGACGCGTCGGGCGACCTCGCGGGTGGGGACGGATGCACTCATTACAGGGACCTCGCTCTGATCAGCACGCTCTCGGCGTCCGTCGGCGCGCCGAGTCGCTCGATGTCGTTCGCCAGTACGTAGCGGCCGAGGGTCGGCCCGGAAACGCGGTAATAGCGGCCCAACACTGTCTCGCGCATCTCCTCGACGACGACCTCGGTGTCGAGGGCGTCCATGGCCATCTGCTGGGCCTCGTCGAGGGTGATACCGGTCAACTCCTCGGTCGACTCCTGGTTGAAGATCGTCTCGTGAATCTCGACGCCGTCGTCGAGAACGCCCTTGATCCGGAGGTCGAACTCGCCCTCGACTTCACCGTGTTCCGAACACCGGCCGTTCTGGAGGACGCGGGTACAGTCCTCCTCGGGACAGCGTTTGATGAGTCCGGAACCGGACTGAATGTCGACGAGCGCGCCCTCGACCTCGGTCGAGTCGTCGCCGACGTCGATGTCGGTGTCGAGTTCCTCGACCGTCGTCGAGGCGTTGAGTTTCACCGAGAACCGGCCTTGGTACTCGTCTGTGACGACGCTTCCGAGCCGGTAGACCGCACCTTCGTCGAGTTCGGGGAGGTCGCTCTTCGCCCACTTGGTGAACTTGATCGTGCCGGTCTCGTCGCCGAGGAGGCCGACCTGTGCGATCGAGTCGGCGCCCGGTTCCCAGAGATCGACGATCTTGGCTGTGAGATCGAGCCACTCCTCGGGCGCGTCGATGTCGGCGACGGCGGCCGACTGGGTCGAACCGCCCGAGAGGTCGTCTCGGTCCATGTCGGCCTCGTCGAGATACGACGAGACGATGCTTCGTCGGGCCTCGTCGACCGGGACGCGGTACTCGGAGACGAGCGTCTCGAGTCGGTCTTCGATCTCGTCGATCGTGACATCGAGGCTGTCGGAGAACTGTTCGTGTACGTCGGCTGCGTGCTCTCGCAGGTCTGTCATGGGTGTTTCCGTCTCCTCGTGTTTTCAGTGGGAGACGTACGTCGGTTGGTTCCTGATAGTATAAAAGCCGTCGGTAGCGCGGTGAAAGTGAAGCTGGACGACGAGGTGACGACACGTGGTGGACGGGTCGACGGGGAGTATTCCTATTACCCTCGCGTCCGTAGCCGGCTGCGTGAGCAACCGTCGTCGTCTCGAGCGTCTCCTCCGAACGAAACTCCACGCGGTCGGAAGACAGTACGAGGAGACGAAACGCGCCTACACCGACGCGAAAAGTGCGACACTCGCGAACCTCCCGACCGACGGGGAGGGACGAGCGCGGATCGTCTGTCGACGCTACGCCGAAAAGCGAGCCGTTTCGCTCGATTCGGACGCCCGACCGTCGTGTTACGATCCCGAGCATCCGGACTGTCAGGGCTGCGTCGAGGACATCCGCGAGAATCGAATCGAAACGTGGTAACGGAGGCCACGAACCGTTGAACGAATCACGAATGAACGATTCCGATCGCGATCGGCCGGGGACCCCGAACAGCGGTCGCGTCCGATGGCTTCTGGTCACGATCGGCTTCACCGTCGGCGCCAGTCTGGCGGTCGCTTTGGGAGCGTTGGTGTTGTTTTTCATCATCGTCTACGGCGACCAGTTCATCGGCTCCGAGCGGTCCCGGAGCCTGCTCGCGCTGTTGCTCTTCGTTGCACTCATCTCGATTCCCGCGTACGTGCTCGCGATCAGCGATCCCTTCGGAAGGTTTCGATGATATGACGTCGAGTCGCTGCGATCCGATCCACCGCCGGAGTAACCACGCCGTCGGTTTTCGGCGTCGTAATCGCCGATACGACGCCGTAGCGGAGTCAGATCCCCCGCATCGACCCGCCGTCGACCGGAACTGCGACGCCGTTGATGAATGAGGCGCGCCCGCTCGACAGCCAGGCGACGGTGTCGCCGAGTTCGCCGGGATCGCCGACGCGGTCGAGCGGAACTCCCGCCGACCACTCGCCGAGACCCTCATCGTACGCCTCGTACTCGCCTCGCTCGACGCCATCACGAATCAGTTCCTCGATTCGATCCGTCTCGTGGGCGCCCGGCAACACGCTGTTGACCCTGATCTCGGGAGCGAACTCGTCGGCGAGCGTCTTCGTCAATCCGAGCACCGCTCGTCGAACCGCGTTCGAGAGCACGAGATCGTCGATGACCTCCTTGACGCTCCGGGAGGTGATCGTCACGATCGTCCCGCCGCCGTCGGCCACGAGCGTCTGCTGGGCGGCTCGAACGGTTCGTACCACGCTCATCACGAGGAGATCGTAGGCGTCGTACCAGTCCTCGTCGTCGGTGTCGAGGAACGGCCCCGGCGGGGGGCCGCCGGCGCTCGTGACGACGTGGTCGAGGCGACCGAAACCATCGATCGTCTCCTCGACGAACGAGACGATGTCGTCGGGATTCGTGATGTCAGCCCGTATCGCGAGCACCTCGCCGGGGCCGGCGGCATCAAGCCGTTTTTCGGCATCTTCGAGTCGCTCGCTACTGCGGCCGCAGACGGCGACGTCGCACCCCGCACCCGCCAGCGCCTCGGCGCTCGCGAGACCGAGTCCGGCGGTTCCAGCTGTAACCAACGCCGCGTTACCCTCGATTCTCAGATCCATACCGGCCACAGGGCGGCGTATCGTATAAAAATCCGGCCGTCGAGACTACGTTCGCACGGTCACCCGCCCGTCGTGCGTAACGGTCACCGTCACATCGCGTCTGACCTCCCGGCCGACGATCGCGTCGCCGGCTGCATCGCCGATGAGTTTCATGAGCTCCGGCGCCGTCCGATTCACCTTTACCTCGGCGTCGTCGCAGGCGGAGTAGACCTTGTTCGGCACGTCGTAGAGATCGGTGCCGGACTCGACGGTTAGCCGAACGGGCGCCGTCAGCGCCTCGGCGAACGCGACGGTCTCTTTTGCCTTGGCGATATTTTCGCGCGCGCTCGATTCGACGCTCGAGACGTTCGCCCTCGAGGTACCGAGCGCCTCGGCGATCTCGGCCTGCGGAATGTCGCGCTCGCGGAGCGCGAGCACTTCCGCCTGCCGACGCGTCAACACGTTCGTCTCCGCGTCGAACCCGGCTCGGTCGAGCAGCTCGTCGGCATCGGGAATCGTCATCGGATATCACACCGCCCGGAGCATCGACTGTAACACACTCGCAGCACCCGTCGCTAGTTGCCCCAGAAGTTCTCACGGCTTCCCAACCGCCCGCGGTCGAGAGCCTTCTCACGGTCGCTTCGGTCGTCGGGTTCCCCAGCGGCCCCGTCCCCGTCGTCCTCGTCGGCCTCCTCGTCGGTCTCTTCGTCCTCCATCGGGAGTCGTTCGACTTCGTCGGCACGGGCGTGATTCGAGCGGACTTCGGTGATCTTGACTTTCGCGCGGGCGTCCGGCAACACGCCGTCGACCATCACGATGAAACCGTCCTCGGTCCGGCCGACGCCGGCACCCGATTCGTGGATGTCCTCGACGTCGACGACGACCTCCTCGCCGAGCTGTACGGGTTGCTGTTTGAGATCACGGATTGGCTGATTGTAGTGGGAGCACCACTCGGCACCGCCGCGGTCGCCGTAGTGTTGACAGCCCATGCCTTCTATTCGTTCGGAAAAACTGGGGCACTCGTCCGCGAGTGGGCATTCGGGCATACCTCCCCTTGCTCGGCAGTCGATTAAACGCTTGTGGGTCCGACCTTTTTCTTCGTCGGGTTCGCCTGCGGCGAACCGCCCCTCGAAAAACGTCGATGAAAAAGGTCGGATACTCGGCCTTCGGCCTCGCATCCGGTGAAACGTCTCGCTTCGCTCGACGTATGCTACTCCTTGCTAATTGTACTCCATAATCTCGATTTTCGACCTTTTTACGTCAGAGCAGAGCTCTAACGAACGTCGATAAAAAAGGCCGGACGCGACTGAAAAGTGTCCGGAGGACCGCGTCCCCACTTCGCTCGGACGCGGATGCTAGAACGATATCCCACCGTTTTTATTCAGAACCCCAGAATCAGACAAGACTAGCGTGCTGCGTAGAGAGCGTGTATCGATCAACGGTCATTCGTGGCCGCACTGAACAAAGAGTCGATAGCCAACCCTCGGATGCTACTCGGGCGGTAGTTCTCCCCGGGTGAGAATCACCGCAATAAAATTCTTTATGGAAGTTCATTATACTCTTGGTGGAACCATCATGGCCACAGTACCACAAACCGAGGAACAGATCAGAGAATTCGAACGGGAATTCGTCGACGAAGTGTGGAACGGGGACAACTACGACTTCATCGAGGAGACGCACAGCGAGGAATATGTAGGGCACTGGTTCGATATTGAGGGCGGCGATGTGGATCAGGCCGGCCTCGAGGCGTTCATCCGGGAAGCCCATGCGGGCTTTTCGGACTTCGAGATGTCGGTCGAGTTCATGATCGTTGAGGACGATACGGGGGTGACCGGCTTTACCGTGAGCGGGACCCACGATGGGGAGTATGCGGGTATTCCCGCGACGGACAACGTCGGGAGCAGCCCGGGTATCATGGTCCACCGCTTCGAGGACGGGAAGGTCGTCGAAGCGTGGGCTGTTTGGGATGCCCTCGGACAACTCCAGCAACTCGGCGTCCTCCCGAAATCGTTCACGTTGGCTTCGTTCCTCGAGACTGGGGCGAACCTGGCGAAACAGGACGTCCTCAAGCTCACCAAAGGCAAGTAATCAGCTACTCTCTTTGATTTCGTATTTTATCGAAACCACTCATCATGTGGAGTTTCATTTGAAACATCGCGCCCTGGGTCTTGTTTAGACGGTCGAAATCATCCGATTCAGGTCCTGAAAGATTGTTCGATGTTTCTGACGGCGGTCTTAACGACGAGTTCGCGGAACTGTCCAAACCACGTTTTTGTCTTAAGTGTTGACCCGAAACGCTTACGCAACGCGAAAAATATCGATTCTACGATAGAACGCTGATGGTAGGTTTCATCATCAATCCGAGCATTGTGTGCGGCGTCGAGCGAGTAGAATTCACGATGCTTGATCACCGGTCTAATTCCCTCGTTTCGTAGCATCTGCCGGATTTCATCCCAATCAAACCCTTTGTCAGCGACGACAGTTTCCACGTTACCGAGGTTTCTCTTCAGAATTTGCCACGCGATCTGTGTGTCATGTGGTAGGTTCATCGAGCAGTGTACGTCGAGAATAGCTCTCGTAGAGCAATCGACGAGAATAGTGGTTTTGACCGACTCAAACGTCCCTTTGACGCGCTTTGCGTAGTTATGGCTCGACGAGCGATGAGCGATGCTGGTGGAGTCAATTGCTTGGACTTCCCCGACATCAAATAATTCTGTTGACAGTTGCAACAGCATCCGCCAGACGGGCATTTCGAGATCTTGTTTTCGAGTACAAACGGTGGTGAAGTCCGGCAACTCATTCACTGAAAGACCGAGTTTGGCGACGATAGCAGGCATTTCACGAAGTACATCTAGCAGCTGTCGATACGAGTGATCGATATATTCTCGAAGACCGTGGATCGCCACAATCACCCAATCAGCGTAGCCACCTTCTCCTTTCCTGAGAGGTTCTTTCGGATCACTTCCGACAGCTTTTTGAGATAATTCGACGCACCGTTCGGTGAAGCGGGCCAGTTTGGAGTGCACACCCAACTGTGCTCGCTTCAGTTCCTAGAAATCCCGACATAGAGGCAATATTACTAGCGTCTAAACACGGCCCGCGCCCTGTATTCAGCACACGCCTGAAACCTATCATCAACGGAGGAGTTCTACAAGGCCTGATTTTTGCGTCGGGATCGAGGCGGACGAATCGCCTCCCGAAAACATCGTTAGAATTCACTAGCTTCTGATGGGCGCAGTAGAGAACCGGACACGCAGATACTCAGTTACGCCAGCGGCGTCCGCTCGACGACCGTCCCGTCGTAGGTCGGGTACTGCTCGACGATCTCGCCGCGCTCGACGTCGCCCGACTCAATCATCTCTTCGAGGAGCCACCACGCCAACTCGACGTGGTCGGATTTGGCCGTGTAGAACTCCTCGGGGACGCCGAGTTCCCGCAGCCGAGTCTCCGGTTCCCACGTCTTCCCGTAGACGAGCGTTCCGTCGTCGGTGATCTCGTCGAACTCCCGACGGATGTTTCTCGCCATACGCTTGAGCCGCGAACGATGCTGAGCGGCGTCCTTGAACACGCTCGTACAGAAATACACGCGCTCGTGGTCACCCATCCCCTCGAGAACGTCGTGTGAGCCCTCGACGGCCGACATGTGGTTCTCCTTGAGTTCGAAGCCCTGCTCTTGCATCCGGCGGTAGTTCCCGTCGGACATCTCGAACTCGTTGATGTTACAGAACTCGGCCGCGCCCTCGTCGAGGAACTCCAAAAATTCCGGCTCGGCGCGAATACCGGGGATCTCGAAGGCGGGCGTGAGTCCCTCCTCGCGGGCGATATAGAGAATATCCTCCCACTCGGTGCCGTGCAGATCGCCCCACTGTTCGTAGGGCGGGTGAAAGCGAATCTCGTCGAGACCGGCCTCGGCGAGGCGGCGCATGTTCCGGCGGCCGCCCGTGATCCCCGTGTAGAGGTGGGTGTGGTGGTCCTCGCCGAACTCATTCTTGAGGAGGCTGAGGTACCGACAGGTCCGCTCCATGGCCTCCTGTGGTTCGCCACCCGTGATCGAGGTGCCGAGCGCCTCCATCCGTTTGGCCTCCTCGATGACGTCCCCGTCGGACTCGACGGGCCGCTCGTTGGCGTACACCTGCGTGACGTTCTTTCGGTTCTCGCCGAGCGGGCAGTAAAAACAGTCGCGCTGGTCGCAGTACCCGTAGACGAAGAGCACCATCTTCCCCCCGACGGCGCACTGTTCACAGCCCTTCGAGATCATTCGTTGTCCCAGTTTGACCGTCGAGACTCAAAAGTCGTGCGTTCCGTCCTGGGGGCTACAACTCCTCGAAAAACGCCTCGACCAGTTCACCGGTCTCGGCGACGATTCCCTCCCACGCGTCGGTGTCGGGAGCCAACCCGACAAGGCGTCCGATCTTCATGATCGAGACGTGATAGACGCGCTGGACTCCCGGCTCTTCCTCCCAGATGACGAAGTTGCAGGGAAAGAGCGCGCCTTGCTTGAGAGATTGGTCGAGCGCCTTGTCCGCGACCGCGGGATTGCACGCGCCCAGCACGTAGTAGGGGTCGCGGTCGGCGTCCACCTTCTCGTTGAGCAGCGCGGAGGGGGAGAACTCGACGGGGACACCCAAGCCGACCGATTCGGCTGTTTCACGGGCGCGTTCGATGGCCGCCTCGTGGTCCATCTCCAACGTCGCCGACTGTTCGCCGATGTCTTCGGACTCGAACTCCGATGGGTCGAATGCGAGCGCCATACCGGCCTATCGGTAGCGACCGAGAAAAAACGACAGGGCCCGCTGGCGGTCGTTAGACGTTGTCCGGCGTCTCGGCGTCGTCCTCGACGGATCGTTTCATCGACTCGCGCCGCGACTTCGCGTCCCGACCGGTACATTCGAGCAGGAAGTCGTTTTTCGCCGTGTTCGCGTCGCCGGCCGCCTCGACGTCGCCCGTCTCCATCAGTTCCGCGAGCTCTCGCTCCTCGAAGTGGACGGCGAGTTTGTCCTTCTTTCCCGAGTACGAAACCGCGCCCGCGACGATCCGAGTGAACACCGGGTTGTCGGGCTCACCGACGACGTACAGGTCGCTGCCTTTGAACTCCTCGGTCCCCGTAATCGGTCCGAAGTACCCCTCGATCGTTGCCTTCAGGTCCGGGACGCGCTCTTCGAGATACTCTCCGCGTCGCATTTTGTACTCTTCCATATCAGGGGATATCGAAACCCGACGGTTTACTGGTTTCGTTCGGCTTCGAGCCACGCGTTGCACTCCGGACAGGGGTCGCCCTCGCGGTAGCCGGAGTTCGCCTCGATGCTGAACGAGCAGTCCGGACAGACGATCCTCCCCTCGGGGACCGTGAGTCCGGAGAGCGACTCCTCGTCCGGATCGAGCGGGGCGTCGTCGCCGGCGTCCGAACCGTCGAGGTCGTCTGGCCACTGGCCGGGCTGTCGCTCCGGTTCGTCGTCGTCGGTGAGGATCTCCGCGTCCTCCTCTTCGGGGTCCGGCGGCACCTCGTCGTCCGCGTCGAGGTCCGACAGCGCCTCGTCCACCGTTTCGCCCTCATCGGGTCCGAGATCGCCGTCCGTCGCCCCGCTCGCGGTGCCCGACGAGACCTCGTCCGTTGGCTCAGTCGCCTGGGCGTCGGCGGCGCCGACCTCGTTTTCAACACCGCTCCGTTCGACCGCGCCGGCGAGACCACCACCTGCCCCCATGCCGTCTCGATCGGCGTCGGAGTCGGCGACGACGTCCCGTTCGTCGGTATCGATCCCCACGTCGGACGCGTCGACGACGGCCGCGACTTCGGTGTTCTCGGAGACGACCCGCTCCGCGCCGCAGTGGCGACATCGCTCTATTTCGCGCTCGGTGGTAACCACCTCGCTGCCCTGTTCTTCCCGTTCGCGCTCTACCCCGGCGTCCTCGAAGGCGTGGCCGAGTATCGAACAGCGGAGTCCCATTACCGAAACGTGGCCGTGACGAAGGTATAAAGCTTGACTCTGTGGCCCAAAAGTTCGCCCGCACGGATTTCCGCTCGCCCAAGAGTTATGTCATACCGTGTTAATGTCACACTTGAATACCAATACTGAGTATGAACAGGAGAACGGACGCGATTTCGGAGCGTATCACCGTGTCGGCGTCTCCCGGTGGGGGATGCGCCGAGACGGCGTACAGGTGGCGGTCGAATCGACGTCGAACGGAGCGAGAGAGATCGACTGTGGGGGGATCGGGATGGTTTTTTTCACACTGAAGATCATCCGGTTCTTTTTCCGGTTGACGCTCAAGATCGTACTGCTTCCGTTCAAGTTAGCGAAGCTAGCGCTGGGAATGCGATCGGGACCGAGCGACGACGAATACGGGGGGTTCGACCCCGACGTGGCCGAAGTAGGGGAGTCTGGGACGGGCGACGGTCTCCTCGATTCGGGATCGTCGACCGGATCGGATCTGCTAGACGTCGACCGCGTAACGGCGGCGAGAAACATCGTGTGGTTCCGGTGGGGACTGCTCGCCGTCGGCGTCGTACAGTTCCTCGCCGGCATCTTGATGCTCGTCGAGATAGTGACCGCGGTGAGTGGAACCGCGGCGAACACGGGCGGAATCATCGGCGGCATAATCGGCGCGACCGTCGCCGCTTCGTTGCCGATTCTGGCGGCGGTCGCGCTCACGCGAAAGCCGACCCTCGGATGGTACGCCGGGATGGGTCTCGTCGGATTCCAGATCGTCGGATCAGTGTTTTTCCTCCCGATAGGCCTCCTTTGGATGATCATCTACAGCCCGATCGCTTACCTCGGATACACGGGACGACCCGCGCTCGGCGTCGTGTACGGCGACGAATCGAGCGCCCGGTCGGGGGTCGAGACAGCGAGTGCCTCGAGTGAGTCGGACAGTGATGCGGATACCGCCTACGATGTCGAATCGGTCGAACGAGCCGAATCGACAGCGACGACCGAGGCGGCGGCGACCGAACCGACCGAGACCGCGAACGAATCGGAGCTGACCGCCGAAGCGTCGTCGACCGACGACCGGCCCGTCGCGGAAACGAGCCCCGAGCGCGACGGGCGTGAGGGGAAGGAGAGCGAGGACACGTCGGGCACCAGCGCCGACGCAGTCACTGCGGACGCCTCGACGACGGAGGACGCGGACGCCGTGGTGGAGGCGTATCGCGACGAACTGACGGCGGCGGATCCGTCGGCGCGGGCACGGGCTATCAACGACCTCGCCTCGGCGATCGCCGACGATACCGTTCCGGATCAGTCGGCCGTCGACGCGGTGGTCGAGCGACTCGACGACGACGATCCGACGGTCCGATCGGCCGCCTGCGAGGCGCTCGGTTCACTCGGCGTGGATCGGGCCGAACCGCGACTGAAAGATCTTCGAATCGATCCCGACCCCGAGGTGAGCCGCGCGGCGACTCGCGCCCTCCGAAACTTCGAGTAAGATGCTCTCTCACGTTATACGTACGTACTGGACGGCGAATCGTTCACGAACACCGGCTCCGAGTGGCTCCCCGGGTGGGTGGTCTCGATGCGCGTAAGTAGCGCCGTTTACGAGACCGACGACCCAGTCGATTCGGACCGCGCGCGCTCGCTTGCGATCAACGAAGTACTCAGAGAGCCGCTCTCCGAACACCTCGACACACAGCAGAGGCGGCTCCGCTACGCGCTCGGTATCGGCGCGGTCGGCGTCGTCGCCGGCATCGTCGGATTCGTCGCCGCCAACGCCACCGTCGGTGCGATCCTCGTGGTTCTCGGTCTCCTCGTCGGAGGGGGCGGCTACGCGTACAGTACCTCCCGTTCGCCCGACGTGACCGTCACGTCGATTACGGAGGGATACTGGACGAGTCGATCGTTGCCCGTCCAGGACGGCACGATCGTCTACGACGTGAGCGCGTCGCTGTCGCCGACGGCGTTCGAACTCGAGCGCCTTTCGAGCGAGGAGACGATCGCCGACGCGAGCGAGCGGCTCGACGAACTCGACGATTTTCCGGTAGTGTTGCCCCGCGAGGACAACGTCGAGGCGGAGGTGACCGAAACACTCGAATCGATCAAATCTGAGATCGACGCCGCCGAACAGCACACCGTCGAGGCCCCGGTGATCGCCGCGGACTCGCCCGAGGCGACGGCGGTCTCGGAGCTCGCCTCGCTCGCGGACACCGACGAGCACGTCGACATCGATCCGTCGATCGAGCTCGAGGAGGCGAGGGCCGATGTCGAGGACCTCGACGAACTCGAACGGATGGCCGCCGTGACCGACGAGGACGCGAAGCTCGAGCGCATCTCCGATACGACCCGGTCGCTCGTCAACGACCTCTCGGGGATGCAAGAGACCGCGATCGACCTGCTGAACGAGCACGTCGCGACCGCCGCTGACGCGTTCGGATTGGTGAGTTACAACTTCTACTGTCCGGATTGTCTGGTCGACGACATCGATGCGCCGGTCGAACTGTCGGACGCACAGGAGGGAGCGTGGTACTGTGACACATGTCGGGATCAGTACCCAACTGAGGACGTGATCCCGCGACACAAGATCAAAGACGACGTCGTCAATCCAGTCTGGGATCAGCTGTGGATCGAGAAGGACGACGAGCGACGTGGCGTCTACGAGAGTATCGAGGATCAAAAGTCCGAGCTACAGGAGCGGGAGTTCGAACAGCGTCGCGAGGAGATTCGATCGGTGTCAGATCGAATCCGAGACCTCCGCTCTCGGATCCGCGACCTCAAGACCGAAGCCAAAGCCGCCGAGGGGAAGGTCTCAGAGATCGGCTCGCTCATGGTGAAATACGAACGGCTCAACGAGGAACGCAAGCGTGACTTCGAGCGCGAGGTTGAGTCGTCTTTCGCCGAAATCGACGCAGAGACAGAACGGATCCTCGAACAGACTCGAAACGAGGAGCAAGAGCGAATCGAAGCGGCCCAAGAGGACGCCGAAAAGAAGGCACAGATGATGCGCGAAGACGAGCGTCGTCGCGAGGCGGAGAAGTTCATCGCCGAACAACAGATGGAAAACCGACGGACGAAAGCCGAGATGCGACAGGAATCCGAGCACCACAGCGAGGAGATCGACCTCGAGAAGCGCCACCATCTTGAGAGCCACATGTTCGAGTCGCGGGGGAAGATCGGAATTTCGTCTCGGATCGATCGAAAACGACTGCAGTGGGATCGGTTGAAGGGCAGAAAAGCCTACGATGGGGGTGACGACTGATGGCGAACGAGGACCTCCACAAGCCGCTCAAAGCGATCAATCAGACCCTCGCGAACGTGCGAACGCGCGTCGAGGAGCTGATCGGTGAAGTCCAGAAGGTGAAGACGGCGATCACCGACTCCGCGGAGATGATCCGCGATGCCATCCACGAGAACATCCAGGCGCAGGCGGAGCTGAAGCTGATGGAGCACGTCATGGACGTTCGGTCGGTCAAACCGCAGATCGAAGCCGAACACGAGCAGATCGTTTCGGAGCGCGACGAACTCGACGAGCGCGTCGAGAGCATCGCCGAACGGTACGAACGAAAACAGGCCGAACTGGACGAGAAAGCCGAGGAACGAATCCGTGACGTGGGCGAACACATCTTCGAGATCGACGAAGAGCAGTTCGAAGCCGGCATCGAGGACCCCTTCACACAACAGGTCACGGGAGCGTGGGAGGTCCTGCAAGCGCACAACGACGAGGTTCGCGAAGAACGAACGGAGAGGCTCCGCGGGACGACGGGGGACGTCGTCCAGAGCATCTACGATTACATCGATCGACAGGAGCAGCTCGTCGAGACGATCCAGGATCACCGCCTCGACGACGTCCCGCTCCCGACCGACAGCGATACGCAGCTACAGGTCCCGTACTACGTCGTCGAGTACGAGATCGACGGCGTCTCCGAGCGACAGATCGTCGTTCCCTCGCGTCTCACGAGCAACGGGGGCGAGTGGTGTTCGGTTTCGCTGTCGCCGATCGATGGGACCGAAGACCTCATGTCGGGCGTACACAGCACGATAAGCGGGGTCGAGGAGGGACGGCTCACCGACGCCGATCTCCGGGAGGCGCTCGAATCGCATGGCGAATCGTCGCTCGGCCTCTCGTACACCGACGCCGTGTCCGACGCGGTTCTCGAGGAGGGCGTCACTGTCGCAGTCGAAGGGGGGAGCGACTGATGGCGCACATCGAACGAACCCGCGCGGTCGTCGAAGCGGACGAGCGCTACGACGGGCGGATCTTCCCGGCCGAGCGCGCCGAGATCGATCGTCCAGTCCGGATCAACGAGGGTTCGACGGTCGAGGGGAGCGTCTACGGGAGCACCGTCGAGGTCGCCGGGGACGCCCTCGTCGAGGGGTCGATCATGGCGGCGGAATCCGTCGAGATCGACGGCGGACGCGTCGCCGGCGAGATCGGCACGCCGGGGCGAGCGGTCGCAAGCGAAAGCCGGATCACCGGGACCGTGACGGGGAAACGGGTGCGACTCACCGACTGCGTCGTCCGCGGCAACGTCGTCGGCAGCGACGTCATCTTGGAGAACTGCGTCGTCCTCGGCATCGCGACGGCGGACAGGGATCTCACGATCGAGGATACGTTGTGTTACACGTTCCGAAACCGCGGCGAGACGACCGTCGACGGTGCGACGACCGTCCTCCCGCAGGCGATCGCGGACGGTTCGATCACCTTCGAGACGCCGATCGCCGTCGCCGGTCTCGGCACGCTCGACCTTCCGACTGACGGCGGACTTCCGGAGATGGACGCGGACGACACGTACGAACGGGAGGGGACGACGTACGTGACCCTGGCACCGAGGATACTCAATCTCGAGAAGGTTACTGAACGGCTCGAAGAACTCGAACGGGGGATCATGGACGTCGTCGACGATACGAGCGACGACGCCGACGATCGACTGGGCGTCGAAGCGGTGTTGGAACTGCTCGATGTGGACGTCGAGGTCTCGGTCTGAGCGCCGGCGCTCGATCCGTGATCCATTACCCGTGTCGCTCTCGAAGTTCCGAACGGACGGCGTCGATATCGAGATCTTTCATCGACAGCAACACGAGCAGGTGGTAGAGTAAATCGGCCGCCTCGTGTGTCAGCTCCTCGGTGTCGTCGTCCTTGGCCGCCAAGATGAGTTCCGTCGTCTCCTCGCCGAGTTTCTCGAGGACGGCGTTTTCGCCTTTTTTGTGGGTGAAAAGCGACGTGGTGTAGGAGCCGTCGGGGAGTTCCGCCTTTCGCGATTCGATCAACGCGGAGAGGTCGTCGAGGATGTCGCCGCCGCCGTCGTGACCATCGCTCATGCGCCAATCAAGGTCCGGATATCGTCTAAGTGTTCGTATTCGGCGATGGGCTCGCGACCCTCCTCGAACACCGACGGCGCGATCTCGATGTCGGCGTTCGTCCGCGCGGCGAGAGCCAGCGAATCGCTGGGGCGAGCGTCGACGACGACCCCGCCACGCGGCGTGTCGAGGTACAGGTCGGCGATGTACGTCTCGTCCTCGAGTCCGGAGATGGTGACACGATCGACCCGGCCGCCCAATTCCTCGACCACGTCGAGCAGGAGATCGTGCGTGAGCGGCCGACCGATATCGACCGCATCGAGGCCGCGAACGATGCTCGCGGCCTCCTCGAAGCCGACGAAGATGGGAACGACGTCAGTCTCACCCTCGACAGCGAGCGTGACGATCGCGACGACTCCCGAGGGCGACTCGGCGAACCGAACGCCCTCGATGTGTGCGTCCATGGGCGATTGAAGCGTCGAAACGGTAAAAATCCGCGTGTCGACCGAGACGCCCGCGAATCGGGCTGAACACCTCGGGGAACGCGCCCGCTACTCGAAAAACGCCAGCCCGTGAATTCGCGAGTCGTCGGTCAGTTCGGGGTGAAATGAGGTGCCGACGATGGCGCCTTGGCGGACGGCGACCGGTCGACCGTCGACCGTCGCGAGCACCTCGACGTCCGGGCCGACCTCGTCGATCGCCGGAGCGCGGATGAAGACGGCCGGAAACGGCGATTCGAGCCCGGTCACGTCGAGGGCGGCCTCGAAGCTATCCGCCTGTCGACCGAAGACGTTGCGGTCGACGGTCGCATCGAGGACGTCGAGCGTCGCGACGCGGTCGTCCTTCGCGTCGGAACTGGCGACGATGAGGCCCGCGCAGGTGGCGAGCATCGGTTTGCCGGCGGCGGCGAACGCCTCGATCTCCGCGTCGATTCCCTCGTCGACGAGAAGTCGCGAGATGGTGGTCGATTCCCCGCCGGGCAACAGGAGGAGGTCGCAGTCGGGGACGACGCCTGCGGTCCGGATGGTTTCGACGGTGCAGGCCTCGCCGTGTCGGTCGGCGGCGCGTCGGATGGCGTCGGCGTGTTCGGCGACATCGCCTTGGACCGCGATGACGCCCGCTTTGAGCATACTACATGTAGTTCGGTCGATCCAAAAAAGGGCTCGGTTCATCCCCACTCCGGCGGACGATCAGTTCGCGAGCGAACCGCCGGCACCGTTTTCGGTGAGGCTTTGCCCGTCAACGCCGTAGCGTTCGCATGCTCGTGGCGCTCTCGGATACCCACGGCCGGGAGGACGCACGCCTCACTGACCGACTCGAGGAGGCGCTCCGAACGGCCGACAGGATCGTCCACGCGGGTGATTTCATCACCGGTGACGTGCTCGACGCGTTCGAATCCCGCGGCCCGGTCTACGGTGTCGCCGGAAACAACGACACGCCGGCCGTATGCGATCGCGTTCCGTCCGATCGGATCGTCGGGTGGGAGGGGCTCAGAATCGCCGTCGTCCACGGCCACGAACACACCGAGACGGCGTTATCGATGTTCGGGAGACAGTCCAACGCCGACCTCGTCGTGGTCGGGCACTCGCACGCCCCGGAGTTCCGTCCGGGGGTCGTTCCAGTTTTGAACCCGGGGAGTCACGCCGATCCGCGGTGGAACCGCCCCGCCTACGCCGAATTGGAGTGGGACGACGGCGAGAGGATGGCCCGGGGACGGCTCCTCGAACCGTCCGGAACCGTCTTCGAGCGGTTCGTCGTCGAACCGCGAGGGAGACGGTAACGAGACAGAACGGCGAAATAGCGCGCCGAACGCGGGTTCGGGGATCGGATCGCGGTGATGGAGGGCCGAAGCGTCCAGCGCACTCGGCGTGTCGGGCGGGGGAGTAAAGTGTTCACCGAAGGGTACAATCGACGTTTGAGTTATCGACGGCTGATGTCGATCGATCAGGGTCTCGCCCGGAGGTACGTCACTCCGACGGCGATCGTGAGGACGATCGCGCCGCCGAGAAAGAACGCGAGACCGGGCGGCATCCCGCTCGCAAACAATCCCTCGAAGACCGACACGAATCCATCGGCTGCCTCGGTTGCCGCGGTTGCTGCCTCTTCGGTCTCGGGGATCGGGGTCGGCGTCGGTTCCGCCCCGGGCGTCGCTTCGGGAGCGTCGAACGCCCCCACATCACCCGATTCGGGAGTCGGCGTCGCCTCTGCACCGTCGGTCGAGGCGCCCTCGGGAGCGGCGTCGTCCGTGAGGAGCCCCTCGCCGAACAGCGATTGGACCACCGCACCGCCGACGCCGAGCGCGAGAAAGCCCGCGAAGAGCCGCGAGACGGCGGCTCGAAGCCCGGACGCGCGCTCTTTCTCGCCGGCGAAGATGACGAGCGGGCTGTCGGCGGGACCGTAGATCGACATCTCACGACCCTTCTCCGAGTAGGCGGTGCCGACGACCTCGATTGCGCCGGCGTCCTCCAGTTTCGCGAGGTGATACTGGGCGTTCTGCAGCGACGTGTCGACGCGGTCGGCGAGTTCGCCGGGCGGGGCTGGCTCCTCGTGGAGCGTCGCCAAGATCCGGCGAGCCGTCTCCGAAGAGAGCGCGGCCAGCAGGTCGTCGGCCTCTTCGCTGTCGAGGCCGACGACCCGCGGCTCACCTGCCGAAGAGATATCCGGGGTGGAGGGCAGAAGGCTCATCGAGATGGCGTATTAGGTCCGCAGTCATGAACTTTTATGAACGTCGTCAGCCCGGCGTCCGGCGTCACCGCGACGGTGCCCCGAAACGGTTTTGTCCTGGGACCGTTACCCCCGGGTATGTCAGTATCCGACCCGACGGTCGCCACATCCGTCACCCCGTCACCGCTCTTTCTCGGTGTCGATCCGGTCCTCGTCGGCATCATCCTGGTGCTTTTGCTCATCGTCTTCGCGATCTTTCTTTTCATCCGGCGGACGTTGCTCAGCTTCTCGGAGGGCATGCGCGACGGGCGACGCCGGTAGTATACGCTATCAGCTATATTTCGGCGATCCGATCGATAGCCGTCTCGACGTCCTCGGGGCCGACGTCGAGGTGCGTACAAAAGCGAACCCGTCCCCCACCGAAGGGCCCGCAGTTCACGCCGCGTTCGGCGCAGGCGTCGACGAACCGCTCGACCGATATCTCCGGTTCCGCCACGACGATGTTCGTCTCCGGGTCGCTGATCGACAATCCGTCGATCGAGGCGAGCCCCGCCGCGAGCGTGCGGGCGTTCGCGTTGTCGTGGGCCAATCGCTCGCGGTTCTCCAACGCGAGCAGTCCCGGTGCAGCGAGAACGCCCGCTTGGCGCATCCCGCCGCCGAACAGTTTGCGCATCCGACGCGCCTCCTCGATGAACTGTTCTGCCCCGGCGAGCATCGAACCGACCGGCGCACCCAGTCCCTTCGAGAGACAGCACATCACCGAATCCGCCTCCCGCACCAACCGCGTGGCCTCGACGTCGAGCGCCGCGGCGGCGTTGAACAGCCGGGCCCCGTCGACGTGTACCGGAACGCCCCGTTCGTGTGCGGCCTGCGCGGCGGCGTCCACGTCGTCGGGGGCGATAGCGGTCCCACCCTTGCTGTTGTGGGTGTTTTCGAGGCAGACGAGCCCGGTTCCGGCGCAGTGGCTGTCGGCCTCGACGTGTCCCTCGGCGATCGCGTCGGGCGTGACGACGCCGCGCGAGCCACCGTCGATCGTCCGAGCCTGCAGACCGGCGTGCTGGGCGAGGCCGCCCAGCTCCCACTTATAAATGTGGCTCTCGCGCTCGACGAGCACCTCGTCGCCGTGCTCGGTGTGGACTCGGGCGGCGATCTGGTTACCCATCGTCCCCGAGGGGACGAACAGCGCGGCCTCCATATCGAGGATGTCCGCGACCGTCGCTTCGAGTTCGTTCACCGTCGGGTCCTCTCCGTGGACGTCGTCGCCCACCTCGGCGTCGGCCATCGCCGCGCGCATCGCCGGGGAGGGTCTCGTCACCGTGTCGCTTCGCAGATCGATCATATCGGGGAGTCGCGATCGATATATAAGAATTGCCGCAGTGTCACCGCGAATCGAGGCGTGATAGCACGCCGTCGGGGAGGAACATCAGGAACATCATCTACTCGTGGATATCGATGGCGGGTCGCGACGGCTCCGCTTTGTTCGCCACGTCTTCAGAGGCGTCCCCGGCGGCCAACACGCGTACCTCGGCGTCGAACTCGCGTTCGATCAGCCACGCCGCGGACCTGAGCGCGGCGAGTTCGGTGTCCGGATCGAGCGTCCGCTGGAGCGCCTCGCGGTTCTCCTGTAGATCCTGCCCGTAGGACGCGGCGTCCTGCCCGTGACGTTTGATCTCGTCGTGGTCCATCAGTTCGGAGATGACGTTCGGCGCGTCGCTGTCGATGGCGACGTTCAGCGCCCGGTGCTTCCACTCGGGCGTGACGACGATGTCGATCCGGTCGGGATCGTCGATTCCCGCGACGTCGACGATCTGTCGGACGTCCTCGCGGGTGTTCTCGACGAGCCGTTGCCGCTTCTCGATCGTCTCTCGATCGGCGTCGGCGGTCGGCCACTCGGCGTCGACGACGAACCCGTCCCCCCCGAGCGTCACCCACAACTCCTCACAGAGGTGCGGCGCGACGGGGGCGAGCAGGCGGATCGCAACCGAAAGCGCGCGTTCGACCGTCTCGTCGTGGACGGCCGTGTACTCGCGGTACTGTCTGAGCGTGCCGACGAGCGATTGCGCGCCGCGAACGGCGGTGTTGAACACCAACTCGTCGTACTCCGCCGTGGCGACGACGACCGCGGCCTCGGTCTCGCCCTCGACGTACTCGGCGATCGGTCCC
The DNA here is from genome assembly GCF_046483325.1 of Natronomonas sp. GTDB lineage: Archaea > Halobacteriota > Halobacteria > Halobacteriales > Haloarculaceae > Natronomonas. The sequence continues at coordinate 102,692 of NZ_JAWODL010000041.1, read as the reverse complement.
GCACCGTCCGTCGTCTCGATCTCGCCGGCGGCGTAGGCGTCGACGAGCTCCTTCAGCCGCGAGAGGAAGGCGTACGCCGACTTGACGCCCTGATCGGACCAATCGAAGTCGCGTTCGGGCTGGGCGGCCTGCATAATGAACAGCCGGGCGGTGTCCGCGCCGTACTCGGAGACGATCGCCTGCGGCGAGACGACGTTGCCCTTCGATTTCGACATCTTCTCGCCCTCCAGTTGGACCATGCCCTGGGCGAGCAGGTTGGTGAACGGCTCGCGGTGTTCGAGGCCCTCGTAGTCGGCGAGCGTCTTCGTCACGAACCGCGAGTACAGCAGGTGCATCACGGCGTGTTCGATCCCGCCGACATATTGGTCGACCGGCATCCAGTCGTTTGCCCGATCGAGGTCGAACGGCGCGTCGTCGAGATCGGGCGAGACGTAGCGCAGGAAGTACCACGACGAGTCGACGAACGTGTCCATCGTATCGGTTTCGCGCTCGGCGTCGCCGCCGCACTCCGGACAGGACGTGTTTTTCCACTCGGTAGCGGCGTCGAGGGGGTTACCCGTAGTGTTGATAAACTCGGGGAGTTCGACCGGAAGGTCATCCTCGGGGACGGGGACGGCCCCGCAGTCGGCGCAGTGGACGATAGGGATCGGCGTCCCCCAGTAGCGCTGTCGGGAGATGCCCCAATCGCGCAGTCGGTACTGGGTGTGGTGGCTCGCGCCGTCGATGTCCTCAGTCAGCCGTTCGCGCGCTTCGGGGCTTCCGAGACCGTCGTACTCGCCGGAGTTGACCAACACACCGTCTTCGGTGTAGGCCTCCTCGCTCACGTCCGGCGCGTCCAGGTCGTCTCTCTCGTCCGGTTCGGGCGCGATCACCGGCACGATGTCGACGTCTATCTTCTCCGCGAAGGCGTGATCGCGGTGGTCGTGGCCCGGCACGCCCATCAGCGCGCCGGTCCCGACGTCCGAGAGGACGAAGTCGGCCACGAAGACCGGCAGTCTCTCGCCCGTGACCGGGTTCGTCGCCGTGAGGTCGGTCTCGACGCCGTTCGGCTCGTCGCCCTCGGGATCGGCCTCGTGGTGGACGAACTCGTGGACCGCCTCGCTTTCTTCGATGAGTTCCTGCGTGATCGGATGGTCGGGGGCCAAAGCGAAGAACGTCGCGCCGAATATCGTGTCGACGCGGGTCGTGAACGCCTCGACCGCGCCGTACTCTTCGTCGTCGCTGGACACGTCGAATCGCAGCGTCGTCCCGTGCTGGCGGCCGATCCAGTTGCGCTGCATCTGCCTGACGGAGTCGGGCCACCCCTCCAGATCGTCGATACAGTCGACGAGTTCGTCGGCGTATTCGGTGATCGAAAGGAACCACTGTTCGAGTTCGCGGGTCTCGACGGGCGTGTCACACCGCCAGCAAAGCTCGGCCTCCGTCTCGACCTGCTCGTCCGCGAGCACCGTCTCGCACGTCGGACACCAGTTGACCTCCGCGTCACGTTGTTCGGCCAGCCCCTCTTCGAGAAACCGCGTGAAGAGCCACTGGTTCCACTTGTAGTACTCGGGCGTGCAGGTCGTGATCTCCCGATCCCAATCGTAGCCGAAACCCATCGACTCCATCTGTCGTTTCATCGTTGCGATGCAGTCGAAGGTCCAATCGCGCGGGTCTGTGTCGCGCTCTTTGGCGGCGTTTTCGGCGGGGAGCCCGAAGGCGTCCCACCCCATCGGGTGGAGCACCTCGTCGCCGCACATCCGTCGATACCGGGCGTACGCGTCCGTGATCGTGTAGTTCCGGACGTGGCCCATGTGGAGCTGTCCGGACGGGTAGGGGTACATCCCGAGGACGTAGGTCGGATCCTCGGCGTCGTCGGGGATCCGGTACGCGGAAGCGTCGTCCCAGGCGTCCCGCCAGCGTCGTTCGACCTCGGCGTGGTCGTATCCGTCGTCGTACATATAGAGGAAGGTATCAGACCTTCCGTCGGTTCGGCCCTTAAACTTTCCATCCGGCCGGCGCATGCCTACGAACTGGGAAACGGGGGAAAGATGATACGCCCGGGCCGTCAACTCCGGATATGGCCACAGACGCGACGGCGGGACGGCTGAAACGCGCGATAGGATCGATCCGCGACACCGAACCCGAAGCCGAGAACGATCAGCTCGCCAATCCGAAGATCGCGGCCGCGGCGGCGCTACTCGTCGTGTTGTTGCCGCTGGTGCCGTTTCTCCTGATCGTCTGGATGATCTCGAAGACGCTGAAGGGCGTCAGAAAGCGTGTCTCCTGGGAGTGACCGAAGGCGAACGGCGGTCGAAGCCGCGTCACGACGGCGAGCGAGACCGTCGCGTGGTGGAGAGTGACCGTGTTCGCGACCGGTGTGTCGACATATATGTCATCATAACGCGTACCCGTCCGAGCGATAGATCATAAGAGACACACAGTGGGGAACCGCGCTCGGGCGGGCGACGGACACGTCTACTCGCGACGGCCGCGTGCTACTGATTACGCGGTACGTCGGCATATTCGTCATCCCGTTTCTCGCCGCGACGTTCGTCGTGCTGTACGGCGTTCCCGACCGGACGACCGAGTTCTTCGCGTGGACAATACGATCCGGAACGACGCCGCTTTTGATGGGCGACGGCGTGTATTTTTTCTACTGCGTCACCACGACGGAGCGGTGGCGCGAAGTCGCGTCGATCTTCCCCGGGATCGCGACGTTCACCTGGTTCTTCGCGATCGCGACGGCGCTTCACTGGGAGAACGTCAGTCACGGCCACCAGACGTTCTACCTGCGGGTGTTTCTGTACGCGCTGACCCCGGTGCTCATCCCGCCCTCTGGGTACTCAACGGACGAAGCCGAACCGAGCGCGGTCGAAGCGAACGTCGTCGAGCTCCCACGCGCGGTTCGGCTGCTCTGCGGCGACCTCGGCATCGTCGTCGTCGGCAGTGCCGTCGCGCTGTTTCTCGTCCCCGAACTGATGATCGGCGTGTGGCCGTGGGCGGTCTCCCCGCTGACCACGCGAATTCTGATCGGCTGGTTCGACCTGTTCGGGGTCGTGAACCCCTTCGTCGCCCGGGATCCGCGCTGGAGCGCCGCCCGGATTCCGATTCAAACTCGGTCGCTCGGGTTCGCGTTGGTACTGGCCGGCGTCCCGCGCGTGTGGAACAACCATCGATCCCTCGAACGTGCTGACGTGGGGCGGCGGCGAAATGGCGCTGTACGTGAGTGCCATCCTCGTGTTGTATCTCGTGATGGGAGCCAGTCGGGACGGATAAGGTACTATACGATCGGGAGCGTTTCTTGCTAATATGTCTCACGAATTCCCGCTCCCGGACGACCTGCCGGAACCGGAGGATGATGGGGAGGCCGACCACCTCCAGGGGGCGGAGATGCCCGACGTGTCGCTCCCGGCGACCGACGAAACGACGGTCGATCTCCGGGATCTCCCCCCTCGTACAGTCATATACGTGTATCCCATGACGGGGCGCCCGGACGAGGACGTGATCCCGGACGGGTGGGAACGTGTACCGGGTGCCCGCGGCTGTACTCCCGAATCGTGTGGGTTTCGCGATCACTACCACGAACTCCGGGACGGCGGCGTCGGGGAGGTGTTCGGACTGTCCCCGCAGTCGATCGAGTACCAACGCGAGGCCCGCGATCGGCTACACCTCCCCTTCGAGATGCTCAGCGACGCCGAGTGGGAACTGGCGAACGAACTCGACTTGCCGAGGTTCACCATCGAGGGAGACGAGTATCTGAAACGGTTGACGTTAGTAGTTTCCGGTGGGCGTATCGAACACGTCTTCTATCCGGTTTTCCCGCCGGACGAGCACGCGAGCGAGGTTTTGGCGTGGGTGACGGACACCCTCGCTGAATGATCAGTACGCCTCCTGCGTCCACCGGCGGTTTCATCCCCAGTTCGGGTGAAGAGACCGTGCTCCGAGCCAGTAGTAAACGATCGCCGAGCGCCGACGGGAGTGTTGAACCACCCGATAAGACGTCACCGGGTATCCCTTATACGTACATATGGGCGGGTTCGGGTGATGTTTATATACTTCGACCGCGCCGAACGCCGCCTACAGCGCCCGGTCGATCGCCTCGGCCGTCGCCTCCCCAACCCCCTCGACGCTCGCGAGTTCCTCGATCGAGGCGGCGCGAATCCCGTCTAGGCTCCCGAAGCGGCCGAGCAGGCGCTTGCGGAGTTCCGGGCCGACGCCCGTCACGTCGTCGAGCGGCGTCGACACCGTGTCCCGGATCGTCTGGTGGTACTGGACGGCGAAGCGGTGGGCTTCGTCCCGGACCCGCTGGAGGAGGTGTAACGCCGGATCGTCCTCGTTCCAATCGAGGCTCCCGTCGCCGGTGATCACGCGCTCTTCGGCTTTCGCCAATCCGACGATCGGAACCTCCCAGCCGACCGCCGAAAGCGCATCGACCGCGGCGTTGCGTTGTCCAGCGCCGCCGTCGATCACCAGGAGGTCGGGATCGGGCCGATCGTCGCGTCCCTCGACCGCTCGCTTCGCCCGCCACCGGAGCAGCGTCCGCATGTTCGCGTAATCGTCGTTCGCCTCGTCCAGTTTTTTGCGTCGATAGCCGTGTTTCTCCGGGGAACCGTCGGCGAACACGACGTTGCTCCCGACGACCGAGCGCCCGCCGGTGTGGCTCACGTCGAATCCCTCGATCCGATCGATCCGATCGAGTCCGAGCCGTCGAACGAGTTCGACCGACCCGTCGGATTCACCGGCCCGGCTGTGGGCGTTCTTGATCGCCAACTCGACGAGCGTCGCCTCCCGACCCGCGCCGGGCACCCGGACGGAGACCCCCTCGGCGTCGAGCCATCGGTCGAGGTCGCGGTCGTCGTACCGCTCGGGGAGCAACAGCGCGTCCGGCAGCGTCCGGTCGGCGTAGAACTGCGGGACGAAGGCCGCGAGCACGGCCGCGACGTGTGCGCCCTCCTCGGGTGCGTCGACGCGGTGGCGCTCTCTGTCGACGAGTTTGCCGCCCTCGCTGTGGAGGCGGGCGACGGTGGCAGTCTCGCCCTCGATCGCGACCCCGAGAACGTCGACGTACTCCTCGGTCCGGCCGACGACGGCGTCGCCGCCGCCGCCGTGGAACGCCTCGACGGCGTCGAGTTCGTCGCGCAGCGTGGCCGCGCGCTCGAACGCCTCCGCCTGGGCCGCCTCGCCCATGCGCCGCCGGATCGGTTCCGCGAGCGCGCCCGTTTCGCCCTCGAGAAACCGGACGGTCGATTCGACGTCGTCGAGGTACGCGTCGGCTCCGATCTCGCCGGTACAGGGCGCGGTGCACAGCCCCATTTCGTAATCGAGACAGGGGCGAGTCCGACCCTCGTACTTGTGGTCCGAACAACCCCGAATCCCGTAGATTCGTCGGATCGCCTTGATTACAGTCTCGACGCGGCCCTTGTCGGTGAACGGGCCGAACACCGTCGCGCCTTCATCGGGGTCGCGGGTAACCTCGATCCGGGGGACGACGTGGTCGGTGATCGCCACCAGCGGGTAGGATTTGTCGTCCTTCAGTCGGACGTTGTAGCGCGGCTGATGACGTTTTATAAGGTTCGCTTCGAGGAGGAGCGCCTGCGTCTCCGTGTCGGTGACGGCGAAGTCGATCCGCTCGGCCGCCTCGACCATCCGGCGGATGCGCTCGCCGCGCGGATCGGCGTAGGAGCGGACCCGAGCGCGGATGTCGACCGCCTTGCCGACGTACAGCACCCGATCGTCGACCTCGAACTGGTAGACTCCCGGATCGTCCGGGAGTTCCGATGCCCGCGCGCTGACCGCCGCCGCGTCCATATCCGACGGAAGTGCCGGATCCGTATCAGCGTGACGCGTCCGGCGCGGCAGGTGGACGCCGAGTCGTCAAAAAACCGGCTCAGTCGTCGGACAGCACGGGCGTGTCGACGTCCGCGAGGAGTCGGTCGAGGGCGTCGACCATCGCCTGCACGGAAGCGGTCGTGATGTCCGAATCGGACGCCGCGACGGTAACCGTCCGGTCGCCGCGGGACATCTCGACTTCGACGGTGACAACGGCGTCCGTGCCGCCGGTGATCGCGTCGACGTGATACGACTCCAGTTGGGCGTTCGAGGCCGAACCGAGCGCCGACTTGACCGCGGCGATGGCGGCGTCGACCGGACCGCTGCCGGTGCCGGAGGCGACGCGCTCCTCGCCGTCGACTTCCAGTCGAACCGAGGCGGTCGGCGTCCCGCTTCCCGAGGCGGCGGTCAGATCGACCAACTCGACGCGACGCTCGTGTTCGCGACCCTGTACCTCCTCGGCGATCGTAAGCAGATCGGCGTCGGTGACGCGTTTGCCCCGGTCCCCGAGCCGTTTGACTCGGTTGACGATCTCGGCGAGCTCGTCGGCCGTGGCGTCGAGTCCGTGTTCGGCGAGGGCGGCCTCGACGCCGGCTCTGCCGGCGTGTTTGCCGAGGACGAGCCGCCGGGTTCGGCCGACCTTCTCGGGCGGGTACGGCTCGTACATCGCGTCGTCTTTGAGCGTCCCGTCGGTGTGGATCCCCGACTCGTGGGTGAAGGCGTTCTCGCCGACGACGGCCTTGTTCGGCGCGAGCGGGACGCCGGTCTTCGAGGCGACGAGCTGGCCGAGTTCGTAGAGCATCTCGGTGTCGACAGTTTCGACGCCGTAGCCGTGATCGAGCGCGATCGCGACCTCCTCGATGGCGACGTTACCGGCGCGTTCGCCGATCCCGTTGATCGTACCGTGGACGAGATCCGCGCCCGCGGCGACGCCGACGAGGGCGTTCGTGACCGCGAGCCCGAGGTCGTCGTGGGTGTGCATCGAGGTCGGTCCGAGCTTCGAGAGCCGCGAGTAGATATCGAGCATCCGGTCGGGCGTGGCGTGGCCGACGGTGTCGGGCGCACAGACGCGGTCCGCGCCGGCGTCGAAGGCCGCGCCCATGAGTTCCTCCAGAAAGTCGAGGTCGGCGCGGGAGCCGTCCTCGCCGAGGACCTCGACCCACAGGCCGTGCCCCTTGGCGTACTCCACCAACTCGACAGTCGTCTCGACGATCTCTTGGCGTGTGGTGTTCACTTTGCGCTCGACGTGGCGATCGCTGGCGGGGACGACGAGGTTGACCCCATCGACGTCGCAGTCCAAGGCCAGATCGATGTCGTTTCTGACGCCGCGGGTGAAACTCGTCACCCGCGCGTCGAGACCCAGATCGGTGACGCGCGAAATCGTCTCGCGCTCGCCGGGGCCGGTGCAGGCACTGCCGGCCTCGATGACCGAGACGTTCGCCTCGTCGAGCGCCAGCGCGATCTCGGCCTTCTCGCCGGGTGTCAACGAGATGCCGGGGGCCTGTTCGCCGTCGCGCAGCGTGGTGTCCAGAAACTGTACATCACAGTCTTCGAGGGGAGCAGTCGCTGGGTGATCCCCAAATAGCGTCGTCACAGTAGAAACCTCGTTGTTAGGCACGCGGTCGAATTTCTCGACCAGCCGCCGTCGGGCGACTTACTCTATCCTCTGCCGTGTCGGAGTTCGGCATGGTTGTACGTCGTCAATCGACACGGACGTTCATTAACCTGCTGATTGCGCGCTCACCGCCGGGAGCGATCACCGACCCTCGATCCGAACCGTGTCGCCGACGGAGACGTCCGCCGCCGCACCCGCGGGTAGTTCGATCACGGTGTCGGCCTCGGCGCGGCCGCGCCCGGTCCACGCAGACAGCCCCTTTCTCGCCCGGACCTCGCCGTCGACGAGCCAGACCGCGTCGATATCGAAGGGGACGAACACCATGTGTAACCCGCGCGTCGAGACGCCTGAAAACGGAAATACGAGCGCGTACTCCGCGGGGATCGATCGTCTGAACATCAGGCCGAGCCCCTGTGCGACGATGCTCTCGGCGACCTCGACGTCGGTTGCGAGGGTCCGATCGCCGGCGGCGGATTCGTGAACGACGCGCACGAGCGCACCGACCGCGTGCGAGAGCAAAAATCATCCGACAGTCGGTCCCGTTCGGACGCGGCTCGCCGACCGTCGTGCCCACTTCGGAAACGTGATGCGTCGCCCCCGCCTCGTTCCGGTGGATGTTCGGGACCGATCGCAGAGTCATCGTGTTGGCGTTCGCTCGGATGGCCGACGCGGTCGCGAACTCGTTTCTCATCATCGTCCTGCCGCTGTACATCGCCAGCGGCGAACTCGCACTTCCCGGATTCGAGGGAACGTCGGTGCTCGGCATCGCGGTCACGATCGAGCTCCTCATCGGCGTCGCGCTGTCGCTGTTCGGCTTTCTGAACAGTTTCGCCCAGCCATTTACCGGCCGGCTCTCGGACCGAACGGGTCGCCGAAAGGTGTACATCCTCTTCGGTCTCGTCGTGCTCGCGATCACGAGCGTCGCCTACGCGCTCGTCGAGAGCTACGAAGCGCTGCTCGTCGTGCGAGCGGTGCAGGGGCTGGGCGGCGCGTTCGTCATCCCGACGACGATCGCGCTCGTCAACGATCTCGCCCGAAGCGACGCCGAACGGGGGGGAAACTTCGGCGTGTTCAACACCTTCCGGCTCATCGGATTCGGGTTCGGCCCGGTCGTCGCGGGGCTCGTCGTCCAGGGCGGCCCCTACGCGCTGCCGTTCGACGCGACGCTCTCGGGGTTCAACGCCGCCTTCGGCGTCGCGGTTCTCGGCGCGCTCGTGAGCTTCCTCCTCGTGACCGTACTCATCTCGGAGCCGCCGATGTCCGCGGCCGACGCGAGCGACGACCTCTCGATCGCGGTGGCCGGCGATGACGGTCGACTGCTCGATCCGATCTTCGTTCTCGGCGTCGGGACGCTGTTCATGGCGACCTCGATCGCGCTGTTCGCGACCCTCCAGGAACCGATCAACGCCCGACTCGATCAGGGACCCACGTGGTTCGGTATCCAGTTTTCCGCGGTCGTCATCGCCAACGTCGCCCTCCAGGTGCCGATCGGACGCGCCGCCGATCGGTTCGGCAGAAAGCCGTTCTTGGTCTGGGGACTCGTCCTCCTCGCGCCCGCGGTGTTGGCACAGGGACTCGTCACCTCCTCGTTCACGATGCTCGGCGCGCGATTGGTCCACGGCGTCTCTGTGGCGATGGTGTTCGCCCCGGCGCTCGCGGTGGCCGGCGACCTCGCCAAGGAGGGCGAGTCGGGCACGACGCTGTCGGTGTTGACCATGGCGTTCGGGCTCGGGACGGCCGTCGGGCCGCTGGCATCGGGTGCGCTGTTCGCCTATGGGTTCGTCGTTCCGTTCGCCGTCGGTGCCGTCCTCGCCGTCGCTGCTCTCGTCCTCGTCGCCACGCAGGTCGAGGAGACGCTCGACGGGGCGGTCTCGCCGACGCTGCTGTCGTGAAGAACGAATTGCCCCATCGCGGAGCGGGATCGGCGGCCGGTCACAATCGGGGGATTCGCGCGTGGAACGCAGCGACTACGCTTCGCTCCTCGTCGACGAAATCGCGCCGGTACTGCATGTACACCGCACCGAGCGGCGGCTGAACGAGATACGCGAGCGCGATCGGCAGGACCGATTCAGCGGGCGGAAACCCGGGGGCGGCCGCGATGGCCAGCGCGATCGAGAGATTGCGCATACTCGTCGCGTACACGAGCGCGACTGATTGTGGTTCGGTGAGGAACAGTCGACCGATGCCGGCCCCGATAGCGAGCACGATCGCGTAGAACGTTACCAGTGGGACGATAGTGAGCGCCGACGCGACTGGATCGGACACGATACTCTCGGATCGAATCGCCATCGCGATGAAGACGATCAACATCACGCCGAACGAGGAGATGCCACCGAACGTTGGCTTGAGCCGTTTGAACCCCTCCATACCGTATCGTCCCAAGAGAATGCGTCGCGTTAGAGTGCCGGCGACCATCGGGATCGCGACGACGATCGCCAACTGCCGATAAAGTGCGTTCGGATCGAACCCGACATCCCCGCTGATGAGCACCGAGAGGTACATCGGGAGAACGAACACGGCGGCGATCAGATTGGCCGCGATCGCGACCAGTGCGGCCTCCAAGTCGCCGCCGGCCAACCCGGTCCACGCGGCGGTCATCCCCGATGTCGGGATGAGTGCGATCAGGTATAGACCGATGGCGTAGGCGGGATTGCCCGCGAAAAAGAGCCGGGCGAGACCGATCGCAACGAGCGGCGCGATCCCGAAATTGATTAGCAAACTCGCGCCGACCGGCCCGAAGTGCTCTCTGATCGAGAGCACTTCTCGGAGGTCGATGGTGATCATCATCGGGTATATCATCACGAATAACACCGGAATGATCGCGGCCTGCAGCCACGACTGTGTGGTCGTACCGATGAACTGCCCGACGAGAAGGCCGGCCGCGAGCGATCCGACGACGACGTAGATGAGCTTCGATTTTAGATATCGGAGCGCCTCGCCGATCATTCAGTCGATCCTCCTGTAGAGGGCCCCGCTCCGAGATCTAAACCGGAATCGGACCGGATCGATCCAGCGAAGGCCACCCTCCCACCGGTTCGCGTTTCGACTCATCAATATATTGTTTATATTGCACAATATACAAACATTGCGGTCGTGGCTTCGGAGTTGCTCCCCCCGCCGGAGAGCGCCCAACGGTTCCGGGGCACATATTTGTCTGGCACACGAACCATCGCGTATGAGTGGCGATGTGCTCGTCTACGACGACGACTGTGGCTTCTGTACCTGGTGGGCCGACTACTTCGGACGGCGAACCGATCTGGAGTTGGTCGGCTTTTCGGACCTCACCGGCGACCAGCGCGCGCGACTTCCCGACGACTACGAGTCGTGTATGCACCTGTTGATCGACGATACGGTCTACTCGTGCGGCGCGGCGGCCGAACGGACATTCGCGCGGGCCGACGTGCCGCCGGGAACGCGCGATCTGACCCGGTTTCTCGGCCAGTTCGAGGATTACGAGCGATTTCGGGAACGAGCCTATCGGGCGATCGCGGACCGGCGCGATCTGTGGGGACAGTTCCTCTCGAAGGATCGACCCGAACGCTAGGGCCGTCGAGTGAGCTCTCAGAAGAACTTGAACAGGTCGTCTCGCTTCGCCTCGTGGAGGTGCTCCCTGACGGCCTCGTTGAGCGGTTCGATCGATCCACGCTTCGCCGAGATCGGTGCGATGATCTCATCGAACTGCTGCCACGGTGTGTAGAGTCCGAGGCGTTCGGCCACCGCGTCGAGGCGCTCGTCGCTGTCGTCGACTTTGTCCATCTTGTTGACCGCGACGACCGTCGGAATCCCGAGTTCCTGAAGGAAGCCGAACATCTCGACGTCGTGGGGGATTTCGTCGGGGCCGGAGTGTCGATCGATGATGTCGATCACCGACTTTCCGTCCACGACTAAGACTCCGACGAGGATCTTCTCGGCGTTCGCCTCGATGTAGCGCACCACGTCGGTTTTGATCCGTTCTCGAACGTCGTCGGGGACGCCCGACATGAACCCGAAACCGGGAAGATCGGTGACGACGAAGTCCTCGGAGGCCCAATCGTAGTGGTTCGGCTTCTTCGTGACGCCCGGTTTCCCACCCGTATCGAACGTGTGACCCGTGATCTCTCGCATCAGCGTCGACTTCCCCACGTTAGACCGCCCGATGAGGACCACCTCTGCGTCGCGGTCGGGGCGCGTCTCGAACATACTCGCCGTTGGCCGGTGGCGTGTATAAGACGACCGGTCCTCGCGGTTCGCGTAATCCGGCCGAGACCGACTACTCGAAGTGCGCCGCGACCTCGGAGGCGTACGTTTCGGGTGCCACGTCGATCGACCGCTGGTCGTGGACCGTCTGGAAGTAGAACATGTCGTTGATGTATCGATCCTCGAAGACCGACCGGGCGAGGACGTCGACTGCGACCTGCGAGGCGGGATTCCGTCGCGCGAACCGAAGGCCGACGTTGAACGTGTTGAGTCCGAGATCCGCGTAGTAGTCGAGCACGTTCGCGATCCCGGTCGCGAAGCCGTCGACAGCCCCGTCATCGGGATCGAGGAGACCGGTCGTATCGGCGACGCCCGTGACGTGCCACTTCCCCAGCGGTGCAAAGGGCGCGATCCACTCCACGTCGCCGGTGTCGCCGACGTATCTGTCGCCGCCTCGCTCGCGTTCGAGGAGGTCGTCGTAGTATCGCGCCCCGTGTTCGGCCTCGTATTCGCGCTCTCGCCGCGCGATCCTCGCCTGCCGATCCGTCCCGTGATCGTCGGCGATCGCCTGCATGTGCGGGTGGACGATGCTGCTGCCCGACGGCGGCAGGAAGTTCATGTTGATCGAGGCGAACGCGGAATCGTCGTGGTCGGCGACGGCCTGTACATACTCGAGCGCGCACCCGAGGCCGTCGGCGAGGCGGTCGGCCCCGAGTTCGTCCATCGGTCGGAAGTGGTCCTCGGTGAGGGCGACGACGTTCGAGTGTTTCGAGTACGGGAACAGGTTCGGGAACGAAGTAGCCTCGCCGCGAGCTCCCCGATCGACGCCGACGAACGCCGGATACTCCGGCGTCACGTCCTCTACGTTGTGCGGGCAGAAAAAGCACTCCTCCCCGTCGCCGATTGCGTCGTCGAGGTCGGGCCTATCATCCGGATCGGGGGTGGGAGCCGCCTGCGGAACGATCCTGACGCTGCGTCCCGTTAGCGGATCAGTGCGGTGTTCGATCGTCTCGGCAACCGTCTCGAACTCCTCGAAGGGGCTCTTGAAACGCGCTTCGTCGACCGATCGCTCGAACTCGATGGGCATGTGCGTCGATGCGTCCGCCGCCTATGTAGCAGTTGTGTCGCCTCGAGCCGCGTCCCGATTCGGGACGACCCCGACGAACGGTTGGGTTTATCGGTTCGGGGAGCGACGCCTACGGCGTGCGACTCGTTCAAGTGACGATTCCCATCGGCAAACGACAAACCGTGCTGAAGCTCCTCGAGAAGGAGGGGATCGACTACGTCGTCACCGACGAAACCAGCGGGCGGGAGTACACTGCGGTCGCGTACTTCCCACTGCCGACGAGCGCCGTCGAGCCGGTTCTCGAACAGCTCCGCGACGCCGGGCTCGAACGGGAGGCGTACACCGTCGTCGTCAGCGCCGAAACGGTCGAATCAGAGCGCTTCGAGGCACTCACCGAGGAGTACGCGCAAAAGGAGGAAAACGAGGAGCGGATCGCACGTCAGGAGCTGGAATCCCGCGCCGAGGAGCTCGCCGCCGCGCTGCCGACGTACGTCACCATGACGATCGTTTCGGCGGTGATCGCGACGGCCGGACTCCTGCTCAACTCCCCGGCGACCGTCGTCGGGTCGATGGTCATCGCACCGCTCATCGGGCCAGCGATGTCCGCCGCCGTCGGGAGTGTCATCGACGATGGCGAGCTATTTCGTCGGGGCGTCGGCCTCCAACTCTTCGGGATCGTGCTCGCGATCGTTTCCGCGACGTTCTTTGCGATGTTCGTCAAAGTGACGAATCTCGTTCCCCCGGGGTTGGACCCGCTCACGCTCTCGGAAGTCGCCGAACGGCTCTCGCCGAGCGTTCTCTCGCTCGCGGTCGCGATCGGCGCGGGAATCGCCGGCGCGGTGAGTCTGATGACCGGCGTCTCGACGGCGCTCGTCGGCGTCATGATCGCCGTCGCGTTGATCCCGCCCGCCGCGACGGTCGGGATCGGGATCGCCTACGGCAACCCAGCGCTCGCGATCGGGTCGGGCGTCCTCGTCACAGTCAACGTTCTCTCAATCAACCTCGCCGCGCTCGTCGTGCTGTGGTACGCCGGGTATCGCCCCGAGCAGTTCTTCCGACACGACCGCGCGAGGACGGCGACGCTGAAGCGCGTCGCCGTCCTCGTCGCCGCCATCGCGCTGCTGTCGGTGTTTCTCGGCGGCGTCACATACAACACCTATCAGTTCGCCCAGACCGAACAGGACATCCGCGACGGGGTGACGACGGAACTCGAAGCACCGGCCTATTCGGGCTACGAGCTTCTCGAACTCGAGACCCGGACGGAAACCGAGTACACCCTCTTCCAACGCCCGACCGAGAGCGTGATCACGGTCGGCGTTCCATCGGGGGCCCCACGCAGCGGTCTCGCGGCCGACATCGAACGCCGCCTCGCGACCGACTACGGGATCGACGTCGACGTGCAGGTGCTGTACGTCGAAATCGAGCGCACGAGGTGACCGTCCGATGAGTCAAACGGCCATTTGAGTCTCCGTCGTTTATAGTACATCTCCGATCGTTGCTTCGGATATGCAACGCGACAGACTCGCAGTACTGATAATCGTCACCTCGCTCGTGGCAATGGCGCTCGTCGGCGTCGCTGTCGTTTCGCCGATCGGCGCACAATCGCCCGATGACGCCGCGGATCGAACGATCTCCGTCGACGCGGTCGGCGGTGCGGACGCGCCGCCGGATCGTGCCGTCGTCCGGGTCGCCGCCGTCGCCGAGGGTGACGATCCCGCCGCGGTTCGGGACGACCTCGCTGATCAGGCCGACGCGCTCCGATCGAACCTCGACGACGCCGGCGTGAGCGAGGACGACTACGAGACGACCGAGTATCGGATCCGCGGCGAGCCCCCCCGATCCCAAGAGGAGCGTGAGGTCCCCGAGTACCGCGGCGTACACGCGTTCGAGGTAACACTCGACGACCCCGACCGCGTCGGCGCGGTCATCGACGCCGCTGCGGACGCCGACGCCGAAGTACAGAACGTCGAGTTCACCCTCTCGGAAGCCACTCGAACCGAGCTCCGCGAGGAGGCGATCGCGAACGCGATGGACGACGCACGGATGCAGGCCGACGCCATCGCGAGAAACGGCGAACTCCACGTGACGAGCGTCGCCAACGTCGACGCGACCCAGCGGAACTTCACCCCGGTCCGCTACGAGATGGCGGCCGGTGACGGCGCGACCAACGAGCCGACGACGAGCGTCGATCTCGGCGACGTCTCCGTCGAGTACGCGGTCGAAGTGACGTACAACGCGACGGCGAACTGAGGGTTTCTCGCTCCCCGATTCCCCCTGGAGAGCGTGCCGATCCGTGGACTGACGGCTCGTCTATCCCTCGAACGGCAACTCGGGTTCGTAGCCGACGGCGTCGATCGCGGCGTCGAGGACGTCATCGACGCCCTCGCTCGTCTCGACGCTCATATACAGGTCGGCCTCGACGTCCGTCGACCGATCGGATTTATTACAGACGACGAGGATCGGCGCGTCGAACGTCGCTTCGATGTCGGCGAGCAGGTCGAGTTGGTCCTCGATTGGGTAACCGCACTCCCCACTGGCGTCGAGCATGACGAGGACGGCGTCGGCGAGGTGCGTCAGCGCCGAGACGGCCTGCGACTCGATCGGATTTCGCTCGTCAGCGGGCCGATCGAGAAGCCCCGGCGTATCGACTAGCTGATAGCGGATGTGGTCGCGCTCGAGGTGGCCGACGTTGATCCGAGTGGTCGTGTACGGGTAGGCGGCCGTCTCGTTCCTGGCGTTCGTCACGCCGTTGACGAACGACGACTTGCCGACGTTCGGGTAACCGGCGACGACGATCGCGGGTTCATCGGCCCGGATGTCCGGCAGCGTCTTGAGGGCGTCCCGCGCCTCGCTGATCGCGAGGAGCTCCTCTTCGACCTGCTCGGTGATGTCCGCGAGCCGCGCGAACGCCTGCTTGCGGAGCTTCCGCGCGGTGTCGGTGTCCGAGTTCCTGATCCGGCCGTGGTACTCCTCCTTGATCGAGCCGGTCTGTCGGGAGGCCCACATCACCTCCGAGAGGTGCTGTCGGAGCCGATCGACGCCGCCGACGTCCGTGTCGGCCAGCGTCGCGTCGGCGAGTTCGTAGTAGAAGGGGTCGACCTGCTCGAAATCGGGCCACGACGTGACGACGTTGCCGAGGTTGTCCGAGAGGATGTTCGCGGCCGTCTGGAGCATCGACTCTTGGGCCTCCTTGCCCTGTTTCGCCCGCCCCGCGCGCGCCGCCCGAGAGAACGCCTTGTCGACCAGCTCCTCCGACCGGGGCGTCGTCGGAAGGTCTTCGAAGTGCATACCTCCGTTTGTGCGCCGTCACGTATAAGTGCCGTGTCTCCCGCCGAGACGGCGGCTGCGGCCCGAACAGAAGCGGGCCGCGCACACCGTCGCGGATATCTATACTCGTCTTTCGCGTCACCCAACGGTGTTTATGCATCGTTTCGACGACGCTCGGTGATAGTTATTCGCTCATAACATCTCGACCGCGTCGTCGACCGAGAGGTCGCCGCGTTCGACCGCGCCGACGATCTCGCGGACATCCTCATCCCCGTCGTCGGCGTTCTCGACGGCGATCTCGTCGAGCGTCACCTTCTTCGAGCCCCCGGTGAACTCCGCGAAATCGGTGCCGTCGGCGAGCGCGGTCTCCTTTTTTACGCGGTAGTTGCCGCCGTCGGTCCGGTAGAGGTCCCCGGGGTGAAAGAAGTACCAGTCCTCGCGGTCGAAGCGGACGCCGACGCGGGGTTTCGCGCCGAAGTTCCGCGAGAAGTACACGAGCGCTTCGATCTCCTCGCCGGTGAGGTAGATCGGGTTGCCCGCCGAGGACTTCGCCTCGATCGCGTAGAACGTCTCGCCGTCGCCCGCGAGCACGTCCGGGAGTTCGCGCTCGGTCGCGCTACCGGAGGCAGGCGCGCGCATGACCGCGAACCCCGCCTCGTCGAGTTTCGTGACGAGTTCGCGCTCGCGGCGGTCGCCCTTCGCGTTCGGATTCGCCATTGGCGAGTCTGGGGTGCGGACCGATTTAAAAGGGGCGATGGCCGACTACGGCGGTGAGTAGAGTCCGGTGTGAGTTCGATTCTCGATTTGACGTGGCAATCGGGCCGACGTAATTGCTCAGGAGAACATACGCTCGATGATAATCCCGTCTTAGTTTGAGAATACGGCGTATAATCAAGTATGTATATAATATTCTATAAGTATGTACAAAGAGGAACCTTCGATCGAAACATCACGACGAACCGTACTGCAAAAAAGCGCTGTCGGTGGAGGATTTTATTTATAAACAGCCATCGAACGCTCGCGAGGAAGGTGATTCGAACTCGTTTCACGAATCACGGCGGATAGCCGCTTGATATGGACGATGGCTCGGCTGCTGTGGAAACATAAGTAAACGAGACAGTCTCAGTAATTCCAAATTATCGCGTCTACCACGCTCATAACGATACGAGGACCGATCGTCTCCGGTAGCATGCCGTTTTGTGACAAGCTCTCGGGGCGGACATCGCGTCGAACCGTGCTTCGAAAGGGTGCCATCGGAGGCTCCATTGGGTTTCTCGGACTCTCGTCCGTCGCCCGGACGGGGGCCGACGACGGTCCGACCACGATCACCGAGCCGACGACGATCGATGAACCGGGCGAGTACGTTCTCGAGGCTGATCTGATCGTGGAGGGGGGGAGCGGTTTGGTAATCACTAATTCTGCGGATGTGACGCTCGACGGTAACGGCTATCGGATTGAGGGCGATGGAAGCGGGACTGGACTTTTCATCTCAGAAGGAGACCGATACACAGTTCGAAACCTCACGATAGAACACTTCGAGACGGGGCTTCAGGCCGATGGCACTGAAAACACGAGTGTTTCTTCCGTAACGGTTCAAAATACTTCCGAGAGGGGCATATTCGTGTCTTTTGAGGGGGAGATTCACTGTGAAGACTCGACGATTCGGAGGAACGGCGGACGGGGTATCCTTATCGACGACTACTCTTCGGCGACCATACAAGACTGCGAAATCGTCGAAAACGGGACTAATCCGATAGTTACAGGAAGTAGTGCGATTTTGAAGGTCAAGGGCTGTCATATCGCTGATAACGGTGCGCCGTTCGATTTCACACCGATGCCGGGGGCACGAATGGAAGAAACACAGATCAGCGGTAGCGATGGGGCAGGCGTTTATATCACGTACGGAGATATCCCTTATACGGATGAGCCAACCGTCATAACGGATTGTGTGATTCAGAATAACGCTGACGCCGGTATCTACCACGACAGTAGTTTGCTTGAGGTTCGAGCGTGTACGCTAAAGGGGAACACTGTCGGCTATCATGTGGGGAATTCGGCTGATCGCGATACGATACTCCAAAATAACAATATCGAGGGGAATGACGAATACGGAGTTCTCCACGCAAATCGAGAATCGAATCCTCCCGTCGACGCGACGTGCAACTGGTGGGGCCACGAATCCGGCCCCGTCCACGAGGACAACCCCACCGAGAACCCCCGGGGTCAGCGCGTCAGCGACGGCGTGGCGTTCGCTCCCTGGTCGGTCGAGCGGATCGAGGACGGCGGGGGGGACTGTACCGGCGGTCTCGACGAGGATGAGCCCGATGGCGAGACGCCGCCGACCGGGATCGGATACATCGGGGAGAGATCCTACAAGAAGATCGAGGGGATCGGCCCGTACGACTCGTACGGTTGCTGGGACGGGACGTTCTATATCACCGATCGCTCGGACATCGAGAACCTCGACTACGGATCACTCGGCGGGATGGTGCTTCCGTCCTCGACCGACGGGAACACGGAGAATGGAGAGGACTGCCAACTGTTCATGGGACACGTCATCCGTGCGGAGGCGGATGCCGTTCCGGTTCGGCTCCCGACGTGGAGCGGCGAGCGCGGGGGCTGTGAATCGCTCCTCTTCGTGGAGCCAACGCAGGAGATCCCGCCGGATGTAGAATATCGAATCGCGAGCACTGACGGCCCGATCCCACAGCACGAAGACGTGGACACGAACGGGTTCGCGGGAACGATCGACGGACTCGTCGCGATCACGTTCGAACCGGCCGAGACGTCGTAGCGCGTGGTTTCGATGTCCCCCGACCCGAAGACGGCGGGGCCGCCACCGACTCCAGAGGGATACGACGATCACGATCCCTTCGAGCACTCGACGGTCCTCCTGTTGGTGCTGTCGGTTCCGATAGGGATCCTCGCGTTCGCCGGCTTCGGGTGGATTCTGTGGGGGGTTCAGAGCCCCGAGGTGTTTTTCCGCGGTGTCGGCGTGACCGAGACCGCCGAAGCGATCACGGTCGCGCTGGATCTCGTCGCCGTGCTCGTTTCGTTCGTCGTCGCGCTCGCCGTCGTGGTCGTCGTTCACGAACTGATTCACGGCGCGGTGATGCGCCAGTACGGCAAGGACGTGACGTACGGCGTGCACCTGGCGATGGGCGCGTTTTACACGGCGGCGTTCGGGCAGTTCCAGGCCGTCGAGGAACTGGTGCCCATCGCGATCGCCCCGCTTTTGCTCATCGCGCTCGTCGGGACGCCGCTTTTGTTCGTCCCCGTGCCGATCGTCGCCCTCACGGTGTACCTCATCTTGGCGAGCAACGCGGCCGGGGCGGTCGGTGACCTCTACGTCGTCCGGCGGCTCCGGCGGCTCCCCGACGGAACGCTGCTGTACGACGCCGATCTCCACCACTGGTGCGTCTTCGAGCCCGCAACGCGCTCCGAGAAAGGCGGCCCCGATCAGTTCGAATCGGTCGGCGCGTAGTAGTATTCGCCCGCGTTCTTCTGTTGGCGATCCTTCTGGGACCCGGGCTTGTTGATCCGGGGGCGACCCGTCCGCTCGTCGCGGCGGAAGGTCACGTCGAGGTTCGCGAGGAACGTGTTCATCCCCTCGCGCATCCCCATCGGCCGGCCGGCGTGGCCGTGCTCGGCAGGCCGCCCCTCGAAGACCTGTAGTCGATCCGAGAGCAGATCGATCATGTAGATGTCGTGGTCGATGACCATCGCCGTCTTGTCGTGGTTTTCCGTGTAACGGCGGATGGCCCGCGTCGCGAGCACCCGCTGTTCGACGTCGAGGTGCGCGGAGGGCTCATCGAGCAAATAGAGGTCGGCCTCCTTCGATAGACACGCGGCGATGGCGACCCGCTGGCGTTCGCCGCCGGAGAGGTCCGTGAGGTTCTGCTCCATGATCCGCTCGAGTTGGAGCGGGTTGGCGATCTCGGTGGTCCAGTAGGAGGAGCCGAAGTCGTCGGCGATCGACGAGAGGAAGGCGTCGACGCGCAGCGGCTGGTCGATCTCGACGTACTGCGGTTTGTACGAGATGTCGAGGTCGGCAGCGAAGCTCTCCCCGTCGGGTTCGAGCCGTCCGGCGAGCAACTTCGCGAACGTCGATTTTCCGATCCCGTTCGGACCGACGATGCCGAGAACCTCGTTTTGGCG
Organism: Natronomonas sp.; assembly: GCF_046483325.1. Classification (GTDB taxonomy): domain Archaea; phylum Halobacteriota; class Halobacteria; order Halobacteriales; family Haloarculaceae; genus Natronomonas. Next base: position 82,599 of record NZ_JAWODL010000041.1, on the reverse strand, counting down.
GATCTCCCCGGCATCGACGTCGAGGCTGAACTCGCCCTCGCCGTAGGATTTGGTCATCGTGGGGTACGCCACGAGCGTGTCGCCGTAGCCTTCGGTGCGGGGGGCGTGCTCTTCGAACTCGATCGCCCCCGGTCGGATCCGCATGTTCTCGTTTTCGAGATAGCCGTGCAGGTACTCGTTGATCCCGCCCTTCGTCGATTTCGGCGGCGTGATGACGCCGAAGACCCCCGGCTCACCGTAGGCGACGTGGAGCGCGTCGGCGAGCAAGTCGAGCACCGCCAGATCGTGCTCGACGACGAGCATCGAGCGGTCGTCCTCGGAGAGATCCTGGATCAACCGCGCCGCCGTCACCCGTTGACCGATGTCGAGGTACGGCGTGATCTCGTCGAGGAAGTAGAAGTCGGCGTCCCGAACGAGCGTCGCGGCCAGCGCGACGCGCTGGAGTTCGCCGCCCGAGAGCGTGTCGATCGGCTGGTCGATCACCGCGTCGATCTCGAGTCGTTCGACCAACTCGTCGGCGACGCCGCGTTCGTCGACGCCCGCGAGCAACTCGCTCGTCTTGCCGTCGAAACTATCGGGGATCCTGTCGACGTACTGCGGTTTTCGGGCGACAGTCACGTCGCCGTCTTGGAGGTCTTCGAGGTACTCCTGCAGCGCGGTGCCGCGATACTCCTCCAGCACTTCCTCCCAATTCGGTTCGTCCTCGAACCGACCGAGGTTCGGTGTGATCTCGTCGGCGAGGATGTGGACGGCGGTCGTCTTTCCGATACCGTTCGGTCCCAAAATGCCGGTCACCCGCCCTTCCTGCGGGGCGGGCAGGCCGTATAGCGCGAAACTGTTCTCGCCGTATCGGTGGGTCGGTTCCTCGTCGAGTTCCTGCGGGAGGTTGATGATCTCGATCGCGTCGAAGGGGCACTTCTCGACGCAGATCCCGCAGGTTTCGCCCAGACACAGTTCCTCGGAGATCGAAACCTGATCCGGTCCACCCGCGTAGTACTCGTCGTCCCCGTGGCGTTCCTCTCGGGTAACGATGCACTCCTCGCCGGTTCGGTTCGGCGGGCAGAAGTTCGCACACTCGTAGTTGCACCGGTCGGGCTGACAGCGGTCCAGATCGACCACGGCGATGCTGTCGTCGGCCATCAGAAGCTCGCCCCAGTTTCGAGGAGGACCGCCCAACACACGAACCAGAAGGCGAACGTCATGAACGCGACGTAGAGGTAGTCTTTCGCCCCGAAGTCGTCGGCGTTCAGTTCGAGACCGGCCATCTCGAGGACCCGAAAGAGCGGGAACTGAACGACGACCGCGCTCGCGAGGATGTAGACGGCGAGCGTGTCCTCGGCTCCCGCGGCGACGGCCGTGGAGACGGCGGCGGCGGCGACGCCGGCAAGACACGCGATCGCCGTGACCGTAATGCCACGGACGTGCGCGACCCGACGTTCGACCGTATCGGTTGCCATACCTACCGTTGGGCTATCCGTCTTCAAAAGCGGTTCGTTCCCGCGACGCCGGCGATTCCGGCCGTCGGCCCGATCAGATCGGCGAGTCCCTAGCCGTGCGACTCCAATATTTATACGGCTGGCTGCCCTTCTGTAGGGTAGAGATGGCCGATTCTGACGGGGAAGCACTCACAGACCTCCCGCCCAGCGCGAAGCTCGTTTATAAAGTCCTCGAATACAACGGTGCGATGACACAAAAGCGCATCGTCGAGGAGTCGATGCTCTCCGCTCGAACCGTCCGGTACGCCCTCGAGCGGCTCGAAGAGATCGAGATCGTCTCCGAAGACGTGTACTTCGCCGACGCGCGACAGAACCTCTACGAACTGACCGACGCCGGGGAAGCGGTCACCGACGGCACGGCCGACCCCGCCGCATCGGACGACTGATCCTCAACTACGTCCCGGCATATGCCGCTTCGAGCGGTGGGTACGACTGTCGCTGCCCCGACGTGTTCCGGGCGACGACGCGAGCGATCGCCGCGTTTCGCCCGTCCGGTCTGGCCTCGGTTCGCTCCTCGTAGGCGAGCACAGTGAGGTCCAACATCGAGCGAAGCAGTTCGTTCGCGGCGAATCGATATCGGTCGCCGCTCGGGCCGCTCGAGGTCGAATCAGTCGTCCGAAGGTGGTGTTCGACGAAGAGGACGCCGCCCTCGGTCAGCGATTCTTTCATATCGGCGAACCGATCGACGGCGCGGTAGAAGCTGATCGTCACGAGATCGTACGTATCGGCCGGGAACTCGTAGGTCGGCACGTCCGTCTGGACGAGTTCGATTCGGTCGTCGACGCCCCGCTCGGCCGCCCGACCGTGCGTGGTTTCGAGGCCGACGCGCGACGCGTCGAGCGCGTCGACGTGGTAGCCCCGTTCGGCCAAGAAAACGGCGTTTCGTCCGGTTCCGGTCGCTACGTCGAGCGCGCGGCCCGCCGGGAGGGCATCGACGTAGCGCCGTAACAGCCCGGACGGCTCCGGATCCCGCGGATACTGTCCGCTCTCGAATCGCTCGTCCCAATCGGTCATATGGGCGGTACGCGCGGCTGCCGGTTCAAACCCACCGGTCGGTCCCGGTCGTCGTACGGACCGACCGCTCGTCGTTCGGAACGGTGGCTCGGAGGAAATCCCTCATCACAAGGGGCTCAGAGGGGGTAACTGTCGTCACCGCCACCATGGGACGTTCTTTTTGAAGCTACAAGAAAGCATCCTTGTTCGCGTCATCCATGCGACCTCCGGAAGCGTCGGCGAGTGAGATGTCTCCGTTGGCTCCCGATATACACGCGGGAGCTCCGGGTCGGAAGGGAAGCGCCGAGTGCAGTTCCGCGCACCTCGGGGCCTCGTCGAACGAACGGACGTCACCGGCTCGCGCTCGTACACGCGTCATCGATCGGGCGACTCGGTTGGTTACGACACCGACGCTGCTTGTGCTGCTGAGAGGAGGGGGAAGCTTTCGGACGAGGAGGCAGCCGACATACGCACGCGTATCGGCAAAGCGCGGAGCTGGTCTGGGAACGCGTGTATCGACAGAGCACGGAGCAGTTTAATTCAGCAATAGAACGTCCCGTTCGAGCGGCTACTACCGGAAGTCGCGTCCGCGTCATTCCGCGTACTCGCGTTTCAGCTCGTCGGCGTACCGATCGGCCAGCCGCGTCGGTCGCGGCAGTTTGTACTCGCCGCCGCAGGCGACGACGCATTCGAGCGCCGTCGCCGCCGACAGCCGGTGGCCGGGCGAGACGTAGACCGGGTTGATCCGGTTCGAGTTCGGGTACTGGCGGCTCTGATAGGCGTAGCCGACGACGGTCCCGTCGGGGGTCGCCATGGAGTCGTCGGCCTCGATCGCGACCCAGTCGCCCTCCGCGAGACTGTCGGTTGGTCCGCGGGGTCGCCCACACAGGAGGTTCTTGGTCACGCCGATCGCGGGCACGTCGAAGCAGACGCCGACGTGAGTCGCCAGTCCCGCCTCGCGGTAGTGGATCCGACCGCTGCCGTCGAAGACGAGCAGGTCCGGCTCGGCGTCGAGCGCTTCCAGCGCCGCGACTATCGGTTCGCCCTCCCGGAAGGCGAGCAGTCCCGGCACGTACGGCATCGAAAGCGGGGTGACGGCGTGGGCGCGGTCGACGGTTTCGCCGCCGCAAACGAGGACGACGGCCGACACCGCCCGATCGCCGACGAAGGCCTGATCGATCCCGGCGACGAGCGTCTCGCCCGCCCGGATCGATTCGGGGGTGAAATCGATGACGTCATCGAATACGGCGGTGGCTGCGATCTCGCGCTGAAGCGCCTCCATCTCCGCTCGTCCGTCGGGGGCGGTCGGCCGGAACCGGTTGGCGACGACGTTCATCTATCGGAACCGTCCGGGGCCGCCCGGACCGCCCGGACCGCCGGGGCCGATGTTCAATTGCCGCGGTCCGCGCCCGATCCGATCCTTGATCCGAGTGCCGTACCACAGGCCGATAACGAGGCCGGTGAGGTGAGCAAAGTGGGCGACGCCATCCAAGATGCCGCCGTCGGAGACGAACGCGAAGATCGAGAAGGCCGCAAAGAGGAGCGTCAGCGTGCGGATCGACATCGGGATGAAAAAGAACAACAGAACCTTCAGCCGCGGTGACGTGATCGCCAAGACACCCATGATCGCCATGATCGCGCCCGAAGCGCCGAGGACGGCGACCTGCTCGCCGGTCACGAGGGCGACGCCGACCTGCCCGAGCCCCGCGAGGACGCCGCTGACGACGAACAGCGCGGCGAACTTCCGGGAACCGACCTGCCGTTCGACGAGCGGGCCGAAAAAATACAGCGCGATCGCGTTGAACAACAGGTGCGCCGGACTGCCGTGGGCGAACACCGAGACGATCCACGTCCAGACGTACTCGGGATGCACTGTCGTGAGGGTAAAGATCTGCCCCCAGGTCGTCGTTCCGGGGTTGACACCCGCGGACGGGAGCCGGACGCCGAAAAGCGGCGCGAAGACGTACTGTATGCCGAAGACGACGACCATGATCGCGAGGAAGAGGTAGGTGAGGTTGTTCCTGAAATAACTGAGCGGACCGCCGGGACCGGCGTCGAGCCCGAGACGATCGAGGACGCTGCGCGAACCGGTACGTCGGAATCCGCCTCGGTCACCGCCTCCGATCGAATCGTCGAACCCACTGTCGAAGACGCCGCTCGGGTCGTTCCAGTTCTCTAGGCCGGGACAGCCGTGATTCTCCGGTAGCCGATGGTCGCCGCAGTAGGTTCCGCCGCAGTGTCGGCAGTTATACGGCATGTTCTCGTCTTTGCCACAGACGTCACACGTCGCCATTGGTTTCCCGTAGCCGCCGCGCGGGCAAAGTCGTTGGGATGCGTGGTACGGATCGGTGTAACGCTTTATCAGCGGGCGCCGACAACGGTTCGCCACCCATCGGTGAGAGACTACACCGATCAGTGGGAGGGGGTTTCGAATCCGGCCCGGACGCGGCGTCTCACACCGCGACTCCGTCCTACGAAACCATCGCTTCGAAGCCTTTATCAGCGAACTGATCCTCAATCGAGGTACTATGAGTGACAAGCCCGCCTCAATGTACAGGGACATCGACAAGCCCTCGTACACCCGACGGGAGTACATCACGGGCATTCCCGGCTCGAAGGTCGCCCAGTACAAGATGGGAAACTTCGACGCCGAGCCCGATGACTACGCGGTGCAGATCAGTCTCATCGTCGACGAGGACGTCCAGATCCGCCACGGTTCGCTCGAAGCCTCGCGACTCTCCGCGAACCGTCGCATGCTCAAAGAGCTCGGCGAGGGCGGCGACTACAAGATGATTCTCCGGAAGTTCCCCCACCAGGTCATCCGGGAAAACAAACAGGCAACCGGTGCGGGTGCGGACCGTGTCTCCGACGGAATGCGCCAATCGTTCGGCAAGATCGTCGGCACGGCCGCCCGGATGCGTAAGGGCGACCGGCTTTTCACCATCTGGTGTCACCCCGAGGACGCCGCGGTTGCGAAGGACTCGCTCCGTCGCGCGTACAACAAGATCTCCCCGCCGTGCACCGTTCGAGTCGAGCGCGGCGAGGAACTGCTCATCGCGTAACGCGCCCATTTTTATGCGGCTCGACGAATCGACGTGGACCGACGCCCGAGACGCCGAGACGGATCTCGCGCTGTTGCCGGTCGGAAGTACGGAACAGCACGGCCCGCACGCGCCCCTCGGGGTCGATTCGCTAACGGCCGAGGCGATCGCCACGGCTGGCGCGGATCGCTACGCGGACGCCCACGACGACGAGCCGATCGTGGGACCGACGATTCCCGTCGGGATCGCGGAGGAACACCGCGCGTTCGACGGGACGCTGTGGGTTTCGGAGGACACCTTTCGCGCTTACGTTCGCGAGACGGTCGAGAGCCTCACACACCACGGCTTCGATCGAGTCGTCGTCGTCAACGGCCACGGCGGAAACGCCGAGGCGATCCGCGAACTGTGCGGTCGGGTGAGCCGGGACGGCGACGCCTACGCCGCCGGGTATACGTGGTTCGATTCGGTCGATTTCGACGAGTTCGGCCACGCCGGGCCGGCCGAAACCGCCGCGATTCGCCACCTTCACCCGGAACTGATACGCGACGACCGGATCGACGAGGCTGTCGCCGGGGCCGCAGACGGCTGGGGCGAGTGGGTCGCCGGGACCAATCTCGCGTACGACTCCGACAGTTTCACCCAAAGCGGCGTCGTCGGCGATCCCCGGGACGGAGATGCGGCGCTCGGCGAGGAGCTTCTGGACGCGGCGGCGGAAGGGCTTTCGGAGCTTCTAGATGCGGTCGCGCGGCGCGATCGCTGAGGGGTTATCGATGGCGTCGCCCGGGTTTATATTGGTGCATATCCAACTCAGCGTATGCGTGTTCTCGTTCCCGTCGATGGTTCCGCGCCGTCCGACGACGCGCTCGCGTACGCGCTCGAACAGTTTTCGACGGACGACATCGTCACACTCTACGTGATGGATCCGGTCGACGGCACAACCGCCTGGGGCCCAGGAAGCGTCGATGACTGGCTCTCGGCCGCGGAGGAGCGCTCGGAAACCGTCCTCGAAAACGCGACGGAAGTCGCGGCGGCGGCCGGCGTCGAGATCGAAACCGAGTCCACCGTCGGTCGCCCGTCGAAAGCCATCGTCGAGCACGCCGAGGAACGCGACATCGATCACATCGTCATCGGGAGCCACGGCCGTGCTGGCATCTCTCGGGTTCTCCTCGGCAGCGTCGCCGAAACGGTTGTTAGACGCGCCCACGTCCCCGTCACCGTGGTCCGGCCGACCTAACGGCGAGTGTCGGGAGTCGGGTTTATTTCGCCACCCCGTGTAGCCCGGTGTATGTACGGGACGATTCTGTTGGCGACCGATGGCAGCGACGACGCCGCGGCCGCGCTCGATCACGCGCTCGAGATTGCTCGCTCGACCGGCGCGACGCTTCACGCGATCTCCGTCGTCGAGACCCGAACGGCCTACGACAACGCCATCATCGATCCCGAGGAGGTTCGGGAGAATCTCAGAGCGGACGCTAAAAGCGCGGTCGAGAGCGCGAAATCGGCGGCGGCTGAGGCGGACGTAGAATGTCACACTACCGTCGCCGAGGGACCGCCACCGGAACGCATCATCGAGACGATTGACGAGATCGGGGCGGACGCCGTGATCGTCGGTGCGACCGGTCGATCGGGATTCAAACGGCTCGTTCTGGGTGGAACGGCCGAACAGCTCCTCGAGTCCGCGCCCGTTCCGGTCATCGTTATCGGCGGTGGACTCCCGCGGCGACGCGACGACGCGGAGGGCTGATCGGCGGCGGCCGCGAGCCGACTCCTGGGTTTTGCGACGGTCGGGCGGTGTCGATCGAAACGCATAAACTCGACACCGACCGACGTACGAGCGAGCCGAGGTAGCCTAGCCCGGCCAAGGCGGTAGATTCGAAATCTACTGTCCGAGAGGACACGTGAGTTCAAATCTCACCCTCGGCGCTTCTCGTTCGGTTCATTTCGAAAAACGATTGTGTAGCGAAGGTCGGGACTGACAGTTCGTCGGGACGGGGCGACGACACCGCAGTCGATAGTCCGCCGGTTACTCGCCGGCGAACTCTGTATCCCGCCCCTCGATCTGCGCGTCGAACCCCTCGCGATAATCGCGTGTGTCGTCCAGCTGGCGGCCGAGTTCCCGTTCGAACGCCAAGCCGTCTTCCAGCGGCCGATCGAACGCCTCGTTGAGCGCTCGTTTCCCGTGTTGAAGCCCCAGCGGCGCGTTCTCACAGAGCCGATCGGCGAACGTTCGCGCGCGATCGTCGACGTCGTCGGGCGCACAGACCTCGTGGACCAACCCACAGTCGAGCGCCGACGCCGGCGGAACGTACTCGCCGGTCAACACGATCTCTTTGGCCCTCGAGAGACCGACGAGACGCGGGAGCCGCTGCGTCGCGCCGACGTGCGGGAACGTCCCGAGTTCGACCTCGGGGACCCCGTAGCTCGCCTCCGAGCCGAGCACGCGGAAGTCACAGCCGAGCGTCAACTCGAAGGCACCCGCGACCGCGGCACGTTTGATCCCGACGACGACCGGCTGTCGAGCCGTTTCGATAGTGTCGATGAGCTCCGAGAGCGCATCGAGAGGATCGGGAACGTCGGCATCTGCTTCGACGCGGCACCGCATGCGTTCTAGGTCCATTCCGGCACAGAACACCGGTCCCTCGCCGAGGAGCGTAATCGCCCGAACGTCGTCGCGATCGACCGTCCGGAAGGCGGCGATCACGTCCTCGATCAACGGCGCAGTCATCGCGTTTCGCTTCGCCGGTCGCGAGAGATATACGTCGGCTCGGTGGCCATCGATATCGGCTTTTGCCAATCCGGTTCCGATCGTCTCCATATGCTCTCGACGACCCGGAACGGAATCAAACACGGGGGCGATTCAGCGCGATCGAAGTTCCGAGAAGCCGACCTGCTCGCCCGGCAGCTCCTCTTGGTTGCCCCGAACGGTACTTCGCCGGGCCAGCAGATAGCCGTCCGCGCCGCTGCCGTCACGCGGGTGAGCGTCTTGGACCCACAATGTCCGTCCGTCCGGACTCACCTCGGAGGCCCACTCGCGAGCCACCGCCTTCGAGTCGAACCGTCGCTGTTGACCCGACTCGGCGATCCACGCGCCGACCGCGCCGCTGACCCGCCGTGCGGACGGTTTCGCCGCGACGACGTATCCGTCTCCCATACGCCCCCGTCGTCGCTGGAGGCGAAAAGCTTTGGTGACGTTCGGTACAACGGTATACAATGACACACGAGGCGACGGTTGACGGCCTCGGGATCAGCGTCGACGACGAGGGGGCGGAGGGTGCTCCGGTCGTCGTCCTGCGGGCGCGGGGACAGGCCCTCCCGATATTCATCAGCGCCGATCAGGCGAAATCCATCTCACACGCCATCGACGGCCGCCCCTTCGAGCGGCCGCTCACGCACGATCTGTTCGTCGAAATGCTCACCGAGTTCGGCGGCGCGATCGATCGAATCAGGATCGACGGACTCGCCGACCGCACGTTTTTGGCAAAAATAGACGCCGAACGGTACGCCGACGGAAACCGGCGCGAGCTCACCTTCGATGCCCGTCCGAGCGACGCCATCGCTCTGGCGCTCAGAGTCGAGTGTCCGATCCACGTCGACGACGACGTGATCGACGCGGCCGGTCGTCCGCCGGACGCCTTCGAGCTCCGGTAGCTACCGGTTGACCTCGACGCAGGCCTCTTGTCCCTCCGGTACCGCGATCCACGCGTCGTCGGCCGCGGTGTCGGCGATAATGAACGCCGAGTGCCCCTCGAAGTAGTCGTAGGCACCCTGGACGTGTTCGGACGTCGCGCGCATCTCCACCCCTTTGGTATCGTCCACCATGCCCACACGCACATCCTCTAATAATAATAATCTTGTGAATCATGCGCGTTTACTGTTCAGTTCGAGATTAATTGGCGTATATATCTGATCATACCGGTATAGGTAGGGTCCAGAACCACCCGATCGTTCGATCACTCGTCGTCACCGTAGCGCTCGGCGGCGGACTCGAAGGCGAACTCCGAACGCTCCTTCGTCCGCCGACCCTCGGCCGCCGCGATGGCCTCGGGATCGGGCGTCGCCCCGTCGTCGATCTGCGCCCACGATCCGTGGATCTTCGCGTGACACCACCGACACAGCGACACCGTGATCTCGTGAGCGAGTTCCTTGCGGTCGTCATCGGGGTATTCGAGGTGGTGTTCCTCGAGGAGCGGTCGACTCCGCTCGCTCGCCAGTCGTCGCTCTTCGAGCCCACACCGGCGGCACTCGCGGGAGGTGTCAGTCGCCCGGAACTTCGGACAGTCGGCCCAGCGCCACTCGCCGTGCGGATCGGCGGCGGGACACCGAAGGTCGTCCTCGTGGCGCCCGCGCGCGAACGCCGGATCGTGGTGGCCGTACTCCGCGGCGTATCGACACCGCCCGTCGTCGGTGAGGAAATCACACCGCTCGACGAGGTCGTAGGGATCGTCGACGCCGACCGACGTTCCCCGTGGCGTCTTCTCCATGGGGACGGTCGGATCGGCAGACACCTCAACGTTCGGGCGGATCGGCGCCGCGTCCGACGGCTCGATGTGACTGATGCGTGAGCCGGAACCCGGGGCGTTAAATACGCCGGACGACTGAACTCCGGATATGGAATTTTGCGACGAGTGCGGTTCGATGATGCACAGCCAAGACGGGCTGTGGGTGTGTGGCTCTTGCGGGTTCGAGAAGGAACGCGACGCGGACAGCGAGGCCGAGATGGTCACGACAGAGGGTCAAGACACCGACAGCGGTCCGGTCGATATGTCCGACGTCGATGACAGCGAGATCGGACCGACGACGACGGTACACTGTCCGGAATGCGGCCACGACCGGGCCCGCTACGAAATGAAGCAGATCCGCGCCGCCGACGAGTCCGAGACGCGGTTTTTCACCTGCGTCGAGTGCGGGAAAAAGTGGCGCGAGGACGACCACTAGGGGCGGGCGGTGTTCGACCGGCGCGTCGAAGATCGCACGGGGCCGGTCCGGTTCGCACCAGTGTGGTACCGACACACGATCGCTAAGTGGTTAGCACCGTTTCTCGTCACTAGTCCGGCTATGGGCTACACACGACGAGAGGTACGGGGATCGCTCGCGGCGGGCCCCTCGTCGATCTCGGGGGCCCGTGCACCGGGATCGAGGGAACCGTGGATCTCTCCGGCGGCCGTCGAGTGACCGAGTTCGATCGCGCGACGGCCACGCCGACGGGCGGGTACGCAGACAGGGAGACTCCGCTCCGAGAAATAGCGCTCCACCTCGGTCACGAACTGACGGCGCTCGCCGATCACGACATGAGCGGTGGCGTCGGCCACGACGGCATCCCTTCGGTCGACGAGCCCCGCGTCGCTCGCGCCGCCGATGTCGACCTCCCGGGCTGTGCGCGCGTTTTCGGCGTCGACCTCGACGGCGACGTTCGGGCGTATCCACAGCGGGGACTCGTCCACCACGAGATCGTAAACGACGTGATAGGCGGCGAACCAGTCGCGGTGACGTACTGCCCGCTGACCGGGACCGCACAGGGATTCTATCGGGGCGGGGTCGAGTTCGGCGTCTCCGGTCGACTCGTCAATTCGAATCTGATCATGTGGGATCGGGGCGCCGACGCCCGGTGGTCACAGATCGCAGCCACGGCGACCGAAGTCGGCGGCCACCGCGACGCCGAGGGTGCCGACCGATTTCTCGGCCGATCGCTCAGGGAGTTCCGGGTCGTCTGGACGACCTGGGGGCGCTGGCGCGAGCGCTACCCGGAACGGTCGGCGAGACGCCGGTCGTTGCCGTTGCCGATCGGGAGTTGGCGGCCGGCTACGTCTACGCGAACCCGGACGGTCTGGAGGTGGCTGCCGACTCGAGCGATACTGGTTACGCGGTAGAAGGGGGCGTCACGTCGGCCGCCGAGCTTCCGCTGGGATCGATCCTCGCGTTCGACGACATGTGGTCCGCGTGGTACGCCTTTTATCCGGAGACAGAACGGGTGGCGATCCGACGATGGAACCGACCGAAACCGTCGACCACCGGGGACCACCGTCACCGCGGACGGCACCGGTCGAGTGGCTCCGGCGACTGTTGGCGAGAACCGGGATCGCCGTCCGCGGAGCGCTCGGACGGCACGATGGTCGGGCGACGCTCGGCGTCACCACCGGACTGTACATTCTCACCTACCTGTGGGCGCCGCGGCACCTCACCCTGACGGGAACCGGTGGGTTCGACGTGATCGTCGTCGACGACCCGGCCGTAACGGCGCTAACCCGGCTGTCTCCGTTTCTCTACGAGACGATCGCGGTGGTCGAGATCGGACCGGTCGTCTACCTCCTCAGTCCCGTCAACATCGCGATCGGATTCGCCCTCGGAACGCTGGTCGGCGCGACGCTCGCGGTCTCGGTCGTCTCCTGGCGCGGTCCGACCGCCTGTCGACTCGGGGCCGGGGCAGGCGCGACTGCAGGGGTTCCAGGACTCGTCTCCGGATTCGCCTGCTGTCGCCCACAGTTGCTCGTCGTCATCGGGCTGCAGGCGTCGGCCGGCGTTATCGCCGCCCTCCAGTGGATGGTTCCGCTCGCCGTTATGTCGCTCCTCGCCACGTTACTGTGGGTCGGCAGTCAGGTATGGATCGACCCGGCGGGTGAAGTTTGATCGTCGGAGTTACTCGAACGTCGGCCGGAACCGCGCAAACAGCAGATACCCGGTGTGGCCGACGCCGGCCGTCGACGGGCGAGACCCGCGCTCGTCGAAGTCCATTCGCCGCTGGATCGTCTCGAGCGTCTCGATGTCCTCGAGACCCGTCTCACGGGCGGTCTCGACGCACTCGCGGGTCGATTCGACGAACGGCGAGTAGACGGCGAGAAAGCCGCCGGGAGCGAGCAGGTCGTCCGCGCGTTCGACGACCGCGGGCGCGTCGCCGGTGTCGAGTGTGAGCAGATCGTAGCCGTCGTCGGTCTCGTCACCGAGGTCGTCGAGCGCGTCGGTCAGATCGCCCGTCCGGACGTCGACGAGATCCGAGACACCGGCCGTCACCATGTTGCTCCGGGCGACCTCGGCGAAGTCGGGGTCGCGCTCGTAGGTCGTCACCTCGACCCCGAGGCGGCCGAGATACGCCGCGAGGACACCCGTGCCGGTGCCGGCGTCGAGGGCACGGTCACCCGACGCGACGCCGGTGTGGCCGATCACGAGCCCGATATCGCGGGGCATCATCGGCGCGCCGGTCCGTTCGAGGTGATCGAACAGGTCCGGACCGCGGAGTCGCCGAACCTCGAACGGTTCGCCCAGATGCGTCTCGACGACCGTTCCAGAGGTGGCGTCCGCAGGAAGGTCGAGGATACCGAGATCGGTCTCCTGCGTGTCGCCCGGGGCGAGCAGGAACTCACGGGAGCCGCGCACGACGAGCACACGACGATCCGTCCGCACCGCGGCCGCGTTCGCGTCTGCGTCTCCCCCCGTCACTCGAGTTTCTGGACGGCCGCGGCGAGGTCGCCGGTCTCCTCGAGCGCCTCGCGGGCTTTCTCCTCGGAGACGCCGGTTCGCATGGCGACGATCTCGACGTCGTCGTCGGAGAATCCGCTCTCCGAGTCCGAACCGTCTTCGGCGTCCGCCTCGGTACCGTCGTCGCCGGTGTCACCGCGAGCCACGGACTCCGGTTTGCCGACGATCTGATAGGTCTGTTGGCCCTGGGCATCCATCCGCTGAACGTCGGCGTCGTGGAAGACCAGGTCCTCCTCGGCCGTGCGAATGATGACCTCCTCGGCGTCGATATCTTCGAGGTCGATCCCCATCTGGTTCATCATCTGTTTCATCTTGCGCGGGTTCAATCCGCCGCCTCCTCCAAACATACCTCTACGGAGGGACCGACCGCGCAAAAAGCCTGATGTTTGCTCCTATGGGGTTTCGATACCGTCGCGAACCTTCACCGCCATGCCGGTGTCGAAATCGATCATCGCGTCGGCCGACAGTTCCGCGCGCCCGACCGCGAGCAGCGCACCGCGTTCGTGTTCGACGAGTACCTCGTCGCCCGGCCGGACCGCCGGATCGACCTCGCGGACGAACTTCGCGAAGACGTTCTTGCCGTCGCGGACGAACGGCTCGCTGTCGTCGCCGACGACGACCCGGTACGCCGGCGGTTCGAGGGCGCGTTGGAGCCGACGCCCGCCGGCGGCACCGATGGTGAACCGGCCGTCGGTGCCGTAGGAGACGACGCGTTCGCCGTCGGCGAGGATCTGCTGTGGCCGACCCGAGCCGGTCCGCTGGACGACGACCTCGCCGTCGAAGAGCGCCGAGCCAGCGCCGGCCCCGAACTGGTAGTCGGCGACCGTCGCGAGCGCGTCGATGTCGCTTGCCATGTCCGATCGTCGGCGGCGGCTCGAATACCCCTTTCGGACCCGGCACTCCCACACTTAACAGCGTCCGGGCCGTCGGTACGGTCGATGAACGGACTCAACACCGCGGGCCGAGTCGCGGTCGTCTTGGTCGTGGGCCTTCTCGCAGGCGTCGTCGGCTGGCTGTTGTTCGTCGAGGTCCCGACGGGAACAGCCGAGTTGCTCGGCGTCCTGCTCGCCATCGCCGTCGTCGTCGGAGGACTTCGGTTCGGTGGATCGATCGCCCGGAGCGTCTTCCCGAGTTACAACGCCGTCGAGATCGCCGTCGATGGACCGATCACCCGCGACGGGGGCGGCGGCATCCCGGTTCGAGCACCCGGATCACCGGGGGCCGACGACATCGTCGACCTGATCGAGGAAGCCGACGCCAACGACAACGCGGAAGCGCTCGTCCTCAAACTGAACACGCCGGGTGGCGCGGTCGTCCCGAGCGACGACATCAGGCTCGCCGCGGCGGCGTTCGACGGTCCGACGGTCGCGTACACGACCGACGTCTGCGCCAGCGGCGGCTACTGGATCGCGAGTGGCTGTGACGAGCTGTGGGCCCGCGAGGGGAGCATCGTCGGCTCGATCGGCGTCCGGGGGTCGCGAGTGACCGCTTCGGGACTGCTCGAGAAGGCCGGCCTGGAGTACGAACAGCTGACTGCGGGGGAGTACAAGGAAGCCGGCAGTCCCTTCAGCGACCTCTCCGACGACGAGCGCGAGTACCTGCAGGGAATCATCGACGACTATTACGACCAGTTCGTCGAGACCGTCGCCGAGGGACGCGAGACTGACCCCGAAACGCTTCGGGAGACCGAAGCGCGGGTCTTTCTCGGCGAGGAGGCCGCGGAGATGGGACTGGTCGACCACCTCGGAACTCGCGAGGACGTCGAGGCGCGACTCGAAGAACTACTGCAAAAACCCGTCGACACGACCAAACTGGAGCCCTCGGCCGGGATCGGCGAGCGGCTCCGGGGCGGTGCCGAAGGCGTCGCGTACGCGTTCGGGGCCGGAATAGCCGCCCGGTTCAGCGACCCGAACGGGGAATTTCGGTTCCGCTTTTGACTAGAAACTCTGTTTTAGCCTTTCGAAAAAGCCCTGTTCGACGTCGATTTCCTCACCGCCGGCCTCTGCGAACGCCTCGAGCGCCTCGCGTTGCTCGTCGTTGAGGGAATCGGGGGTGACGATCCGAACCTGCACGTAGAGGTCACCGTTCCCGCGCCGTCGCAGTCGTGGCATTCCCTTCCCGCGGAGCCGGAACGTCTCGCCGCTTTGGGTACCTGCCGGAACGTCCATCTCGACGGTGCCGTCGAGCGTCTCGATCTCGACGGTGTCGCCGAACACGGCCTGCGGGAACGAGATCGGGTGTCTGAGCCGGAGGTCGTCGCCGTCGCGCTCGAAGACTTCGTGTTCTTCGATCTGTATTTCCACCAGGAGGTCGCCGTTCGGACCGCCGTTCTCACCCGGCGCGCCTTCCCCGTCCATGCGGAGGGTCTGTCCGCTTCGAATGCCGGCCGGCACCTCGACCTGGAGGGTCGCCTCGTTTCTGATCTGCCCGTCACCTCGACAGGTCGAACACGTCTCGGAGTAGATCGTCCCCTCGCCGCCGCACTGCGAGCAGGTCTGCGTCTGTTGGACGCGCCCCAGCGGTGTCTGTTGGACCGTCGTCTGCTGACCCTGTCCGTTACACGCAGAACAGGTCCGCGAGTCGGCGTCGGGCGGATGGCCCGAACCGTCGCAGTCGGGACAGCGCTCTGGGCGGGTGATCGTCAACTGCTTCGTGACGCCGTCGTAGGCGTCCTCGAGGTCGATCTCGAGGCGGGTCTTGAGGTCCGAACCCTGCCGCGGACCGGAGCGAGAGCTGGAGCGGGAGCCACCGCCGCCGAAGAACTGCTCGAAGATGTCGTTCATTCCGCCCATACCGCCAGCACCGCCCATGCCACCCATGCCGCCCATGCCGCCCATGCCGCCGCGCCCGGCGTCGGTCGCGCCGCGCTTGTCGGCCTCCTCGAAGCGGTCGTGGCCCATCTGGTCGTACATCTGTCGCTTCTCGTCGTCGAGAAGCACCTCCTTGGCTTTCTGTACCTTCTTGAATTTCTCCTCGGCGTCCGGGTCGTCGGATACGTCCGGGTGATATTCGGCCGCCTTCTTCCGATACGCCCGTTTGATCTCGTCTTCGTCCGCGTCCCGGGAGACGCCGAGGGCCGAGTAGAAGTCCTCGCTCATTCGTTGTCGGGGATAGACGGTTGAGATACTTGAAAAGAACGGGTCGCGACCGCATCCGGACGGGATCGGACTGTTAGCGATGCGGGTCGAAAGGACACAGTACGATTATGAGCGACGGTGGCGTAGTCTCGTACATGCCCGAGACCGATACCGAGTCCCTGATACGGACCGTCACCCCGATAACGTCGAAGGAGACGTCGCTCGGCAACAAGATCCTCGACGCCGTCATCGGGATCGGCGCGATGGTCCTCCTATTGCCGTTGGCCCCGTTTTTGCTGGCGCTTTGGCTGTGGGATCGATTGCAGCGCGAAGACTCTGAAAGCGGCGAGTAGCCCTTCCAATCGCGATCGTCGCTCGTCTCCGTCTACCGACGACTCACTCCGCTCGCCTTTCGAGCCGACGACACCGACTCATTCTTCACCGCCCGCATCAGAAAGCTCCCATCCGCTCGCTTTCTGAGACACCGAAAGACTCACTCCGCTCGCCTTTCGAGCCGACGACACCGACTCATTCTTCGTCGGTGTCGACGTCCTCGAAGTCGGCGTCGACGAACTCCTCGTCGGAGCCGTTGCTTTCGGCACCGCCGGCACCCATGCCGTCGGGACCGCCAGCGCCCATCCCTCCCATCCCGCCCATACCACCAGCGCCCGCACCCGCACCCGCGCCCTCGGCACCCGCAGCCTGCTGTTGGTACATCTGCTTGCCGATCTCCTGGAGTTCCTCTGCGAGCGCCTCGGTCGCGTCGGTGAGTCCCTCCGTCGTCGCCTCCTCGTCCTCGACGACTTCGCGGAGGTCGTCCATCGCGGCCTCGATGTCGGAACGGATCGCGTCGTCGACGGCCTCCTCGTTCTCCTCCAACAGCGTCTCGGCGCGCTGGAGCGTCGACTCGGCGTCGTTTCGCGCCTCGATGCGCTCGCGGCGCTTCTCGTCCTCCTCGGCGTGTTCTTCGGCTTCCTCCTGCATCCGTTCGATCTCCTCGTCGGAGAGGCCAGCGCCGCCCTCGATGGTGATGTCCTCCTTGTTGCCGGAGCCTTGATCCTCGGCGGAGACGTTCACGATACCGTTCTCGTCGATGTCGAAGGTGACCTCGATCTGCGGCGTGCCGGCGGGGGCCGGTGGAATGCCGGTCAACTGGAAGGCCCCGAGGAGTTCGTTCTCCTCGGCGATCTCGCGTTCGCCCTGGAAGACGCGGATGTTGACCGAGGTCTGATTCGGTGCGGCCGTCGTGAACACCTTCGAGGCGTCCGTCGGGATGGTCGTGTTCTTGTCAATGAGCCGCTCGAAGAGGCCGCCTTTCACCTCGATGCCGAGACTGAGCGGCGTCACGTCGAGCAGGACGATGTCGTCGACGTCGCCGGCGAGGACACCGCCCTGAATTGCCGCGCCGAGCGCGACGACCTCGTCGGGGTTGACGTTCTTCTTCGGCGTCTGTCCCGTGAGCCCTTCGACCTTCGCTTGGACCTGCGGCATCCGCGTCGAGCCGCCGACGAGGATCACCTCGTCGATGTCGCCCTTCGAGTAGCCGGCGTCGGCGAGCGCCTGTTCGGTCGGCTCGACCGTGCGGTTGACGAGATCGCTCGTAAGCGACTCGAACTTCGCGCGCGAAATTTTCTCCTCGAGGTTGAGCGGTCCCTCGTCGGTCGCGGCGATAAACGGGAGGTTGATCGTCGTCTCCTTTCGCGAGGAGAGTTCGATTTTCGCCTCCTCGGCGGCCTCGGTCAGCCGCTGGAGGGCCTGTCGATCGTCGCGGAGGTCGATCCCGTGTTCCGCCTCGAAGGAGTCAGCGAGGTAGTCGATGATCGCCTCGTCCCAGTCGTCGCCACCGAGGTCGTTGTCCCCGTTCGTCGCGACGACCTCGTAGACGCCGCCGCCGAGATCGAGAATCGAGACGTCGAAGGTGCCGCCGCCGAGGTCGTACACCAGGACGGTCTGATCGGAGTCGTCGTCGAGACCGTAGGCCATCGCCGCCGCCGTCGGTTCGTTGACGATCCGTTCCACCTCGAAGCCCGCGATCTCGCCAGCGTTCTTCGTCGCCTGCCGCTGCTTGTCGTTGAAGTACGCCGGGACCGTGATAACCGCCTTCTCGATCTCGTCGCCGAGGTACTCCTCGGCGTCGCGTTTGATCTTCTGGAGGATCATCGCCGAGATCTGCTCGGGGGTGTACTCGTCGCCGCCCACCTCGACGGTGTAGTTCTCCTCGCCCATGTGGCGTTTGATCGATGCGATCGTCTTTTCGGGGTTCTGGACGGCCTGGTTCTTCGCCGGCTTACCGACCAGCCGTTCGCCGTCGTCGCTGAAGGCGACGATCGACGGCGTGGTTCGTTCCCCTTCGCTGTTGACGATGATCTCGGGGTCGCCACCCTCCATCACCGCGAACGCGGAGTTGGTGGTACCGAGGTCGATACCGAGAATCTTGTTAGTCGCCATGTTGGTCGTACCTATCGGGCTGAATCGGTTAAAAGTTGCTAGATGCGCCGAAACGAGTTGCTGTCAGAAACCGCCGCAGTCTCTCGGTTTTTTAAATTTGCCGCTTCGTGGACCGAGAGATATAAACAGAACCGCTATTCGTCCCGTTCGTCCGAACCGCTCTCGGCGTCGTCCGCCCCGGATCCGTCGGAGACCGTCACCTGCGCCGTCCGGAGCACCTTCCCGGCCATCTCGTAGCCGGGGCGGTGGAGATCGGCGACGGTCCCTTCCGGTTGGTCGCTCTCGACGCGGAGCAGAACCTCGTGACGGGCCGGGTCGGTCTCGGTTCCGAGGTCTGGCTCGATCGGTTCGACGCCCTCGCCGTCGAGCACCTCCTCGAGTCCGCGGAGCGTCGCCTCGACGCCGTCGCGGATGTCGGCGTTCTCGTCCTGTTCGAGTGCCCGCGCGAGGTTGTCGCGCACCTCGACGATCTCCTCGACGAGCGCTTCGGTCGCACGGGCTTTCTCCTTCTCGCGCCGCTTCTGTTGGCGTTTCTTGTAGTTTTGGAACTCCGCTTGCTTGCGCTTGAGTCGCGCTTCGAAATCGTCGCGTTCCGTTCGGAGGGTAGCGACCTCCTCGCGAAGCGTCGCGATCTCCTCGGCGACCGACTCCGAGGACTCGCCTTCGATCCGTGCGGCGATCTCCTCGATCGGCGGTTCGCCGCTCGAACCCTCGTTCGGTTCCTCCGTACCATCCCCGGACGCCGCCGAGGGGTCGTCGGTAGCGTCGGCCGTTTCGACGACGTCTCCGTCCTCGTCGCTCATATTCGACGGTACCCGTCGGCGACAATAAGGATTGAGAAACGCGCTCGCCTCCCTCGGAGTTAAGCCGCCCGAACGCCGACACCCACCGTGGTCACGCTCCGGTACGACGAGGGGACGATACGGATCGAAGACGCCCCGAGAGAGATCGATCGGCTGTCGTTCGTCGAGTCGGATCCCCGCTCGAAAACCCATCGGGCACCCGCGTACCGATACCCGTTTTTGCGCCGAATCTGCGTCGATCGCGGTCTCCCGCTCGACGATCGCTCGCTCCGGACGGCCGACGTCGACGATCTCACCACCGAGTACGACCTCCGCGGCTACCAGACCGAGGCGCTCGGAGCGTGGCGGGACGCGAACGACCGTGGCGTGATCGAACTCCCGACCGGGAGCGGAAAGACGGTCGTCGCCATCGGCGCGATCGCCGCGCTCGATACCCCGACGCTCGTCGTCGTCCCGACGATCGATCTCCTCGATCAGTGGTATGGCGAACTCGAGGCGGAGTTCGGCGAGACGGGAGCGATCGGCCGCCTCGGCGGTGGAACCCAGCGCGTTGAAGCGATCACGGTCGCCACCTACGACTCGGCGTACCTCCGCGCCGACGAGTTGGGCGATCGGTTCGGCCTGTTGATTTTCGACGAGGTTCACCACCTCGGCGGCGAGGGGTACCGCGACATCGCCCGATTGATGGCCGCGCCCGCTCGTCTCGGTCTCACGGCGACGTTCGAACGGCCCGACGGCGCACACGAGGCGATAGAGGAACTGATCGGATCGGTCGTCTACCGTCTGTCGGCGGACGATCTCGCCGGGGAACATCTGGCTGACTACGATATCAAGCGGATCGAGGTCGCCCTCACGGATCAAGAGCGAGAGACGTACGAAGAGTTCCAGGGAACGTTCACCGACTACCTCGCGCGGTCGGGAATCCAGCTCCGATCCGGGAGCGATTATCAGGAACTCGTCAAGCGCTCCGGATCGGATCCGAACGCCCGGGAGGCGCTGCTCGCCAAACAGCGCGCCCGCGAAGTGATGATGAACGCCGATCGGAAGACCGGTGCGCTCGCCGACATCTTGGATCGCCACCGCGGGGACCGGATCATCGTCTTCACCGCCTACACCGATCTCGTCTACGAACTCGCCTCGCGGTTTCTCATCCCGCCGATCACGAACGAGACGGCCGCCGACGAGCGCCGCGAGATCCTCGATCGGTTCCGCCGCGGGGACTACTCGCGAGTGATCGCCGCGAACGTCCTCGACGAGGGCGTCGACGTGCCCGACGCGAACGTCGCCGTCGTCCTGTCGGGATCGGGCAGCGAGCGGGAGTTCACCCAGCGACTCGGCCGGGTGTTGCGGCCGAAGGCCGACGGTCGACGAGCCGTGTTATACGAGGTCGTAACCAGGGAGACGGCCGAAGAACGGGTATCGAGACGGCGGCGGTAAGGAGCAGCGAGGTCACTTGAACCGGAACGTTTCGAGGTTCTTCGGCGCGAACGTCCGCATGTTGAACTCGTGATACAGCGCCGAAGAGAGGTCCTGCACGGACGATTCGTCACCGTGAACGCAGAGAACCTTCTCGGGACGCGGGTTCATCGTGCGCACGAAGTTCATCAGGCCCTGTCGGTCGGCGTGCCCGGAGAAGCCGTCGACCGTCTTGACGTCCATGTTCAGTTGTAGTGTCCCGCGACCGTTCGAGCGGTCGTTCATCGGGATCTCGTCCCAGCCGTTCTGGATGCGGCGGCCGAGGGTACCCTGCGCTTGGTAACCGACGAAGACGAGCCGCGAGTCCGCCTCGCCGCCGACGTGGTTGAGCCACGACATGATCGGCCCGCCCTCGATCATCCCGGAGGTCGAGATGATGATACATGGCCCGCCGTCGGCGATGTCTTGGCGTTCGTCCTCGCCGCCGTCGATGTGGTTGAACTGGTCGGCGAGGAATGGATTTTCGTCGTCGTGGAAGATCCGATCGCGGAGGTCGTCGCGGAGGTACTCGGGGTAGGTGGTGTGGATCGCCGTCGCCTCCCAGATCATCCCGTCGAGGTGAACAGGAACCGTCGGGATCTCCCCCTCCCGCATCGCCTCCTCGAGGACGAGCATGATCTCCTGTGAACGGCCGACTGCGAAGGCTGGGATGAGTACCTTGCCGCCCTCGGTGGTCGTTTCGCGGATGATCTCTTTGAGTTTCTTTTCGGAGTCTTCCTGATCGGTCTGGTAGTCGTTTCGCCCGCCGTAGGTCGACTCCATGACGAGCGTCTCGACGCGCGGGAAGTCGTTGACCGCGCCGTTGAAAAGGCGGGTATCGTCGTAGTGGATGTCGCCCGAGAACGCGACGTTATAGAGGCCGTCGCCCACGTGGAAGTGCGTGACCGCCGAGCCGAGAATGTGGCCGGCGTTGTGGTAGGTGAGCTTCATATCGGGGGCGATGTCCGTCACGTCACCGTATTCGACCGGGATACTGTGTTTGATCGCCTCACGGACCTGTGCGGACTCGTACGGTGGTGTCCGACCCTCCTTGGCGGCGACGTCGAGGTAATCGAGCGTGAGCAGCCCCATCAGATCCCGCGTCGGTTCGGTACAGTAGACCGGACCGTCGTAGCCGTATTTGAACAGAAGCGGGACGAGCGCAGAATGGTCCAGGTGAGCGTGCGTGAGCACGACCGCATCGATGTTCGACGCGCCGGCCCCGAGCGCCTCGGGGACCTGCAGATACGGGACCTCCCCCTCCGCACCGGGTTTGTCGCCGCAGTCGATGAGGACGCGCGTTTCCGGCGTGTTGAGGATGAACGCGGCGCGACCGACCTCCCGACAGCACCCGAGCGTCGTGATCCGGACCCACTCGTCGTCGGACATCTCCTCGCGGTGGATCTGCCGGCCGATGCGTTCGAGGATGTCGCGGCGCTCCTCGCGCTCCTGTTTCAGGAAGTTGCGGACGTTCGAGACGGTGGCCGACTCGATCGGCGGCGTTCGAACGACCTCAGGGGTCCACCCGACCTTCTGGGTGATCTCCCTGAGCGTCGAACCGTGACGGCCGATGACCATGCCCGGTTTCTGCGCCTCGATGACGACCTCGCCGGTATCGGCGTGGAAGTCGAGGTCGGTGACGCCCGCCTCCTCGGGTATCACGTTCGTGATCCGCTCGCGCGCCTCGCTCGGTGGGGCCAACACCTCGGGGTCGGGTCGGACGGTGATCCGCTTTCTGAGCTTCGAGGCGAGTCGGCGAATCAGGTCGCCGTCGCTCGCGAACTTCTTCGGATCGCGGGTGTAGACCACCAACTCGGGGCCCTCGTATTTCACGTCCGACACGGAGATGTCGTTCGGGACTTCGCTGACGATCGTCGCCTTGATATCATCGAGTTTCCGCTCTACTGCACTCATACGTTAAAAATCCTTGAATCGGGCTCCGGCCGCTCCGCGTGTACCGCGCTCGGCGGTGACCGATGGGTTCGCCGACTGCGTAGGTGACAACAGGTCATGTATTCGGATCTGCGGTGGCTGTCGTCGGATGACGGCCGCGGGAGGTAACCGGAAAACCCGCTCGTAATCGACCCTAACCCACCACTCATATAAAACCCTTCGCAAAGAGAGGTATGGAAATCACACCACAGACCGTCGCCGACGAACACGAACGGCTCAGAGCACGGGGTTCGATCCCCGAGCTGATAAACGAAACGCGGGATCGACTCGGCCAACTCTTCGGCGTCGACGTCGCCCACGTCTCGGCCGAGCAGTACCGAAACGAGGTCGATGCGGTGTTCGCCGACGGTGATAAGGCAGTCAACGTCGCCGCCCTGTGTGCGTTGCTCCGGACCCTCGACTGTGAGGGGGACTATCCCGGCTTCATCGTCGACGAGTTCCTCGGCCGAAAGCTCGCGGCGACGATCGCCGGCGGCGAGCCGTTCGCGCTGTTGGCGGAGGCGACGTTTCACTTCGCCGACGCACACACGCGTGGCGGCCCCGAAGCGCCGGCTGGCGCGGACGATCTCGACGCGGCCCTCGCGGCCGGCTTTCAGACGCGACTGCCGGGATGGGGGTGGACCGACGAGCCGAGTCCGTTCGTTTCGAACCGATGAGCGGTCAATCGACGTACTCTTCGGGGGATAATCACAGCAGACGACAGCTTTTCTACACGAGACAGCGTTCGGGATCCATGGAACGGGTTCCGGTCGACGACGTCGATCCCGACCCACACCCAGTGGGAGTCAACGAGAATCGACGCGACCTGACCGACGCCGTCGACGCCGACCACATAACCGTGACACGCTACGAGCTCGATCCCGGGGAATCCGTTTCGGCCGGTCTGTACACGTATCGCGACCGCGAGGAAATATTCTACATCGCCGAAGGGGTGATGACGTTCGAACACCACCCAAGAGACGGCGCTGGCGAACCGAACCACCTCAACGTGGAGGCCAACGAACTCGTCCGGTTTACCGCGGGCGAGTACCGTTGCGGTCGGAACACCGGAACGAAACCTGTCGTCGGAATCGTTTTCGCCGCACGGCCCCCCCTCTCGGAGACCGAGCGGATGGAATCGCTCGCACCCTGCCGGCTGTGCGAGGAGCTGACCGCACACCGCGTCACCGACCCCGACGACGCGTACCGACTCACCTGCACCGTCTGCGGGACCGAGATGCGCCTCGGGTGAGGTGGCGCGCGGCGACGATTAATCGAGTTGATCGCCGACGATCCGGTCGGCGTGTTCGACGAACTCCGCTTGGGCCCCGGCCGGAATCGTCGCGCCCGCCGCGATGTCGTGGCCGCCGCCGTCGCCGCCGACCGCGCGCGCCGCCTCGCCCATCGCCGCCGAGAGATCCAGCCCTCGCCCGACGAGCGGGCCGGTTCCGCGGGCGGAAACCTTCGTCTCCTCGTCATTCTTTCGTGCGAACGCGACGATGGGTACCTCGCGGGAGACCCCCTCAGCCCCCATCGACATACCGGCAATGATACCGACGATCGTCTCTCGGATCTCCTCACCGGAGTCGAACCACTGGATGTGCTCTCCCCGAGTGACGCCGTGGTCTTCGACCCATTCGATCCCCTCCGAGAGGTTCCGACGGTGGTTCGCGAGGAGCTTTTTCGCCCGGTCGAACGCCGCCTCGCGGTCGCCGAGACAGACCGCGAGACCGACGTCGGCGCGTTCGTAGCGCGCCGTCGCGTTCAAAAGGGTGGAGAACTCGCTGGCGTCGCGAAGCTCGGTTCCGATCGTCTCCTCAGAGAGCACGTAGCTCGTGCCGACGAGCCGGTCGATTTTGAACGCCGGGACGCCGCGCGAGACGGCGTGTTTGACGAGCGCGCTCGCGAGTCGCTGCTTTTCGTCGTCGGTCAGATCCACCCAGCGTTTCCACGCACCGTCGGCCCGGCAAGTGACGTCGACCCCGTCCAGAAATGAGACGACGCCGCGCTCGTCGTTCGTGATCCCCGGAATGCGAACGTCGGAGGCGTATTCGAGCAGTTTCGGCAGCGGCCGGGTCTGTTTGCCGTATATCGCGAGATCCGTCGTTTTCTCGAGCACGCCCGCCTCGACGCCCTCCGCGACGATCCCGGCGTTCGCCCCGTGGAGTTCGCCGCCGGATGCTTGCATGTCGCCCACCGCGCCGACGACAGCTAGCGCTGCGAGATCGCGGTTATTGAACCGTTCGTCGGCTTCCGATCGGGCCGCGAGCGCGCGTGCGAGCACGTAGGCGGCCCCCGCGCCCGAGAGTTCAGACGCGCCGTCGATGCCCTCCAAGAGCGGGTTGAGGTGGAGTTCGGTGTCCGTCTCGGCGGGACGGTGATGATCGGCGATGACGGGGACGAACGCGCCGTCGCGTTCGTGTTCGGCGATGATATCCAACTGGCCGCTGCCGAAATCGGTGAAAAGCACCGTATCGTACTCTCTGGCGGCGATTCCGGCGATCGAAGCGGCGTCGAGTTGCTTTTCGAACACCGTCTCGAAGGGGATCGATGCGCGCTCGAGCGCGCTTGCGGCGACCGCCGCACTCGTGAGTCCGTCGGCGTCGATGTGCGAGGCGAGCAGCACGCGGTCGGCCGAACACAGCCGCGTCGCGCACGCATCGGCGCGAGTCTGCAACTCCGGGACGGGACCGTCGACGGCAGCCATACACCGCAGTAACGCGTTCTCGGATTTAAACCCCGGCAGGATCGTCGCCAGGGTCTTTTTAATCGATCCGGCCGATTCGACGGCATGGACATCGAATTCGGCACCGACGGCTGGCGGACGACCGTCGAGGAGTTCACCACGCCGCGGATCCGCGCCGTCGGGCAGGCCGTCGCTGATTATCTCTTAGAGCGCGGCGAGGAGGCGCCAATCGCCATCGGCTACGATCCGCGAGAGGGGTCGCGGCCGGCCGCCGAGGAACTCGTCCGCGTGCTCTGTTCGAACGGCTTCGACGCCATCGTCCCCGAGCGCGATACGCCGACGCCGGTGGTCGCGTGGACGGTGACCGATCGGAACCTCTCGGGCGCGCTGCAGGTGACGGCGAGTCACAATCCGCCGACGTACAACGGGATCAAGTTCGTTCCGAGCGGCGGCGCGCCCGCGCTTCCGGACGTAACCGATACACTCGCTGCCGAACTGAAGCCGCCGGAGCCGATCGACGAGGAGCGGTGGGGGTCCGTTCGAGAGCTCGACTTCATCGAACCCTACCTCGATCACGCGCGCTCGTTCGTCGACGTCGACCTCGACGGGATGGAGATCGTACACGATGCCATGCACGGCAGCGGTCGCGGCGTCACGGACGAGCTTCTCGAACGGGCCGGCGCGAGCGTCACCCGTCTCCGGAGCGAGGCCGACCCGGAGTTCGGCGGCTCCCCGCCCGAACCGTCCGCCGAACGGCTCACCACCCTCGAAGCCGAGGTCCGAGCTGGCGACGCCGAGTTGGGAATCGCCAACGACGGCGACTCCGATAGGATCGCGGTCGTCACCCCCGAACGCGGGGTCGTCGATCCGAACTGGGTGTTCGCGGTCCTGTACGACTACCTGCTGGAATCGGAGGGCGGCAGCGCCGTCCGAACCGTCTCGACGACGGCGATGCTCGATCGAATCGCCGAGGCGCACGGACACACGGTCCACGAGACGGCCGTCGGATTCAAGTGGGTCGCGGCGGCGATGGCCGAACACGGCGCGCTCGTCGGCGGTGAGGAGTCGGGTGGATTTGGAATCACGTCCCACCTGCGCAACAAAGACGGCGTGTTGATCGCGCTCGTCGTCGCGGCGGCCCACCGCGAGGAACCGCTCGACGACCGACTCGATCGCCTCCGGACCGAGTACGGCGATATCGTTCAAGACAGGCGGAGTATCGACTGTCCCGACGACCGGAAGTCGGCCGTGCTGGAGCTGCTCGGCGACGAGTTGCCCGAGGCGGTGGCCGGGACGGAGATCGACCGGGTCGGACGGATCGACGGGTTCAAGCTCTTTTTGACGGACGGTTCGTGGGTTCTCGTCCGGCCGAGCGGCACGGAGCCGAAACTGCGAATTTACGCGGAAGCGAGAAGCGAGGAGCGCGTGGACGAACTGCTTTCGGCCGGGACGGCGCTGCTCGAACCGCTCGTGTGAGGTGAAATCGACCGGACGGGCGACCCGAATGCCGCCGGGCTTTTCTACGCACACCCCGATGAGAGGAGTATGGATATCGAGGCCAAACGCGACGCCGCGATCGAGGATCTCCGTCGGTTCGACGGGGTGCTCGTCGCCTTCTCCGGCGGCGTCGATTCGTCGGTCGTCGCCGCGCTCGCCGAGGAGGCGCTGGGCGAGCGCGCGGTCGCCTGCACCGCGAAAAGCGAGACACTCCCGGCCGCCGAACTGGAAGACGCGACCC
Organism: Natronomonas sp.; assembly: GCF_046483325.1. GTDB lineage: Archaea > Halobacteriota > Halobacteria > Halobacteriales > Haloarculaceae > Natronomonas. The sequence goes on along the minus strand of NZ_JAWODL010000041.1, from coordinate 55,460 downwards.
GGGTGGCAGACGAGATCGGCGTTCGTCACGAGATCGTCTCCTTTTCGGAACTCGACAGCGAGGCGTTCGTCGCCAACGACGACGAGCGCTGTTATCACTGCCGCTCGATGCGGCTCGGGAAGATGTTCGAGGCGGCCCGGGAGCTCGGCATCGAGACGGTCTGTGACGGAACGAACGCCTCCGATCCGGGCGAGGGACACCGCCCCGGACTGCGAGCCGTCGAGGAACTGAACGCCTACTCGCCGCTGCTCGAACACGGCATCGAGAAATCGGCGGTTCGCGCCATCGCGAGAGAGTACGGGCTTTCGGTGGCCGATAAGCCCTCGATGGCGTGTCTCTCTTCTCGCATCCCGACCGGTCTCGAAGTGACCGAATCGAGACTGAGCCGCATCGAGAAGGCCGAAACGCTTCTCCGTACGTGGGGATTCGAGCAGTTCCGCGTCCGCGATCACGACGGACTCGCGAGGATCGAGGTCGGGGCCGACGAACTCGACCGGGCGCTCGATCCCGAGTTCGCGGCGGCGGTCCGCAGACACCTCCCGGACGTCGGATTCGACCACGTCACGCTGGATCTGGAGGGGTACCGGACGGGGAGCGTCTCGCCCGATAGTGACGAACCGGAGGACGCGGTCGACGCCGAAGCCGTGCTGGGGACGGAGTACCCGACGGTGGACGACTGAAAACGAACGCCCGCCGACGTCGGGTGAGTGCCGCTATTCGGCGATCGGGAGCGTGACGACGAACACCGACCCCACCGGTTCGTTGTCCTCGACGAAAACGTCGCCGCCGTACGTTTCGACGAGCGATCGAACCAAGTAGAGTCCGATCCCGGCACCCGAACTATCGAGGCCCTTCTCGGCTTTACCGAAGATAGCCCCCTTCTGTGCATCGGGGATGCCAGGACCGTTGTCGGCGATTCTGACCTCGACGCGTTCGGGAGTCTCGACGGTCGAAACGTCGATTTTCGGCGGCGTCTTGTCGTTGTGCTGGACGGCGTTCGCGAGCAGGTTCCGAAAGACGGAGCCGAGCATGTCGTTACCGACTACGTCGGTTTCGGGTATCGGTTCGTCGACGGTAAGTATCGCGCCGGGATACCCGGAGCGAACCTCCTCGATCTGCTGGTCGAGAACGCTAGCGACGGAGACCGATCGAGTGTCCCCCTCCGCGTTGAGCATCACCCGCGCCAGGTCGCGCGCGCTCGTCGTCAGATCGACGGCACTCTCCGTGTTCTCTTTGATAATCTCGAGATACTGCTCGCCATCCTCGTCGACGTGTTCCTCGAGGAGCTCTGCGTAGGCGCCGATCAACTGGAGATCGTTCCGGATGTCGTGTCGCATGACCTGGTTGAGGAGTTCGAGGTCGTCCCGTTGCTTTTCGAGACGTGCCTGATCGGGGGAGTCGTCGGCCATATTCGAACTACGCCCGGCGGAGATAAGTCGGTGTTCGAGGGTCTCTCTACGTGAGACCGGCCGGCTATCCACGGAGGCGTTCTAATCGTGTGTCGGAACGACGCCCTCTCGAACGATCGTCGTCTCGCGGCCGTTCACCAGGAACTCCGTGACTGCGCAGTTCTCGAGGTGATGATTCAACAGCGACTCCGTCAGCTCTTGGTCCTTGACGTGGCCGAGCAACATACACAGCGGGCCGCCGTGGGTGACGAGGAGGAGCGTCTCGTCGTCGCCGCCACCGAGCTCCTCGAACCGACCCACGACGCGCTCTTTTACCTCCCGAAACGACTCCCCGCCCTCCGGAGTGGCCTCGGTCTCCCGATAGGCCGTTTCGCTCAATCCGTAGTTCGGAAACCGCGATTCGACGTCATCGTAGCTGAGTCCCTGATAGATCCCGAGGCCGCGTTCGCGCCACGCCGACTCGAACGAAACGGATCGATCGCCGACCGAATCGAGAAGCAGGTCGGTCGTTTCGCGCGTTCGAAGGAGATCTGAGGCGAGGACGCGGTCTACCTCGTAGGACTCGGCCAGCCACCGGCCGACGGTCCGAGCCTGCTTACGCCCTGTTTCGTTCAGCGGAACGGGGGCCCATCCCTGCATCCGGCCGTTGCGGTTCCAGTCGGTTTCGCCGTGACGAACGGCGACGACGCGCGTCATGGGACATCGTAGTCCCGGAAGCAGTATCAGACTACCGGAAGAGTGTGCAATCCGCTGTCCGTGTGCCGGTAGTAGCCCGCGCGCCGGAGTCGTCGTGGAGGGACGAACTGGATGGATCTACAGCGTCGGGACCGGCGGGAGCCACTGTTTTAACGTGGCCATCGACTCGATCAACGAGACGCTGGGGGCAAACCTCGAACCCGATCCCCGAATCGGTATACGTCCACGACATCTGTGCCGACGCTTCGAAGCTGCGCGAGGCGACCGGCTGGGGGCCCGAAATCGGATTCGAGCAGGGCATTCGGCGGGTCTGTTCAGCCTATCGGTGAGGGCGGCGACCGGTTCGAAGTCGCCTACTGTGGCAGCTTTCTGAACACTGCGTCGAGGTCCGTGCGGGCAAGAACTCGCTCGGCGACGATAACCGAAGCGATGCCGATCGCGATACCCGCCACGGTATCGGACAGAAAGTGGGTACCGAGATAGATCCGCGATACGGCGACGACGGCGGCGAGCGCGGCGACCGATCTGAACGGCAACGCGTCGGAGTTCCGAGCCACCATCGCGTACGCCGTGACGGCGGCCGCGTGGCCGGACGGAAACGACGTCGTCGGCGTCCCGGCACCGTCAGTCAGACAGACCGGCTGGGTCGGAAACGGGCGCTGGACGACCGTCATCAGGACCGCGACGATCACCCCTGTGATCGAAAGCGCGATGAGCGTAACGAAGAACTCCTCGCGCCACTCCGCCAGGTAGAACAGTCCGACGACGGCGAGTCCAGCCGCTACGGAGCCCAGTCCGGTCACGGACGTCATCAGATTTGTCAGGATCGGGTGGCGTAGCTCGAGGATCAGCTCCGCAGTGAGCGCGTCGATCGCCAGGACGTATTCGAGGAGTTCGCCGAGTAACTGCACCATGGGTTCGTCCGAACGGTTCCAGTCGGAGAGTCATATACCCACCCGCCGTCGCCCCGACTCATTCGGCTCGAACGCGGGACGGCAGGGACCGATCGGCGGCGAGAACGGCGAACAACGCGATCCACACGATGACCTCGAGGTAGAACGACGGCGTGCCGAGGTAGTACCAAAAGAACGCTCCTGGAGGGATCGCGAGCGGGTCGGCAGGTTCGACGAACGGCCACAGCAGGAACAGCGCGTGGCCGGGCCGTCCGTTGATCACGACGTGTATGGCGTCGAGACAGAGATGTGAGCCCCACCCGATCGCGGCGGCCGCCCCGGCCCGACCGTACAGCGCGATCGGGACAAGAAGCAAAGCGAGAAGGACACTGTGGCCGATCGAGTGGTACAGCTCGACTACGCCGAGCGCCCCGAGTGGCTTATCGATGAGGTCCGGGAGCGCCGCGCCGACGAGCAGCCACGGCGTCGATAGCCGGGACACTCTCCCGACGACGGCGGCAGCAGCGAGATGCGTCAGAAAGAGCATGTGTGTACTGTCGTCGCGAACGTACTCATACTGTCGATCATAACTCCGTGAACGATCGGTGGCGATCGCCGACCTGAACGTCCGAAGCCGATCGAATCGTGCAACGGCCCTCAAAGTCTCATGACCGACAGTATCAGGTATTGGTGCGGGGAAGCCGGCCGCTGACGGTGAGGTAGTCCCGGGCGAACACGGCCAGCGACGGCGCGAGCACGATCGGCGCGACGGTCCAGACGAGATCCGTCGGCGTCGACGGGACGAGCGCGATCGTAATGAAGCCCATCTGGACACCTGCGAGATACTTCCCGAGGTCGCTGTCGGGCCGATCGAACACGGGACGATCACGGAGGCGCCGCCAGCGAATGCCCGCGAGAAAGACGTATCGAGCGGCCGAAATCGAGAGATACCAGATCGGCAACAGACCCCACAGCACCGCTAACAACGGGGCGGCAACGAAACCGAAGGTGTCGAAGGCCGTATCGAGGCGGGCCCCGAGAGCCGTCTGTTGGCCGACGCTCCGGGCGACGGTGCCGTCGAGTTTGTCGAAGACGACGCCAACGCCGTAACACAGTGCCGGGACCCAGGCGAGATCCGTCGTAGCCGGGACGACGACGAACCCAGCCACGACCGCATAGAGCGCCCCCCGGAGCAGTGTAAGCGTGTTCGCCAGCCCGAACAGACGACGTCGGACGCCGCCGGTCAAGCCCACGGTGTCGACGCTGTACCCCACGTACCAGAGCTGTCCCGCCCAGCAAATCCCAGCGACTACGGCCGGAGAGACCAACAGCTGTTCCGTCTCGTCGAGTGGGAGAACTCCCCAAAGGACAGCAGCCAGGCAGAGCGCGGCGAACGCCGGCAGACCGACACCGAGCCCGACGGAGACCGACCGCTTACGCCGCAGTTCGGCCATCACCGCCTCCCGGTCCGCGCTGTCTGGGCCGCAGCCGTCGTCGTGTCGAGGGGAACGAAACCTCGACACCGTCGAAATCGTTCATTCGGAAGCCCCGTGAGACGATTAGGGGAGACATCGCTTAAAGCGCGAGTGAGGCGGCAAGATCCATGACTACGGGCTACCGCAGCAAGACGACGAGGACGGCGACGAGAACGACCTGTGCGGCCTTGTCGATGGCGCCGAGCGTGCCAATGTCCGCCGGGAACGATTTCGGACCGGCGACGAAGTTGAGATAGTACCACAGGACGATCTGGAGCAGCGTGAACGGGATCCCGACGGCGTAGACCGCCCGTCGATGGCGATCGAGGACGACGAGTACGATCCCGCCAAGAAAGCCCAGCCCGGCGAGGATGAAACTGATGCTCATCGCCGAGGGGGACATATTGATGCTCATTCTGACCCCGAGCAGGAGGTGTATAACGGCGGAGACCAGCGCCGCGAGGATACCCACCCAGTGGGGGCCGCGCAACGATTCCGTGCCGAATCCGAATCCCCGGGTTTCGCTCGTTGCCATACCGCATATATGATACGGGGTGACATAGTTGTACTGCAAAACAGGCGGGCTATCGCTCGAAGTCAGGATCCCGGAGGGTCTCGAGGCGGGCACACGCCTCCGGGGGCAGCCGTTCGGCGGCCGCGGCCAGATTCGCAACGACGTGTGACGGCGTGGTACTGGCGGGGATCGGAACGATGCCCTGTGTGACGTTCCACGCGAGGACGACGCCGGCCGGTGAGAGCCCGCAATCGGCGGCGATCTCCACCAGGACCGGCTCCTCGAGGAGACCGGGGGCCGACAGCGGCGAGTGAGCGACGACCCGGATACCGCGCTCGTGACAGAAGGCAACGAGTTCGCGCTGTGGTCGATACGGATGGCGTTCGATCTGAACGAGGGCCGGCCGGACCGTGCCGGTCTCGAGAATCGTCTCCAGTTGCGTCCGCGAGACGTTACAGACGCCCAGAGTGCGCGCCCAGCCCCGGTTGTGGATCTCCTCCAGATTCCGCCAGGCGGTCGAGAGCGGGACGTTCGCCGCTTCTAGATCACCGTCGTCGTCACTGGGGAAAGTCAACGCTTCCTGTTGCTCGATCGGTTTCTCGGCGAGACGGGACAGTTCACCGCGGTAAGCCAGCGCCGACGGCCAGTGCAGCGTGTAGCAATCGAACGCGTCGATACCGAGTTCCGAGCGGCTGCCCGCACACGCTTCGAGCAGGTGCTCGCGGCGGTGGTTGGTGCGCCACGCTTTCCCGATGATAAAGAGACGCTCGCGATCTGGCGCGCCAGGGGCGGCCAGTACGTCCCCGATCCGGTGTTCGTTGCCGTACAGTTCCGCGCTGTCGATGAGCCGATAGCCGGCGTCCAGGGCGGTGACGATCGAATCGATCCGATCGATGTACTCCCCGTCGCGGTAGCGCGAACAGCCGAACCCGATCGATGGGAGGCGGAGCGATCTGGGGCTGTCGGAAGGCTGATGTCGTCCCGGCGGAGTGACGACCGGCTCTGGAAGGGAGTCACTCGTCACACCGTGTGCGGGAACCGCGATCGGACCGCCGTCCGCTGCAGCCGTCTCGATGGCGTTGCAGACGGCAACGACGTGTGCGCCCCGTTGACCGCCGGATCGCGAGGGCGTTCCGTCGGCGACGCTTGTCGCGAGTCGCTCGACGGCGTCGAGATACGAGAGCGATTCGGCGGGAGACTGCGGCGGCACGGTCGTGTATTCACGGCCGAGACGGCCGAACTGAACGTCGTCGGTAGATGACTCCATCGCGCCGGTTCCCCGAAGATACAGCGATCCGTCGTCGCCGTGGAGTTCGAGGCCGTAGAACTCCCGGCTCCGGTGAGGCGCATAGAGGCTCGCCGTCAATCGGACGGTCAGTCCCGAGGCGAACGCGAGGGTGGCCTCGACGTGGCTCGGCGCGGTCGGCCGCCTCGCTTCACGGTCGGGCCAGAGGTGAAGCGCGTCGGCGACACGGACGCGCTCGACGGGGCCGAACCACGAGACGAGAAGCGAAAGGGGATAGACGCCGCCGTCGTACAGCGGGCCGATCTCCAGGAACGATTCGGGACGGTCGTGCCAGTCGGTCACCCGACCGACGTGAGCATGGGCGTAGCCCAGTTGGACGGGACCGAGCCGCCCGTCCGCGAGGAGTCGTGCTGCCCGGCGCTGGGGAGGGCCCCGCGACGTCGTCGGCGCGCATCCGAGCGCCAGTCCCCGGCGGCGGGCCATCGCCAGCAACTCGCCGGCCGTGTCACCGTCGAGCGCCAGCGGCTTCTGCGAGAAGACGTGTCGATCCGCCGAGAGCGCCGCCCGCGTCACCGGCGCGTGGGCGGCGTGACTCGTCAGGTTGACCACCAGCGGCGCGTCGACCGTGTCGAGGGCCGCTTGCAAGTCGGTAAACGAGGGACAGACATGGTCCTCGGCCAGCGCCGCCGCCCGCTCGCCGTCCAGATCACAGACGCCGGCCAGCGACAGCGGACCGTCGGACAGTCCGGCCGCGTACTCGGTCGCGATCGCCCCGGCGCCCACGAACAGACAGTTCACGACGGTACCAGGGCGGCCGGACATATATTCCCTCGGCGGAGGCGTTTAGTCGACATGGCGCGGACCGACCAACGTGATGGAACCGGGAATGAGCCGGCTCGGCACGGGTTATCTGCGATGTCTGCAGGCGATCGGCCGGCGGATGGACTACGGCGAGAACGTCTACGACCGCGAGTGGGACGTGCTCGTCGTGCTGGACGCCTGCCGGGCGGATCTGCTGCGGTCGGTCGCGACCGATGTCGATTTTCTCGACGCCGTCGAAACCGTTCGGTCGGTCGGGAGTTCCTCCTCGGAGTGGCTCGAGAACACCTTCGGCGGCCGCACCGAGACCGGCCGGACGGTCATGGTCACCGGAAACACCTGGACTGATCGGTACCTCGAGGCAGACGCGTTCGCTGCCCTCGACGAGGTCTGGAAGTATGCCTGGGACGACGATCTCGGTACCGTGCGGCCGGCGACGATCACCGAACGGGCGATCGCGCTCGATCGTGACCGTGATCCCGATCGGCTGGTCGTCCACTACATGCAGCCCCATCACCCGTTCGTTCCGGACCCGATCGCGGGCGACGACGGCATGGCCCGGACCGGCAGCCACAGCAACGACGCGAACCCGTGGGTGTTACTCCGCCGTGGCGAAATCACGACCGAACGGGTTCGATCGGCCTACAGAGCGAACCTCGAGTACGTGCTCGCCGAGGTACGGACGCTCGTCGAGAACGTCACCGGTCGTGTCGCGATCACCGCCGATCACGGCAATCTCTTCGGGGAGTGGGGTCTCTACGGTCATCCGATGCACACGCCGGTGCCGGCTCTGCTCGCGGTTCCGTGGGCGGAGACGGACGGCCAGGGCCGACGGAGCTCCGTCCCGACCCTCGAACCTCCGGAACCGCTCCCAGTGGGCCGTGTCTACGGCGCCGAGACCGACAGCGAGCGGCTGGCGGCGCTGGGGTATTTATCCACCGAATAACGGGCCGAAATCGGTCGTTGTGATCGAGGACCACAGGGCCGGGAGCCGTAATCTTTAGTCAAGGACCCACATAGATTCGACTGTGAATCACCAGGGGAAACGCCGACGCGCTCGATCGCCACATCCACCCCCTCGGATCAAGCATCCCAGGACACCGGAGCGGCGTGAGCGGGGATGACTCGGCGGGCGCTGTACTTCACCGGGCCGCGATCGGTGGAAGTCCGAACGTCGTCGATCCCCGATCCGGATGCTGGTGAGGTCCGGGTTCAGACGGGACGGTCAACTGTCAGTCCGGGCACGGAGATGCTGGTCTACCGTGACGAGGTCCCCCCGGAACTGGTAGTCGACGAGACGATCGACGCATTCGAGGACACGTTCTCGTACCCGCTGCAGTACGGCTACGCCTCTGTGGGGCGCGTGACGGCCGTCGGCGAGGGCGTCGACGACGAGTGGCTCGAACGGCGGGTGTTCGCGTTCAACCCCCACGAGAGTCACTTCCTCGCCGACCCCGAGACGCTCGTCCCGACGGCGCTGTCCGACGAGCGAGCCCTCCTGATCCCGAACACCGAGACGGCAGTCAACTTCGTCATGGACGCGCGGCCCCGGATCGGCGCGCGGGTCGTGGTGTTCGGCCAGGGGCCGATCGGGCTGTTGACGACGGCGCTGCTATCTGAGTTCCCGCTTTCGGAACTCATCACCGTTGATCACTACGAGCCCCGGCGGCGGCTCTCGGAATCGCTGGGCGCCGACCGCGCCGTCTCGCCCGACGCCCTCGGGGGCGCGATCGAGGCGGACGCCGACATCGCGTTCGAACTCTCCGGGAACCCGACGGCACTCGACGACGCTATCGACGTCGCGGGCTATGCGGGGACGGTCATCGTCGGGTCCTGGTACGGCACGAAGGACGTGGCGCTGGATCTCGGCGGAACGTACCATCGGAGCCACATCCGCCTCCGGAGCAGCCAGGTAAGCCGGATCGATCCTGACCACGCCGACCGGTGGGACAAGGACCGCCGGCTGGACGTCGTCCGGTCGTGGCTGGCCGAGCACGATCTCTCGGCGCTTTTCACCCACGAATTCGACATCGAGCACGCGGCCGATGCCTACCGACTGCTTGAGGAACGACAGGACGAGGCCGTCCAGATCGTGTTCACCTACGAGTGATGCGAACGATCCTCCGGATTTAGGTGCCCGCCACCCGTTGTCGGGTCCGTGTACTCCACGACGGTGCTGACCGACTTCGTGGCACAGCACTACCTCACGGTTCCGGATCCGGGCCCCGAGGGAGTCCCGCATTCCCATCACTTCGAGGTGGAACTGACCTTCCGCGGTCCCGAACTGAACGAGTACGACTACCTCGTCGACATCGACGACGCCGAGGCCGCACTCGCGTCACTGGCCGATCGGTACCGCGATACGCTGCTCAACGACCTTCCGGAGTTCGAGGGCTACAACCCGAGCGTCGAACGCTTTGCCCGCGTCATCTTCGAGCGCGTGACCGCGGCCGTGACCGACGAGACCGTCACCGAGCTGGCTGTGACGGTCTGGGAAGACGACACGGCGGCTGCCACATACGATGTTTCGGTATGAGAGTCGGACTGACGCTGTACGGTGACATCGACGAGCGATCCGGGGGGTTTCGTTACGATCGAAAACTACTCGAGGGACTTCGAGCGGCCGGCGATACCGTTGAACTCGTTGAGTTGCCCTGGCGGCGGTACCCCCGGGGACTCCTCGACAACGCTTCGCCACGGCTCCGGGATCGATTGGATATCGACGTCGACGTCATGCTGCAGGACGAACTCGCCCATCCGTCCCTGCTCCGGGCAAACCGTCAGTTGCCGTATCCGATCGTCAGCATCGTCCATCACCTGCGAACGAGCGAATCGAGACGTCTGTCCCCGTTGTACCGCGCCATCGAGCGCCGGTATCTCGGAACGGTCGACGGCGCAGTCTGCAACAGCACGACGACCAGAGACATCGTTACCGGCCTCGGCGTCGATCCTGGGTTGACTGCCGTCGCACCGCCCGCCGGCGACCAGTTCGATCCCGACCTCGACGACGGGACGATCGAGCACCGCGCACGGGAGCGACCGCTTCGGGTAGTCTTCGTCGGCAACGTCACTCCCCGAAAGGGGCTGAAAACGCTCATCGAGGGGCTGTCGGCCGCCGAAACCGACGTGAAACTGACCGTCGTAGGACGATCGGCCGATGAGCGATACGCCGCCGCGGTGCGACGCAGCGTCCGCCGAGAAGGTCTCGCCGACCGCGTTGATCTGGCGGGCGAACTCTCCGAGGAGGAACTGGAAACGGTGCTCCGATCGAGTCACGTCCTCGCGGTGCCGTCCCGATACGAGGGGTTCGGCATCGTCTATCTGGAGGGGATGAGTTTCGGGCTCCCGGCGATCGCCTCACGAGCGGGGGGAGCAACAGATGTCGTCACCGACGGCGAGACGGGCGTACTCGTCGATCCGGGGAACTCAGCGGCGATCGCAAGGGCGCTGACGCGGTTCGACGCCGACCGCGATCGGCTGGCCTCGATGGGCAAAGCCGCCAGACGACGATACGAATCGCATCCAGACTGGCGCGAGACGACCGCCCGCGTCCGCGGGCTGCTCGAAGCCGTCGCCGCTCTCGAGGGGATAACATGACTGGTGACTTCCGGCGCTATCTTCGGGCGAAACGGACCGTCGACGACCGTGCGATCGATCGACGGCTCGTCGGAACGCTTCGCGAACGCCTCCGGAACCGAACGGAAGCCGGCGACGGCCCGCTTCGGGTCCTCGAAGTCGGGGCTGGCATCGGGACGATGCTCGCCCGCCTCGTCGAGTGGGACGTACTCCCGCCGGGAGAGATCCGATACACAGCGGTCGATATCGAATCGGACACCATCGAAGCCGTCGTGCCGTACGTCCGAGAGTGGGCCGCCGAACGATCGGTTTCGGTCTCCGAGACGGACCGGATCGTTCTCGAGGGATCGAACCGTCGTATCGAACTCGAACCGGTGGTCTCGGAGGCCGTCGCGCACGCCGAGCGAACGACTGGCGAGTGGGATCTGGTCGTCGGCAGCGCGCTGCTGGATCTCCTCGAACTCGACGCGCTGGATCGGTTGCTCGATGCGCTTTCGCCCGGCGGACTCTGTTATTTCCCCATCACGTTCGACGGTGGGACTCGGTTCCAGCCGGAACTCCCGGCCGACCGGACGATCGAGCGTCACTACCACGCTCACATGGACGCGAAACCGGGCGGAAACAGTCGGGCGGGTGGAGCTGTCGTCGCTCGGCTACAGGGAGCCGTCGGGGTGACGCTTCTCGGCGTTGCCGGCTCGGACTGGGTCGTCCGCCCTATCGAGGGAACGTATCCTGCCGACGAGGCGTACTTTCTCCGGCACATTCTCGATACGATCGAGGAAGCCGTCGGTGAGATGACCGACGATACCGAGACGCTCGAAGCGTGGCTGGCCGAGCGTCGGAGACAGGTCGATTCCGCCGAGTTGTGCTACCTTACGCATCAACTCGACGTCCTGGGGTGCGTCAAGAAATGATTTGAAAGGTGAGGACCGTCGGCGGACAGATCGGAGAAAACGACGGCGATATTGCGTTATCGCCGGACCCACCGCAACAACAGAAGCGTCGCCTCGAAGAGGCCGATCATCGTGGCGGCGACCATGATCGGTGCCATCCCCGTCGGGTCCGGGCTGAAGAGGAAGGCGATGCCGAGGAAGGCACCCCAAAAGTACAGCCGCTTTTCGGCCAGCCACGCGCGCGTCGTCAGCCCCATCATGATCGCCAGCATGACGAACAGTGGGATCTGGAAGACGGCGGCGAATAGCCCCATCATCAACACGATGAGATCGAACGTCTGCGTGAGCCCGAACGCGATGACTGCGGCGTCCTGGGAGTACGTCAGAAAGTACGTGAAGATCGCCGGCAGAATGAGGAAGTAGGCGAAGAGCACGCCGAAGACGCCCAACACGAGGCTCGCCGGGACGGATGCGAGATAATATCGCCGCTCGTGGGAGTACAGACCCGGACGCATGAACAGATACGTTTGATAGACGAACACTGGGAGACCGATAACGAAGCCCGCGAGGGTCGCGACCTTCAGCCGCGCGAGGATGAGCCCGAGCGGGTGATACACCCGCGGTCGGGCGATGTCGCCGCCAGGGAGGACGGAGTACCACAGGAAGTTGATGATCTGATCGCCGAAAGGAAAGACGATACCGGAGACGATCGCCATGACCACGAGGACGATCCCCAGCCGATAGACCATCTCCTCGATGTGGTCCGCCAGCGGCATCTCCTCGTCGCTCTCGGGACCCTCGCCGAGGATCCCATCGTCGACGTCGTATCCCCCGTCGGCCGTCTCTGCCATTGGCGTGCATCCGTCCCCGGCGTTTGTAATCCTGTCGGCTGCGCCCCCGCAACTGCGCTCCCGCCGGGCCCCACCGGAGCCAAACGCCCTTATTCAGCCGCCCCGGAGTGACAGTCGATGACCGAGCGAAGATACGACGTGCTCACCACCGAGGAAATCGACGAGGGACGGGCGACCGCCGCCTACTTCCTCCGAACGGAGGCGGTCCTGGACGACGTCGGCGCGGATCCGACGGTGGTCGCGGAGCTTTCGGCCCCCGACGGGTGGAACCTGCTCTCCGGGCTCGAGGACGCCGCCACCCTCCTCGAGGGGCTGCCGGTCGACGTCTACGCACCGCCGGAGGGAACGCCGATCTCCGGGGGCCCCGTCCTGCGGATCCAAGGCCCCTACCGGGCGTTCGGCCGCTACGAGTCGCCGCTTTTGGGATTTCTCGCTCACGCCTCCGGAATCGCTTCGGCGGCCTGGCGGGTCCGGGCGGCCGCCCGGGATCGAACCGTCCTCAGTTTCGGCACCCGGCGACAGCACCCGGCGCTGGGTGCGATGGTGGAACGGAGCGCGCTCGTCGGCGGCGTCGACGGGATCGGCAACGTCGCCGGCGGCGAGGCCATCGGCGTCGAGGCCGGCGGGACGATGCCGCACGCGCTGGCGATCGTGCTGGGCTCGCCCGAGGCCGCCTGGCATGGCTTCGACGAGGCGATCGATCCCGACGTGCCGCGCGTGATGCTGTGTGACACCTTCGGCGACGAGGCCGACGAGGTCGGGCGGGCGGCCGACACGCTGGGCGAGGCGCTCGACGGCGTCCGGCTGGATACGACCTCCTCTCGGCGGGGCGACATGCGGGCCATCGTCGAGGACGTCCGCTGGGAGCTGCGTCGGCGAAACCGCGAGGACGTCGACGTGCTGGTCAGTGGCGGGATCGACGCCGCAGAGATCGAACGCCTCCGGGATGTCGCCGACGGCTTCGGCGTCGGAGGGACGATCGCCAACGCCGACCCGGTCGACTTCTCCTTGAACGTGGTGGCGGTCGACGGCGAACCCCGAACCAAACGCGGCGTCAAACCGGGCGCGAAGACGATCTACCGAGAGGACTACCAGGACACCGTCGTCGCCGTGGACGAGACGGCACCCGGCGAGGAACTGCTCGAACCGCTCGTTCTCGACGGCGAGGTGGTCCGCGAGTTCGGTCTCGACGCGTCGACGGCGCGCGCACGGGACGCGATCGAACCGCTCAGAGAGCGCGGCGTCTTCGAGCGGTAGACCTACGGCCGGGGAACCGAAACGGGGGATATGGACGAGCGCGAACGCGAGGAGTCGACAGCCGGGGAGGCCGGCGACGGCGTGGACCTGGAGTCCGTCTTGGAGGCGCTGGATCGCGGCGAGATCGCGGTCGCCGAAGCCAGAGAGCGCCTCGCCGGCGTCCGACGGATCGGCGAGGGGGGGACCGAGTTCGCCCGCGTCGACGCCCGCCAGGGCGAGCGAACCGGCATTCCCGAAGTGGTCGAGGCCGAGCGCAAAACCGACGGGGAACTGCTCGGCATCGCCCGGGAGCTCCTGGCCTCGACTGGGCGGGCGATCCTCACGGGCGTCCCCGAGTCCGCGCGCGACGATCTGGAGGCGGCGGCCGCGGACAGCGAGGTCTACGAGCACTCGGGGACCCTCGTCCTCCACGCCGAGGACTACGAGCCGCCCGAGCGGTGCGGACGGGTCGGCGTCGTCACCGCCGGCACCTCCGACATCGCGGTCGCGGAACAGGCAGCCGCCCTCGCCGACGAGATGGGCTGTCGCGTCGAGACGATCTACGACGTCGGCGTCTCCGCGATCCATCGGCTGTTCGCCGAGCGGGAGACGCTGGAGACCTGTGACTGCGTCGTCGTCGCCGCCGGTCGGGAGGGCGCGCTGGCGACCGTCGTCGCCGGACTCGTCTCCGCGCCCGTCATCGGCCTCCCCGTCGGCACGGGGACGGGCTACGGCGGCAACGGTGAGGCCGCGCTCCTCGGCATGCTGCAGTCGTGTACGTACCTGACCGTCGTCAACGTCGACGCGGGTTTCGTCGCGGGCGGGCAGGCGGCACTCGTCGCGCGATAGAACGATCGACGGGGCGGACGGCGGATCGGTCGATACCCCTCATCGCGCGGTCGGGAGCCCGTCTCGCCAGCGGAACAGCCGGCGTTCCAGCCCGGAGATCGTGGCCTGGAAAGCGACCATCACGCCGACGAAGAGCGCGATCGTCGCGAACAGCGCCGTCAAGTCGCCCTCGTTGAACCAGAACCGAAAGAGCGCCCCCATCCCCCGGTTCATGCCGAACGTCTCGGCGAGAACGACGATCTTCCAGACCATACTCAGCAGGTACCGCGCGCTCCCGAAGAGGGCCGGGAGGATCGAGGGGAGATAGATGTCCCGCAGGACGGCGCGGCGGTCCGCACCGAACGCCGACGCCATCGCGAGGAGATCCCGATCGACGTTCGCGGCGCCCTCGTAGACGGTGACGGTAGCGAACGGCGTGGCGGCGACGACGACGGCCGCCACGACAGAGAGGCCACTGAAACCGAAGAGCACCATCGCCACCAGCACGACGACCAGCGTGGGGATCGTCATCCAGAACGGCAACCAGACCGAGACCCCGACCTCGATTCGGTCGTCGAGGGCCATGGCGACGCCGACCGGGACCGCGACGGCGAGGCCGACCGTCGTCGCGAGTGTGACCCTGAACAGGCTGTATCCGAGATGGGTGAGTCCGTCGCCACCCGGTCCGGGCCCCAGAATGGCGGGGAGCCGTTCGAGGACCGAAAGCGGGGCGGGGAGCAGCGCCGGCGCGATCGCGCTCCCGATCGCCCAGCCGACCAACAGGGCGATCCCACCAACGATCCCGCGTCTGTTCACGTCACTCCACCGCCTCGAAGAACGTCCGGGTCAGTTCGGCCTGGGTCTCGTGGATCGCGGGGGCGTCGAACTCCCGGGGGCGCTCGTGGGGGACGACCAGTTCCTCGAAGATGACGCCCGCCTCGTTCATCAGCAGGACTCGATCCGAGAGGACGACCGCTTCGGCGACGTCGTGGGTGACGAAGAGCACGGACGTTCCGGTCTCCTCCCACAACTCGAGCAGATCCCGCCGAGCCGTCCGAGCGGTCACCTCGTCGAGCGAGGAGAACGGTTCGTCCATCAACAGGAGTTCCGGGCCGATGGCGAGCGCTCGCGCGAGCCCGACCCGTTGACGCATCCCGCCGGAGAGCTGTTTCGGATAACTGTCCCGTTCGTCGCCGAGCCCGACGCGATCGAGCCACGTCTGGATCCGGCGGTCGTGCTCGTCGGGGTCGACGTCGGCGGCCTCCAGCGCAAAGGCGATGTTCTCGCCGACGGTGCGCCACTCGAGCAGGCGGGGATCCTGAAAGACGTAGCCGATCGGGAGCTCGCCCGGGACGACCGGTCGCCCGTCGAACTCGACCGTCCCCGCGTCGAGTTCGAGGATGCCGGCGACCGCGTTCAGGAGGGTGGTCTTGCCGCACCCGGAGGGCCCCATGAGCGTGACGAACTCGCCGTCCTCGACGGTGAGATCGAGTCCCTCGAAGACCGTGAGCGGACCGTCGGGACCCTCGAAGCGTTTTGTCGCGCCCGCGATCCGGAGCCGGCTCACTCTATCATCCCCCGGACGTCGGTCGCCTCCGAGTCGGGTTGCCAGCGGGTCGCGCGCCGCTCCAGTCGCCGGAGGAGTCGATCGGCACCGTAGATCACCGCCATCATCGGAAGCGCCCACGCGATGACCATCCCATTCTCGAAACTCTCGAAGTGGTACTTGACCGCGACGCCGACGCCGGTGGCGGAGCCGAAGACCTCGGCGACGAGACACAGCTTCCAGGAGACCGCCAACCCGACCCGGGCGATCCCAAACAGATACGGCCGCAGCTGCGGGAGGTAGACGTCTCGCCAGATCGCACGCCGGCTCGCGCCGAAGGCGGCCGCCATCTCGAGCAGCGACTCGTCGACGTCGCCCATCCCCTCCCAGACGGTCACGGTCAGATACGGGAACACGACGAGCACGACGACGAAGACTGGGACGAGAAACTCCGTCAGGCCGAACCAGATGACGCCGACGAAGGCCCACACGACCGACGGGACGGTCAGGAGGACGAAAAGCGGCCCCGAGAGGTATCCGCGGAGGGCGTCCCGCGAGCCCATCGCGACGCCCCACAGCGTCGCCAGAACCATCGAGACGGCGAACCCGATCGAGACGCGCGCGATCGTGGCCCCGTACTGGACGAGCGGCTCGAACGGCGTCTCGCCAGAGATCACCACGACAACGTTTCCGGCGAGCGTTGCCAGACCGGGGAACCGGTAGTCGGGAAATCGAAGCGAGAGCAGCTGCCAGCCGACGAGGACGACGAGGACGGCGGCGACCGTGGCCGGCCGGGGGACGGCGATCGGGAGCGCACGGAGCCGCTGTCGGAGCCGGCGGTCGAGTCGGGACGGATGGCGCACGCGCGAATCGCCGTCGGCAGCCATCCGTCAGCCCCGCAGCTCCTCTTGGGTCCGGAACGTCGTCTCGCGGTCGCCGAGGCCGATCTCGTCGGCGTCGGCGAGCAGCTCGAAGAACGTCCAGTGGGCGTCGACGAGTTCCTCGTCGTAGTAGGCGGGTCCGAAGACGACGCCGTCGTCCATGAGATCGACGACGACCGCGGCCTCGTCGGGATCGGTGATCCCGGCGTCGGCACCGAACTCCTCCAGGGCAGCCTCCGTGTTGGCACCGAAAGAATCGAGCGCGGCCGCCCAGCCGGCGAGGAAGTCATCGACCGCATCGGCGTGTTCCGAGAGCCACTCCGGACGGACGGTGAACGCGGTCGTCGGAACCCCAACTCCGGTCCGGTCGTACCAGAGCGCGTAGGGATCGAAGATCGTCTTGACGCCATCGTCGGCCATGCCGCGGATGGTGAAACCCGAAAACTGCGAGACGGCGTCGAGTTCGCCCTCGAGCAGGAACTCCCACAGCGCCGGCGGCTCGGCCGCCCGCGTGTCGGCGGTGTCCTCGACGATGTCGAACTCGTATTCGTCCTCGACGAGCACCCGGTGGACGATACTCGTCGTCGAACTCAGCGACGCCGGAAGCCCGAGTCGCCTGTCGGTGAGGTCGGTCGGATCCTCGATCGTCCCGTCGTCGGCCCGGGCGAACATCCGGTTGAACATGTTCTGCTGTGGAGCCACGAACGTCAGCGGCTCGCCTTTATTCGTGAGTTCGAGTTGGGCGACCGCGGAGGGTGCGCCGACGTTGGCCTCGCCGTCGACGATCTGTCGATTGTAACGCCCGAAGGGAGCCGTTTCGAAATCGAGGTCGATCCCGCGGTCGGCCCAGACGCCCTCCCGGAGCCCCCACCTGAAGACGGCGACGCTAATACTGCTTTCGACCTCGACGGTTCGTATCGACGTTCCCGTCGCTCCGTCGGTGTCGAATCGCCCGAGACAGCCCCCGAGACCGAGGCAAATCCCGCCGCCAGCCGCACTGAGGAGCTCTCGTCGGTGCACTGTTGCCTCATATAACAGGTTCTAATTTAAAATATGTTCGGACCTAATCTTTGAAGAGATAATATCTATGTACATCTCGATTGAAACTCGATTACGCTTCATTTCGTCGGAGATCGTGGACGCCTTCGGCTCGACGGCGAGGGGGCGACGGAAGGGCCGGACGTCGGGATCGATCACAACGGAGCGAACCGAAGCAGCCACAGCGTGCCCATCCCGCTCGCGATCGTCGCGAAGACGTTCTCGGTCCGCCAGGCGACGGCGACGGCGACGATTCCGGCGGCGAGCCGCTCGTCGAGCACGGTCGCCGAGAGCGACGGTTCGAGCGTGACGACCGCCGGAAGCGCCAGCGCCGCGAGCACCGCCGCCGGGACCAATCGGAGCACGCGTTCGACGGCCTCGGGAACCGACTCGAGCCGACCGAACAGGTAGATGAACGACAGCCGGATCGCGTAGGTCGCGACGGCGAGGACGACGATAACGAACCAGATGGCCGTCGATCCGTATCCCCCGCTCGCGCTCGCGCCGGCGCTCGCGGTCTGAGCGAGACTCATCGATTCCCCCACGTCTCGACGGCGAGGCCGACAGCGATCCCGGAGACGGTACCGACGAAGAGACCGAGATTGAACGGCACGTCGGCCGCGAGCAGCGCGCCCACGCCGGAGACGGCGGCCGTCGCGATCGCCGGCCGGTCGCGTATCGACGGGACGAGCAGGGCGATGAACACGAGGGGGATGGCGAAGGAGAGTTCGAGTTCGGGCGGGAGGCCCGTCCCGACGAGAACGCCGGCGGCGGTCGCCGACGACCAGACGAACCAGGACGCGCCTCCGAGCCCGGCGTAATAGCGGAGCCGATCCCGGGACTCGTTTCGCGAGAACTCCGCGACGGACATCGCGTACACCTGATCGACGAGCACGTGCGCCAGCGCCGCCCGGACGCGCCGGCTGTAGCCCGTGAAGTACGGGGCGATGGAGGCGGAGTACATGAGCATTCGGAGATTGACCACGACGGCGGTGCCGATCACGACGACCAGCGGGGCCGCGTTGTTGAGCAGTTCGAACGCGGCGATCTGGGACGCGCCGGCGAAGACGATGACGGACATCACGATCGCCTGCTCGGCGGAGAGGCCGGCCTCGATGGCGGCGATTCCCGTGATCATCGCGAACGGAACGATGCCGAGGTAAAACGGGATCGAATCCCGGATTCCGGCGCGAATATCCGGATGAATATCGATCATCGCGTGCGACCGCGACCGGGATGTAGTCGACCCGAAACTGTGAGATTCGGCCGTATAGGCGTTCCGTGGGGGTCGATACCAGCAGTCATCGATCGATCACGCGCACTCCGGGGGTGAAAAGCCTTCCATCCCGGCGGCTAACGGAAAAGGTTGATAACCGCGAGCGGATAACCTTTCGTCGTGTCCAGCGCCGTAGACGACGATGTCGCCCGGACGGTCTCGGAGGGTCGCGCACACCTCGGCGCGCTGCTTCGAACCGCACAGAAGCATCTCCAGAAGGTTTTCATCGTCTTCGTCATCGGGTTTCTCGGGACGTTCACCGTACTGCGTCTCTACATCTGGGATATACTCAAGCGGGATCTGAACGCTCACCCGGACATCGTCGTCGTCGCCATCACGCCCTTCGAGGTCATCCTCCTGCAGGCGAAGATCGGGCTCGTGTCCGGTCTCATCATCATGCTTCCCGCGCTCGCGTACTTCGGCCGCGACTCGCTGAAGGACCGCGGGCGCTGGCCGGAGAATCTCCCGCGCTGGAAGGGTGCCGCCTTCGCGGTGGTCAGCGCGACGCTCTTTCTCGGCGGCGTCGCCTACGCCTACAACCTGTTCTTCCCGATCATGTTCGCGTTTTTGGCCGACAACGCCGTCGGCGCGGGTTTTCAGCCGACGTACTCGATTTCGATGTGGGCGCAGTTCATCTTCCTCCTCTCGCTCTCGTTCGGGCTAGCCGCACAGTTGCCGCTGTTCATGAGCACGCTCGCGTACACGGGAATCGTTCAATACGAGACGTTCCGCGACAAGTGGAAGTACGCGGTCGTCGCTATCTTCGTCTTCGGCGCGCTGTTTTCGCCGCCGGACCCCTTCACACAGATCATGTGGGCGGTACCGCTGGTCGTGCTGTATGGGGCCTCCCTCTACGTGACGAAGATCGTCGTCACGACGAAACGCTCGCGCGATTCGATCGATCTCAAAGGGACCGCAAAAGCGCGGTGGAACGTCCTCGTCGGACTCTTTTTGATCGGTCTCGGTCTCGTCTACGCGTTCTATACCTACGGCGGCTACACCGCGATCAACGGCGCGCTCGCCGCCATCGGATCCAGCTACCGGGTCCTGGCCGCGGGCGTGGGGTACGGAGTCGCCGAAACGACGTACATCGCGGTCGTCGGCTCGCTGTACGGACTCGTCTTCGCGTTCATCGGGTTCGCGTACTTCGTCTACGACGGCCTCGAACCGATGGAGCGGTACGGATGGATGGATCCCGAGGAGGTAGACGTCGCCGAACTCGACCTCGAAGAGGTCCGGTCGGCCCCGGACGCGGTGTTCGAGGCGATGGAGGAGTCAGAAGCGGTCGCCCTCGCCGGACGGGCGATGGACGAGGGAGACGTCAACCGCGCACAGGCGATCCTCGATCGGTTCGACGCGGCCGACGCCGAGGGGACCGAAGGGGCTGATACTGCAGACGCCGAAACGGACGGGAGTGAGGGGGACGAGGCGAGTTCCGACGCGGGCGACGACGAGGCAGCCGAAACCGAGGAGGTCGACGACGGCCGGATTATGGCGGCCAGGGGGGCGGGCATCCTCGGCGCGTTCAGCGAAGACGACATCGACGAGGACGACATCGGCGGCTACGCCTACGATATCAAGTTCGTCTTCGACAGCATCACGTCGAAATCGTTCCGACTCGTCGGCCTGTTCATGGCCGTCATGGCCGGGACCTTCTTCGTACTGTATCAGGGCGGAATCGGCCGGCTCCACGAGCAGTTCGTCAGCGGTATGCCATCCCAGTTCGCCTCCGAGCAGGTGTCGATCGTCACGCTCCACCCGGTCGAGGCGCTCATCTTCATGATCAAGGTGGCCGTGATATTCGGGCTCGCGGCTGTCGTTCCGTTGCTCATGTACTACTCGTGGCCGGCGCTGAAAGAGCGCGGGATCGCCCGCGGCGACCGACGCGTCCTCCTCGTGTGGGGCGGTAGCCTCCTGACGTCGATGTCGCTCGGCAGTCTGTTCGGCTTTCTCTACGTCGCCCCGTCGGTCATCTCGTGGCTCGCGACGGACGTGTTGCGCGCGGAGATGGTGATCGCCTACCGGATCAGTAATTACGGCTGGCTGGTCTTTTTCCTCACCGTCGGGATCGGGATCCTCGTCATGGTGCCCGTCACGATGCTCCTCTTTCACCGCGGTGGGATCGTCCCCTACGCGACGATGCGCGGCCGATGGCGCGAGCTCTCGATCGCCGTGCTCGCGGCCGGAGCCTTCCTGTCGCCGCGGGGCGTGTTCACGATGTTCCTGCTCGGCCTGCCGGTGATCGCTACCTACGGGCTCGGTCTCGGATTGCTGTGGCTCTACACGCTCGGCGGTCGACGAGTGCCCGAAACGACCGAACCGGCCGACTGAAACGCGCCTGTTCGGCTCACTCGACGTCGTCTTCGATCAGTGGCTCCGAGGACCGACGGTACTCCGACACTTCGTCGATCGTCTCGGTTTCGAGGAGTCGATCGAGTTTCCGATCGAACTCCGCGTCGCTGAGTTCGCCGCGAGCATACCGGTCTCGGAGCGTCTGTAGTGGCTCGGGTTCGGCGTCGGCCGTCTCGACGTCCACCGTTTCGGGAGCGGTCTCGTCGTCCCACCACTCAGCGACGTCGTCGGCGTCCCCGAAGAGGATCGCGACGACCGGGACGATAACGATATAGCCGAACAGCATGAACGGCAGCCACCAGCCCTGCCCGGAGAGCAGCGCCGCGAGCCACGTTCCGGTGACGATCAGGGCGACGATCCCGGTCACGTTCTCGCGGAGTCTGGACCACGCACTATCGGCCATGCGCTAGCATCGAGCGGCAAGCATTTATAACTAATAAACCACACAGACGGCGGCGACGTTGACGTCATCCACGACTATTTTGTCGGTGGAAAGTGAACACGAACGCGTATGACCGAAACCAACGCCGACGTGCTCGTCGTCGGGGGCGGCCCCGCCGGGTTGAGTGCAGCCCTCTTCGCACGGAAGAACGGACTGGAGACCATCTGTTTCGACACCGACGGGACGTGGATGCACAAGGCGCATCTGTTCAACTACCTCGGGGTCGGCTCGGTCGACGGCTCCACGTTCATCACGGCCGCTCGATCGCAGGTCGATAGCTTCGGCGTCGAGCGCGTCGATGTGGAAGTAACCGACGTGAACGAGGCTGACGACGGCTTCACCGTCGAGACCGACGGGGGGGAGTACACCGGGAGCTACGTCGTGTTGGCGACCGGCGCGAACCGCGACCTCGCCGAATCGCTCGGTTGCGCGTTCGACGGCGATATCGTCGACGTGGACGTGACGATGGAGACGAGCGTCCAAAACGCCTACGCGACGGGGGCGATGGTCAGAGCCGAGGAGTGGCAGGCGATCATCTCCGCCGGTGACGGCGCGGCGGCGGCGCTGAACATCCTCTCGAAGCAGAAGGGCGAACACTACCACGACTTCGACGTGCCCGCCGACGCCGACGCGGTCTTTGGTGGGATGGCCGGCGAGTAGTCCGCGGGGGGAGCCGTCGATCGCCGCGAAAACGGTTTGTCGCTTCCGGCGGAACGTTGCCGTATGAAGCTCGATCCCGAACGGACCGCGATCGTGGTTGTCGACATGCAGAACGGCTTTTGTCACCCCGACGGCTCGCTGTACGCGCCGGGGAGCGAGGCGGCGATCGAGCCGTGTGCGGCGGTCGTTTCGGAGGCCCGCGAGGCCGGCGCGTCGGTGGTCTTCACCCGGGACGTCCACCCACCCGAGCAGTTCGAGGGGAACCACTACTACGACGAGTTCGACCGGTGGGGCGAACACGTCCTCGAGGGGTCGTGGGAGGCCGAACTCATCGACGAACTCGAACCGGGAGCCGAAGACCTCGTCGTCGACAAACACACCTACGACGCTTTTTATCGGACCGGGCTGGAGGGCTGGCTCGAAAGCCACGCCGTCGGCGACCTCGTGATCTGCGGGACGCTCGCTAACGTCTGCGTGCTCCACACCGCCGGCTCCGCGGGGCTGCGCGATTACCGGCCGATACTGCTCGAAGACGCCGTCGGATCGATCGAGGAGTCTCACCGCGAGTACGCCTTAGAACACGCGGAGTGGCTCTTCGGGGAAGTTCACTCCCGCTCCGAGATCGAGTTCGGGGAGGATCAATCGACGAACGGCTCGCTGGACCCGTGATCCGACCTCGTTCCGGGCGTGGCCGTGCGCTCGGTCCGACCGCCGAGCGTCTCGAAGTCGAAGTTCTCGAGGACGATGACGGGGACGACGAAGAAGGTCGCAATCGACCACCCGAGGGCGAACAGAGATCGCGGGATCGAAGCGAGGGGATTATCCGGGTCTTCGAGCATCCGGAGGAGAACGCTGACCGTCGCGGAGATCACGGACCGGATGGCGATCTGTCCGAGACGACCGTTGATCGCGCGCATGCTGGCGCGGATTCGGGGATCTCGTCCGTGAAACGCCTCGTTGGACGCGCACACCAGCGCGGCCGAAAAGTACGTACTGAAGAACGTCGTCACGAAGTGCAACGCGAAGAGCACGACGTACTCCGGTCCGCCGCCGATGACGTCGGCGAGGACCATGGGAACAAAAAAGACCACCAGAAAGACGATGCTCGCAATCGCTGCCAACAGCGGGAACGCTAGCAGTTTCGGATGGTCTCCGATCACGTCGATGCTGTCTTTCGTGAGCTTCCAGCCGGTGTTGAGTCGGTCGAAGAATCCAACGCCACTGGATCGAGTACGCATTGCCATCCCGAGAAGTGACACATCGTGAGAACGTATCGATACTGGGCGTTTTTGCCGAGGGGCCGTCGTGGGAGCATGGTTTGCGGAGGGCGGATCGTATCCGGTGTGTTTCCCCGCGCTTAAGTTCAACCGTGGAGAATCCAGAGTATGGACGATCGAACATACACGGCTGAGGCGACGCCTGGTGAGACGGTTACCGTCGCCGGTTGGGTTCACGAAATCCGTGATTTGGGCGGCATCGCCTTCCTCATTCTGCGCGATACGACCGGACGAATACAGATCAAATTCGAGAAAGACGAGATGGACGACGACCTCGTCGAGACGGGGCTCGGCGTCTCGCGGGAGTCGGTCGTCGCCGTGACCGGCGAGGTGAACGAGGAACCGCGCGCGCCGACCGACGTCGAGATCGTGCCCGACACCGTCGAGGTGCTGTCGGCCGCGGACACCGAACTGCCGCTGGACCCGACCGGGAAGGTCGACGCCGAACTCTCGACTCGACTCGACAACCGGACGCTCGATCTCCGTCGCGAGGCCGGCCAGGCGGTCTTCGAGATCCGCAGCGAGATTCAAGCCGCCGTTCGGGACGCGTTCCGCGAGGCCGATGCGACCGAGATCAACACGCCGAAGATCGTCGCGACGGGGACCGAGGGCGGCACGGAACTGTTCCCGATAACGTACTTCGGCCGCGAGGCGTTCATGAACCAGAGCCCGCAGCTTTTCAAACAGCTCGTCGCGGGCTCGAACCTCGAGCGCGTCTTCGAGATCGGCCCGATATTCCGCGCCGAGGAGCACAACACGCCGCGACACCTCAACGAGGCGACCTCGATCGACTTCGAGGGGGCCTTCTGCGATCACAACGACGCGATGGACGTCTGCGAATCCGTCGTCGTCGCCGCCTACGAGGCCGTCGCCGAGAACTGCGGGGAGGAACTCGACGCGCTCGGCATCGACGAGCTCGAGGTGCCGGAGACGCCGTTCCCGCGCATCAGCTACGAGGAGGTGATCGAGCGGATCAACGCGACGGGTGTGCTCGACGAACAGCTCGTGTGGGGCGACGACCTGCCGACCGAGGGCGAGAAGGCGCTCGGAGACGACGTGGGGGGCCACTACTTC
The DNA here is from genome assembly GCF_046483325.1 of Natronomonas sp. GTDB lineage: Archaea > Halobacteriota > Halobacteria > Halobacteriales > Haloarculaceae > Natronomonas. The sequence goes on along the minus strand of NZ_JAWODL010000041.1, from coordinate 30,478 downwards.
ATCACCGACTGGCCCGCCGAAATCAAGCCGTTCTACATCATGGATCACGACGACGACGACCAGCTCTCGACGGGCTTCGACATGATGCACCCGCGGATGGAACTCGTCTCGGGCGGCCAGCGCGAACACCGCCGCGAGAAGCTCATCGGGGGCTTCGAGGCGCAGGGACTCGATTCCGACGCGTTCGAGTACTACACGAAGATGTTCAGATACGGGATGCCGCCGCACGCGGGCTGGGGGCTCGGTGCCGAGCGGCTCATCATGACGATGCTCGATCTAGACAACATCCGCGAGGCCGTGTTGTTCCCGCGCGACCGGCAACGGCTCTCGCCGTAGCGATCCTGGGGGGTTCGGAAGTCGCAGTCAGCACAGCCGCGCGGAGCGAGGCGAGCACAACCGTATTGGGGTGTCCCCGCGAGACAGACAGCGATTGAGCCCCGTGGGCGAAGACGCTTCTCCGACCGCACCGAATGAGCGAATACGCGTCCTTTTTGTGAGGTCCTCACGAGGAGCGACAGCGCTCGATTTCGCGTGGGGAGAGAACCCGCGAATCGCCGGACACGACACCAAAATAGGTTTTAGATGTACTCAAATGGTATAGAATGGTTTTCACCGACACGCTTATTACCTCAGCGGTCGTTTGTTCAGTTACAATGAGCGAATACAGCACCCCGGTGTCCGTTGCGTTCGAGTTCCAGCGCAGTACGATCCAGAGCGCCCACGAAGTCGTCGAGAACGGTATCGAGGCCCAAAAACAGTTCAACGCGGCGATGGTCGACGGATTCGGCCCGGCCCGCGACGCCTCCGAGCGCAACACCGATCTCGTCCGCACGGGCGTCGACACGTACTTCGACGCCATCGAAGCCGTCGTCCCCGCCGGTAGCGGCGTCGACGAAGTCCGCGAGATCACCCACGAACAGCTCAACCTGTTCGAGGAGAGCCAACTCGACGCCATCGATCAACTCGAGGGCGGGTTCGACGAGAGCACCCAGACGACCGACGAGATGCTCGACGAGTTCCTCTCGGCACTCAACGAACAGGTCACGACCCTGCTCAACGCCCACGAGGACCTCGAAGGCCAGACCATCGAGATGCTCGAGCGACTCGAGGACGGGATCGAGGACCTGCAGGCCGAGTTCGAGGCCCGCGGCGAGGAGATGCAGGAGCAGCTCGAGGCCCAAGCTGAGGCGATTCAAGAGCAACTCGAGGACGTGACGGAGAACGTCCAAGAGGCCGCCAGCGAGACGACCGAGCTCTCGGCGTAATCCGATACCGACCGTCGGTTTGACACCGCTTTTTTTCGACACCGCGTCCCGTACCGACGGGTACACAAACGGTGATCACCCACGACCGGTATGACCGAACTCACCGTCGAGGCAGTCGACTCCCTCGAAACGGAGGAGCTTCCGGCCGGCGTGGACGCGCCGGAGTACGTCCTCTACGGCGGCAAAGGCGGCGTCGGGAAGACCACCTGCGCGGCCGCGACAGCGCTTGCGAGCGCGCGCGGCGGCACGTCGACGCTCGTCGTTTCGACCGATCCCGCCCACTCGCTGTCCGACACCCTCGAAACGGAGATCCCGTCGGAACCGGGGCGAATAGACGATGAGATCCCGCTCTTCGCTGTCGAGATCGATCCCGAGTCGGCGGCTGGTCCCTTCGCGCCCGACGACGGGGCGTTCGACGAAGACGCGCGGGACGTCACCGCAGCCGACGCCGGACTCGGCGGCCTCGAATCGCTGTTCGGCGATGGGGGCCACCCCCTCGCGGGCGGCGCGATGCCGGGCGCCGACGAAGCCGCCGCGATGTCGCTTTTGATCGAGTACCTCGACGATCCCCGGTTCGATCGAGTTGTCGTCGACACCGCGCCAACGGGCCACACGCTCCGGCTGCTCGAACTGCCCGACGTGATGGACTCGATGCTGGGCCGATTGCTCTCGCTTCGAGAATCGCTGTCGGGGATGATGGATAGCGTGGGCGGACTGTTCGGGGACGGCGACGGCGTCGAGGCGACCGCGAATCTGGACGAGCTATCGACGAAGATCGAGCGCTTGCGGACCGCGCTCGGAGATCCAACGCGAACCGACTTCCGCGTCGTCATGGTCCCCGAGAAGATGAGCGTGGTCGAGAGCGAGCGACTCGTCGGCCGGTTAGCGGAGTTCGGTATCCCCGTCGGGACCGTCGTCGTCAACCGCGTCAGCGAGGACCTCACGTCCGTTACTGGCCTCGACACGGACTGGTTCGTCGCCCCGGACACCGAACACTGCGAGTTCTGTCGACGGCGATGGGAAGTCCAACGCGACGCGCTCGCTCGGGCACAGGAACTGTTCAGCGGTCGAGACGTAAAGCGAGTCCCGCTGTTTGCCGAGGCGGTTCACGGGGAGGCGATGCTCGGGATCGTCGGCCGCTGTCTCGATTGATAACCGCGCCGAACGCCGTGCTCAGGGGACGACGAGCACCCGAAGGTCGTTGACGTTCGTTCCGGTTGCGCCCGTCCACAAGAGCGCGTCCTTCGAGTCCAAAAACGTGTAGCTGTCGTTGTCCGCGAGCGCCGCGCGGGCGGCCTCGGGATCGTCGACCGTCCGGCCGTCGACCAGCCCACCGGCGGCGTCGGTGCTCCCGTCGCCGCCATCGGTGTCGACCGCGGCGAGGACCGCGTTTTGCGGGAGATCCGAAGCGGCGGCGAGAACGAACTCGCCGTTCGGACCGCCGACGCCGTCGCCGGTCACCTGAACCGTCGTCTCGCCGCCCGAGAGAACGACGGCGGGCGGACCGACGGGGTCCCCGCTGTCGGCGGCCTCGGCCCCGATCGCGGCGTGAATCCGGCCGGCCGCCGTCGCCTCCCCCTCGATTCTCGTCGAGAGGACGCACGCCCCGTAGCCCCGCTCTGTGGCGACTTCGCGGGCTGCGTCGATCGCATCCCGGCCCGAGGCGATAATGTGGTTCTCGACGTCGACATCGGCGGGCTCGATCGGTTCGAGGCCATCGAGGCGTTCGCGGACGGCCGACACGTCGAGACCGTATCGGTCCAGCACCGCGAGCGCGGCGGCCGGATCGCTCCCCGTCGGAGCTGTCGGCCCGCTGGCAATGACCGACGGATCGTCGCCGACGACGTCGCTGACTAGAACGCCGACGACCGGTGCCGGAGCCGCTGTGACCGCGAGTCCGCCGCCCTTGATCGCCGAGCAGGCCCGTCGCACAGTGTTGATCTCGTCGATCGGCGCGCCGGCGTCGAGGAGGCCGTCGGTGACTGCTCGAAGGTCGTCCACCGAGAGCCCCGGCGCAGGAGCACACAGGAGCGCGCTGCCGCCGCCGGCGATGGCGGCGATGACGAGCGTTCCGGCGTCGGCCGCTTCGGCTCGATCGAGCACGGTTCGTGCACCCGAAACGCTCCCCTCGCCGGGTGTCGGGTGTTCGCCCTCGAGCACGTCGACGCGCGTCGGATCGGCGGTGCGTTCGTTCGTGACGACCACACCGCCGTCGATCCGATCGCCGAGCAGCGTCTCGAACGCCGCCGCGAGATCGTCGGCCGCCTTTCCACCCCCGAGAACGATGACCGAATCGTACGCCGAAAGATCGTACTCGGTGCCTTTGATCCGCAGCGTCTCCCCCGCGACGGCACAGTGGCGTTCGACCGCGCGTTTTGGGTGGGCGGCGTCGATTCCCGCGGCGAGACAGTCCAACGCGAGTTCGTGTGCCGGCGAATCGGCGAGGATATCGCTATCCTCGAACATCTCAGGACGTGAACCGTCGAACTGCCCCGAAGAGCTGGTCAGCGACTCGGTCGGGCAGATAGCTGGCGTAGACGAGCAGTTGTGCGGCTCGTCCCACGACGTATCGTGGCTCGGGGTCGGGCGACACCGAGGCCTCGACGATCGCCTCGGCGACCTCGGCGGGATGAACGGCGAACGGGCTGTCGGCGCCGATGAGCGTCGCGTCCTCCTGAAACTCGTAGAGGTCCTCGTAGGCGGCCGTCCGATCGAGGCGACCCAGTTCGTCGTCGACCCGGTCGCGGAAGTTCGTCCCGACCGGCCCCGGCTGGACGACGCTGACGTCGATCCCGAACGGATCGAGTTCGCGTCGCAGCGCGTCGCTGTACCCCTCGATGGCGTGTTTCGACGCCGAATACGCTCCCATCCCGGGGGCGGCGATCCGGCCCGCGAGCGAGGAGACGTTGACGATCGTCCCGTCCTCGCGCTCGCGCATGTGCGGCAGCGCGGCGCGAACGAGTCGGTGGGGGCCGAAGACGTTCACGTCGAACTGCTTTTCGAACAGTTCGTCGTCGATGTCTTCGAGCGGGCCGTGCTGGCCGTAGCCCGCGTTGTTCACCACGGCGTCGAGGCGACCCTCCTCGTCGATGATCCGATCGACCACCCGGGTGACGTCCTCGTCGCTCCGGACGTCGATCGTCCCGATGTCGCAGCCGGCGTCGCCGAGCGTCTCGATGTCCGCCGGGTTTCGCGCGGTCGCGTACACCTGCCACTCCTCGTCCAAGAACGCGTAGGCGGCCGCCCGGCCGATCCCGGACGAACAGCCGGTGATCAGTACCGTCCGATTGCTCATATCGACCGATCGAGCGGACGGTAGTTATACCATTCGAGGGAGTCGGAACGCCGGATCGCGAATCGACCCGCTCATCGAGGTCCCCGTTCCGCTCGCGCTCGTCGACGTCGAGATCCACGTTCGACGACTGATGAGGGGCAGCGTAGGAATTCAGGTAGTAACAACTGAAACGGTGTACACACCGACCGCACTGCTGTCGTAGGATCGGGTGTGCAGTGACGTCCAGTGGTCACTAGAGTTTCCCCCGCGAAGCATCGAGACACGGTGTCGCATGCGGGTGTCGAAATCTACGGCTGGCTACGGTACTCCCGGTGGGAACGCTATATGTACAACAGCGGGATCATCACGACGACGCCCGCTCCGATGCCGCCGAGCAACTCGAGGTGGCCACGGTGGGGCAGATCCGCGCCGGTTTCGAGCGCTTCGGGGATAAACTCGGTGATGACCAGATACACCATCGCGCCCGCGGCGAATCCGAACCCGAACGGCAGGAACTCGCGGGCCCACGTGACGAACGCGAACGCGATGACCGCACCGATCGGCTGTGGGAGACTCGAAAAGACGGCCGCGCCGACCATCCGCCAGTTCGACAGCCCCATCGCGCGCATCGGGATGGCGATGGCGGTCCCCTCGGGGACGTTGTGAATCGAGATCGCGACCGTCATGAACACCGCGAGCAGCGGCACGGAAAAGCCGAGAATCGGAATCCCACTGTCGAGGCCGAGTTCCGCGAAGGAGACGCCGACGGCGACGCCCTCGGGAAAGCTGTGGACGGTCAGGATGCCGAGTATGAGGGCGAGCTTTTTTACATCTCCCTCGGCGAACGCCTGAGCGCCGAGTACGCGCTCGCTGTGCCCGCCCTCCTCACCGAGGTGAACGTCGCCAGCGTCGTCCACGGCGCCGAACTCGGCACCGTCGAGGAGGCGATCGGACGCTTCGACCAGTACGATGCCCGCGATCACGCCGCCGATCAGCAGAGTCGGGAGTCTGTCCGAGGCGTACGCCAGCCCCTCGTCGACGAGGCCAAACAGCGACGCCGAGACCATGATCCCCGACGCGATCCCCCACAGCGCCACGTTCCACCGATCGCTGAAGTCGTCGACGAAAAAGAACGGGAGCGCACCGATTCCGGTGGCCAACGCGGTGGCGAGTCCGGCGACGAAGACGAGGATGAGATTCTCCACGGATACGTGTACGTCGTGGACGCGCATATAAAAAGTTTCCAACTGACGAAGTTGTTTTTGGCTATCCTAAAAATAATTGGTCGAAAGTCGGCAGTCACGATCGGCGGCACGCGGATCGACGGTGGGCGGCCGTACGTTTCCCCATTGCGAACGAGAACTCCCAGGTGCGCTACCCCGTGAGGTTGAGTTCGATGACGTTGCCCGCCTGCTCGAGTACCGTCCGGATCGACTGTTCGGCCTCGTCGCTCGTCACCCTGCTCACTGGGCCGGTGATGCTGATCGCGGCCGGTCGATCGCCGGGCGTCGAGAGCGGACGCGCGATGCATGCCATCCCGTCAACGCACTCCTCGCGGTCGTAGGCGACACCACTCGCACGGATTTCCGCGAGTTCGTCGAACAGTGCCGCCGGCTCCGTGATCGTGTGCTCCGTCACGGCGGGGAGGCCGGTCGCCCCGATGATCTCCTCGACGCGATCGTCGTCGAGCGTCGCGAGGATCGCCTTGCCGAGCCCCGTCGCGTGGAGATACGCTCGCCGCCCGGTCTGGGTGTCGATATCGACGGCGTCCTCGCCACGTGAGGTGTGGATGTAGACGCCCCGGCCGTTCTCCTCGAACATGAGGTTGGCGAGTTCCCCCGTCTCGTCGGCCATCATTCGCATCTGCGGACGAGCGGTGTCGTAGACGCCGTCGTACCGCTGTGCGTAGCCGCCGAACTCGAGAGTCCGAAGACCGATTCGGAAGCGGCCGTCGTGCTTGACGACGATCCCGTTGGATTCGAGAGTGCTGAGATGTTTATAAACAGTGCTCTTGGCGACCGACAGGTGCGTCGCGAGTTCCGTGATCCCCGCCTCGCCGCCGAGGTCGATGATTCCCTCGATCATCCGGATCGAAGTCTCGGTCGCGCGGACGCGGTCGTCCTCCATGCGCGCCCCTTCGACACCTCCGCTGATAAGCGTTGTTCGACCCGGTCACGATCGACGGGCGTTCACGTCTGCGAAACGCACCGCGACGGTGTTTGAACGTGGGCGTCTATTAACTTTTCTGAGATTTGCTTTCAGAAGCCTGAACCGCCGTAAATTCGGCCTTATATGCCACCAGTAGGAAAACAATCGCGTTCGCAAAGAGAAAACATATAATATCCGATATATTAATACGCGTTCGGCGTCTATCCACACTCGATGTCACAGCGACGCCCCGCCAGCGAGACCGAACTGCTCCGTCTGAAAGACACCCCCCGTCCGGCCGACCTCCGGAAGGCGAGTCGACCCATCGACCGACTGCTCGACCTGCTCCGATAACCGCCGACCGGTCCGAGCGGTGACCGTCCACTCGGGATTTATGTCACACGCATCGCTTCTAGCGGTATGCGATTCGAAGATCGGACGGTGTTCATTACCGGCGCTGGATCGGGAATCGGTCGTGCGACCGCACTGCGCGTCGCCGAGGACGGCGGCTTCGTCGTCGCGACCGACGTGGACGAGACGGGCGGTGCCGAGACCGTCGAGGCGGTCGAGGCAGCCGGCGGTGAGGCGGTCTTTTCCGCGCTCGACGTGGCCGACGCCGATGCGTTCGACGCCGTCGTGAAGACGACGATCGACGAGTACGGCCTCGACGCCATCGTCAACAACGCCGGGATCGGCCACTCACCGGCCGACACCGAGGACGTGGCCGAAGACACCTTCGAGCGCGTCGTCGACGTGAACGTTCGCGGCGTCTGGAACGGCTGTCGAGCCGCCCTCCCGCACTTCAGAGCCCGCGGCGACGGGGCGATCGTCAACGTCGGCTCGCTCGCCTCATTTCTCGGACTGCCGAAACAGTCGGTCTACTCGCTGACGAAGGGGGCCGTAATGAACTTCACCCGCGCTGTCGCGGCGGAGGCGGGACGCGACGGGGTTCGCGCTAACGCGGTCTGTCCGGGCTTCGTCGAGACGTCGCTCGGCAACATGCACTTCGAGTCGATGGCCGATCCCGAGGCGGCCAAATCACAGGCCGAACGCCAGTATCCGCTCGGTCGCTTCGCCGAACCCGAGGAGATCGCCGACGCCATCGCCTTCCTCCTCTCGGACGAGGCCTCGTTCATCACGGGCCACGGGCTCGTGGTCGACGGCGGCTACTCGGTGAGTTGAGAGAGCCGCGTCGGGAGAATCGTGCGGTCACTCGCGCATTCGCTTGAACTGATCTATGAGCGCTTCGGCCGAGTCGCCGGAGTCGTACTCGATCGTTCCCTGGTAGCTCGTCCGCTCGTCGTCGAAGGCGGCGTCGACCGTGGCGGCTTTCTTTTCGCGGCGCTCGTGTTCGTCCTCGTCATAGGCACCCATTGACATGGTATACCTGTCCTTGGTTATTGTTCACTATGAATGTATCGGGGAACGTGACAGTGGGCATCGATGAACCGAAAGCGGAACCCGTAAACGCACCGGGGTATAAAAACTAGCGTGGCAGGCCCGCTTCGATTCCGCCGCTCCGAGGGGACGTGGACACGCGACCGCATCCGGACGCAACTTCTCGCGCCGCTCGACGAGCGGTTCGGCGCTCGACTCGACGAGACGTGGTTTGCGGTCGGCGACGACCGATACGACGCCGTCCGACTCGACATGGAGAACGGGGATTTCGCCCTCTTCGCGTTTGGCCCCGAGCGGGCGTACTGGCTCGGCAACACCGAAACGCCCGAGGTGTTGTGGCGGACGGACAAGGAGACGTTCGCGGAGGCCCCCTACGCGATCACCAGGTGGGCCGAACGCGAACTCACGGCCCGACTCGAAGTGACGGATCCGTGGCTCGCCGAGTTCGAGTACGTGACGTGGTTTTTCCTCCCGGTCTTCTTTTCGAAGGACGGCCGGGACACGACCCGCCGATTTTTCCACGAGGACGCCGCCGGCTTCCCCGACGCGAACCGCGAGGATGGACTCGACTTTTACGAGTCGCTGTTTTCGACCGGCACGCTAGACGAACACCGCTATACCATGGCCTCGAAACTCGGCACTTCACCGGGGTTCGATCTCACCCGCATGCGCGCGACGATGGGCGAGTTCACGGTCGCGAGGATCCTCACTGAGGCCGGACTCGATTTCGTTCCGGAGGTCGAACAGGACAGCGGCCACGCGCTCGATTTCGCCGTCGGATCGCGGCTCGTGGAGGTGACCAGACCCGAACCGCCGGCACGCCGTTCGCACGCCGATCACCCGGTCGCAGCGGTCAAAGAAACGGGCGGCGCAAAGCGCACCGACCAGCTCGCAAAGCACCCCGACGCGGCCCTGTTCGTCGACTGTACCTCGTTCACCGACGCCGAGTGGGCGGCGGTGAAAGGCGAACGTCCAGGCGTCGGCCACGAGCCGACCGTGGTGTTCCGTGCGCGGCCCGGCGGACGGATCGAAGGCTACCGCCACGGGAGCCTGCCGTTCGACCTCGACGGCGGGATCGAGTTCGTTTAGCCGAAGGGTTTTTATAGGGTGAACGACGCGCGGCGAGCCGGGCCGCCGCCGAGTCGGAACCGCTAACAGCCAGCCTCGCACAACTCGACACAATGAGACTGCCCGAAACGCAACTCGCGCTGCTGGAAGCCGCCAGCGCGACGGAACAGAAGACGGTTGCACAGCTCGCCGACGAGCTCGGTGAAGACACGGCCGCGATCACGCGGGCCGCCTTCGAACTCGAGGGGGCAGGGCTGCTCGCGGTCGACGAACACGTCGCCGAGGACGTGACGCTCACCGAAGAGGGCAAGCGCTACCGCGAGGCGGGACTGCCCGAACTTCGCCTCCGAGCCGCCGCCGTCGAGGCGGGTGCCGACGCGGAACCGACCGAGATGGGGCAACTGATCGGCGCGTCGGGGCTCGATGGCCCGGAAGTCGACATCGCGCTGTCGAACCTCGCGAGGAAGGGCTACGGCTCGATCGAGGGCGGCGCGGTTCGGCTGGGCGAGGATCCGAAGTACGACCCCGAGGATGACCCCGAGGCTGAAGCGTTGGACGCCATCGCCGACGGAAACGCCGGGTACCTCGATGTGGGAATCCTCGACCGGCTCGAATCCCGCGGACTGGTCGAGCGGACCGAGACGACGGTCCGCAGCGTCACGCTGACCGACGACGGCGTGACGGCGCTGATGGAGGGCGTCGAGGCGACCGAGACAGTCAGCGCCGTCACTCCCGAACTGCTGACCTCGGGCGAGTGGCGCGAGGTCGAGTTCACCGAATATAACGTCGACGCCGACGCCGAGACCATTCACAGCGGCAAAGAACACATCCTCCGCCAGACCGCCAACCGCGTCAAGGACGTCCTCGTCGGGATGGGCTTTCAGGAGATGGAGGGCCCCCACGCCGACGCGGACTTCTGGATCAACGACTGTCTGTTCATGCCGCAGGATCACCCGGCGCGAACCCACTGGGATCGGTTCGCCCTCGACGTCCCGCTGATGGATGACCTCCCCGAGGATCTCGTGGAACGCGTCGAGGACGCCCACCGAAACGGCGTCGGGACCGAGGGCGACGGCTACCACTCGCCGTGGTCCGAGGACTTCGCTCGCGCGGTCGCCCTGCGCGGTCACACCACGTCGCTATCGATGCGATACCTCTCGGGGCACGCCGTCGGCGAGCTCGAACCGCCGCAGCGGTACTTCAGCGTCGAGAAGGTCTACCGTAACGACACGCTCGATCCGACGCATCTTCTGGAGTTCTTCCAGATCGAGGGGTGGGTGATGGCGGAGAAACTGTCGGTTCGGGATCTGATGGGCACTTTCACCGAGTTCTACGAGCAGTTTGGGATCACCGATCTGGAGTTCAAACCCCACTACAACCCTTACACGGAGCCGAGTTTCGAGCTGTTCGGCAAACATCCCGAGACGGGCGAGCTGATCGAGATCGGCAACTCCGGCATCTTCCGCGAGGAGGTGCTTGCCCCGCTCGGCGTCGAGTGTGACGTGATGGCGTGGGGGCTCGCCTTGGAGCGGCTGCTCATGCTGATGTACGGCTTCGAGGACATCCGCGACGTGCACGGAACGCTGTGTGACCTCGACTTGCTGCGGAACGTGGAGGTGGTGTACTGATGCCCGTCGTCGACGTCGATCCCGACGAACTACGGAAGCTGGCGGGCGCCGAGGACAGATCCGACGAAGAACTCAAAGACGACCTCTTCGCGCTCGGACTGGAGTTCGAGGGGCTCGGCGACGACGGAGCGTTCGAGCTGGAGTTCGCCCCCGATCGACTCGATCGCCTCTCGGTCGAGGGAATCGCTCGGTCGCTCCGCTACCAGTACGGTCACGACCGCGGCGTCTACGTCCCGAAGACGAACGACGCCGAGTGGGTCATCGAGGTCGACGAGTCGGTCCCCGAGGAACGCCCCTACGTGACCGGTGCGATCGTCCGTGGGCTGGACCTCGACGAGCGCCGCCTCGAATCGCTCATCCAACTGCAAGAGAAGCTCCACGCGACGATGGGCCGCGGGCGCGCGAAGGGCGCGATCGGCGTCCACGACCTCGCGATGATAAAGGGTCGGGCGGCTCGGGGCGACGACGACGCACCGAAGACGATCAGCTACAGGGGTGTCGAGCCGGACGGCGACCGGTTCGTCCCGCTGGACGACGACGAGGAACGGACTCCTGGCGAGGTACTCGACACCCATCCGACGGGCGACACCTACCGCGATCTCGTCGAGGGACTGGATCGGTACCCCGCGATCTACGACGACATCGGCCTCTTTTCGTTCCCGCCGGTGATCAACGGCAAGCGAACGGAGGTCGACGAGGGGTCGCGCGATCTGCTCATCGAGATGACCGGCACGGATCAGTGGACGATCGACCGGATGCTCACCATCGTGTGCTACGCGCTCGACGCCCGCGGCGGGCGAATCGAGGAGGTCGACGTGCGGTACGACGACCGCGAGTTCGTCCGACCGGACCTCTCGACGGACACCAAACGCGTCGGCCACGACCGCATCGAACGGACGCTCGGCATCGACGTTCCCGGGAAGGAGGTCGTCGACCTCCTCGAACGGGCGGGCCTCAGCGCCGAGACGGTGGACGCGGGCGAAGAACGTGGGGAGCCAGAGGTCCCCGCGGACGACGTCGAGCTCGAAACCGTACCGAATCGGACCCAAGGCCCCGACACGGCCGGTGGAGGGGGTCGATCCGGAGCCGAACCCGACGGCAAACCAGTGGACGAGGGACTGGTCTACGAGGTCGAGATCCCGCCGTATCGGGTTGACGTGTTGCACCCGATGGACATCGTCGACGACGTGGGCCGGGCCTACGGCTTCAACGACCTCGAACCGACGTATCCCGACGTGTCGACCGTCGGCGGCCGCCATGCACACTCGCGGCTCGAAGACGCCGCGCGCGACGCCCTCGTCGGCCTCGGCTTCGAGGACCTGTTGAACTTCTACATGACGAACGAGGCGGCGCTGTTCGACCGGATGGGCCTCTCGCCCGACCACGACGCACTCGGTGCCCGGGGGCCGCCGACGATCACCGAACCCTACAGCGAGGAGTACACCGTCGTGCGGACGTGGGCGCTCCCCTCGCTCGTGATGGTCCTGGAGAGCAACACCCACCGGGCGTACCCGCAGGACCTCGCCGAGATCGGCCTCGTCTCCGGGGTCGATCCCGACGAGCCGACCGGCGTCGAAGAACACCGCTCGGTCGCCGGCGTGCTCGCCCGAACCGACGCCTCCTACGAGGACGCGAAGGCGCGCCTGCAGGCGCTCGCCCGAGCGTTCGGCAAGACGCTCGAAACGCCACCTACGGATCACCCGTCATTTATACGCGGCCGAACCGCGGAGATCGTCCTCGACGGCGAGTCGGTGGGCGTCCTCGGCGAGGTCCACCCGAAGGTGCTGGTCGAACACGATCTGGAACTGCCGGTGGCGGCGTTCGAGTTCCGGCTTGATGCGTTGCGGTAGGCGTTTATAAGCAGTTCGGACGTTCTTATTTTAGATTTATAAATGGCGAGCGAGATTACTCTTGTATCCGCCCGTTACTTTGCGGACTTTTCCCGTACACACCACCCTTTAAACTGGTTCGTGACGGATAGCCGGGTAATGGACAGGGCAGCGATCAACGAGTACGTCCAGCGGAGTCAGCAACTCATCGAGGCGTCACCGCAGATGGACGAAGAGAACACGAAGGTCAAGCTCATACAGCCGTTTCTCGAACTGCTCGGCTGGGACCTCTACTCGACCGAAGTCGCGTTGGAACACACGGTCCCGATGGCATCGGGAAGCACGCACGTCGATTACGCCCTGTTAGTCGGGGATTCTCCCGTCGTGTTCGTCGAGGCAAAGCCCGTCCGATCGACGCTCAGTGACAACGAGATCCGACAGTTACGGAGTTACATGCGACAGGAACTGAACGTGGACTGGGGGATTTTGACCAACGGAAAGTCCTTCGAGGTACTGACCAAGAACCGCCAGCGAAACGGCGGGGAGGAGGTTTCAGTCGTACAGTTCGGCCTAGACGACCTCACCGGAAATCCGAACGTTCTCGAACTGCTGACTAAGGAGTCGATACGCTCGGGGAAATCCGACGAGGTGGCCGAGCAGGTCACACAGACGAACCGTGTGATTCGGGATTTGCGGGAGAACGAGGACAGCGTCACGGCGGCGGTGACGGAAGCGGTCGAAAACGAAGTCGGTGAACTCACCATAGATCTCGAAGAACAGTCGCGTGAATTCACACAGAATCTCGTGACCGTTCTCCGCGAACAGCGACAGTTTGTGAGTGAGAAACGGTCAGCGGAACCGGAACTAAAAGGGGAGGTAAATCGCATTGAGGATGAGGTTAAGCCGGGGGAAGACAACGTAGCGGGGAGGATCACCCGAACAGAAATCAAAGGGGACCCTGACGCGCGCGTTGCAGTCTTTCCCACGAAAGAATCAGGGCTTACGTTCCTCAAGGAGAACGAGGCCTGGGGATTCGTCCGAGTCGGGAGCGAATTCGACTACGTTGCGATGTACGTTACCGGAGACGTTCAGGAAGTAAAGTACGTTGCCGAGGTCGATGATATCGTTGAGCCCGGTGAAGCCGACCTAATACGAGAACCGCAGGAGTACACCGGCCAAATAACAGTCGAGGATGGAAAGCAGGTAATCGTATTTAAGCCGGGGTCGCTTTACGAACTCGAAGATCCAGTTCCCTATAAATCAAAATATCCGCAAGGCTTGCGCTATACGACCCTCGAAGCATTACGCACAGCCGAAACAACTGACGATATGTTATGATTTTCGCGCAGTTATCCACCTACCGCCGCCGCCCGCCGTGCCCCGGATAGTCCCGCTCGAACCGATTCTCGATCTCCTCGGTCGAGAACTCGAGAATCGTCGGCCGGCCGTGTGGGCAGGCGTAGGGGTTCTCGCAGTCGTCGAGCGCGTCGAGGAGGCCCTTGATCGTCCCCTCCCGGAGCGAACTGTTACCCGTGATCGAGGGGTGACACGCCAGATCGCCGAGCACGTCGGCGGCGACCGCCTCGATGGTTCCCTCGGGGTCGCCGCCGAGGAACTCACCGAGGAGATCGCGGGCGATTTCGGGGGCGGCCTCGCCGACGTGATCCGCCAAGAAGGCGGGGACGGTCGTCACCGAGAGCGTTCGATCGTCGTCCAGTCGCGCCCGAAAGCCGAGTTTCGCGAGCGCTTCGCCGTACTCCTCGGCGATGGCGGCCTCGCGGGCGGTGACGCCGACGGAGACCGGGTCGGCGAGCGTCTGCGTGGTCACGTCGCCGTCGAAGGCCGCCCGCAATCGCTCGTAGTTCACCCGTTCGTCGGCGGCGTGTTGGTCGATCACGAGGAGGCCGTCCTCGGACTCGGCGACGAGATACGTGTCGTCGAACTGCCCGAGAACGTGCAGATCGGGAAGTCGCTCGAAGCCCGACGGCGTACCGGTCGTCGTCGTGCCGTCGAGGGTTCGTTGCGTGGTGGGACGGACGCTTCGGGTACGCGGCGGTTCCGAGTCCGCCGGTCGTTCCCCCGATCGGCCTGGCGGGGATGGTTCGTCCGACTGCGGAGCGGATTCGGCGGCGTCGACATCGGCGGATGTAGCCGGAGCGTCCGTCGCGCTCGGTTCGGACGACGGCTGTTCGGACCGAGGGGACGGCGTCGATGTGGCACCGCCGTTGGCGGTTCGCGTGCTCGCGTCAGTCCGCTTCGGGTGATACTCGTCTTCCGGGGCGTTTTCGCCCGGAGACGAATAGCACGACGGGGAGGACCGTTCCTGCTCCGCTTCGTCCATCCGGGGGTCGTCCGAAGAGGGCGAAGCCGGGTCGGAACGCGACGGCGACACCTCGGTCTGGTCGGGAGCCGATCTCCCGCGCGGCGCGCGAGAGCGGAGCAACCCGGCCTCCGAAAGCGCCGATTCGACCGCCTCCGTGACGCCGACTTTGATCTCGGCCTCGTCGACGAACATTACCTCCAGCTTTCGCGGGTGGACGTTCACGTCGACGCCGCCTGGCGGAAGCCGAACGTCGACGACAGCGAAGGGGTAGCGATCCGGGGCGAGTTGGCTCCCGTAGGCGTCGACGATCGCCTCGCGGACGGCGCCGGCCGTCACGTACCGGCCGTCGACGAGCGTCGTCACGTACTCGCGACCCGCCCGGTTCGTCTCCGGGTGGCTGACGAGTCCCTCGACGCCGGAGAGTGGCTCGTCGCATCCATTGGATTCGACGGGGAGCATCGCCGAGGCGACCTCGCGGCCGTAAACCGACATGACAGCGCTCTTCCGGTCGCCGTCCCCCGTCGTCGCGAACGTCTCGCGCCCGTCGCGGGTCAACGAGATCGCGACATCGGGACGGGCCAGCGCGTAGCCGGTGACGATCCGGGCGACGTGGTCGAACTCCGTCGCCTCGGTTTTGAGGTACTTCCGACGGGCCGGGACGCTTCCGAAGAGGTCGGTCACCTCGACTGCCGTCCCCGCGGGACAGCCGGTCGGACCGCACGAGACGCACTCACCGTGCTCGACGACGAGTTCCGTTCCGCGCGAGCCGCCGCGCGGTTTCGTCTCGATTCGAAGCCGGGCGACGGAGCCGATCGCGTGGAGCGCCTCGCCCCGAAAGCCGAGCGTGCGGATCGAATCGAGGTCGTCGACCGACCTGAGCTTGCTAGTGGTGTGTTCGTCGATCGCGAGTCGGGCGTCGGATTCGGACATTCCGAGGCCGTCGTCGCTGACGACGATTCGGTCAGTGCCACCCGACTCGACCCGTACGTCGATCCGGGTCGCGTCCGCGTCGATGGCGTTCTCCACGAGCTCTTTGACCACGGAGGCGGGGCGCTCGACGACCTCCCCGGCGGCGATCCGATCGCGCGTCTTCGCGTCGAGTTCCCTGATCTCCGGCATGTGGATCTACCGGAGCGTGTAGCGGATCGGGCGTAATCGTTTCGCTCGGGCGAGCCGACCGCGTCACTCCTCGTCGAGCCGCCGCTGCCACTCTTGGACGCGGGTCATGAGCTCGACCGGGGACGTTTCGGCGAGCGACGTCCCCCGGATTTCGTCGAGTATGGCTTCGATGCCGGGGTCGGGCGATGGTTTCGCGTCGTCGTGAGCGTCCTCTTCGACGCGACGATCGGATCGAAACTCGGCGTTTGACAGATCGAACACCGCCTGGACGGGCTCGCCGGAGTCACCGCCTTTCGCCTCGATCGCTCGCTCCTCGCGGAGTCGCGAGAGGACGTCGCCAGCACGATCGACAACGGGGGCTGGAACGCCAGCCAAATCCGCGACGTGCACGCCGTACGAACGGTCGGTCGGTCCCGGTTCGATCGTCCGAAGGAAGGTGACGCCCTCACCAGCCCCGTCCGCGGCGGCGTCGGTGCGCGTCTCGGCGTCCGGTTCCCCGGCGACGGCGACGTGGACGTTCTCGACGCGGGGCAACTCGTCGGCGAGCGCGGTCAGTTCGTGGTAGTGCGTCGCAAAGAGCGTGAACGCGCCGATCTCGTTGTGCAGGTACTCCGTCGCCGCCCACGCGATCGAGATGCCGTCGTAGGTCGCCGTCCCCCGGCCGACCTCGTCGAGGATGACGAGCGAGTCCTCGGTGGCCGAGTGGAGGATGTTTGAGAGCTCCTCCATCTCGACCATGAACGTCGAGCGCCCGCCGGCGAGTTCGTCGAGCGCGCCGACGCGCGTGTAGATCCCGTCGACGAGTCCGACGCGAGCGGACGTCGCGGGGACGAACGAGCCGACCTGGGCGAGCAGCGTGACGAGCGCCGCCTGCCGCATGTAGGTCGACTTCCCGGACATGTTGGGGCCGGTGACGAGCAGAAAGCGCCGGTCGCGGTCGAGGTACAGATCGTTCGGGACGAACTGGGTGTCGGTCTCGACGACGGGGTGGCGACCGGCCTCGACGTCGAGCACGCGCTCGTCGGTCAGTTCGGGGCGCGTCCAACCCTGTCGTGCGGCGTGGGTCGCGAGCGAGCAGTGGGCGTCGAGCTCCGCGAGCGCGCCCCCGATCGCGCCGAGCAGGTCGGCCCGTTCGGCGACCGTATCGCGAAGCCGGCAGAACGCCTCGTACTCGCGCTCACCGCGTTCGTCTTCCAATCGGAGGATCTGCCGTTCCTTCTCCCGTAACTCGTCGAAGACGTACCGTTCGGCGTTTTTCAGCGTCTTGATACCCTCGTAGGCGCCGGGGACAGCGTCGGACTCGGACTTGCCGACCTGGACGTAGTAGCCGTCGGTCTTGTTCCGGCTGACGGTCAGTCTCGAGAGGTCGTGTCGTCGCTTTTCGCGCGCTTCGAGCGTCTCGAACCACTCCAGTGCGGACTCGTGGCGCGCGACGAGGTCGTCGAGGTCGTCGTCGTAGCCGCGTTCGATCAGCCCGCCCTCGTGGAGCGTTTTTGGCGGGTCGTCGGCTAAGGCATCGAGTTCCGTCCGAAGGTCATCGATCGCGGCCCGATCGAGGTCCGCGAACAGCCCGGCGACCGGCGAATCGGCGAGTTCCGGCGAGCCGTCGATACGCTCGCGGAGATCGGGAACCAGCGCGAGCGTCTCGCGGACGCGAAGCAAGGCGTCGGCGTCGGCGCTCCCCGAAACCGTCCGGGAGGCGGCCCGCTCGATGTCGTAGGCCTCGGCGAGCGTCTCGATGATCCCCTCGCGAACCAGCGCGTCCCCGAGCAACGCGTCGACGGCGGCCTGTCGGGTTCGGAGCACGTCCGGTCGACGAAGCGGTCGCGTGAGCCACTCCTTGAGCAGTCGGCCGCCGGCGCTCGTCTCGGTGTGGTCGATCGTCTCGAAGAGGGTCTGCCCGCCCGCCGTCATCGGATCGGTGAGTTCGAGGTTTCGCTGCGTCGTCGCATCGATCGAAACGTGATCGTCGGGGGCGTACGCGCCGATCCGGGTCACGGAGGCGAGCGCGCCCACGCCGGTCTCGTCGATGTAATCGATCGCCGCCCCGGCCGCCGCGATCGAGATATCCGAGAGTCCGACCGTTTCGACGGCGTCACCGAACAGTTCGGTGAGTCGATGTCTGGCCCGCCCCGGCGCGAACGCCTCCGTCTCGTGGAGGGTCAACCGCGTGTGCAGTTCCTCGCGAACCGCCGTGAGAAAGTCGTCGTGTTCGCGCACGGTCGGTCCCGGTAACACCTCGACCGGATCGAACCGGTACAGTTCCGTCAGCGTCCGGTCCGCAGCGCGGTCGCCCGACAGCGTCGTCGCGCGGAACCGGCCGGTCGTCACGTCACAGACGGCGAGTCCGTAGTCGTTCCCGTCGACCGCGACGCTCGCGAGATACTGTGCGCTCTCGTCGTCGGTTTCGAGAAGTGTCCCGGGCGTGACGATCCGGACGATCTCGCGTGAGATCTCGCCGTCGACCTCGCGTTGGTCGGCGACCGCGATCCGGTAGCCGCGCTCGGCGAGCGCTTTCACGTACGGCGTGAGATCGTCGACCGGGACGCCCGCCATCGCGTAAGGGTCGCCTCCCGAGGTACGCTCGGAGACTTTCAACTCGAGTTCCTCGCCGACCAGTTCCGCGTCCTCGCCGAAGAACTCGTAGAAATCGCCCATCTGCATCGCCAGCAGATCGGCTCCGCTTTCGGCCTTCAACTCAAAGAAATCCCCGACGATACCCGAAGCCATGTTCGCATCGGCGAGTGCCGAGCGCTAAAGCGTGACGGGTTCGGAGCGTCGGATCATCGCTCCTCGATGAACTCGACGAGTTCGCCGGCGGGACCGTAGACGAACGCGATCCGGAGGTCGCCGAACGTCTCGGGCGTCATGAACAGTTCCGTGCCGGCGGCGTCGAGCGTTTCGATGGCGGCGTCGACATCGGGGACGACGAAGCCGAAGTGCAACACGCCCAGCGGCACGTCGTCTACGAGGCCGTCGATCTCGTAGGGCGGCCGCTCGAAACAGTAGACACGCTTGTCGGCGACCGACAGCGCGACGTACTCGGAGCCGTCGCCGGCGTCACCCGACTCCAACAGGTCGCCGCCGAGGGCATCACGGTAGAACGCGGTGCTCGCTTCGAGGTCGTCCGTCTTGATCGCGACGTGAAAGAACCGTTCGAGGTCCATGGGGGGTACTCGACCCCCCGGAGCGAAAGGGTTCCGGCGGTCGACTGTCGCGACGGTCACCGAGCGTCAGTCAGGCCGGGACTTCTTCGGTCGTCGGCGTCCCTTCGTCTTCACGAGCCGCCCGTCGTATGTTTCTGATCATCAAGGCGGCGAAGATCGCCCCACCGACACCCCGAACGCCGAGATCGATCGTCGGCGTGAAGAGCGTCACGTCGATCCCAGCGAGTCCCAGCGCGGTACCCGCCGGCATCAAGAGCATACCGGGGACCGAGAGCAACACCGCGCTGACCCCGAAGCCGACGCGGGCCAGTCGGGAAACGTACGTCCGGTAGTAGCCGATGATCGAGATCGCGAGTCCGTAGACGCCGACGAAGACGGCGACGACGGGGATCAACACCTCGGGGACGAAGAACCCGAGGTCGGCGACGTCGCTCCAGCCGGCGAGCGTCAGGTCGCCGGCCTCGGCGTCCCAATCGCGAATTAACAAGATGCCGGGCGCGAAAATGAACGCGAACGGGACGAGGATCTTGTTCAACGAGAGCAAGAACGCCTGCACGCACGTCTGTATCGGCTCGGATTTGGCGATTCCCGCGGCGGCGAAGGCGGCGACTCCGACCGGAGGCGTCACGTCCGCCATGAGGCCCAGATACAGCACGAACAGGTGCGTCGCGAGCACCGCGATGCCGAACGTGTCGAGCGTCGGCCCCAACAGCACGATGATTACGATGTACATGACGGTCGTCGGCATGCCCATGCCGACGATGATCGACGAGATACCGGCCAAGATGAGCAACAGAACGAGCGAGCCGCCGCTGACGGTGAGGATCAGGCTCCGGAGGCTCCCGGCCAACCCGGTCACGCCGATGATGCCGGGGATGATCCCGGCCGCGGCGACGGCCACGACGACGACCGTCGCCGTTCGCGCCCCGTTGTCCAGCGACTTGAAGAAAAAGGAGGCGAAAAGCCCGGCACGCGTCGTCGCGAACTCCCGATCGAGGCGGTCGTCGACGAATCCCGCCGCGTCGTTCACCGTGTCGTCGAGTTCCAAAAGCGGTGCCTCACCGCCCGGACGAATCAGAAGCATCGCGACGCCGACAGCGATGAGAACGAACACGAGCGAGGAGAGCGCCTCGCGGAGTGCGGCCATCGGGTCGAGTTCGACGGCTCCGGCGCCCATTATGAGACCGATCGGGGACACGCCGAACAGGTACAGGGAGGCGGCAGTGGCGGTGAAAAGCGCTGCGATCGCACCGACAACGTACGGCCCGGTTCGCTCGTCGTAGGCGGCGACAACGGCGATCAACGAGACGGTCGCGAGGATCGTGAGCCAGCCGGCTCGGCCGATCGAGAGCCGCGCGACGACGATGTAGTACAACAGGAGACCGAGCGGGACGAGGTAGAACCACCCGCGTTTCATGTGCGGACCGAGATCGAGTAGCTCCGAGCGGTCGAGACCGCCGATGCCGTGTTTGGCCGCCTCGAAGTGAACCATCACCCACATACCGAAAAAGAACATGAGCGCCGGCAGCGTCGCGGCGATGATGACGTCCCGGAAGGGTGTCCCAGTGAACTCGACGATCAGGAACGCGGCGGCTCCCATCACCGGTGGCAGGATCTGCCCACCGGAGGACACCGACGATTCGACCGCGCCGGCGAACTCCGAAGAGTAACCCGATCGCTTCATCAGCGGGATCGTCAGCGCGCCGGTCGTGACGGTGTTCGCGACCGACGATCCCGAAAGCATACCCATGAAACCCGAGGAGACGACGCTCGCCTTCGCGGGGCCGCCCTTTCGGGTCCCAGTCAGCGAGTACGCCAGGTCGATAAACCACTTGCCGGCACCCGACATCTCGAGGAACGCGCCGAAGAGGATGAAGATGTAAATGAACCGAACGCTGACGGAGACAGGGGTGCCGAGGATTCCCTCGACGGTGTACCAGAGGTTCTGGACGATCTGATCCCATCGGAGTTCGCTCGTCGAGAGGATGCCGATTCCCGGCGCGTCGCGCGGGATGAGGTAGCCGTAGCGTCCGTAGAGGATGAACGTCGAGACGAGCCCCATGAGCAACACGCCGAGCGATCGCCTGGTGGCCTCCAAGACGAGGAGGATGGCGAGGATGCCCATGAGGTACGCGACCGGCCAAGTCGCGAGGGGGCCGACCGCGATCGGTTCGAGCGCCGGATAGAGGTCGCCCAGCGGGGCCGCTCCCCGAAGTCCACGAATCCGAACGACGTTTCGGACCTCGTCGAAGTGTCGAAAGTAGTAGATGGTCGGCAGAAGGGTCAACAGAATGAGCACGAGATCGGCCGGCGTCACTCGGTCGCTATCTTCGTCGACGAAGAACCACCGAACCGTCGAGCGAAGTCCCTCGACGGCGCGTGTCAGCGGATGGTCGCCGAGACGGGAACGGGCGGCACGCGGGATCGGGTCGAGCAGCCGTGCGAGCGGCCCCTCCCCGTCCGAACCGGGATACATGAGGAATGCGAGGACGAGTGCAAAGGTGACGTGAATCGCCCTGACCTGAAGGTTCTGCAGCGAAGCGATCCGGTACGTTCCGATCCACGGGAGCGTCACCTCGAAGGTGAACCCACGGGCGGCGAGCCACATCTGAAAGATAGAAAAGAGAATGCCGACGATCGCGACGGCGACTACGGTCCAGCCACGGAGCGTTCGTTTTCGATCGATTTCGTCGTACAGTTCGTCCGGATCACCGTCGACGGCGTCTGGATCGGTCGTCCGGTCGTCGTCAACAGGCGAGTCGTCGGTTGGGTCAGGTGACATGTGCGAATCGGGGGCTTGACTCGATCCGGAACTGCACCGTCCCGTCGTCGGCCAACGCGTGGAGGTCGTGGCGTTCTCCGTCGACGATGAGGTCGTGGTCGGCCACCGGCCCTGTCGAGACGGATAGCCGTTCGTACCGCTGTTCCGGCGGGTAGTATACGTATCTGTCGTCCTCGCGTTCGACGTCGGCCTCCGAGGGGAGTCCCGCACCGAAGGAGCTGAAAAGCATGCGATCGTCGACGAGAGCGCCATCGGAGACGCGATAGACGTCACTCACGAGCGTCTTTTCGACGCTGTGGGTGTACTCGATCGTGACCTCCGAGCCGTCGTGGACGGGAAACATAGCGAGGTCGGTTCCGTTGCCATCGCTGACGACGAGGGTCGTGGTGCCGGCGAAAACGGTTGCGGCGACGGCGACCACGCAGACGACCGAGACGGCGACTGCTATGGTCGAGAACCGGAGGTTCACGCTACTCGAAGTAGCTTGCGGCACCCTCGTGGAGGTCGATAGACATGCCGTCCTGCGCCGTGTCGGCGCCGATGAAGTCCTCCTTGATAGTGAGTCGGTCGGTGTTGTCGAAGATCGCGGCGGTGACCTCCTCGACGATGTCGGCGTCGTACTCCTCGCGGGTCGCGATCATCGCCTGCACGGAGACGGTGTTGACGTCCTCGTCGACGCCCTCGTACGTGCCGGCCGGAATGGTGTCGTCCGCGAACCACGAGGCGTCCTCGCGGGCGGCAGCCCGCTCGTCGTCGGTGAGGTTCAGCATGGCGATATCGTTCGTCGTCGCGAGTTCCTCGACCGCACCGACCGGCCAACCGCCGACGACGAACGCCGCCTCGATGTCGCCGTCACGGATCTGGTCGGCGGCCTGGGTGAAGTCCGTGTTCTGCTCGTCGAAGTCGTCCGGGGTGAGTCCGGCGACGGATTCGAGGATCTGCAGAGCGTTGACCTGCGTTCCGCTTCCGAGGTCACCGGTGTTGACTCGCTGTCCCTCGAGGTCGGCTACCGATTCGATATCGGCGTCCGGTCGCGTGACGATGTGAATCGTCTCTGGATACAGCGTCGCGACGCCCGCGAGATTCTCGATCGGGTTCCCCTCGAAGGCCTCCAGCCCGGTGCCGTTCTTCGCGAAGTAGGCGATGTCGTTTTGGATGAGCGCGAAGTCGGCGTCACCGCTGCCGAGGCTGCCCACGTTCTCGACGCTCGCGCCGGTCGAGGACACCTGCAGATCGTAGTCTGTGACGTCCTCGACGATCGTCTCGAACTCGCCGGAGAGCGGGAAGTAGGTACCACCCGTTCCGCCCGCGTGCCAGTTGATGATCGCGGCGGGTTCGTCGCCGTTCCCGTTGCCGTCACCGTTGCCGTCACCGTTGCCGTCACCGTTCCCGTTCCCGTTCCCGTTCCCGTTCCCGTTCCCATCCCCGTCACCGTTGCCGTCACCGTTACCCGTACAGCCGGCGAGACTCGCGATCCCGACGGCGCCCATTCCTTTCAGTACGCGACGACGGTCGATGTCTGATGAATCCACCATGTCCACTAACTTGGTTTTTATACAGTATAAACCCTTCTAAGAAATGTTCGATATTCACACAAAGCAGCGCTATAGGTTAATAGTTCGCATAAGACTCAGTGTAAATAGACATATGACAAATAATGACAATGTCACGTGATACTGGTTGTATGTCGACCGGGGGTAATAGTCCCGATCCGACAAATATCGGGGGAGACGCCGCTCAAGGGCATCGTGCGACGGACAAGAACGCGGTCGACGAACGTCGCTACTCGTCAGCCGCTGGGACCGGACCAACTCCGATGACGTCTCGAACGGCCGCTTCAAAGGCCCGTCTGGTGTCGAAGTACACTTCGTCGGTCTCTTCGAGTACCGACGCCAGTTTGCGGGGGCCGTCGGGCGTCCGAATGACCGTGTCACCCTCGCGTCGGACGATGTCGCTCTTGCCGATGGCGTAATGAAGTCGCGAGGCCACCCGTGCGAGCGGCGCGCCCTCGACGGATTCGCCCTCGCCGAGCGGAACCGCAGGTCCCTCCTCTTCGTCGTCGGTGTCGCTCATGGGAGTTCGTTCGATGCGTCCCGCCCTAATGCTTACGAACGCGTTCACTGCCGCAGATCTTGATAGGTGTTCCGGACCGTGACAGCCGAAACGTCCGCGACGTCCGCAGCGGCTTTCTGTGTGAGGTCGTGGCCCATCTCGCGTGCAGCCGTGTACAGGCAAGCGGCGGCGACACCGCTGGGATTCCGGCCCATGGTGAGTCCGGACTCGTGGGCGTCGGTCGCCAACCGTCGCGCGGTTCGTTCGACGTCGCTCGGCACGTCGAGCTTCGAGGCGAAGCGCGCGAGGTACTCGGTGGGATCGATCGGACCGATGGGGAGGTTGAGATCGCGGTTCAGCGCGTCGTATGCGACCTTGAGTTCGGCATCGTCAGCGCTCGCGACGGCGACGATCTCCTCAAGCGTCCGCGACACCGACGCGGTCCGGCAGACGGCGTACACCGCCGCCGCGGCGAACCCCTCGATACAGCGGCCTTGGAGCAGGTCAGCGTCCTGTGCGGACTCGAACAGGACGCATGCGCGATCGCGAACCGTTTCGGGGAGCTCCAACTGTCCCGTGAGCCGCCGGATCTCGGTGAAGCCGTAGACCTGATTCCGGTCGCGTTTCGAAGAGATCCGCGCTCGATTGTGCTGTTTGCGCATGCGAGCGAGCTGTCGTCGCTTTCGACCCTTGAGACGCGTCGATCGCCCGATCTCGGTTGAGAGCCCTCGGTCGTGACGCGAGCGGGTCAACGGGGCGCCGCACCGCTCAGGGTTCGTCTCGTCGTCGGCGAACGATCGCCACTCGGGACCGCGATCCAGTTCGTCCTCGGAGACAACGAGGCCGCAGTCGCTGCAGACGGTCTCCGAACGTGCACTTCGAAGCCGACCGCCGCACTCCGGGCAGGTCTGTCGTGTCGTCGTACTCATCACATGTGATACTTCGGCACAACGGTACTTTAAAAACGGAGCGTCGAAGCCGGAAACGGCGAAAAAAGCCCGCAAAAGCGTATCGGTTACCGGTACGCTCCACCCGGCGGATCACCGAGGACGTCCCGAAACACCCCGGCATTTATCAACTAGTACATACCATTGGTATCTATGACGCTCTCGGAGATCGCCGCCGGCATCGAAGTCACGACCGAGCAGCGCGACCGAGGGGTGGCGACGGCGGACGGAACCGACGCACCGCTTCGGGAGCGGCTCGTCGCGTTCGAAAATCGGCTTCCCTGTTCGCCCGAACACGCGGCCGCGGTCGTCGAAGCCTACACGGGAGGGGCGAGCGTCGGTCGCGCGGCTGCCGTCGCGACCGTGCCGAAGACGACCGCGGCCAAGACGCTGTACCTCCTCGGGGAGCCGATCGATCCGCTGACCCCGACGGCGAAACGGGTTTTGGACGATTGGCTCGCCGGCGAGCTATCGCGAACTGACGCGCGGACGCTGGCCGGCCTCGGAGACGACGAGTTCGCACTCGGGGCGTACGTCGCTACGCACGAACCGATCGAGGACGCTGGATCCGCGATCGCCGACGCCTGTTCGCTCGACAACGAAGATCCGCTGTCGGAGGCCAGAAGCGATCTCAGCGACCTTATTTAAACGAAATTCCGTCGAGGAGTCCCCCCGATTCCGGACGCTCGATCGACACGTCAGTTATCCGTTCGACCGCGTTGGCGACAGCCTCGTAAGCGGGTGTATTCAACTCAGTCGCGATCGATTCCGAATCGAACGGGGGGAGCGCAACGTCGGCATCCGAGTGGTCGGCCGTCCGCGTAACGAACGTCGCCGACGACGACGTTCCGAGATCGGCCAACCGGTCCGCAGTTCGTGGGATGGCCGACTCGGCCCGAGAGCCATCGCAGACGATCGCGACCGTATCGGCCGTGGTGACGGCCGCGACGGCCGGATTCGTCGCCACCGGCGGCGTATCGACGAGTACGCACTCGAAGTGTCGACCGGCCTCATCGATTAGTTCACCGAACCGCTCGGCGGCGTCGGCGGCCTTCGCCCGTGCGAGACGTTCGAACGGTGCGTACGCCGGACAGACGGCCAATCGTCCCGCCCCCTGTAGCGAGAGGTCGATGAGTCCTTCCCCGAGCGGGATCTCCTGGAGACAGAGCGTCGTTATGTCCGGGTCGATTCGACCGGAGATTCGATCCGACAACCCCTGGGTCCCGTAGGATGCGTCGAGAATCGCCGTATCGGTCCCGTTGCCCGCCAGCAGTCGACCGAATTCGAGCGTCAAACGTGTCGTTCCGACGCCGCCAGCGGCGCCGACGAGCGCAACCGTCGTTGACATACGTACGGTCCGGTCGGTGTCGGATAAAAGCGTACTGCTCTCGACGATCCACCCAATCGCCTCACTCGATGTGTGCCGCGATCCGATCGCCGATGTCGATCATCTCCTCGTCCGATAGATCCGGCCGCGAACCCATCGCGGTGTGGATCGAACCGCCGCCGTCACCCTCGAAACGAGGAATGATGTGGACGTGAAGGTGTGGGACCTCCTGTCCGGCCGCAGTACCATCGTTGAGTCCGATGGTGGTGGCGTCGGCGTCGACGGCATCCTCGACGGCAGGTGCGAGCGTTCGAACCGCCTCGAAGAGGCTGGAGGACACTTCGGCTGGGGCATCACGAAGTCGTTCGTACGGCTCTCTCGGGACGACGAGCGTGTGCCCGGGCGCGAGGGGGTTCGCATCGAGGAAGGCCGCTGCGCGCTCGGTCTCGAGGACGATGGTCGCGGGAAGAGCCCCGTCGATAATTCGTTCGAAGATCGTTCTGTCGGCCATATCGGAACCTCGAACGGCGTCCGTATGAACGTTGGTCCTCGGTGGATCCAGTCCGTTTGATACGACAGGTGGCGGATCGATACGTCGGTGGCAACGAGTCGGTCTCGATCGACGTCGGCACGGTATCGAGAAAGCCACCCAGAACGGTTCGATCGGACGGGTCGAGAGCGGTTACCATCGACCGAGATCCAGCGGTCCGACGGTTACCCCTT
Source organism: Natronomonas sp. (assembly GCF_046483325.1). Lineage (GTDB taxonomy): Archaea > Halobacteriota > Halobacteria > Halobacteriales > Haloarculaceae > Natronomonas. Next base: position 3,428 of record NZ_JAWODL010000041.1, on the reverse strand, counting down.
TTGTCAGTATTATCCCCATAATACAACATATACTGGTCGGCATCCGGCGACCGAACGCTTATACCCATCCACCGCCAGGGTACATATGCTAATGAGTGACGCACCCTCCGATACGGACGAATCGCCCGGATCATCGACCGAACCGCCAGAGACGCCGCTTGACTCCGAACGGTATGCACACCTTTCGCTCGACAACGGCGAGGTCGTCATCTACGACCGGGAAGATCCGGAGATGTGGGTACAGTCGGACTTCGTCGTCGAAGTCGGCGCGTAACGCTGCCGGCAGTTTTTTATACGCCAATAGTCGTATCGACGGTATGAAAGAGCTCCTCGCACCGATCGTCGAACTGCTCGTCTACGCGGTCATCGCGGCTGGATTCACCGTCGCCGGAGTCCTCGCCGAACTGACGAGCGTCGAATACCTCGCGGCCGGTAACATGCACTTTGCGATCTGGCTATCGGTCATGGGTGCGGTCGCGCTGTACGCTGGCATCGTCGCGTTGGGACTCGACGAGGTCGTTCCGCGGGTTCGCGATACGCTCGACGTGTAACTCGACAGTAGAATCGCAGCGGAGATCAGACCGAGAGGACCCACGTGTGGGGGGGGTTCGGGCGGATCGACGTATTTTTTCCACACCCACCTGCGAAAGACACGTGAGCGCGGTTCAGGGACGAACGATGAGCTTCCCGAAGAAACTGTCCGCCATCACGTCGTGGTGGGCCTGTCCGGCCTCTTCGAGGGGGTATTCGCGAGCGACATCGACGACGAACTCGTCGCGTTCGATCATCCCGGCGATCCCCTCCAGCGGGGGTTTCAGATCGGGCGTGTTGAACATCTTCATGAACTTCACCGTCAGGTTCTTCAGACGCGGCGACGATGACGCCGCAACCCCGACAGGGGGGTCCATTTCGGCCTCGCCGATGCCCATGACACGGGCTTCCATATTGGCGACCTCGGCGTCGAGGTCGAGGTACTCGTCGAGACGGTGGTCGAGAATGACGTCAACACCGCCACCGGACGCCTCGATGATCGCGTCGGCGAGATCGTCGCGCGCGTAATCGAGGACTACATCGGCGCCCAGTTCGCGGACCCGATCGTGGTTCTTCGGTGACGCGGTGGCGACGACGTGCGCGCCGGCGGCGGCGGCGATCTGAACAGCGGTGTGGCCAACGCCGCCGCTGGCGCCGTGAATGAGACACTGCTCGGAGACTTGGAGTCCCGCAAAATCGATGAGACACAACCAGGCGGTCACGGCTGCGCAGCCAACGCCACCTGCCGAGATCAGATCCATGTTGTCCGGGAGATGGACGACCCGCGACGCCGGGATCGCCGCGTATTCCTGGTATCCGCCGTGGACGAACTTCGCCGCGCCGGTTCCGAAGACGCGGTCTCCGGCCTCGAAATGGTCCGCCTGACCTGCCGCATCGGGTTCACCGACGCGATCGCCGACCTCGACGACCTCACCCGCGAAGTCGATACCGGGGACCCAAGGGAGTTCCGGCGGCGCGTACATCCCTTCGGTCATGTACGTGTCGGCCGGGTTCACGCTCGACGCGCTTATTTCGATTAAAACCTCATCGTCGCGAGGCCCCGGACGGTCGATCTCATCGACCTGATACATGTCGATGGACTTCCCAAACTCGTGAAAACGTACTGCGTGCATCTCCTCGCCGGTAGTACGCTAGAGGATATATACCCACCCATATGGAGCTAAGTCGTCCGTAGAGGCCGTGAAAACCGCGATTTGCGAAAGCGTTAATTGAGTATCGATGAAAGGGGACAGAACATGCGTAAAGCAGAGACACCGACAGTACGCGAGTTCGAAACCTGGCTGAGCCTCTTTACCGACGGTGAACTACCCGAAAAAGACCGGTGGAAAGCGTGGTTCTGCGTCGCCGAATACGAACTGGAGGACTTCGAGGCGCAATCGGCGATGCTCACGGATAACGATGCGTCGGGGAGTTTCGCCTTCCTCGGACGCGACGCCGACGAACACGCGGCGATCATAGAAACGCTCGACGCCGACGGCCACGAGATCGCGTTTCACTCCCACCGCCACCACACCTACGCCGATCTTTCTTACGACGACGCCCACGACGCCATCACCACAGGGTTGGCCGCCATCGAAGACGCCACCGGAGTCTCGCCCGACGGCTTTTTTGTGCCCTTCCTCACGCTCAGTGAGGGATCGGTACGATCCATCGAAGACGTCGGTTTCGAGTGGGTGCTCGGATCAGCGGATCGAGCGTCCGACAGCGTCGACATCAGACCACCGGTAACGCCGTTCGACATCGCGCTTTTGCCCGAGAGTCCGCCAGAAGACGTGATGGCGAAACTCCGCGAGAACGCGAATGGGGACAGTCCGTTCCTCTTTCATCCCCCCGTCGTCGAGTACCACGACGGCATCGGCGCCTTCGAGGAGTGGATCGCCGCGGTCGAACCGGTCTCCGTCGCCGAGCAGTTCGAGACCGGCGGGACAGGGGTCGTCCTCGACTGCGTCCGACCCGTTCGGATCGACTGAGCGAGAATTCCCACCGCTTTTTACATTACTAAACCCCGTGTGCGAGGGACCCATTGCTACGGTTCGACCGTCGTAAGAAAGCCAAGGGCCGGATTTGAACCGGCGTGTAGCTGCTCTGCAGGCAACCGCGTAAGGCCAGACTCTGCCACCTTGGCGCGTCTACAGATAGCGGAGACGGCGTTTTAAGCGTAGCGGTCGCTTCTCACCGCCCCGCAGCGACGTCGTCACTCGCCACATGAAAATACAAAACCCCCGCACAGCATCCCTGTGCGGGGGTTGAATGAGTGGCAGGCGGCGAACCGGATTTCCCAGAGGCTCGCGCACTCCAGTACTCCCTGGAACGCTGGCGGGCTTATCTTCCGTGTTCGGGATGGGTACGGGAGTGGCCCCGCCGCTTTGGCCGCCTTAACGCCGGCTCGTGGAGTCGAACCACGATGGTATACCGCTACCGGTGGTGTTACCGTAATATACATGCGATCCAGTTTACGCCCGGACCCGCTTCATCGGGCGGAGCAATCAAGATTGGTGGCTTCGGTCGGTTAGTACTCGCGGGCTGAACGTCTCGTTGCCTCGACGCGTACACCCCGAGTCTATCGAACTCGTCTTCTACGAGAGACCTCGGCGACGCTTCTTTTCCAGGTGGGTTTCCGGCTTAGATGCATTCAGCCGTTACCCCGTGGTGCGTAGCTGCCCAGCAGTGCCCTCTCGGACAACTGGTAAACCAGTGGCACCCAACCGTAGTTCCTCTCGTACTATACGGTCGTTCCTGTCAAGCGTCAAACACACCCAGTAGATAGCAGCCGACCTGTCTCACGACGGTCTAAACCCAGCTCACGACCTCCTTTAATAGGCGAACAACCTCACCCTTGCCTGCTTCTGCACAGGCAGGATGGAGGGAACCGACAT
>NZ_JAWODL010000010.1:0-57911 GCF_046483325.1 Natronomonas sp. | reverse complement strand
ACGATCTCGTCGATGTCGACCTCACTTAGGTCAGGCTGGCCGGGCCAGTCGGTCGGCATCGGCATCTCCTCGAACTGTTTGAGCGCGCGGAGACGACGTTCGAGCATCCACTCCGGTTCGTCTTTGTCCTCGGAGATGACGCGGATCGTCTCCTCCGTGAGACCCTTCTCGGTCTTGAACGCGGAGGACTCCCTCTTTTTGAACTCGAATCGGGCCTCGGTGTCGGTGTCTTGTAGGTGTTCTTCGGAACTCATTGGTTGTAATTACGTCTGTGTGGTTATAGGGTTGTGCGTAAATGTGAGTGGTTACGCGGTCTCGTAGACTTCCTCGCGGACCCAGTCGTAGCCTTTGTCCTCGAGTTCCTCGGCGAGGCTCGCGTCGCCGCTCTTGGCGATCTTCCCGTCCAACATCACGTGGACGTGGTCGGGTTCAACGTAGTCGAGGACCCGCTGGTAGTGGGTGATCTGGAGGATCCCGGTGCCCTGCTCGTCGCGGAGGGCGTTGATCCCGTCAGAGACGTCCTGCAAGCGGTCGATGTCCAGCCCCGAGTCGATCTCGTCGAGCACAGCGATCGAGGGTTCGAGGATGGCGGCCTGCAGCACCTCGTTCTGTTTTTTCTCTCCCCCGGAAAAGCCGGCGTTGAGATAGCGGTGGGCGAACTTCTCGTCCATGTCGAGAACTTCCATTTTCTCTTGAAGGATCTGCTGGAACTCCGCGACGCCGACTTCGCCCTCGTCCACGTTGCCCTCCATCGGGGACGTGTCGTAGCCGGCCTCTTCGTCTTCGTCGTCGTCGCCTTCCTCGCCCTCGCCCTCGAAGAGTTCCTCTCGCTCCTCGAGTTTTGCGTTGAGCGCCGTTCGGAGGAAGTTCACCATCGTGACGCCCTCGATTTCGGCGGGATACTGAAAGCCCAAGAATATGCCGAGCGCCGCGCGCTCGTTGGGTTCGAGTTCGAGCAGGTCCCAGGTGAGCTGGTCGTCATCGATGTCGACGCCCTCGAACTCGTCCTCTTCGATATGGAGCAACACTTCGCCGTCGGTTACGTCGTAGGCGGGGTGTCCGGCGATAATCTTCGCCGTCGTGGATTTCCCGGAGCCGTTCGGTCCCATCAAGGCGTGGATCTCGCCGGAGTTGACCTCGAGGTCGACACCGCGGAGGATCTCCTCACCGCCCTCTTCGGCGACCGATGCGTGCAGATTTTTGATCTCTAATGTGGCCATAGGCTTGTCTACTGCAATATACTGTCGTGAAGCGCATAATAGTTTCGAGTTACGCGTGATTTGCCTTTTTGATTTACAAAAATAATTTTCCATGCCGAAAGCTACCGTGCGTCGGTTCGTCCGCGCTCATCGCTCCGAAGCGGTTACATAAAGCTCTCGAGACCGGTTTGTTCCTGGCCGCTTTCGACCTCGTCCCACGAGATGTCGAGTGCTTCGAGAATACGAGCGATGGGCCCTTTCAGCGTCTTATCGAGCATCTTCTCGTAATCGACTTCGAAGTCGTCGGGAACTTGATCCTCGAACTCGAAGCAGATGACTGCGTCCCCGCTCTCGGCTTCCCGCCGGAACTCGCCGTAGAGCGAATCGGTCGACGGATCGAGATCCATCTCAGTTTCTAGTTCGCGGAAAAAAGAGGAGTGAACGTTCTTTAGGTAGAGTCGCTTGGGTTTCGAACCCCGTCTGAAGTTCGTCCCGAGGAATCGGTTCGCGTACTTCGCGCCCCGTACCTGGGCCGTATCGGTGTCGTAGTTATCGAGTTTCTTCCCGATTCCGCCGGGGATACCGATCTCCTCGAGGCTCACCTCGCCAGCCCGAACCCGCTGGATAACGTCGTGGACGTACGTTTTGATCTCTTCGGGATCCTCGCCCGTGACGATCATCTCGAGAACTCGCTTTTGCACCTCCTTCGTGATCGGCGCGATGTCCGAGCGCTTGTACTCGAAACCGGTGATGTCGATGTCGTCGACGTCCTTGCCCTCCTTCCAGATGATGTGGCCGGCGTACCGCTTCTTTTTCCCCGCCTGGAAGAATCGTCGGTAGAGCTTCTCGAACTCGATCTGGAATCGGTGCGTCTGCGCGTTCAACTGTTCGGCGAACTCGTCGTAGGCGTCGTTGATGTGCGATTCGATCTCGAAGGACTGCTCGATCGCCTCGGCTTTGGATATCTCGCCTCCGAGTTCCAGCATGATGGAGTCCGTGTCCCCGTATGTCACTTCGTTATCAATTTCGGCGGCGGACCGCTCGGTGAACTCGATGACGTCTCGGCCGGTCGCGGTGACGGCCGCGCCCATCTCCTTGTCGTACAACCGGAACCGATCCCAGCCCAAGACGCCGTATAAACTGTTCATAATAACCTTCACGGCCGCTTGCTGGCGGTCGTAGGTGTCGTACGCGTCGGACCCGGGATCGTGGTCGTTCCGCAATCTCTTCTTCCGCTCGCGCTCGGCCAGCAACTCGTCGACCATCTTTCGGATCATGCCGTCCGGCTCCTTCTGAAAGTGCGTTCCGTTGGGGGCGAGGTACGTCTCCCCATCGTACGCATCGGGATCGACTTTCGTCTCCGGCGAGGCGTTGATCGTGACCATACACATGGGGTAGAGGCTCTTTAAATCGAGCACGCTGACCATCTCCTTGACGCCGGAGATCGGATCGAAGACCGCGCCCCCTTCGTACTCCTCGCTCTCCTGTTGTCCCTTCGAGGGGAGGGCGAACTGGCCGTGGATCTCGTGGAGGACGTACATGTCGACCGCGTCACCGGGCGTCGTCGCGTCCTCGAGTTTGCAGCCGACGAAGGTCGCGACCTCCTCCCAGAAGGGGATGATGTTCTGTTTTCGATCTAACTCGACGCACAGTTCGACGTCCCGGAGATTGTATTCGAGCAGCCGCTCAGGGTCGTCCCCCCAGAGGTCCCCGATGTTGCCGGGATACCGCTCCTTGCCGACCCCGAGTTCTTCCTCGCCGACGGCGTCGAGACGGTACGAATCAAGTTCGGAGAACTGGGTCCGCTGGTACGCATAAAGGAGATCGAAGACGACCCGGCCCTTGATGTTCGGTCCACCCCAGCCCGAATCCCAGACCTCGTCGATGCGCGACAGCCGATCCGACTGGAGGGCCTCGTGTCGCGACGAGAGCCGGTCGATACGGTCGATCAGATACGGCGCGTCGAAGTCGTCGAAGTTCCACCCGGTCAGCACGTCCGGGTCGGTCTCGTCGATGTAATCGAGATAATCGACGAACATCTCGGCCTCCGCGTCGAACGATCGAATATCGACCGCGAGCTCGCCGTCGCCGATCGGCTCGTATCCGGGAACCGCATCGGGTGCGGCCGATCCGTCCGGGTCCTCGTAGAGCCAGATCACGTACTCATCACGGTAGGAATCGTGCGCCGTCAAACAGATGACCGTCTGCTCGCCGTCCTCCGGGAACCCGTGGCGGTCGTCGACCTCGATGTCGAGCGTGTGAACGCGGCTCTCGGCATCGATGTCGGTCGGCACGACTTCCGTGTGGTGGACTTTCAAACTCCCGTCGTCGAGCCGTCGGGCGGGCAGGCGAACACCGCTCGTGATGTCCTTGTCGATGAGTAGCCGGTTAGGAAAGAGGATGTCCGCCTCGTAGTGCTCGAACCGATCCCGGAGTTGCCCTACGTCGCGCGGCGTCTGGCCGAACACCTTCACCAGCGAATCCCCCCTGATCGACTCGTAGACGACGAGTTCCGAGTCGTCGTGGTCGCCGGTTTCGAGCCCGTCAGCCGCCCGATCGCCGTAGGTTTCGAGCCCGGTCAACCGCTCGTGGTCGAGTCGCGAATCGACGACATCGGCGTCCGTGAGCGGATCCTCGGCGTCGACGGCGAGGTCGAGCGTCGAGATCGGCGTATAAAAATATGGTCGAAACCCGTATACCCGAGCGTGGATTTGCCGATCAGCGCCGCTGTCCGTGGGAACCCGACCGAAGATGTGGAGGACGGGGTGCTCGTCGTCGCCGTGGCCGTCGACGGTGTAATCCACCTGCGTGACGGCGAACTCGACGGCACCGTCGGCGTCGGGAAACTCCTGCTCGGAGATCTCGATGACTGGCGCGTCGCCGTCGTCACCGCCCGCGACCGCCGCGGCTTCCGCCGCCGGCCTCTCACCGCCGCCGTCGCCCGAACCGCCGAAGTCCCCGAAGGTTCCCTGTTCCATGGGTTCATTGCTTGTCCCTCGGCGCTAAAAACCCCGGTGGTCCGGGGCGAGATATATAAATCAATCCCTGGGATCGGGACGCGTGTCACTCCCCGACACCGGGCCGGAGACTATATGCTGCGGCTTCATATCGCGGCTCAGTGACATACCGTGTCCGATACGAATACCACTAACCTCGAGGCGAGTCGCGTCGAGAGGGCGGGCGGGCCGGCGGTGATCGATGCGGTTCGAACGACGGAATCCTACGAAACGGACGACGGTATGGTCTTTTACGACGCCGAAAACCCGTTAGCGTGGATGCTCTCGGATCACGTCGTCGATCTCGACTCGTCCGCGTAACTTTTCGTGCCCAAGCCCGTCGGTTCATCCGTGAACTCGCTCGAAGAGGACGAATCGGACGCGTGGCCCGACGAACCGGACGAGTTCGACCCCGAAAACATCGGCCCCGAGATACCGGACACGGAGCCGACGCTCGATGAATCACTGAAGGCGACCGAGGGCGTTTCGGAGGAGCTCTTTCGAGCGTTCTGGGCGGCCGTTCTCCTCTTGAACGTCGCGCTTGCGGCCCTCTCGATCGGCGCGATGTTGATCTACTTCCGAAGCGACTACCGAACCGGTGGCCCGGTGTTACTCATCGGGATCGTCGCCGGGATAGCCACGTTCCGGTACTACTGGGGTGCAAAGACCGGGCGGTACGCGGACGACGATCCGTCGAACGAAGGAGCAACACCCGGACAGACCGACGAGAGGACAGAATGAGAGCAGTCGAACACGACGGGAAGGAGTACCTGCTGATAAAACGATCGAGTGACTCGAGCCTCGTCCGGGATCCCGAGACCGGTACCGAGCGCTATCTCCCCAACGACGAGTTGACCGTGAGTGGCGACTCACCGCTCGCGATCGCCGCTCGAAGCGTCGCCGAACCGCAACGTCGCATCGTGACAGCGGTTCACTCCGAACGACTCCTCGGATTGCTCGTCGAACTCGATACAGACGGTCCGCTTTCGGTCCGCGAACTCCTCGATAGGTACGACCTCTGTGAGTCCGATCTCCACGGCCACGTCTCGGAGCTTCGGGCGGCCGGGCTCGTTCGGGAGGCCGAACGCTTCGGCGAGCGTGGATACGCGACGACGGAACTGGCACGCGAGGGGCTCGACGCCCTACGGTAAGGCCTCGGCGATCGCCGAGCGCTCGATGCTCGATCGGTTCGTCGTCGGATCCTTCCTGACCGCGACCAGATCGTCCGCAGCGCCGACCAACTCCTCGTCGTGGCTGACGACGACGATCTGTTCGACGCCGTGCTCGGTCATGGATTCGATGAGTTCGACGAGTTTCGAGACGTGACCGGAATCGAGAAACACCGTCGGTTCGTCGAGGATGAGCGGCGGCGTCGGGGCCCGACCTTCGATCCCCTCCGAGAGGAGACGGTAGATCGCACAGCGAAGCGAGAGGTTGAACAGCGCCCGCTCGCCCCCGGAGAGTTGGTCGGGATCGAGTGGCGTTCCATCTTTTTGATACACCGTCAGTTCGTACTCGCCGTCGAGTTCGATCCGCGCGTACGAATCGTTCTGGTAGACGAGGTCGAACGTCTCGTTGAGCATCGTCTCCAACCGATCGACGTTGCGCTGTCTGAGTTCGCGTCTGAGTTCGCCGTACGTCTCTTGGAGCCGCGCCGCCTCGTCGTAGAGCGACTCCAGCCGCTCGACGGTCGATCGCAGTTCTTCGCGCTGTTCTTTGAGCGACGCCAGTTCGTCGAGCTCGTTTTTCACGGCACCGAGCCGGCTCTGGAGCTCGTCGCGTTGCTCCCGTTTGTCCTCCAAGAGCGGTTCGAACTCGGTGAGATACGACTTCGCCTTCCGCTTTTTCTCCACGGCCGTCTCGACGGCGGACTCGTCGAATTCGGTCTCGAGCTCCTCCCGCCGTTCGCGCTTGTCCGAGAGCCGTTCTCGTCGTTGATCGTTGAGTTCAGCCCTGTTCGCCCGTCGCTCGCGTAGCGTCTCGATCTCTCGTTCGGTGTCGTCGATCTCGTCGAAGAGTTCATCGATCCGTTCGAGTCGCTCCCTTCGTTCGTCGAGTCGCGCCTTCTCCCCGTTCAGTTCGCCGATGGATTCGCGGGCCGTTTCGGCCTCGCGCTCACGCTCGGTTGCCCGTTCTTCGAACTCCGAGGCGCGGGCCTCGTGGTCATCGGCCGCCTCTCGAAGTGATTCGATCCGCTCGACCGTTTCGGCCACCCGCTCACGGCGCTGCTCGATCAGCCGCAAGACGTTCTCGCGGTTCTCGATCAGCCGATCTAGTTCGGTCGCGGTCTCGCGTAGCTCGTCGGCGCGTTCGACGGTCCCTTCGAGCGTCTCGATCTCCGATTCGACCGCCTCGATCTCCGATTCGAGATCGGAGACGCGCTCGCGGTCGGCCTCGATCCCCTCGACGTGCGGGGAACCATCGATCGGCTGTCCGCACTCCGGACACTTACCCTCATCGAGCAGCCGTTCGGCTTCCTGCACCGACTCACGGGCGTTTTTCAACTCCGTTCGCAGTTCGGCGAGTCGCTCTCGTCGCGCGGAGAGGTCCTCGCGAACCGAGTCGTGATGCGCTTCGAGTTCGTCCCGCTCGGCCGGCGCCTCGTCGATCGTGACGCGAAGCGCCTCGATCCGTTCGTCGAGTTCTTCGATACGGTCGCGACGCTCGTCGAGTTCCGATCGTCCGGATTCGACTTCGGACTCGAGCCGATCCGCTTTCTCGCGTCTGTCCTCACTCTGTGTACGCAGCTCGACGGCGCGTTCTCTGGCGTTTTCGACGTCGTTCACGTGGTCTCTCGCCTCGAGCCGGCGCTCTTCGATCCGATCGCGTATCGAGTCGATCTCGTCTTCGATCGCCTCCAGACGCGCTTCGACGGCGTCGCTGTCCGGAGTGCCGAGTTCCGTCTCGGCGAGTCGTTCGTCGAGATCGGATTCGAGTGATTCGATGGTTTCCCGGAGCGAGCGAACGCGTTTCTCGATCGCCTCGCGCTCCCGTTCCGTCTCCGCGATCGTGGCGGTCAACTCCTCGATCTCCGTTTCGAGTTCGTCGATCTCCTCGCGGCTGGCCTCGTACTCCGAGAGCGTGTCTTCGGCATCTTCGAGCGCTTTTTCCGCCGCGAGACAGCCGCGCTCTTTCGTCTCGATCTCGTCCGTCACCGCCGATAGATCCGATTCCAGTTCGTTCAGTTGGCCGTGGAGGTCCGTTTTTTCCTTGTCGGCGATCGTTTCCTCGCGGTCGGCCAACAGCTCTCGCTTTCGGTCTCGGACCCGTTTGACCCCGACGCGGGCGTCGCTGGCCCGTTCCCGGTACGTTTCGAGCGTTCCGAGTTGGAGCAACTCGTCGATCATGTCCTGGCGTTCGCTCGGCGAGGCGTTGATGAGCTTGTTCACCTCGCCCTGTCGGACGTACGCGCAGTTGACGAACGCCTCGGCGTCCATCCGCAGTAACTCCTCGATGTGGGCCTCGACGTCGGTCACCTGTTCGATCGATCCGTTCGGTGTTTCGAGCACGCAGGTCGTCGTCTGCGCCGTTTCTCCCCTTATTTTCACCTCCCGATCGACACGATAATCACCACCAGCGTGCGTGAACGACAGCGCGACCGCCATGTCCTCGGCCCCGTTAGCGATCGCGTCGTCCAGCGTCCCGTCGATCGCCGAGGCGCCGTAGAGAGCGAAAAAGCAGGCCTCGAGGAGCGACGATTTTCCGCTCCCGTTGACGCCGTGGATGACGGTGACGCCCGGCCCGAGGGACAGATCGGTGTCCGCGTGGGATTTGAAGTTCCGGATACGGACGCGTTCGAACTTCATAGGTACTCACCCATCGAGGATTGACTGTCCGGTGATCCGTCTGTTTCCGGGGGCGAAGCGTCCGTAGCAGTGGACGATGCGGACGCGGATTCTGCGTCCGACCCTTCGTCCGCGTCGGACGCAGAATCGTGTTCGAGAGCCGGTTCCGGACCGGATGCCGCGTCATCCTGTGACACCCCAAACGAGTCCGGATCCGAGAGCAACTCGTCGACGCGTCGTTCGACCTCGCTCGCGACGTTCGAATCCGCGATCGAAGACGAGCGGATGGTCTCGTCGAGGTCGCGGGCGGCCCCGCTCAGTTCGATCTCTCGGAGTCGCTCTCTGACGGCCTCGTCGGGATTCGCAAAGGAGACGTCCACGTCCATCGTCTCGCTGGCGAGTTCGCGGCGGTCTTTCACCCGAGCCACGAGGGCACCTTCGTCAGTTGCGAACGATTCGATGCTGGCCGGAGAGACGGATTCGCCGTCTCCCTCCAGTGAGACGTGGACGACCGCGTCCTCGAGGTCGTACTCGCGAAGTCGGCCGTGTACGCGTTCGATACCCTCGTGTTCGCCGAGTTCCAGATCGACGAAGACGAAGGACCGCGTTTCGAGGCCCCGGCGGGAGATCCGCACGTCGCCGTCGAACTCGACGAGGTTGTACCCCCGTTCTTCGCGTTCGCCCGCGCTGGCTCGTTCCGTCGAACCGGGGTACGTGACCCAGACGTCCGAAACTTCCTGCGTCGTGGGGACGTGTTCGTCGCCCAACAGCACGGCGTCGAACTCGACGGATGCGGCTTCGAGGATCTCCGCGACGTTCCACTCGACGTTGCCGTAGTCGGGGACGAGCGGTTCGAACCGCCCGTGCGAGACGAGCGCCGCTGATTCCGCGTCGTGGGATTCGAATTCGTAGTCGAGGTCGTCCCGTTGGGCGCGCGGGACGAAGTCGAGCCCGTAAAAGGCGGTCTGTCCGACGACGACCGGTTCGTCACCGAGACGAGTCGCGAGCCCCATCACCTCGAAGAGGTCGAGCCACTGCGCCGATCGCTTGGCTTCGTGGTTGCCGACGACGGCGAGAAACGGAATCCCGGCGTCGGAGAGCGTTTCGAGCACCTCGAGCGTACCCAAGAGATCGGAGAGTCCCGGTCGGCGATCGTGAAACAGATCGCCGGCGTGGACGACCGCGTCGACGCCCGACTCGACCGCGTCCGATGCGACCTGCCGGAACGCGTCGAGAAAGTCAGCCTGCCGTGCTGGACTGTGGTACTGTCGATACCCGATATGGGTGTCCGCAGTGTGAAGCACCCGTGTCATTGGGGTGGACGTTCGCCGTCTGCTCTTAAATCGGTTCCGCGACCGCGGTGGAAGTGATCGTCGGTCGGTGAAGCGTCGCCCGCCGCCGCTCGCCGGAAGCGGCGGAAGGCCGCCAGTACTCGTCGGCCGCGTTCGCCGAGTTCGGGATCGTCCGTTGCATCGACGGCCGCGGCCAACTGGTCGAGGCCGCACCGATCGACGAAGCGGGCCGCGTCGCCGAGATCGTCGACCGACTCAGCGCCTCGCTCGATGACGGTGGCTGCGTCCGGACCAGCCAAACGGTTCAACGAAGCTTTCACTCGCGCCGTTTCCAGGGGATCTTCGGACACCACGATAAGCGGTGATGGCCGCGCGTTCGTATAAAAGCGTTCGTCGATTCGATCGGACGCTGAACGTTGAAGGTCACTCGATGGCGAGCGAATAGACGCGCTTTCGGGCGTCGGTGAATGAGAACCTTGCGTCCACGGCGTCTACCTCTTTGAGTCGCGTGAGGGCGTACCGGACCGTCCGGGGGGGTAACATCGTCTCGTCGGCGAGTTGGCTCTGCGTGAGTCGGTCGTTGTACTCGAGTACCTTCGCGACCAGTTTCGCACTCGGCGGGAGGTCGGTGACGGCGTCCCAACCCACCGTTCCGGCGTCCGGGTCGAATTCGGTTGCGCTCATTGTACCACCGTTTTTCATGAGAATGGATAATAGTTACTATGTATATATTACTTTTAGTTATCTGCCGGACGGTCGACGGGGCGACAGCTATCGGGAGACCACCCCGCAGAATGGCGTAACACGGCTACGACACGGAACGACGCGTGGCACGACCCGAAGCCTCTTATGAGTACGGACGCTACGAACCCGGTAATGACCGACACTGTGGACGACATCGACCTGCCGTACGGGGACGGTGCGTCACAGCAGCAAAAGGTGGAGGCGCTCGAGGAGCGTCTGGAGATTCTCGAACAGCAGAACGACGAGATGCGGGACAAACTCCTCGACGCCAACGCGGAGAACAACAAGTACCAACAGAAACTCGAACGGCTGACCCACGAGAACAAGAAGCTCAAGCAGTCGCCGCTGTTCGTCGCGACGGTCCAGGAACTGACCGGCGAGGGCGTCATCATCAAACAGCACGGAAACAACCAGGAGGCGCTCACCGAGGTCACGGCGGAGATGCGCGAGGAGCTCTCGCCCGATGCCCGGGTCGCGGTGAACAACTCGCTGTCGATCGTCAAACAGCTCGACAGCGAGACGGATGTCCGCGCACGGGTGATGCAAGTCGACCAATCACCCGACGTCACCTACGCCGACATCGGAGGTATCGACGAGCAGATGGAAGAGGTCCGCGAGACCGTCGAGATGCCGATCGAGAACCCCGAAATGTTCGACGAAGTCGGGATCGACCCGCCGTCGGGCGTCCTGTTGTACGGGCCGCCCGGAACGGGGAAGACGATGCTCGCGAAGGCCGTCGCCAACCAGACAGACGCGACGTTCATCAAGATGGCTGGCTCCGAACTCGTCCACAAGTTCATCGGCGAGGGGGCGAAGCTCGTCCGCGATCTATTCGAACTCGCCCGCCAACAGGAGCCAGCCGTCGTCTTCATCGACGAGATCGACGCGATCGCCGCCAAACGGACCGAGTCAAAGACCTCCGGGGACGCCGAGGTCCAGCGGACGATGATGCAGTTGCTCGCCGAGATGGACGGCTTCGAGGAGCGCGGCCAGATATCGATCATCGCGGCGACGAACCGCTTCGACATGCTCGATCGAGCCATACTCCGTCCCGGTCGATTCGACCGACTCATCGAAGTCCCCAAGCCGGAGTTCGAGGGTCGCAAGATGATTTTCGAGATCCACACGCGCGGAATGAACGTCGCCAACGACGTCGACTTCGAGGATCTCGCAGACCTCGCCGTCGGCGCATCCGGTGCAGACATCAAAGCGATCTGTACGGAGGCGGGAATGTACGCGATCCGCGACGATCGTCTCGAAGTCACCACCGAGGACTTCGAGCAAGCCTGGCGGAAGATCCAACAGACCGACGAGGACGAGGACGAGATCTCGAAGACGTTCGCTTGATTCGTCGATCCCACCGCCTCATCATTTTTCAGAGCCGAACGAACGCGGTCGCTGTACTCGCTGTCACACCACCAACGCTCGTGGCGGCGTCGATCCGAGGGACATCAGTCCGTATTCGTGACCGTGATCGGCACGGATCGTCACCCCCGAAGATGTCGTGAACCGCCACCCCCGGACCCCTCCGATGTTCAGTTATACGTCACGATTAATATTTATGTACGACCCCACAACTTTCGCGTATGCCCCACGGACAGGACATCGAAGGTGAGAACGATCCGGAATCGCTCTCGGAGTACGAATGCATGCAGTGCGGCAAACTCCTCGAAGCGAAAACCCACCCAGGCGAGTGTGAGTGCGGCGGGGAGTTTCAAAACCGCGCAAAGTCCCTCGAGTAGCGATCTGAACGGCACACGAACTCGCGGATTCCCGCCGGTCGGCCCCGTTTAAAACAGCGAGAAGACGAGATACGGGATCCCGAAGATCACCAGCGTCATTCCGAGGATAATGAGCACGTAGGCGGCGACGGTACTGCCCGCAGTAACGAACGAGGAGTGGCTAAGTTCCGATTTGAGTTCGGACGCGTTCATATCCGAGTGTGTGAACGCGGCCGCTTATACGTATCGCCTCGACGGGGAGTGCGACACGAGCGAGTGGTGTTTCATCGAGAATCCGCTCAGCCGAGGATTTCGGTGATCCGTCGCGGTTCACCCGAGAGACTCGGGTTCTTCTCGATCATCTGGAGAACCTCGTGGTCGGTCACGTCGGGGTAAGCCTTCTCCGTAGCCTCCTCGATGAGCGTTTTTTCCATTCGGAACTCGGTGCCCTCGTAGATGACGTCAACGCCCTCCTGATCGAACGAGAGAACAGTCATATCCCGAATTGGTCGTTACCGAATATAAGTACCACGAGTGGACGGAGCCGGCGTCAGACCCACGTCAGACGCCGCCGGAGGGGTTAAGACGCCTGCCGAACACACTCCGAGCGTGTTCGGGTCGGATCCACTCGAAGCGCTCGTGATCCCGGACGGGACGCACGTGAAAGAACACGACCTCGTCACGGACGGGGACGTGCTCGTCGGCGGTCAAAGCGTCCTCGAACTCGGAGTTCGCGGCGGGAGCGTCGTCGCCGGCGAGCGCGTCGCGTTCGGCGGCGATATCGAGGCAGAGGGCGACTGCCGACTCGACATGTGGTGTGAGGTTGAAGGCAACGTTCTCGTCGGCAGCGACGCCTACCTAGGCGAGCGAACCCACATCACGGGACAACTCATCGTCTCCGGGGACCTCGATATCGGTGACGACGTGGATATCGAACGCGGCTTCGAGGCGAACGGCTGGATCGTCATCCGAAATCCGATGCCGACGATCGTGTTTCTGTTCGTCTATCTCTCGCACTTGCTCCACATCGGCGAAGAGGAGGCCGCAGAGAAGGTGGCGGCCGAAGCGTTCGCCGACGATCGCGATACAGAGCCAGCGTGTATCCCGCGTGGATCGCGGGTGTCAGACGACGCCTGGCGCGTCTCGACGCCGGCGTCGATCGGCGAGGACTGCCGACTCCACGGGAACATTCGCGCCGCCGAGATCGCGGTCGGACGAAACACCGAAATCTTCGGGAGCCTCCGGTCGAAGGGATCGATCCGCATCGGCAGCGGAGCGGTCGTTCACGGCGACGTGACGACCAGAGACGGCGACGTTGCCATCGGCCCCGACGTCCGCGTTCGCGGCGACATCTCGTGTGACCGATGTGAGCTCTCCGAGGCCGCCGACGTCGATGGGACGATCCGGGCGCGTGAGGGGATTAGATTCGAGGACCCGCCGAGCCGAACGGTCGAAACCGATTCCGATCGAGCGGCGTCTCGGACACCGCCGACTCGGGGAGAAGACGGAGACGGAGAGAACGTGAGCGGCTCGGAGGTCAGCGACGGCGACGGCGACGACGACGGCGACGGCGAGTCCGATTCGAAAAAAGCCGCCTCACCCGCGATCGTTCCGATCGGCGACGGAGACCGTCCGAAGCCGAGGTCGGGTCCGAGTGTGACGGTGAAAACGGCGGCGGAGACGTATCCCGACGCCCATCCGATCGCCACGGTCGTCCCCCTCGACGAGAGTGACGTCGAGTGGGACGCGCTCGACGATAGACGGTCGAACGGGACCGAGGCGGACGACGACGTTACGGCGATCGTCGCCGACGCGGAAGTCGATCCGGAACGGGACGGACGGTAACAAGTCGGCTGCGACCGGGACACATATACGAGTGGCTCGGGTAGCCGAGGTATGCTTTCGGTCGCTCTCGCCGGCAAGCCCAATGCCGGCAAATCGACGTTCTATAAGGCCGCCACGCGGGCGGACGTCGATATCGGCAACTATCCCTTCACCACGATCGATCCGAACCGCGGCGTCAGCCACGTCCGGACCCGGTGTCCCTGTCTCGATCTCGAGGAACGCTGCGACGACGAGAACTGTCACGGCGGCAAACGCTACGTACCGATCGAACTGCTCGACGTGGCCGGATTGGTCCCGGGTGCTCACGAGGGGAAGGGCCTCGGTAACCAGTTTCTCGACGCGTTGACGAACGCCGACGTTATCCTCAACGTCGTAGACGCCTCGGGCGGCACGAACGAGGAGGGCGAGCCGGTCGAGGTCGGTTCCTACGACCCCGTCGACGACGTGCAGTTCATCGAGCGGGAGATGGACCTGTGGCTCGCCGGAATCGTCGATCGAAACTGGGAGACGATCGAACGACAGTCCCGTTCGCCCGACTTCGACATCGAGGCGTCGCTCACGGAGATGCTCACCGGAGTCGGGGCCAGCGAGCACGACGTGGCCACCATTCTCAGAGAGTTCGAGTACGACGACGATCCGATGGCCTGGGACGGCGACGACCGCGAGGAGCTGGCGCGCCTCGTCCGCGTCCAAACGAAGCCGATCGTCGTCGTCGCCAACAAAGCCGATATCGCACCCGCCGAAAACGTCGAGCGACTCCGGACGGCGGCCGAACGTGTCATCCCGTGTACGGCCGAGGGCGAACTCGCGTTGCGCGGCGCGGTCGAAGCGGGCGTGGTCGAGTACGATCCCGGCGATCAGATGTTCACCGTTGCGGGCGAGCTATCCGGGACACAGCGTGACGGCCTCGAACGCATTCGGACGGTCATGGCCGAGCGGGGTGGCACGGGCGTACAGACCGCGCTGGACGACGCGGTCTACGACCTCCTCGGTCGGATCACGGTGTATCCCGTCGAAAACGAGACCCGGTGGACGGACGGACAGGGAAACGTTCTGCCGGACGCGTTCTTGCTGCCGACCGGGGCGACGCCGAGGGATCTCGCCTTCGCCGTTCACTCGGATATCGGTGAGGGGTATCTCCATGCGGTCGACGGGCGGGAGAATCGCCGAATCGGGGAGGATCACGAACTCGAGGAGGGCGACGTTATCAAGATCGTCTCGACGGCGAGTTGATCGAGGAGGGCGTCCGACTCTCGGGAGTACAGTGACTACGGTCGGTGCTCCAGCGAACGGTAGCGGGCGAAGTTGACCGCGACGAAGAGCGCCATCGTCGTCGGGAGCGCGATCGTTATGCCGAACAGCGCGGCGTTTCCCGGTGTGACGGCCACGGTGAGGAGGATCGCCGCGGTCGAGACGACAGTCGAGACGGCAAGCACGATAACCCACACCGACTGTCGCAATAGGAGATCCGTCGGCTTGCGCGTAAAAAGTAACCTGTCGATAACGACCGCGAGGAAGGCGAGTGCGACGACGACGAGGCCGAGCGTGAACGCGATAGCAGCGAGAGACGGTCCGGTTTCGGGGGACGAGCGCGTGAGTGAAAAGAGCACAAAGAGCGTGATCGAGAGCCCGAGGTACAGGAGGATCCAGAGTCCGATCCCGGTCGTAATCCCCCGCCAGCGAATCGAGCCGTCGTTCATCGCTTTGGACGGGGAGGGGCAGGGAGTTAATCGTTTGCACCGGTGCGGTCGATCACGGGCGGCGGTCCGAGCGATGTGGCGGCATGCTTTTGTACATCTGGCTGAAAAGCCGCGTCGATGGCCGTTCTCGAAACGCTCGTCGTTGGCGCGCTCTTCGGACTCGCTCTCGCCGCACCACCGGGTCCTATGAACGCGATCATCGCCGAAGAATCGGTCCTTCGTGGGTGGAAAGCCGGGTTCAAAACCGGACTCGGAGCGCTGAGCGCCGACGTGT
This sequence comes from Natronomonas sp., assembly GCF_046483325.1. Classification (GTDB taxonomy): domain Archaea; phylum Halobacteriota; class Halobacteria; order Halobacteriales; family Haloarculaceae; genus Natronomonas. The sequence goes on along the minus strand of NZ_JAWODL010000010.1, from coordinate 42,355 downwards.
TGTTCTTCCTCTTGGCGCTGGCCGGCGTCGTCACGTTCGTCCGGGAGTTCCCGACGCTCCAAGCGGGAATGTTCCTCGTCGGTGGAGGGTTGATGTTGTACTTCGCCTACGGGGCGGCGCGGGCGGCGAGAGAGCAGTTCCAAAGCGCAGAGCCCACCCGGAGTCGCGGCTTCTGGAAGGCGTTCGTGTTGTCATTGAGCAACCCCTACCAGATTCTCTTTTGGCTCACGGCCGGCGTCGGACTGTTGACGCCCGGAAGAGTCGACGTCCTCTCGTATGCGAGTGACTCGCTGTCCGGTATCGTCGTCGTCGAGACCGGAAGCGCGGCGCTGGTCGTCGGCCTGTTCTGTGGCGTCGCCGGATGGATCGTGGGCTTTCCGGCGGCGCTGACGGCGGCGAAATCGAAGACCGAAGCGCTCGCGCCGATCGTCGCCTACGGAAGCGCAGTCGTCCTCGGCGGCTTCGGCGTCTACTTCGTTGCGAACGTGCTCTTATTTTAGATCAAAATCAGCGGGCTCGGCCGGTTCCATCCCGGCGATCTCGTCCTCGAGCCACTCTTTGAACCATCGGACGCGTTTGATCCGCTGGTGGGCCATGCTTTCTGCGGTCTCGGATCGGACCCGAGAGATGGCGTCCTCCCCGCGTTCGAGGACGCGGCCGACCATCTCGTTGGCGTCCATGTGGGTTCGCGATTCGTACCCCATCCGCAGAAGCATGAGCGTCGTCCCGTTCGCGCCGACCTTGTCCAGGAGGTCCGCCTCCATGAGACACCGGGTTTCCAGCGAGACGTTCGCCAGATCACCCTCGTAGGAGTGTTCGGCGACGGCGTTGCACACCTGCGTGATGAACGATTCGGGGTAGTCCGTCCGAGATCGGAGATACTTGCGGGCGACGCGGGCACCCGCCTCGGCGTGGACGTCTTGATCGGCCTCCAGTTTGGCGATATCGTGAAAGAGGGCGGCGACACGGGTGACGTCGACGTTCGCGCCTTCCTTCTCAGCGATTTCTGCCGCTAACTCGGTGACGTTGAGGATGTGATTGTAGCGGTACTCCGCCGAATGCCACGGGTACCACCGCATTCGGCCGCCCTCCTCTTCGCTCTCGATACTGGCGGCGAGGTAGTCGTACACGAACCGCTTCATGTCCTGGTACTCCTCCCCCGAGACCGGCGACTCCGCTATTTCGACACCCATGTACCCACCTCCACGGTGTGGAAAACGAACGTATCAGTCATCTTGTCGGTATGAAGGGTAGTTCGACTCTTTAGGTTTACGACACCGTCGGCGTTCAAAACGGACATGTGCAGGCTGATTCGCGATCTGTGCTCGAAGGGAGCCGAGAGCCGCGGCCAACGCGGCGGCGGGCTTATATTTACTCAACGCGTTTGCGTGAACGTATGATGCTTCCGACGCACGCGCTCGTGGGGATGGCGCTTGCGCTCCCGATCGCGATGTTGGCGCCTGATCTCGCTCCAGCGGCGCTCTTGGGCGGATTCCTCGGCGGGATACTCCCCGATCTCGATCTGTATGCGGGACACCGACGAACGCTTCACTTCCCGACGCTGTATCCCATCGCTGCCGTTCCAGCAGCCCTCTTAGCGTTCCTTTGGCCGACCACCGTCGCCATCGCGGTCGCGTTCGTACTCATCGGGGCGGCCGCCCACTGTCGGATGGACATCTACGGTGGCGGCTTGGAACTCCGCCCGTGGGAAGGAACCTCCGATCACGCTGTGTACGACCACGTCGCCCGCAAGTGGCTCCCGCCGCGCCGATTCGTCGCATACGACGGGTCGAAGGGGGATCTCGGGATAGCCACTCTGGTCGCCGCACCGCTGGTGGTGCTCGTCGAGTGGCCGTTCGTCGCATTGGTCGCGGGAGCGATCGGTATCGGGGTCGTGTACGCGCTCCTCCGCCGACGGTTGGCGGCGCTGGCGCCGGTCGTGTTCGGCCGGGTCCCGGACACGCTTTCGCAGTACGTCCCCGCCCGGTATCGAGACGATACGTCGGAACTGAGGCCCTGAAACAGCCGCCCTGCACGGCAGCGTCGCGGCTATCCGGTAGCTATCCACACGGTTTTCCGCCCGAATTGATCAAACGTCCACATTTGCGCGTCGACATTTGGTTTTATAATATCACGTGCGGAAACTGCTGTCATGGAGATTCGCGAAGCCACGGCTGAAGACGGTCCGGCAGTTCGCTCTATCGCCCTGCGGTCGATGGAAGCGTCGTACTCGCTGAGTCCGAGTACCATCGAAAGCGCGATCCAACAGTGGTACGGCGAGGAAAGCTTCGACGACCTCTTGTGGGACGACGACGTGATGCTGCTCGTCGTCGAACGCGACGGCGAGCCGGTCGCGTTCTCCGAGAGCGCACTGGTCGACGGCCGGGGGGATATCCATTGGATCCACGTCGCCGCGATGCACCGCGGTGAGGGGATCGGTCAGACCCTCTACGAGGCGACGCGCGAACGCCTCGAAACCGACGGCGCGGAGACGATCCGCGGGCTCGTTCTCGCGATGAACTCCGAGGGTAACCGCTTTTGGGAGGAACGCGGTCTGCGAAAAGTCGACGAAGGAACCGTCGAGATCGATGGAACGCCGTTCATCGAGAACGTCTATGTCGATGAGGACACGGCCGAACTCAAGCCGATCGTCGTCGACGGGCAGGAGCTCTACATCGACCGCGGTGACGCCGAACGCGGATCCGAGGGACCGTTTTATGCGGTCTACACCGACGAGGACCGCGAGAACCGCTATAGCTACTACTGCGGTAACTGCGAGACGCTCATCACGGCGATGGACACCATGGGTCGGCTCTCCTGTGACGAGTGTGGGAACCAGTTGAAGCCAACCCGGTGGGACGCCGCGTATCTGTGAGTTCGACGACGCGATATGAGTGGTCGGCGATCCCGAAGCGGAACCCTTGTTAGCGACCGCCCCGCCAGTATTCCCAATGAGTCTTGTCGATAGTCCCGCGGTCAAGCGACTCGCCGACTGGGACGGCGACCGCCTCGAACGACTCGCCGCGGCGCACGATACCCCGCTGTACGTCACCGACCACGACCAGATCCGCGAGAACTTCGCGCGGTTCGACGCGGCGTTCGAGTTCGCACACGTCATGTACGCGGTGAAGGCCAACACCGGACGAGCGGTCATCCGGACGCTGTACGACGCCGGAGCGGACATCGAGTGCGCCGCCGCGGGAGAGCTTTATCGGGCGCTGAAAGCCGGCGTCGCTCCCGAGGACCTCCAGTACACCGCGGTCAACCCGCCCGACGGCGACCTCGACTACGCCGTCGACCTCTGGGAAGAGACGCCCGAACTGACGATCACGGCGGGCGCGGAGATGACGCTCGATCGACTCGAGACACGTGGCTTCGACGGTCGTCTCGCGCTCCGCGTCAATCCGGGGATCGGTACCGGCCACCACGAGAAGGTCGCCACGGGCAAGGACGCGAAGTTCGGCGTCCCGTACGACGAAGTCCCGGACCTGGTCGAAGACGCGCGTGAACGCTTCGATTTCGTCGGGCTGCACGCTCACGTCGGCAGCGGCGTGCTCTCCGACGGCCTCGACGATCACCGGCGAGCGCTCCAAAAAGTGGCCGATCTCGCCGGACGCGTCGGCGATCTCGAATTCCTCGATCTGGGCGGCGGCTTCGGCGTTCCGTACCGTCCCGATGAACCCCCCCTAGATATCGGGGCGGCCGCGGAGATGATCCGGGAGGTGACCGCCGACGTGGACGCGACGATCGCGCTCGAACCGGGGCGCTACCTCGTCGCCGACGCCGGCGCGCTCCTCACCCGCGTCAACACTACCAAGCAGACACCGGAGACGCGCGTCGTCGGCGTCGACGCCGGACTGACGGCGCTGATCCGCCCGGCGATGTTCGACTCGTATCACCACATCAGAAACGTGACCGGCGGCGACCGCGAACCGGTCGAATCCAGCGTCGGCGGCCCGCTGTGCACCAGCGCCGACGTGTTCTGTACCGATCGGCCGATACCGCGTCCCGAGGCGAACGATCTGCTGGCGATCGGCAACGTCGGAGCCTACGGAATCAACCTCGCGAGCCAGTTTCACTCCCAGCCGAAGCCCGCCGAAGTCGCCATCGAGGGCGACGACGAGCGCGTGACGCGACGGCGGGAGACGTTCGAGGATCTGACGCGTCTCGAGGATGAAGCGCCCGGTGATCGATCCTAATCCGAAAGCCGACCTCGGATCGCTCACCGAGCGACACCGGAGGTGAGGACCCATTAATACGCTCCAGAACAAAGGGGGAGTATGTCGCTTTTCGACGCGCTTCGCGACGATCCCGAATCGGTCGTCTCGATCATCGAACACACGAACGTCGATCCGGCGGCGACCGAAGCCGAAATTCGAACGCTGTGCGAAGAGGTGCTCGAATACGGGTTCCGATCGGCGGTCGTCGTGCCGTATCACGTAGAACTCGCACAGGGGATACTCGGAGATCGGGCGAACGTCGTCGCAGTCATCGGTTTTCCGTACGGGATACAGAACTCCACGGCGAAGCGAGCGGAGGCCGACGCGCTGCTCGAACACGCCGACGAACTCGATATGGTGATGAATCGAACGGCCTTTGCGAACGGCGACGACGAGTCGGTCGTCGAGGACGTTCGGGCGGTGAAAGACGCGATCGACGATCGAACGTTGAAGTGCATCATCGAGTCGCCGACGTTATCTCCCGAGGAGATCCGACACGCGGCCACCCTCGTCGAGGAGGGTGGCGCGGAATTCGTCAAAACGGCGGTCGGATACGACGGGCCGACCGATCCCGTCGAGATCGAGGCGATACGCGGGGGGCTCGATTCGGACACCGAGATCAAAGCCTCGGGCGGGATCTCGAGTTTCGAGGAAGTGTTGGAGATGGTCGAGGCGGGGGCGACTCGAATCGGTGCTTCCTCCGGCGTCGAGATCTACGAATCGACTCGGTAGCGAAACGGGGCGCTATGAGAGTTCGTCCACCAGCTCGTCGCCGAAGCCGACGTACGTCGCCGGCGTCAGCGCGTGCAGCTCTTTTCGAACCGATTCATTTACTTCGAGGTCGTCGAACAGGTCGCGGAAGTCCTCGAGCGTGGCTCGCTGGCCGCGGGTGAGCGCCTTGATTCGCTCGTAGGCGTCGGTGTCGCCCTCCCGTCGGAGGATCGTCTGGACGGCCTCGCCGATCACCTCGGGGTTGGCCTCCAGTTGCTCGCGCATGATCTGCTCGTTCGGCGTCACCTTCGAGAGGCCCGTGGCGGCCTTCCGGTAGCCGATGAGACAGTGTGCGAGCGCCGCGCCGACGTTCCGTTTGACCGTCGAATCCGAGAGATCCCGCTGGAGCCGCGAGGTCGTGACGTAGTCGGCGAGGAAGGTCAGATCCGAGTTCGCTTTCGTCAGGTTCCCCTCGCTGTTCTCGAAGTCGATCGGGTTCACCTTGTGGGGCATCGTCGAGGAGCCGGTCTCGCCCGCGACCGCCTCCTGGCCGAGATACCGATCGGAAACGTATAGCCACACGTCGAGATCGAAGTCGCGAAGGACGTTGTTGACGCCTCGAAGCGCGTCGAAGACCGCCGCGAGGTCGTCGCAGGGGTTGACCTGCGTCGAGAGTGGGGTGTGTTCGAGCCCGAGGGATTCGACGAACGCCCGGGAGAAATCCCGCCAGTCCACGTCGGGATAGGCGGCACGGTGGGCCGCGTAGGTCCCCGACGCGCCCGCGAGCTTTCCGGAGAGATCGGCGGTCGCGGCCCGGAGTCGACCGAGCGCGCGACCGAGACGTGCAGCGTAGACGGCTAGTTCCTTGCCGTACGTCGTCGGGGTCGCCGGCTGGCCGTGGGTCCGAGCCAGCATCGGGACGTCGCGGTACGCCCGTGCGTCGGCCGCGAGGTCGTCCCGAAGGTCGCGGATCGACGGGACGAGAGCCGTCTCGACTGCGGGCTTGAGCAACAACCGGTGGGCGAGGTTGTTCACGTCCTCGCTCGTCAGCCCGAAGTGGACCCACGGGCCCTGCGTCTCCTCGTCGGGGAGGTGCAGTCGGATGAAATACTCGACCGCCTTCACGTCGTGATTGGTCGCGGCGTAGCCGGCGTAGCCCTCCGTTTCGAGCCGCTTTATCGCGTCGGCATCGTCGGCGTCGAAAGCGGTGTAGAGCTTCCGAAGCGACGATCGCGTCGCCTCGTTGATTTCCAGCGGCGTCGCGTCGAGATCCGCCAACGCGACGAGATACTCGACTTCGACGTGGACGCGCGCTCGCATGAGCGCGGCCTCGCTGGCGTATTCTGTGAGCGGTTCCGTATAGCGTTCGTATCGGCCGTCCAGCGGCGAAACGGCGTATAACGGCCCCCGATCTGTCATACGTGTGGCTCCGGAGAGCCGCTGAAAAAGGGTGTCGATCGTCGGTTCCGCGACGGCTTTCATCTCGACACAGATAATGCATTATCGTGTATATATAAAGACATCAAAAACACCTGTGCCGAAGAAATATGCACATGGCTGCACTATCAATCGCGCGCAACCGCAACTACTTTGCGTTGGGCGGAGTCGACTTCAGACATGAAACTCGCCGGTATGGCTTCGAACCGCGGTCAGAACCTGCTTCACATGGCCGACACCGCGCCGGGCGGAGCGGAGTTCTCGGTCGTCCTCTCGAACGAGGAGGGTGCTCCCGTCATCGGGGAGGCCACGAAACGCGGCATTCCGACCGAAGTCGTCGCGCGCGGCAACGAGGAATCACGGGAGGAACACGAACAGCGGATCGTCGAACGCCTCGAGGGATACGACGTCGACCTCGTCTGTCTCGACGGCTACATGCGGATTCTCACGGAGACGTTCCTCGAATTAGCCCCGCGGACGCTCAACGTCCACCCGTCGCTTCTGCCCTCGTTCCCGGGAATGGACGCCCACGAGCAGGTGCTGGAGGCAGGCGTCTCTATCACCGGCTGCACCGTCCACGTGGTCGACGAGACGGTCGACGGCGGTCCGATCGTCACCCAAGAGCCGGTTCCGGTGTACGACGGAGACGAGGCAGCCGATCTCAAACGGCGGGTCCTCCGCGAGGCGGAGTTCAGCGCCTATCCACGGGCAGTAAAGTGGTTCGCCGAGGATCGCGTGACGATCTCCGACGGGATCGTCACCGTGGACGGCGACGACGGCGGTCAGTTCCCCGCCCGCCGCCTCACCTGTGACGATCGCGGACGAGAGCTCCGATACGGGGAGAACCCACATCAAGACGCCGCGGTGTATCTCGACGAGGCCTGTGAGGAGGCGAGCGTCGTCCACGCAGACCAGTTGAACGAGGGCTCGAAGGCCCTGTCGTACAACAACTACAACGACGCGGACGGCGCGTTGAATCTCATCAAGGAGTTCGACGAGCCCGCGGCGGCGGTGATCAAACACACCAACCCGGCGGGCTGTGCGACCGCGGACGATCTCGCCTCCGCCTACGAGTCTGCCCTCGCGACGGACCCGATGAGCGCCTTCGGCGGCATCGTCGCGTTGAACCGCGAGTGTGACGCCGTTACCGCCGAGGCGATCACCGACTCGTTCAAGGAGGTCGTCGTCGCGCCCGGCTACACCGAGGCAGCCCTCGACGTCCTCTTCGAGAAGGAGAACCTCCGGGTGCTGGACGTCGGCGATCTCGACGAAATAACTGAACCGCTCGTCGAGAGCGACCTCGTCGGCGGCCGGCTCGTCCAAGAGCGCGATCTCCAGGCGATATCACCGTCTGATCTCGACGTCGTCACCGACCGGAAACCGACCGACGAGCAACTGGAAACGATGTGTTTCGCCTGGCAGACGATCAAACACGTCAAATCCAACGCGATCCTCTTCGCGAAGGGCACCGAGACGGTCGGCGTCGGGATGGGACAGGTCTCGCGCGTCGACGCCGTGCGGCTGGCGGCGCTCAAGGCCGATGAACACGCCGAAGGGAAGGATGCCGACGGCGCCGTGATGGCGTCGGACGCCTTCTTCCCGTTCCCAGACGGCATCGAAGCCGCCGCCGAAGCGGGCGTCGAGGCGGTCGTCCAACCCGGCGGTTCGGTCAACGACGAAGACGTCATCGCGGCCGCGAACGAACACGACATCGCGATGGCGTTTACCGGCCAGCGGGCGTTCAAACACTGAGTTATGCCTTCGACCGACCGAGCACCGTTCGCGACGATATTCTTCCGGCACGACGCGGCCGTCCTCCTCACCAGATACCACGGGTCGATCGAGGTGTTCGAGGGCGCGTGGGACGCGGTGACGGTTCCGATCAGCGGGACCTCGACGCCGATCCGGGACCGACTCCGGGCTCGTCCGGAGATACCATCCGACGCGACGCTGGTCGAGGTCGGTGAACCGTATTCGATACCCGCGTCGGATAACCACGACGTGGTCACGCTCCCGGTGTTGTTCGAGTGTCAATCGCGGGCGTTCGAGATCCCCGGAGCCGCGACCGACGCCGAGTGGATCCCGCCAACCGAGATACTCCGTCGGGAGACACGTCCCGGGCTCTGGGAGGCGTACGACCGCGTTCGGCCGACGCCGGAGACGCTGCGCACGGACACCGAACACGGCTCCGGATACATCTCGATTCGGGCCATGGAAGTCGTTCGCGACGCCGCGGGAGCGATAGCCGGCGGCGAGGTCCACTCGGACGACGAGTGGACCGCGATCGCCGGGGTCGCCGAGGAGGTACTGGCCGCACGACCGAGCATGGCGGCGGTGGCGAACCGTGTGAACCGGGTCCTCTGGCGTGCTTCGGACGATCGGCGCGCCGCCGCCGTCGAATCGCGCGCGATCGAGGAACTCGAGAGCGCACTGCGTGCGGACGAACGCGCCGCGAGGGAAGCGGCGTCGATCGTCGACGACGCGGTCGTTCTCACGTTGTCTCGGTCGGGGACGGTGTTACCTGCGTTGAGAGGTGGTCCCGAACGAGTGCTGATCGCCGAGTCCCGCCCCGCACGCGAGGGTATCGAGGTCGCCGAACGGGTCAGCGACTCGGGCACCGACGTGACGGTGTTCGTCGACGCGGCGATCGCACACGTGCTCGCCGAGGAGCGGATCGACGCCGTGGTGTTTGGCGCGGATACCGTACTTCGTGACGGCACCCTCGTCAACAAAGTCGGATCTAGAGGGGCGGCTATCGCCGCCGGGGGCGAGGAGGTTCCGGTGTACGCCGTAACGGCGACCGACAAGATCAGTCCGTCGCGGACGCCGACGTTCGAACGCGGCCCGGCTGAGGAGATATACCGAGGTGAGCACCGGATCGACGTCGCAAATCCGACGTTCGACGCGACGCCACCGTCCGAGATCACCGGCTTCGTCACCGAGGACGGTCTTTTCGAGCCGAGCGACGTGACCGAGTTGGCGGCCACTCACGCCGAACACGCGGTGTGGAATCGACCCTGAAACCAGCGGCAAAGAGCCCAACGCTCAAATCCTCGCGCGGAGAAGGGTGAGACATGAAGGTAAGCGTCGTGGGAAGCGGCTACGTCGGGACGACCCTGTCTGCCTGTCTCGCTGACATGGGACACGAGGTGACGGCGATCGACATCGACGAGGAGACCGTCGATCGGCTCAACGAGGGCGACGCGAGGATTCACGAACCGGGACTGGATCCGCTCCTCTCGGCGTACGCGGGGAACCGCCTCACAGCGACGACCGAGCACGACGCGGCGAGCGAAACGGACGTGACGTTCCTCGCGGTCGGCACTCCCTCGGATCCAGACGGCTCGATCGACGCGTCGATCCTGCTCTCGGCGGCCGAGGACATCGGACGGGCGATCGCCGATAAGGACGGCTACCACCTCGTCGTCGTCAAGTCGACGGTCCTGCCGGACGTGATCGACGAGGAACTGGTTCCCCGGATCGAAGCCGCTTCGGGAAAGACCGACGGCGAGGGGATCGGTATCGCCGTCAACCCGGAATTTCTTCGGGAGGGAAGCGCGGTACAGGACTTCATGGAGCCCGATAAGATCGTCGTTGGAACCGACGGCGACGAGCGCGCGCTCGATCTCCTCGCGGAGCTCTACCAGCCGCTCGTGAGCGACTGGGAGGTTCCGGTCGTCGAGACGGGCCGTCGGGAAGCGTCGATGATCAAATACGCCAATAACGCCTTCCTCGCGGCGAAGGTCAGTCTGATAAACGATATCGGGAACGTCTGCAAGTTGTTCGACGTCGACGCCTACGAAGTCGCAGACGCGATCGGTCTCGACGACCGGATCGGCGAGCAGTTCCTCCGCTCGGGCGTCGGCTGGGGCGGTAGCTGTTTCCCGAAGGACACCGCTGCGCTCGTCGCCGGGGCGAAAGCCGCCGGCTACGAACCGCTGATGATCCAGGCGGCGATCGAACTCAACGAACGTCAGCCCGAGCGACTGCTCGAACTGCTCGATCGACACGTCGACGTCGACGGCAAGCGGATCGCCGTGCTGGGCCTCGCGTTCAAGCCGGGCACCGACGACATCCGCGGAACGCGCGCGAAGCCGGTGGTCGAAGGGCTGCTCGCCCGCGGCGCGGATGTCGTCGCCTACGATCCGCTCGCCGCCGAGGCGATGGCCGAGGAGTTCCCCAAGATCGAGTACGCCGAGTCGGCCGCCGAGGCGCTCGAGGGCGCTCACGGCGCCGCGGTCGTGACGGACTGGCCGGAGCTCGCTGATCTCGACGAGGAGTTCGACGCGATGGCCAACCCCGTCGTGGTGGACGGCCGCCGAATCGTCGAGCGCAGAAACGGGATCGTCTACGAAGGGTTGACGTGGTGAGAAACCGGATGCACTATACGCGTCGGTAGCGAGCGATCGGTATGCGCCAGTTCGTCGTTCTCGCGCACGAGCTCACCGCCTCGGGAGCGGCCGATCTCAATCTCGACGATCTTCCGGGAACGGGCCGGCTCGACCTCCTCGCACGCTGTGTCACGAGCGGGCTATTGCTCTCATACGATATCCGCGAGGACGTCCGCGTCTACCTCGTCGCCGACGGCTACGTCGTCCGACTCGAGGGATCGGAGCTTCGAGGGATCAATCCCGACGAACGTTCGACCGCGGCGCGGATACGCGACGCCTTCGCCGCGCGCGAAGGGGCGATCGGTGCGATGGCCGCGACGCCGTCGCCCGGCGTCTCGATCAAACGCGGAGATATCGAGGCGGTTCTGGACGACCTCGGTGCCTCGACGCTCGTCGAACTCCACAGCGACGGACGCCCGATCGTCGATCTCGAACCCCCCGAAAACGCCGCGTTCGTTCTCTCCGATCACCGTGATTTCACCGACGAGGAGACGAATCTGCTAGAAGAGCGAGCCGACGAACGGGTTTCGATCGGCCCTCGGATTCTCCACGCTGACCAGACGATCACCGTCGCGCACAACTACCTCGACACGAACGGCTATCGAGACTACTGACAGCCGATCGCACGCGTGTGTCCGATATTCGGAAAGATTAAAAGATCCAACGGCTTTTGTTCGAGTGCGGGCCGGTGGGGTAGCTTGGTATCCTTCGGCCTTCGGGTGGCCGTAACCACGATTCAAATTCGTGCCGGCCCACTTTTCCCGCACTCTCGTTCCGGTAGCGGTGGCTTAATCAGGCCGTAACCGAAGTTCTCGCGAGCAGAGGGCATCGAAACGCAAAGCGGGTACGACACGGAGAGCCCCGCATCGGTCGTCCAGCAGTCTGGTGGATCCGCCCGTCATTCCGGGAGCACCGACGCATACGACCGGTGGTAACCGGATCGGCGTCGACCCGGGCCACCTCGCGTGGCCGGCACTATCCCGCGACGGAACCGTCACACTCTGGCCGAACGTTGCTCTGTCGGACCGATATGTGGAAGCGCACATCGGATTGCTCGGAGGTTAGCCACATGGTACCTTTGGCCCTCGCGTGAGTGGATACGGTCGATGAAGGTCGTCTCGAATCCCATCCGATACGCGAAGAAAGCGAAGATGATGGGAACGCACTACGTGCTGAAACAGTACCTCGAGAACAAACGCGTGGGAGCAGTCAGCGAGGAGTGGCTGCACACGATCCTCGACGATATCGATGCTACGGAGGTGTTCTGTCACGTCGGGCTTTCGGCGGTAAATGCCGCATTCGACGGGAATCCATACGAGTTCCTGCGGACCACGCTCGGTGAGCACTTCGAGACCGTAATGGTGCCCGGATTCACCGACTACTTCGAGCAGTCTCGGGTATTCTACAAGCAGTACTCGAAGCCGAAACACGGGACGTTCGCAAAACTCCTCTTGGAGGACGCAGAGTATCGAACGAACGACGCGATGCGTTCGTTCGTGGTCGACGGGCCGTATCGATTCGGAGATTGCGACGATTGGGACAGTTACGGGGACAACTCCTGTTTTGCGAAACTAGAGGCGGACAACGTCCCGATCCTCGACATTGGAACGCCGTGGTTCAAATCGTCGCAGATCCACTACATCGAGTATCAACACGACGTTCCATACATCGAGGACGTTTCGATGGACGGCATAGCCGTCACTGAGTCCGGAGCCGATCCGGTGGAGATTTCCCAGGCGTTCGGTGCACCGACGGAGAGGTTGGTGTGGAATCGCCGCAAGCTCCATCGAGATCTCGAAGCAGCCGGTGTCCTCGACCGATACGATATGCGTGGACTGCGGGTAATGGTCACGCGAACGCAGGATCTACGGGACGTCATCGGCCCCAAACTCGATCGAGACGGGTATTATCTGCTCACGTAGACGATTCACAGCTATGAGGCTCCGCTCACCCCACACCGAATAGCCACGAGTCTCACGACGGGATGTGGCTCAACAACGGAGACGGATCGAGGCGCTTCCGCGAGGCGGTCATCAAAAAGCCCCTCCAGAGGCGTGTGGCCGACGCGGACCGACTTGTACCCCATTTGGCGATCGAGTCGGTTCCGTCGACGGCGGTTCGGGGTCCTAGAATACATTAATATCCGGCCTAAAAGTACCTCAAGGCATGTCGGACATGTTACTTCGAAACGTCGGGGCGATTCTCAGCGGCTCGTTGACCGAGCCGACGATCGACGCGGGCTCGATCGACGTTCGCGACGGGGTGATCGAGGAAATCGGCGCGACGACGACGAGCGCCGAGACGGTGATAGACGTCCGGGGGACGACGGTCGCCCCGGGGCTCGTCGACGCGCACGTCCACCCGGTCGCCGGGGAGTACACGCCCAGACAGGATACCATCGGCTGGTGTGAGAGCTATCTCAACAGCGGCACCACCTCGATGGTGTCGGCGGGCGAGATTCACCATCCGGGGCGGCCGACGGACGCCGAGGGGCTCACGGCGCTCGCGACGCTCAACCGCAAATCGTACGACAACCTGCGTCCGAGCGGCGTGAAACTCCACGCGGGGACGTTGATCCTCTCCGACGATATGACCGTCGACGACATCGTGGCGGTCCACGAGTCGGGCGTCACTCAAACGAAGATCATCTTCGCGATTGAGGATCTCGACCACGCGCGGCGACTCGTCGATCGGGCCAAGGACCTCGGGATGGTGACCATGATGCACTCGGGCGGATCGAGCGTGCCCGGAACGCGGCCGATCGACGAGGAGATGTTCAAGGCCATTCGCCCGGACATCGCGCTCCATTTCAACGGCGGGCCGACGGCCCTGCCCGACGAGGAGTGGCGGGCGATCGTCGAAGACACCTCGATCGATCTCGAGTTGGTCGTCGCGGGCAATCAGCGAACCTCCCTCGAGATCCTCCGAACGATGGCCGACCGGGACGAACTCGACCGGCTCCAGATCGCGACGGACACACCGACCGGGACGGGCGTCGTTCCCTGTGGGATGTGGCTCGAAGCGGGCATCCTCGCGAGTCTGACCGAGGTGTCCGCTCCGGAGATACTCGCGCTGATGACGGGCGTTCCGGCCCGACGTCACGGTCTCGACGAGGGGCGGATTGAGGAGGGGCGACCCGCCGATCTCTGTCTCCTCGATGCCCCGCAAGGATCGGCCGCCGATGACGCCGTTGACGCGATCGAAAACGGGGATTATCCGGCCGTCGACACAGTGATCGTGGACGGCGAGGTGGCGGTCAAAACGAGCGCCAACACGGGCCCAGCAAAGCGACCCGCCGTCGTCGAGTGATCCATCGGGGGATCGGCCTCTGAGGGGTTTTCGAGTGCGGGTCACTGGGACACGACACCTCACTGGACCAACACCCATACGTTGTGGGTGAAACAGGGCGCGTAGAACACATCGTGGAGAGCCTCCGCCGAGGGAGGGGTGATACTCAAGACCCACGAAAACGGAGTGAACCTCGACGTCGTCGCCGAACGCGTGAAACAGCTCGATGGCGTTCGAACCGCCGCCCACGCAAGCGACGGCAGCCTCGGGAAGGGTCCCGATCCGATCTCGGCGATGAGTCGCGTCTTTCCGGCCCTCTTTGTGAGTATCGCCTGCCCGAGTGTGTTGTTGAGCTTGTGTTCGCCCCCGTGGAGGCGATCCTCGCGCTTGAGATAGGTGTCGGCGCCGTACCGCTCGCTGAGGTTCCGCGCGTGATACAGCGGCGTCGGCCGCCCGGCGAAGGCCTCGAGCTATCCGCGCAGCGCCGCTCTGAAATCGGCCGCCTCCCTGATCCCGTCGTAAGCGTCGGCGAGCTGTTGGAGCGGTTCGAAAAGCGGCTCTGGGGACGTGCCGGCCACCGTATCCGTCGAATGCACCGTTAGACACGTTCCCCCGGTGTTCACCATGGACCACTAAATATGTACTGTCAGCGCGGCTGCATCGCGCTATCGGTGGACAGTTCCGGCGTCAGCACGATTCGACGATGACGGCGCGGGGGTCCACCGGGCGTGATATATGTGAAAAGCAGAGTACCACCCGAAATAAACCCGGATTCCACACACGTCGCTTAAACGCTCTCGTAAAAAATCCAAAATGACCCCGAATTAATATATCAGGCTCGCGTGAACCACGACAGCAGCCATGTCCGGAGACACCACAGCCCACCTCGAAGCCGAGGGGGCGTACGAGGACGAGGTAATCGGCGAGACGCTGATCCCCCACCTGTTCGAGGAGAGCGCCAACCGGCATGCCGACCGCGACGCGCAGTGGTACAAAGGCGGCATCTACGAGCGCTCGCTGGTTCCCCACGTGGTGTCCGCCGCCCCGGCGGGTGAGTACGCGTCGCTGACGTACGCCGAGATGCGAGCGATCGTCCGCAACCTCGCGGCCGGCTTCCGCGCGTTGGGAGTCGAATCGAACACGAAAGTCGGCATCTACGCCAACACCCGCATGGAGTGGGCACAGACCGATCTCGCGTTGCTCGCTGCCGGCGGCGTCGTGACGACGGTGTACACCGAATCGTCGGCTGAACAGGCGCGATATCTGCTCGACGACCCCGGTGCGGAGGGCGTCGTCGTGGAGAACGCCGAACTCCTCGAACGAATCGTGGCGGTCGAGGACGATCTCGATCTCTCTTTCATCATCGTCATCGACGATGTCGGGGCTCACGACGACCGAGACGACGTCCACACGCTCGCGGAAGTCCACGAACTCGGAACGGAAGCGTTCGACGAGGCGACCTACAGGTCGTGGATCGACGAACGCGACCTCGACGACCTCGCGTCGTTGATCTACACATCCGGGACGACCGGCGAGCCGAAGGGGGTCCGGTTGACGCACCGAAACTTCAGATCGAACGTCAACGGCATCCGCAAGCGGTTTTCGGATCGACCGGACAAGCCCGAGGGGACGCCGTCGATCGACGAGACGGATCGCGTCCTCTCGTTTCTCCCGCTCGCGCACGTCTTCGAGCGCGTCTCCGGGCACTTTCTCATGTTCGGCAGCGGCGCGACGGTCGCCTATGCAGAATCGCCCGACACCGTTGGGGAAGACATCGTCGCCGTCAGTCCGACGAGCGCCTCCTCGGTGCCGCGGGTCTACGAGCGCATCTACGATAGCCTCCGCGAAGAAGCCCCACAAGCGGTGTTCGAGCGCGCGGTACCGATCGCCCGCGAGTGGGCGAACACCGACGATCCGGGTCCCGGGCTTCGAATCAAACACGCGCTCATGGACCGACTCGTCTACTCGTCGGTCAGGGAGAAACTCGGCGGCAACGTCGAGTTCTTCGTCAGCGGCGGCGGCAGCCTCTCGAAGCGGCTCGCCGAGCTGTTCGATGGGATGGGGATCCCGATTCTCGAAGGCTACGGCCTCACCGAGACGTCGCCGGTCGTCTCGGTCAATCCCCCGGAGGATTATCGACCCGGGACTCTGGGTCCGCCGCTTTCGAACGTCGAGGTCCGCCTCGACGAATCGATCGTCTCCGAGGAGCAAAAGGCGACCGCGACGGGGGCGATCGGTGAACTCTACGTCAGGGGACCGAACGTCACTGACGGCTACTGGAACCGACCCAGAGAGACTGAAAAGGCGTTCACCGACGACGGCTGGTTTCGGACCGGCGATATCATCGAAGAGACCGACGACGGCTACCTGATCTACCACGATCGGATCAAACAGCTCATCGTCCTCGATACGGGCAAAAACGTCGCCCCGCAACCGATCGAAGACGAGTTCGCCACGTCCGGTCGGATCGATCAAGCGATGGTGATCGGCAACGACGAGAAGTTCGTCGCGGCGCTTTTCGTACCGAACTTCGAGGCGGTCAGACGGTGGGCCGAGGCCGAGGGGATCGACCTACCGGACGATACAAACGCGATCTGTGAAGACGAACGCGTGATCGAGTACATCGACGAGGAGGTCGAAGCGGTCAACGCGATGCTCTCCGGGCACGAACGTATCAAGGAGTTCCGATTGGTCTCCTTCGAGTGGACCGCAGACAACGATCTGTTGACGCCGTCGATGAAAATAAAACGCCGCAACGTCCGCGAGGAGTTCGGCGAGCAGATCCGCGACATCTACGGAAACGAGGAGTAGCCCCTGTCGGCAAGCGGTGAAACGACCGACAGTTTTTATACCGTCGTTCCCGCAATTCGGGCACGATGGACCGACGCGACATCGGAGTGAGAACGCCGGATCCGGTAAAGCGGACCGTCCGGTACACCCCGATGAACCCTCGCCCGAGCCGTCGTTAACCGGTAGTTTACCGTCGCTTTTCACGGTTGATACACCGACATGGTACTCGATACAATCAAAGAGGACGTTCGAACCGCACGCACGAAGGATCCGGCCGCGACGAGCGCCGTCACCGTCGCGCTCCTGTACTCCGGAGTGCACGCCGTCTGGGGGTATCGGATCGCCAACTGGCTGTGGGAGCGTGGCTTTCACTTTTCCGCGCGCTTTCTCTCGCAGGTCGTTCGGTTTCTGACCGGCGTCGAGATCCATCCCGCGGCGGAGATCGGCCGACGGCTGTTCATCGATCACGGCGCGGGCGTCGTGATCGGCGAAACCGCCGAGATCGGTGACGACGTGCTACTGTACCACGGTGTGACGCTAGGTGGCGATTCGATGCGTCGCGAAAAGCGCCATCCGACGCTCAACGACGGCGTGACGGTCGGTGCAAACGCGACGCTTTTGGGCGACATCACCGTCGAGGAAGCGGCCTCGGTCGGGGCCGGCAGCGTCGTCGTCGACGACGTGCCGGCGAACGCAACCGTGGTCGGCGTTCCGGCCGAACCGATCGATGACGCGAGCCGATCCCAGCGCGTTTCCTCCCGATAAGTTTTCTCGGCTGCACACCGAGGTGGTACCGTGAGCTCCCCACACGACGTTCTCGAATCCGATCCCTACATCGGCCCACTGATCGAGCGGTACGGACGACTCGGACTCGATCCCGCGGAGGACATGTTTCAGCGACTCGTCGTCGCGATCCTTCGTCAGCAGGTATCGATGGCCTCCGCGGAGGCGACGAGAGAGCGGCTCTTCGAGACCGTCGAGATAACGCCCGAGACGCTCGTTACGACGGACGAAACAACGCTTCGCGAGTGCGGACTCTCGAGGCAGAAAGCGGGCTACGTTCGGAACGTCGCCGACGCGTTCGCCTCGACATACGATCGCGCGTACTTCGAGTCCCTCGACGACGAGGCGGTTATCGACGAGCTAACGACGATCAAAGGCGTCGGTGAGTGGACCGCGCGAATGCAACTTTTGTTCTCGCTCGGTCGCCCCGACGTGTTCCCAGTGGGCGATCTCGGCGTCCGGAAGGGAATGAGAGCGCTGTTCGGCGACGAGATGAGCCGTGGGGAGATGGTCGACCGAGCCGAACGGTGGGCGCCGTACCGAAGCTACGCGACCCTCTACCTGTGGCGGATGGACGAGGACGTCGCTACGGCAGTCGCGGAAGTCACGGAAGCGTAGTCACACCCCGAACCGAACCGAACCCAGACCAATGTGTCCGCACCGGTCACGAGTGTGACGATGAGTACGTCGATAGCTATCGCGGTCGTCGTACTCCTGACCGGTTTCGTCGCTGGCGTTGTGTTCGTCGGCATCGGCGTTCCGATCCCGGCACCGCCGACCGTCACCGGGATTCTCGGTATCACCGGTATCTATCTCGGACTCCAAAGGGTCGAGTATTTTGGACTCGGCCACGATCCGCTCTCCGCGCTCGGGTCGTAGACGCGGCTGCGTGAGTCGATCGAAAGTACCGATTCGGGCGTGAAGCCTATTTCCGTGGGCGTCGAAGCGCTCGTATGAGTACGTACAAACGCGTCAACTACCGCGAAATAGAACCGGTCTCGGGCGGGATGCACTTCCTCCGTGAACCGCTCGCCAGCGAGCGCGTCGGCGTGACGATCACCCGCTGTGAACCCGACTGGAACAGCAGACCGCACGACCACACGGAGAACGGTCACGAGGAGATCTACGTTCTCATCGAAGGCTCGGCAACAGTCGTCGTCGACGGCGAGGACGTCGAAATGGAGAGCGGTGACGCGATCTGGATCCCACCCGCTGCGACACGGCAGATTCGAAACGGTGAGGACGAAAGCGCGTTCGTGCTGGTGAGCGCGCCGGTTTCGATCGAACCGGGGGGTAGCGACGCGGAGTGGAGCACCGACGGATTTATCGGTTGAAAGGAACTTCGCTTCGTCGTCAGTACGAGCGGACTTTCGGCTCGTACTCCTTGTTTTCGCCTTCGAGGATGACCGGTTTGTAATAGAGCTCCGGCTTGCCGTCGTTCCACGAGATCATCGTGTGCTTGAGCCACTTGTCATCCTTGCGCTCTTGGTGGGCGCGCCGCCAGTGGGCACCGCGGAACTCGTCTCTCGCGAGCGCGCCGAGCGTGATCGTCTCCGCGGTGTCGATGAGGTTTCGGGTCTCGATCGTGTGGATCAG
This sequence comes from Natronomonas sp., assembly GCF_046483325.1. Taxonomy (GTDB): domain Archaea; phylum Halobacteriota; class Halobacteria; order Halobacteriales; family Haloarculaceae; genus Natronomonas. The sequence continues at coordinate 23,139 of NZ_JAWODL010000010.1, read as the reverse complement.
GTCGGTGTTGAACGTGCGTGACGGATCCGAAACGGCAACGTCTTGATACCGTTGGCGGCACTCCCGGATGACCTCGAGCGCCTTCTTCAGACCCTCTTCCTCCCGGAAAACGTTCACGTTCTGCGTCATCGCCTTCTGGAGATCCTCTCGGATTTCGGCGTGGTTCGTCCCATCGCGTTCGAGCATGTCCTCGACGCGTCGTCGCTCGAATTCGACAGCATATTCGACGACTTCCGTGGGCTCGACCAACGCGCCGTCCGCTGCGACGTCCCCGTCGCTCGCGTCGAGCGCGCCCGGTTCGACCGGCGTTTCGAGGCCGTCCTCGAACTCCGTCGCCGCCGACGGGCCGGTGGGCACTCTCGCCTCACCGAGATCGCGACCGGCAGCGTGGTGGCCGGCACGAGCGCCGAAGACGATGAGTTCCGGCAGCGCGTTGCCGCCGAGTCGGTTGGAACCGTGGACTGACGCGCACGCACACTCGCCCGCGGCGTACAGACCGGAGATACACGTCTCGCCGTGTTCGCTCGTCTCGATACCGCCCATGTGGTAATGTTGCCCCGGTTTGACCGGCATAGGCTCGACGACCGGATTGACGCCCTCGAAGTCCTCTGCGAGGTGGATGATGTTCTCGAGGCGATCGTAGATGCGCTCCTCGCCGAGGTGACGCATGTCGAGATAGACGTACTCGTCGTTGATTCCGCGACCTTCGTTCACCTCGGTCAACTCCGCCCGAGAGACCACATCGCGTGAGGCGAGTTCGCCGGCGTTGTTCGCGTATCCGCGTTCGAACATGAACCGCTCACCCTCGCTGTTATACAGGATACCGCCCTCACCGCGGACGCCCTCGGAGATGAGGACGCCGGTCGATGGGAGCGTCGTCGGGTGGAACTGGACGAACTCCATGTCTTCTACGGGGGCCCCGGCGCGATACGCCATCGCCGGACCGTCTCCAGTGTTCGCGACGGCGTTCGTAGTGTGGTCGTACACCTGACCGTCACCGCCGGTCGCGAGGATGACACCGTTTCTCGCCCGGAATCCGACGATTTCCCCGGATTTGATGTCGTAGGCGACGCAGCCGTGACACTCGCGGTCCTCGGGGTCGTCGTGGTCCGTGACGGCGAGTCGACTGACGTAGAACTCGTCGTACACCCGGATACCTCGTTTGACGACCTGCTCGTACATCGTGTGTAGCAGGTGGTGGCCGGTTTCTGCGCCGGCGTACGTCGTTCGCGGGAACGAGAGACCGCCGAACGGTCGCTGGGAGACCCGACCGTCGTCCTCCCGCGAGAAGGGCATCCCCCAGTGTTCGAGCTGAATGACCTCCTCGGGGGCGTCCTGTGCGAGCGTCTCGATAGCGGGGGCATCACCGAGATAATCGGACCCCTTCATCGTATCGTAGGCGTGGAGTTCCCAGTCGTCGCCGTCGCGCAACGCCGCGTTGATGCCTCCCTCGGCGGCACCGGTGTGTGAACGGACCGGGTGGAGTTTCGTGACCATCGCCACGTCCGCCCCTTCCTCGTCAGCCGCGATCGCGGCACGGAGTCCGGCACCGCCGGCCCCGACCACGATCACGTCGTGTTCGTGTATCGTCATTGTATTTAGTTGGGTCTTGATGATTATTAGCGTACTGCTACCAGAACTTGAGGTTGCTCTTGACTGCCTCGCGTTTCAGTTCCTGGATGTGCTCGGTCAGCGGGATATCTTTCGGGCACACCTCGGTACAGGAGAACTGTGTCTGACATCGCCAGACGCCGTGTTCCTGCTCGATGATGTTGAGCCGGTGTTCTTTCATGTCCGCGCCCTCCCGCTCGTCCATCGCGAAGCGGTAGGCCTTGTTGATCGCGGCCGGTCCGAGGTATTCGTTGTCGCCGGCGGCGATGTTACACGAGGACATACACGCAGCACACCAGATACAGCGCGTCGACATCTTGACTTTCTCGCGATTCTCCCGTGTCTGGCGCTGCTCTTCGCCGGACGGGAGTTCGTTCGTCTGAAAGTACGGTTCGACGGCCTCCATCTGGTCGTAGAAGTGCTCCATGTCGACGACGAGATCCTTGACGACCTCGGCGTGCGGCAGCGGTTCGATTCGAACCGGCCACTCGAGATCGACCATCTGGGTCTTGCAGCCGAGTCGCTGTCGACCGTTGACAAAGAGCGCGTCGGAACCGCAGATCGCCTGCCGACAGGAGTGACGGAAAGTGAGACTCGAATCGAAGTGATCTCGCGCGTAGATGAGCGAGTCGAGTATGGTCACCCCTTTATAAAAAGGCACCTCGAACGTATCGAACCGCGGGTCCTTTTTCCCCTCGACCTCGGGATCGTAGCGGAACACCTTGATTCGGACCGTCTCGTCTGCCTCTGAGAGGTCCGCCTCGGCGCGCTCCCGCATGTCGGCGCGCTCACGTTTGTCGGCCAGTCGCCGCTCTTGATGCTCCGACGATTCCTCCGTTTCAGTCTCCGTCTCCTGTTCTTGGATTTGCGTGCTCATGGTTAGAACAGCCCCGTCATGGCGCTCGCGACGCGGATTCCCTGAACGATGAGAAGCGTTCCGGCGACGACGAGCAGCCACTTGACGACGGTCTTTTGGGTGCCGTCGAGACCCTGGTTGACGAGGGCATTGTAGACGCCGTTGACGCCGTGGAACGCCCCAGCGATCAGGAACAACACCATCGTGATGAAGTAGCCGACCTGACTCATCCGAACCTGCGATCCGGCGAACGTGATGTCCGCCGCGTGGTTGACGAAGTGCAACAGCAGGAAGTGATACGCCAACACGACGACGAGGAACGCGGCCGTGATGCGCTGAAGCAGCCAGCGGGTTCCCTTCGGTTCGAACGACGAGTAGTGTTCAGCCACGTTAGAACGCCCCCAAAAGGAACGTCGGAATACTCGCGACCGTGATGGCCGCAGTTGCGATCATAGCGGCGTAAAACGCCTTGTCCTGTGCCTCTAGCCCAACACCGAGATCGACGAAGAGCAGGCGGACTCCGTTCAGAATGTGGAAGACGGCGACCGCAAGCAGTCCGACTTCGAGGAAGCGGACGACGAGCAGACTCTCAAGCCCCTGGAGCGTCTGAGTGTAGGTCGCTCCGTCCACCGTGGCGGTGCTCAGTACGGCTACGTGGGTGAACAGATAGCCGATGAGCACCCAGCCGGTGAACTTGTGGAAAATCCAGGCCCACATACCGGCGGAGAACTCCTGCCATCGCCCGAAGTCCTCTATCAGACCCCGGTCGTACGATTGACTCATGCAACGTACCGTCGGGCTTCCGGTGGTATAGTAGTTACTACCTGCGAACGCTTCACAGGCGGTAACCGGCAGGAACTGCCGGTGATCGGGGATCGTGATCGAAGCGCGCAAAACGAACGGTCGACACTCGAACCGGGCGTCGTTAGACGCGTTCGACCGAGTGACTCTGGCTCTGTCTGAACGCCCGAAGCGTCGGACCGTCGAGAGCGACCAGATGACACAGCGGGTTCCCCGGATAGACGAGTGGGTTCTCCGGAACGCCGATGAGAAGCCCGGTAAATGGCGCTTCGACGACGGTCACGTCCGTCTTGAACGGGTTCGTGATCGTACAGACACGGTCGCCCGATTCGACGAGCGAGCCGCGATCGTGGTGCATTTCGACCAGTCCGCCCGCGTCGGCCCGGAGCCACGTCTTCTCGTCGGAGCCGTCGATGATCGTCCGCCAGCCAGGCCACTTGACGGTCTCCGTCTCCAGCATTGCGAACTCCGCCATCACGGAGAGGACGCCCTCCAGCGCGGCGTCGATGAGGGGGCGCTGAAAGCGGTGCGCTTCGCCCAACTCGACCGTAACCGTCGACGCCCCCGCCTCGCTCGCTTCACGGCGAAGCGAGCCGCTTGGACCCTCGCCGTCGATGATGACGTTCGAGGCGAAGGCGTTCGCGACTCTGGCGACCGCCGGATCGTCCATGTCCGCCCGGACGTGAAGCATGTTGCTTCGCCCGCGTGTGGAGGTGTGGAAATCGAGGCCGATCTGACACGGCTCGATGAAGTTTTTGAACACCCTCGCCGCGATCCGCTTCGCGCTGGTCGAGGAGTCGTCGCCCGGGAACGATCGGTTCAGATCCCGGTCGTAGATGGGGAGATACCGCTGTTGGGCGATGAATCCGGGCACGTTGAGCACCGGGAGACAGATGAGCGTTCCACAAAGCTCCGAGTGATCCCACTCGTGGGCGACTTCCCGAACGATCTCGATCCCGTTGAGTTCGTCGCCGTGCGCTGCGGCCGTGAGGCAGAACGTGGGGCCGTCACGCTCGCCGTTGACGATCGTCACCGGGATCCGAACTGGATCACCGAGATACGTCTCGCTGACGGTGAAGCGGATGTTCGCGGTCTCACCGGGATCGACCGCCCCGCCGTCGTACGTGAATCTCGAAGTCACACCCGAGCCACGGCGGGCCACCCCTTTAACATCGCGGAACGCCATCGGGATACCAGTCGATAGATCGGCAGCGTTTTGCAGGAACCGATCCCAGATCGAGTATGTCGGATTCGCTCACCGTAGGCGTTCTCAGCCTGCACAGTTCCAAGGAGACGAAGGCGATTCTCAACGCCGTCGACGATCTCGGATACGACACGGCGTGGCTTCGCGCGGAGAACACCGCCGTCGAAATTAACGACGGCGATGTGACGCTGGAACCGGACGTCGACATCATCGTCAACCGGCTGCTGCTCTCGAAGGAAGAACAGCCTGCAGAGGCCCTCGGGCTGGCGACAATGCTCGATCGGCTCACTCCGATGTTGAACACACCGATGGCGACGATGACCGCGATGCACAAGTTCGCGTCGGGAACCGCCCTCGCCAAGGCAGGGCTCCCGGTCCCTAACGCAATCATGGCTCTTTCGGGGGAGATTCTGAACGCCCGTCGGGATCGCTTCGGCGAGGAAGTCGTTTACAAGACGGCGATCGGGACCCACGGCGGCGGGACCTGGAAACTCGACACGGACGATCCGGTCAACCCGATGGTCGGGGCCAGACAGGCGTTCTTACAGGAGCTCATCGAACACGACGAGATGCGTCACCACGATCTCCGGGTGTACGTCGTCGGCGAGCGCGTCGTCGGAGCGATGAACCGCTACGCACCGGAGGGAGAGTGGCGGACAAACGTCGCGTTGGGCGGCGAAGTCGAGGATATGACCGGCGAGTTGCCCGAGGAGCTCGTCACGATGGCAAAGCGTGCGACCGACGAGATCGGACTCGACTACGCCGGCGTCGACATCGTCGAGGGGGAGGACGGCTACCACCTGCTCGAAGTGAACCCGACGGCCGGCTTTCGTGGGCTGTTCAAAGCGACTGGGCGGTCGCCGGCACCGCACATCGCACGCCTCGCGATCGAGCGGGCTGGCGGCGACGTCGATCCCGAGCGCGTCCACGAACTGACGGCGAACCTCGACGACTCCCGACCGGCGTGCATGCCGCGTACCGAAAAAGCCCCGCCGACGGAAACGCCGGTCATCGGTTACGTCGAGGAAGTGATCGCGATGGGAACGAGCGGACAGCGGACCGTCATGGCGAAATCCGACACCGGAGCAACGCGGACGAGCATCGACGCCCACCTCGCCGCCGAGATCGGAACCGGACCGATCAAGGACATCGTCAAGATCAAATCCGGAAGCGTCAAATCCGGACGGTCGCGGCCGGTCGTCGATCTGGTCGTCGGGATCGGTGGGAGACAACACACCGTCACAGCGAGCATCGAGGACCGCGGACACATGGAGTATCCGCTGCTTTTGGGTCGGGACATCCTCGAACACTATCACGTCGACGTCAGGCGGCAGGCCGACGAGAGTGAGCCGCCGGCGCTCGACGACACGACGCTCGAGGAGTAACGCCCGACGGTTTTTATCCGGTCCGAGCGAAGCGGGCGTATGCAGACAGTCATCCTCGCTGCCGGCGAGGGAACGCGGATGCGACCGCTGACGGAAACGGTGCCCAAACCGATGCTTCCGGTCGCCGATCGACCGCTGTGTGCGCACACCGCTGAGGCGGCCGTCGAGGCCGGCGCGTCCGAACTTCTCTTCGTCGTCGGCTACGAGGCCGACGCAGTTCGCGAGTTTTTCGCCGACGAGTACCGCGGCGTCCCCGTGTCGTTCGCCGTCCAGCGCGAACAGCGCGGCACCGCGGACGCGGTGCGGGCGGCGAAAGACCGCCTGGACGGCCCGTTCGCGGTCCTAAACGGCGACAACATATACGACCCCGAGAGCGTCGCAGAGCTGTTCGGGGCCGCCCCGTCGATCGCTGCCATCGAGGTCGAAACGCCGGAGGACTACGGCGTGCTCTCGACGGACGCCGCTGGCGACCGCGTGACGGGAATCGTCGAAAAGCCCGACGAGCCACCGTCCACTCTGGCGAACGCCGGGGCGTACGCGTTCCCCGAGGCAGCGATCGGATGGCTCGACGTCGACGAGAGCGAGCGCGGCGAGTACGAGATCACGGACGTGGTGGCGAAAACCATCGAGGCGGAGGCGGTGACGCCGGTGACGCTCACGCGGTGGCTCGACGTCGGGCGGCCCTGGGAGCTGTTGGCGGCGAATGAGTGGCAGATCGGCGAGCTCGAGCGCCGCGTCGACGGCGAGGTTCGCGGCGATGCGGAACTCCGCGGCGACGTCGTGATCGAAGCTGGGGCGACGGTCGAACCGGGTGTCGTGATCGAGGGACCGGCGATCGTCCGTTCCGGAGCCGATATCGGCCCGAACGCCTACGTTCGCGGCGCGACGCTCGTCGGCGAGGACTGTCACGTCGGTCACGGCGTCGAGATCAAAAACAGCGTGCTCATGACGGGGACGAACGTCCCGCACCTGTCGTACGTCGGCGATAGCCTACTCGGACCGAACGTGAACTTCGGGGCCGGAACGCAGGTCGCGAACCTCAGACACGACGGCGAGAGCGTCGAACAGACCGTGAAGGGCGAACGCGTCTCGACTGGTCGCCGGAAGTACGGCGTCGTCGTTGGACCCGGGGCGAAAACGGCGATCAACACGAGTCTCGCGCCGGGCATCGTCCTCTCCGCGAACGCGCGAACGACCCCCGGGGAATCCGTTAGTCGCGATCGGTGAGCAGTAAACGAACAACCGGTTTGAGCGGGATCGATTGACCCGGGTTTTACCTTCACCGCACCGAACGGATAGATATGACGCTCGAAAAGCCGGATCTCGCCGGACAGACCGCCTTCATCACCGGGACGACCCGCGGTATCGGCAAGGCGATCGCGCTCGCGTTGGCCGAGCGCGGCTGTAACGTCGTTTCGACCGGGAAGACGAGCGAAGACGACGAGTACGGCGAGGACGAGGAGTTGGATGGAACGATAGAACGAACTGCCCGCGAGTGCGAGGCGTTTGGCGTCGAAGCGCTCCCGATCGAACTGAACGTTCGCGAAGGAACGAGCGTCGAGAACGCCGCCGAGAAAGCGATCGATCGGTTCGGCGAGGTCAACATCGTGATCAACAACGCGAGCGCGATCCAACTCGCGAACGTCGAGGACCTCCCCGCGGATCGGTTCGACCTCCTGACGGAGGTCAACGTCCGCGGCACGTATCTCGTCGCCCGAGCGTTTCTCGATCATCTCAAGAGCGTCGACGACGCGTGGCTCCTCGCGAACGCGCCGCCGGTTACGGTCGATCGCGCGCCCGGCGAAGCCCCGTACGCGTGGTCGAAGATGGGGATGTCGTTTCTCACGCTTTCGCTCGCGACGGAACTATCCGGCCACGACGTGGGCTGTAACGCCTTTTGGCCGGTGACGGCGATAGACACGCGCGCGACGCGCTACTTCGGGTTGGGAACCGAAGACGACTGGCGCTCGCCGGAGATCGTCTCGGATACCGTCCTCGAGATACTGCGCCGCGATCCCGCCGAGTACACCGGAAACGCGGTGTACGACGAGGAACTCCTCCGGGAGGCGGGCGTCGAGGACTTTTCGCGATACAACCTCACGGCTGGCGATCCGGCCCCGATGTCCGCACAACTTTTCGACCCCGAGTACGAGCGATCGGCGTGAGGCGGCGGGTTCCGCGCAAACATAATCGTTCATATGCGTGCCCCCGAACGGTGAGACAAGATGGTGGACCCGACATCGGATCTCTGCGAGGACGTAACGGAGGAGACCGCACCGCGGTGTGCAGCCTGTGGAACGCCGATCGTACACGAGCCGACGCACAAAGTCGTCACGCGCGTCGACGAAGGGATGGTAACCACGATACACTTCTGTGATGCGGACTGTCACGCGGCGTGGGACCAATAGGAGACGGTCAGTAGATATCGTCGATGTTCGGCTCGTGGTGGCTGTGTTCTTCTGCGGGGAACTCGCCCGATTCGACAGCGGCGGCGTAGGCGGCGATCGCGTCTTCCATTTCGCTACGGACGTCACCGAAGCGTTTCGAAAACGGTGCGATGCGCTCGGAGAGACCGATGACCTCATCGATGACGAGTACCTGCCCGTCACAATCGGGGCCGGCACCGATCCCGATCGTGGGGATCGACAGCGTTTCCGTAACCGTCGCAGCGAGGTTCGCAGGGATGTGCTCTAAGACGAGCGAGAACGCCCCGGCTGCCTCGTGTTCGCGGGCGAGATCGACGATTCGACGGGCGGACTCGTCGTCCGTCCCCTGTCTGAACAGGCCGATCTCGTTCTCGCGTTGGGGCGTCAACCCCAGGTGAGCCTGAACAGGAACTCCGAGGTTGGTGAGCATTCGCGTCAGTTCGATCGTGTGGGGACCGCACTCCAGTTTGATCGCGTCCGCGTTGGCTTCTTTCAGCATTCTACCACAGTGTTCGACTGCGTCGGCCTCGTCAGCGCCGAACGAGAGGAATGGCATGTCGGCGACGACGAGGGCGTTCTCAGTCGCTCTGGCGACCGCCGCTGTGGCGCTCGCGATCTCGTCGACGGTAACGGGGAGGGTCGAATCGTAGCCGAGACGGGTGTTTCCGATCGAGTCGCCGATGAGTGCGATGTCGATACCGGCCTCGTCGATCATTCGGGCGGTGGGCGCATCGTAGGCGGTGAGCATCGTGATCGGCTCGTGGCCCGCCTTCGCACGGATATCCTTCGCACGCATGATTCAGCCTGGGGGGCCGGCCGGGTTAAACACTCCCACTTGCACGTCGGCCACAGCGCCCGAAACCGTAATCGCTTACCGACCGACCCACTGAGGACAACTAATGCCCCCCCACGTCGAGACGACCGACCCGGACGGCGTCGATTACGGCTGGGTGATGCAGACGACGTTCGTGTTAACCATCGTCGTCGGCGCGCCGACCGTCGCGGTACTCTCGCTTTTCGTCGATCTCCCGTCGTGGGGACAGCGCGCGAACTTCGCGATCAGGACGGGAGCGGTCGTCTGGCTCTGCATCGGGATTCCGGTGTACCTGTACGCACGGACGCGCGTCGACAGGTCCGAACAAGCGTAGTCATGGCCGAACAAGCGTCATCACTCGCGGAGAAACGCGACGACCTCCGCACCGTCGGCATCGAGCCCGCCAGCCTGTGCGACGTCCGGCGAACCGCCCCCGCCGCCACCGAAGCGCTCGGTCAGGTCGTCGACGAGTTCTCCTGCGTCGACCGATCCGGCACCGACCGCAAGGCTGCCGTCGGGCGCGGCGAGGACGACCACGTCGACGCCGTCAGGGCGGTTTCGAACCGCATCCGAGAGGTCGTTCGCGTCCGCGTCGACGACGCCGGCCGCCCAGCGTAGATCGTCCCGTTCGAACGAGTCGTCGGCTATCTCGGAGATCCGGTGTTCGAGGAGTTGCCGCCGAAGCTCGTCGCGTTCGGTTCGAAGCTCGTCGCGTTCGGTCCGAATTCGGTCGGCTTCCGCGGCGATATCCCGAACGCTAATCCCGAGGGTTCGCGCCGCATCGAGCGCGGCGCGTTTTTCCACAGCCCGTCGGTCTATACCCGCAGGTCCGACAGCGAACTCGACGCGGGTCAGCCCCTCACCGGGATTCGATCGGTCGAGAACAGTTACGGGGCCGATATCTCGGGTATTCGTGACGTGCGTTCCGCCGCAGGCGGCCACGTCCCAACCGTCGATCTCGACGATCCGAACCGTCTCTCCGGTGAGTTCGTCCTCCGTTTTCGTGTTGAACGCGACGTCGTCTCGAGCGAGCGCCTCCGCGCGCGGAAGTCGTCGCCAGTCGACGTCTCGGGACTCCCAGACGCATCGGTTCACCAGTCGTTCGAGCTCTACGAGCGCCTCGTCGTCGATCGGAGACGACGTCCTGAAATCGACGCGGACTTTCTCCTCGTCGATTCCGAACCCGCCGTAGTCGAGGTCGTCGAAGAGCCGCCGACCGGCCCCATAAAGGGCGTGACTGGCCGTATGCGAACGCGCACAGTAGCGCCTGAAATCAGCGTCGACGGCGCCGAGAATCGTCTTCCCTGCGTCCAACGGCTCCTCGAGAACGTGGACCACAGTCCCATCGTCGTCGGTTCGAACGTCGAGAACCGTGCGACCGCCGAGCGTCCCGCGATCGGCGGGCTGTCCGCCACCCTCGGGGTAAAAGTACGTCTCCGAGAGGACGACGTCGGTGCCGCTGCGTTCGACGGTCGCCTCGAACTCGAGCGTCCCGGGATCGTCGGGTGCCTTCGAGAATGACATACCGGTACTCGAACGGCGTTATACAAAAAGGTCGCCGAGCTACTCGTCGGACAGTTCGATGTCGAATCGTTCTTCGAGAGCGTCGATAACCGAACCGCCGACGTTCGCGCGGGCTGCACGGCCCTGTTCGATCGCCACGAGATCGTCCTCGGCGGCGTCGAGTTCGGCCGCGAGTTCGTCGGTTTGTAGTCCCGCTTCCTGACGGGCCGCCTCGACGAGCCGTCCGTATCCACGAACGAGATACGGCAACGGATCGTCCTCGTAATCGGCGCCGCTCTCCCAGTCGGTCTGAACGGTTCTAGCGTCGTCGAGTCTGGCGGCGTTCTGTGCCGCCTTCCGGCGACGCTCGCGTTCGCTCGCCCGTCCGTCGTTTGCGGAGGCCGACGTCGCCGTCTCGCCGTGTTGGGCGCACTCAGCACAGACCTCGAGCGTCGCTCCGGCGACGGTCACAGTCTGCAGCGAGGCGCCATCAGCCCCACAGAGTTCACAGGCACCACCGGAGTCACCTCCGATACCGCCGGTGGAGTATTTGGCCATACGGGATATGAGCGTCGGAACGTACTTCAACCCCGCGTTCACGCGGTGTGAGTTCGTCACGCGGTACCGGAGAGTGTGAATCCGTCTCCACCGAGCCCGAAAACCGACAACCCTTTTAGCGACCCTTGGAAATGAATGAATGCGGAAAAACCACGATAGCACACGAGTGCGTGGGTAGCCAAGCCAGGCCAACGGCGCAGCGTTGAGGGCGCTGTCCTGTAGAGGTCCGCCGGTTCAAATCCGGTCCCACGCACTGCCAGCGGCTCACAGCCGCTAACTGTCAGTGCGGGTGCTCGAAGACAGCACCCACGCATAATTCTCACAGAACAACTCGGATAGCCTCGGCCGTTCGTCGCACGGTATCGTATACTCGCGTGGGATCAACAACACATATTCCCCAGCGACCAGTAAGAGAGGTATGACCATCGGCGATACGACGACTCGAGCGTGGGCTCGTGAACACGTCCCGGTGTTGACCGCTCTCCTGTCGATAGCATCGCTCGCGCTCGTCTTCGGTGCCGTCTTTCAGGTGATCCCGACGACGACCCTTCCCCGATTCGGAGCGCTTTTAGTGGCGATTCCACACCTCAATGCCGCAATCAGTCTGAGCGCGATCGGGACGATCCTCCTCGGCGTCCGCGAGATTCGACGCGGAAACGTCGATCGACACCGGGGGTTTATGCTCGCCAGTTTCGCCCTCTTCGCGGCGTTTTTGCTCCTGTATCTCTACCGCGTCACGCTCGTCGGGCCCAGCGACTTCCCGGGGCCGAACGCGGTGCGAACGTACATTTATCTGCCGTTTCTCGCGATCCACATCACTCTCGCGGTGATCTGTATCCCGTTCGTCTTCTATGCGCTCTTGTCCGCCGGAACGCGATCGGTGTCGGAGATTTACGGGACGAACCACCGACGGGCCGGCCGGGTAGCCGCGAGCCTGTGGCTCGTCTCCTTCTCGATGGGAATCGTGATCTACGCGCTGCTATACCACGTCTACTGACCGAGACGGGGCCAGGGATGGATCGAAGGGATTCGAGCTGCCAAGCGCTCAAAGCGTTTTGAGCGTCTGCAGATCGTGTTCGGTCCGCGCAAACTCCGAGAGTCGACGGCTCGCGTGACAACCGGGGCAGTGGAACGTTCGGGCGGGCTCCGGAAGCTCGTTGGGAGATTTTTGCCACGCCTTACCGCACTCGGGGCACAGGAGACGGACGTACGTTTCCATGTCCGACCTCACGACGGCAAAGTATGAAAACCTTTGTCACAGTATCAGCGCGAGGGACGGGTCTGGCGAGCGATCGTGACGACGATAACGTCGGTAAAAACGAGTGCGTAACCCCCGACCCATCTACGCTGTAGCCACTTCACCCGCTTCGAGGAGCTCTTTGTACCGATTCCGGATTGTCACTTCCGAGATGTCGGCGACCCCGCTGACATCGTTTTGCGTGACCTTCTCGTTGCAGAGCAACGCGGCGGCGTAGACGGCGGCGGCGGCGAGACCCACCGGCGACTTCCCCGAGAGGATCCCGTCACCACGGGCCGCATCGATGAGATCACGGGCGCGTCGTTCGACCTCGTCGGAGAGATCGAGATCACTCACGAACCTCGGGATGTAGCTTTCGGGGTCTGCGGGCTTGACCTCGAGATTCAACTCCCGAATGATGTATCGGTACGTTCGCGTCAGCTCCATGCGATCGACCCGCGACACACGCTCGATCTCGTCGAGGCTTCGTGGGACGCCGGCCTGTCGGGCGGCAGTGTACAACGCCGCCGTGGCGACGCCTTCGATGGAGCGACCTGGGAGGAGGTTCTCGCTGAGCGCGCGGCGGTAGATGACGCTGGCCGTTTCGCGGACGTTCTCGGGGAGCCCGAGCGCGCTCGCCATACGCTCGATCTCGCCGAGCGCCTGCTTCAGATTCCGCTCTTTGGAGTCACGCGTGCGGAAGCGCTCGTTCCACGTGCGCAACCGCTGCATCTTCTGGCGCTGACGGGTCGAGAGCTGTTTGCCGTAGGCGTCTTTGTCCTGCCAGCCGATGTTGGTCGAGAGCCCCTTATCGTGCATCATATTCGTCGTCGGCGCGCCGACGCGCGATTTTTGATCCTTCTCGGCGCTGTCGAAGGCGCGCCACTCGGGCCCGCGGTCGATCTCGTCTTCTTCGACCACCAGTCCGCACTCCGTACACACCGTCTCGCCGTGCTCCGAGTCCGCTTCAAGCCGGGCGCCACACTCGGGGCAGGTCGAGACGGACTCTGTACTGTCTACCTGTTCGGTCGATTCAGTCCGACTCTTCTCCGTGTACGTTCTGATTCCAGTGTCACTCATGATGGGTGGGTTACGTCCGACTCCGGAGGTGGAAAACCAAAGAATCCGGGGGCGGGCTGCTCCTACCCAAATGTTAGTCCGAAAGCTATTTAAATCTTTTGCATGTGTGTGCCCTCAAGACATCGAAATCGGACGTATTAGAGGGTATTGTGTGGTTCCGTGTGTCGTGCGTCACGGTACACCGAACAGGTATTGTTAATAAATATTTCTGTAGAAGGGGAAGTGTACCGACCGAGCCGCGCTACACAGTGAATAGATGACCATCGGTTGGGACGACGAACACGCCGATACGCGCGCCCGCATCCATCCAACCGTGGCCGTACGAGAACGACGCGAGAGCGTTCACTGGATCGTCCTGCGTGCGAAAATGTCGTCCGTCTTCGAGATACGACCGTGCCATCTCACGGAACTCGACTGCGGCCTCGTACAGCGGTGTTCCTTCCTGTGGTGCGATGTCGGCCGCTTCGAGGGCCGACGAGAGTAGCGTTTCGTACCGGTCGGTCTTCTCTTCGAGATCTGCGCTCATAGTCGCTCGTCGGCCGTGACGTACAAAACCGGATTGGCTTCGGGAGCGCTACTCGATGTCGACGTACTTGTCCTCCCAGTCGCGTCGGGCATCGATTTCTCGACGACCGCGCCGAGTGAGCGTGTAGAAGTTCGTTCGTCGGTCACGCTGACCTTTCTCGACCAGCCCCTTCTCGACGAGCGTATCGAGGTTCGGATAGAGCCGTCCGTGGTGAATCTCCTTCTCGTAATAATCTTCGAGTTCATCTTTGATCGCCAGTCCGTGTGGTTCTTCGAGACCGGCGATCACATACAATAGGTCACGCTGGAATCCTGTCAGGTCGTGCATCGGTAAGGTCTATACGTATGTTGCTGTCGTGGTAGGTTAAATATATCGGAACGATCGTGCGATCGGATGTGGCCGAATCGGGCTATAGCGCCATATAGCCAACTGATCTGGATCTACCGAGTGCGGCACACCATATCAGAGAGCTGTCTCGATGATGCGTATTCACGTGTACCGTCGTCTCAGATAGCGTAACATACAATCTGTTGGATGGATGAACCCCGTAGCGTAAATCGGTCGGAATTGATTTCCGTGATGAAGCAGTTCGGACGGTACTCTGTGCGGACGGGCCGCTATCGGTCGTGGTTCAGCGAGAGAGGAAAGCGACCGACCGGATGAAAAGGACCGGTCGGACGCTTGCCGCCCTGAATTGGTCCCCGCTGACGCTTCGGCCCTCCAAGCGAAGCGTCAACGTACACAAGTGGACTCCGACGTATAAATGTACCGGACCCGTACTGGCCTTGCTGAAATCCCGATCAGATGTACTCCTCTTCGAGCACCCAGCCAAGCGCTCGTTTATAATACGTGAACATCTGTCGCACACCCTCGTGGTTCATATCCTCGTCGTCCAGTTCCTGCTTCAAGAATTCGTACTGCTCGCGTATTTCTTCTTCATCGCGCATGTGAACGCTACGACGACCGCGCTCATCAAGGTTGGTGATCAAGCGAAATGTATCAACCCATCGACCGGAACGTCCAACTGCCGCCCGAGACAGCCTCGCGCATGGCGGCACACGCCATTGCTACCGGCGGGACAACGCGGATCGGCCCGGATTCGACATGCCCCCAGCGATCTGCGTTCACGTCGCAACGCGGATCGACGGCGTGGTCATCACGCACGGCACTGATACCCCCGACGAGACGGCTCGGTATTTCGATCTCACGTGCGAGTTGCCGGTCGTCGTAACGGGCGCCCAGCGCAGACCCGGCGAGTTGGGAAGCGACGAAGCGACGAATCTGTTGACTGCGGTCGAGGCCATCGCACACGAGCGGGTAACTGGTGGCACGTTCGAGGCTTTTAACGAGGGGCTACACACCGCTGTGACGGTCCGAAAGTCGCGCACCTGTACGTTGGGTAGGTTTCGATCACCCGAATCGGAGCCGATCGCCCGATTTACGCGGAAGCGGACGCACTGGTATCGCGAGCTCGAGGGATCAGCGGAGGCGTTTCCGATCCCCGAGGGACATCCGGGATCGGACGCGCCGGTTTCGACGACGCCGGGGCACGGGCTGACGGATTCGTCGTCGCCGGAACCGGTCTCGGAAACACGACTGCGGAGCTCGGCGACGCCGTCGCTGAGGCCTCGTGCCCGATCGTCGTAACCTCCCGGTGCCACGCTGGCCCGTCGGAACCGATCTACGGGACGACCGGAGGAGCGGCGACGCCCGCGTCGTACGACCACGTCCGATTCGCGCACTCGGCGCCGCGGGGCGCTCGGCTCGAGTTGATCCTCGCGCTCGCCGCTGACCGTGTCGACGGACACTTCGACGCGTTCGACCCGTAGCCGGGGGTATTTTCACTCGTGACACCCCAGTGTCGGTATGAAAATCCGCGGCCGACGGGAGTGCAAGGCGTGTGGAACCCAGTGGTCGTACTACGATACGGGCGAGGTGTTCTGTCCGTCGTGTGGGAGCCACCACAGCGTCGGCACCGGCGACGCACGGACGCTGCATACGGCGACGACGGCGACGCTGGATCTGACGCCGCTTCGGGGAAGCGTCGATTCGGAACCGATCGACAGACTCGCTGACCGTGCGAACGATCGAGCACGTGCGTTCACCCGCGGATACGGATTTATAGACGCCGGACGATTGCAGCCGCTCGACGACACGTATCTGGCAACGATGGAGCTTAAACACGTCGCCGCGTCGCTTCGGCGGCGGCTGACGGTCCCCGATGACGAGGGGTGGTATTTCAGCACGTTATTTAGAGCCGACGAGGGGGAGCGACCGAATGCGGAAGCGGTTCCGCAGTCCCTACGGGCCATCCGTGGACTCGCGTACGCGAACGCGGTTCGAGAATATCACGCCGATCTCCGGACGTACGTACAGGAACATCCGGACGAGGCCGTCGAGGGCGTATTAGCGCGGCTTGCCACACATATCAAACGGATTCGCGCGCTCGAGGGAGATGTGCCGCCTCGAGAAGCGGAGACGCTCGTTTCGGCTGCGCGTGCTCTCGGACGATATCTCATCGAGGGAGACGAGGGGGAGCTGGCGCTGGCCGAAGAGCGGCTCGACTCGCTCGGATAACGCGACCCGGCGAACCGCAAATACTGACGAACAGACGATACCTGCGACGAACTCACGTCCCGTGTCTCGCACACCTGCCTCGGCGGAACGCGGCCGGTTTCTCAGCGCATACGGCGGTTGGCAGCGTGTTCGTATTTAAACGTACGTCTCGAACAGTCGCCCGACGAGATCACGGTCGAACGTGTTCTCCGGAACGGTCTGGAACCACGCTATTTCGTCGATAACGGGGTCGGTGGGGCCGTCCGGGAGTTCGGGAGTCGAAGAGGGACGAGCCACGAACGTGACGAACCGGAACTCGTAGGAAGCCGTCGATCCGCGGCGGACGAACGTCTGTTCGGCGATCGCGGCGAGACCGATGAGTTCGACGTCGAGCCCGGTCTCCTCTCGGACTTCTCGGCGAGCGCCGGATTCTGGCGTCTCGGCGGCTTCGAGGCGGCCGCCGGGGAGCAGCCACGTATCGGTTTCGCGAACGAACAGCCCGCAACCGTCGTAAACGACGAGCGCTCCAACGCCCCATCCACCGTCGTCACCGCGGGCGATCGCCTTTTCGAATCGGTCCGGATCGATCTCCACGCGTTCGGCTTTTTTGTAGCAATCGCCGTATCGTGTCGTCAAGTCGTCGACCGACGGCATCAATCAGGGGAGATCGACGTCGACGTCGTGCTGTAGACCGGCCGCTTTCACCGTGTTGTACAGCAACATCGCACGCGTCATCGGTCCGACGCCGCCGGGGACGGGGGTAATCGCCCCAGCGATCCCCTCGACGGCATCGTAGTCGACGTCACCGACCAGTTCGTACCCCTTTTCAGTTTCGGCGTCCACCCGATTGACGCCGACGTCGATGACCGTCGTGCCGTCGCTGACCATCTCCGCGTCAATGATCTCGGGGATGCCGACGGCCGCGACGAGGATATCCGCACTTCGGGTCTTCTCGCCGAGATTCTCCGTGCGCGAGTGACAGACAGTCACCGTCGCGTTACCGTCGTCGGCTTTTTGAAATAGGAGGTTCGCGAGCGGCTTGCCTACGATGTTCGAACGCCCGACGATGACCGCGTCGGCGCCTTCGGTTTCGGTCCCACACGCTTCGAGCAGTTTCTGTATACCGTGGGGCGTGCACGGACGATAGCGGTCGTTTCCGGCGACCAGACGACCGACGTTTTCGGGGTGGAAGCCGTCGACGTCCTTCACCGGGTCGATCCGTCTGAGAACGCGCCGTTCGTCGACTTGGTCCGGGACGGGCATCTGGACCAAGATCCCGTTGATCGAGGAGTCGGCGTTGAGCTCGTCAATGGTATCGTAGAGCTCCTCGGCAGGCGCTTCGGGGTCGATTTCGATGTGGATCCCGTCGATGCCGACCTCCTCGCAGTCGCGCTGTTTCATCGAGACGTACGTCTCGCTGGCGGGGTCGTCGCTCATCAACACGGTCGCGAGCCCAGGTTCGACGCCCTCGTCTTTGAGCGTCGAGATGCACTCGGTTAGCGACTCGCGGATGTCGGCGGCGACGGCCTCGCCGTCGATGACCTCTGTCATTACCCAAGGGGGGCACGCCGAACGTATCAATGATTCGGGTTCGTGCGGTTAGCCGACGTGTCTACCCGAAATATACACACGTTCGTGCTTAGGAGGGGCAGTCCGCCGGCGAGACGTCACGCGGCTCGGATCCCTGCTGGACCGTACGCGTAGTTCCCGAATCGAGCGCGAAAAGCATCGCCTGTCCGCCGTATCCGTGCGTTTGGTCGTGTCCACGAACTACGACACAGTCGACGTCGTCGGGGATCGAAACCGTCGCTGAGCGGGTGAATTCCCGGGTTCCGTGCGGGTGGGTGAGGTCGCGTCGACCGAGTCGTTCACCGCCCATATCCTCCACTTGCCACCAGTTCGCGTAGCCGTCTTCCCCGTCGTCGTCGTGGAGGAGCGTCACGGAGAACTGGTAAGCCCCGTTGACCGATTCGACGTCGAGGGCCGTGACGTTCGCCTCTCGGAGGTCGAGATCATCGTAGACGGAAC
Organism: Natronomonas sp.; assembly: GCF_046483325.1. GTDB lineage: Archaea > Halobacteriota > Halobacteria > Halobacteriales > Haloarculaceae > Natronomonas. Next base: position 4,554 of record NZ_JAWODL010000010.1, on the reverse strand, counting down.
CGGACTGAGTCGCATCACCACTGCCCTGCTCGCTTGTGCCGTCTGCTGCGGGAGTCACCTCCACACTCACATCCGTACACCCGGCAATCGCGACACCGACAACCCCCCCGGCAGCCAAAAGCACCCCTCGTCGTCCCCCACTCACAGTTTTCCACCCAGCACCTTCGCGGCCGTCAGGATCGGGTCCCACGTGGTGTTGAACGGCGGGGCATACGCGAGATCGTAGTTCGATAACTCGTCAACGGTGATCGCTTCGGTGACCGCTCCGACCAGAGCGTGACTCCGGTGGACGGCCCCCTCCCCGTACTCGCTCACGAGGCTGCCACCGAGCACCCGCCCCGACTCGCGGTCGGCCGTCAGCGTCACGCGAACCGTTCCGCCCTCCGGATAGTATCCCGCTCGCGATTTCGCGTCGATCGTTTTCGAGACGGGGTCGAACCCCGCGTCGCGGGCCTCGTCGTGGTCCACAACTCCGGTTCGCGCCGCCTCGACCTCGAACGCTTTGACCGCGGCCGTGCCCGCGATTCCGCCGGCTTCGGACGGCGTCCCCGCCACCGTCTGTCCGATCGCACGGCCGTGTCTGTTCGCGGTCAGCGCGAGTGGAACGTAGGCCGGTTCGCCCGTCACGACGTGTTCGGCCTCCGCACAGTCGCCAGCCGCGTATACGTTCGGGACGTTCGTCTCTCGGTACTCGTCGGTCGCGATCGCGCCCGTCGGCCCGAGTTCGATCCCCGCATTCTCGGCGAGATCGGTTCGCGGACGAACGCCCGTTCCGAGGAGAACCATCTCGACGGGGACCCGTTCGTCGGCCGTCAAGACGGCCTCGACGGCGTCCGATCCCCCGATCGACTCGACTTCGGCGTTCAGGTAGACGGAGACGGACTGCTCCTCGAGATGCTCTGCGACCGCTTCGCTCGTCGCCCGACTGAACCCATTGAGCACGCGATCGTCGCGCTGGAAGAGGTGGACTTCGAAGTCGTTGGCGACCAACGCTTCTGCCATCTCGATGCCGATGTATCCCCCGCCGACGACGCCGACCGGCCCGCTGCAGTTTTCGAGATACTGGCACGCGGGACCGCGATCGGGCTGGTCGCTCGGTGATGACTCACGCGATCGGGCGACGAACTCGCGGAGTTCCTTCCCGTCGGTCATCGACCCGAGCGTGTAGACGCCGTCGAGGTCGATCCCGTCGATCGACGGGTCGACCGCCGCCGCTCCGGTCGCGATGAGCAGATGGTCGTACGGTTGGATCGTCTCGCCGTCATCGCTCCGGGCGGTGACCGTTCGGGCGTCGGGATCGATCCCGATGACCTCGTGGCCCGTTCTGAGGTCGATATCGCGCTCCTCGCGGAACTCCTCGGGGGGGACCGACACGAGTTCGTCGAGCGTTTGGATCTCACCTTTGATGTAGTACGGCAGCCCGCACGCGCCATAAGAGACCCACCGACCTTTCTCGAAGACGACAACGTCGAGATCGGGTTCATCACGTTTCGCCTTGCTTGCCGCCGACATACCGGCTGCGTCGCCGCCGATGACGACGAACGTCTCGTCCATGCGAACGACGACGATCCGGGATTATAAAAAGTCAAAGTCCGTGTGCGTCGAGTGCACCCGAAGGGACGCGCCTCGATGGACGACTATTGGAATTCGACGAGCGATCCGTCGCGGTCGTACAGCGGATACTCGGCGCACAGCTCCTCGACCTCGGCCGCGGCCTCGGCCTTTAGCTCACCGTCGTCGGGATGGTCGACGACGCGGTAGATGATGTCCGCGACCTGCTCACAGGCCCCTTCGTCGAAGCCGCGAGTGGTGAGAGCGGGCGTCCCGGCGCGGATACCCGAGGGGTTGAACGGCGATCTGGTTTCGCCGGGAACGGTGTTCTTATTCAGGACGATACCGACCTCCTCGAGGGCTTCCTCGGCGACGGTGCCGGTCGTGTCGGGGTGCGAATCTCGGAGATCAATCAACACGAGATGGGTGTCGGTGCCGCCCGAAACCAGCGATAAACCGTGTTCTTGCAGCCGCGAGCCGAGCGTCTCGGCGTTGTCGACCACCTGTTGGGCGTACGCCTCGAAGTCCGGCGATAGCGCCTCCTTGAAACCGACCGCCTTACCCGCTATGTTGTGCATCAGCGGCCCGCCCTGCACGCCGGGGAACACCGCGGCGTCGATCGCGTCGGCGTACTCCTCGTCGCACATGATGATGCCGCCGCGACCGGCTCGGATCGTCTTGTGCGTCGAGCCGGTGACGAAGTCGGCGATACCGACCGGCGATCGGTGGACGCCCGCTGCGACGAGACCCGTGATGTGCGCTATATCGGCGAGGTGGTAGGCGTCGACGGCGTCGGCGGCTTCTTGAATCCGCTCGAAGTCGACCTCGCGCGGATACGCGGAGTACCCGGAGACGATGATGTCCGGCTCGGACGCTTCGGCCTGTTCTTTCATCCCCTCGTAGTCGATGTAGCCGGTATCGGCGTCGACCTCGTACTGTTCGACCTCGTAGGTTTTGCCCGTGAAGTTCGCCGGATGGCCGTGGCTGAGGTGGCCGCCGTGTTCGAGTTCGAGCGAGAGGATCTTATCGCCCGGTTCGAGCATGGCGAGGTAGACGCCCATGTTCGCCTGCGTTCCCGAGTGGGGTTGGACGTTGACGTGTTCGGCACCCCACAGTTCCTTCGCGCGCTCGAGAGCGAGCGATTCGACGGCGTCGGCGGGACCACAGCCGGCGTAGTACCGCTCGCCGGGGTAGCCCTCGGCGTACTTGTTCGTCAGTTCGGAGCCTTGCGCCTCGAGAACTGCCTCAGAGACGTGGTTTTCGGAGGCGATCATCGCCAGTGTGTTCTCCTGGCGGTCGAGTTCGCCTTCGAGGGCATCGGCGACCGCGGGATCGGTCCGACGGACCTGCTCGTAGCTCATGTGCGTGAAACTGGGGAACGCCGGGACAAGAAGCTACCCGTTCGCGATGACCGGACTCCGATCGCAGTGATCGTCGAGTATGTCGAATGTCACTCACGGAACGGGCGGGGTTCGCTCGCTGTATGAAGATAGACACTCTCTTCGATCGCGTTTCCCGAAACACGTTCAAAACGGCGATTCAGGCTGTAAAAGTTAAATACGTCCGATGATATATTTGTACCTACGCTGATGAAATCAAATGTCATGGAGCGAACCGTGGCAGACGTGCTCGGGGAGGCACTCGCCGCGGCGGACGACGGGCTGTTCGTCGTCGCTCCGGACGCGGAAACGATCAAGCGGCTCGTTCAGGTCGTAGACGAAGCGTCCCCATCCGTCCGCCTCCTCGCCGAACCGACGGCACTCAAGACGGTGATGGATGATTTCCTACTGGCGAGTCGGGCCGCCGACCGCGTCGACGCGGGCGTTCTCGAGATCCGAAACTACGACGAGGGAGCCAACGCGCTCGTGGTGACCGACGACTCGGTGATGGCCGTCGTCAACGCCGATGGCCACGTCGCCGGATTGACGACGAACGACGAGGCGTTCATCGAGAGCGCGAACGCTCGGTTCTCCGAGGCGTGGCGGAACGCTGAGCCGTACGTCCTCAGGACGCCGCCGCTTTCGAAGGTTCGAGAGACTCTCGAAGCCGAGCTCGGCGCGCGGACCGCCGAGGATTTCGACGCGGTTCTCTCGGCGCTCGACGCGGACGATGGCGGGAGGAGCGATCTCGACGAGGTGACCGTCTCGTTGCTCGTCGCCGCGAAGAACGAGGACCTGTTGTACGATATCTCGAAGTGGGGCGAGGACGTCGGCATCGCCTCGAAAGCCACGTTCTCGCGGACAAAGACCAGAATGGAAGAGCAGGGAGTTATCGAGACCGAGAAAGTCCCGATCGACGTCGGCCGCCCACGACTCCGATTGAAGCTCGGCGACGAGCGTCTCGAAGACGTCGATACCGAGGCCTTTGCTCGCGTCGCACGGGCGATGCTCGCCGCCTGAGGCCGATACAACCCGTTCGATTCGGTCGGCGTGGCCGTGGTGAATCGCCAGACGTAGTTTGATTCACGGGGTTAGAGACTGCTTGATGTTGTGAACGGCACACATCAGGACGAGTTCACGAAATTCACCGTACCAAGTTCGCGCACGCACGGCGTCGCCGAGCGTGCGCTTGATTGTGGAGAAGACGGTCTCACACATCGCTCGCTGGCGGTATCGAGGCCCATCGATCCGCGCGTTGTGCGCGTGATCGATGGGCCGGAACTCACGATGTTTGATCAGCGGTCTCACGCCCTCTTCGCGGGACCACCTGCGCCCGGAATCATTTCACCTGGGAGAACCACTTTCCCCCGGGACCGGGCCGGGTGAACGGAGTGCCCGTGATTAGATTCCCGGTCAATCCGCGCGATCTGATCGCCCACCAGAAGATCTCGGAGAAGATAGCTCACGGGATCGAGCTCACCCTGGCCGAGGAAGAATCCTGGCTCGACAACGGGGTCACCAGCGACGGGCTGATCCGTCACCTCCGGGAGAACAGCTCCCGTTTCGACTCGGTGATCTTCGCCCCCTATCTCTTCGGTCTCACCTACCGGGGGGTCACCGCCGT
>NZ_JAWODL010000009.1:0-62273 GCF_046483325.1 Natronomonas sp. | reverse complement strand
CGAAGCTTTTCTTGACTATACCACTTTCCGACCAGCCCGCGATTGTGTCGGGATAACCGGTCGTAGTGGTTCTTGAATTTCCGCGATCCGTCGAGCCGATACACTCCGTCATAGTTTGCTTCTTTGTCATCTCCATGGAATTTCGTTCTATTTTCGGTATTTGGTCCTACAATCGGCTCTGGTTGTAACTCGTCGAACATTATTGATCAAGGGATGAGTCAAAGTGTCCCGACTGGCGCACTTCTTGCCCATATAGACAACCTGTATCAGATCAATGAAAAGGACAGACCTGAACAGCCAGACAACACTCGTTCCGTTGTCCCCCATTCGACTCTCACCAAACGATATAGCTCTATCGGTCCGTCTCCCGTCGGTTTTGCTATCAAGAAGGCCCTTACGCCCACGGGATCTTATCGGAAATTTTCGAGGCCGGTAACACCTGAGAGCTGATCGTCGGATTTTTCATGCCAAAACCGGCCTACTCTGGATGATCTGGTCGCCACCACACAACGACAACATGGTGTGATCACACATAGCAAGGATAATCCAATTAACGGGCTTTCAAAACGGCGTATCCAGCACCCAGGATAATCCCTAATAAGTGTGCCACCCCAGAGGCGCTCGGCGAAAGCGTCCATCCCGGATAGAAGTCTGAAAAGAGTTGTACAATAATCCAATACAGCCCAAATAAGAATAGAGATATTCTCAGATTCCCCCTATCTGAAATTCCGGGATTCTCGGTATAACCAAGGTAATAAAGACCGATAGAGGCGACAGCAAAACCCATAACCGCCATTGTCGCACCGCTTGCTCCAGCCATACCACCCTCTATCTCTCGGATATTGTATCGAACAACTTCAATCATAATTGAAAGTATACCTGTAATCGCAAGAAACACAATATACTCCCTCGTTTGAAGTTTCCTCTCGGGGATAATTCCGAAGTAGAGGAGTTGTCCAATATTCGCGGTTAAATGGACAATCCCTTGGTGAAGTAGCGGGGCCAGAACCCATGCTGGCGACGGATCAGCTTGAGCGACAAACAACCATGCTATCGTTTCTATGCTTACTGGGAGTGGTATAAACCGGAGAGCAAAGACCACGGTCAAAAGGAAAACAACGTTCAGGGAGACAGTAAGATCCCTGTAAACTTCCTCAATTGGTTGTCTGATGTTTCCCATATCCGTACCTATGTACTCCATTGAGCGGCCGAATATTATAAACCGGAATCATTCACGCCACAAACGGACTCCTTTTTCCAAACCGCAAGACGGCTCGCCCCGACGTAGTCTACCTAATCAAATGTACCCAGCAAACTGGGGTAAGAAAACCTAAATCAACGAACTTGTCTAAAGTGACTACCCTCAGATAGTCGAATGAAGCAAGAAGTCGCTATGTTTCGGATCACGATCGAACTACTCTGTGTTATGAGACAGGATCTGTGCCCGGCTCTGACTCACAAAAATCCGGCACCATTTTCCGAGGCAACTAACGCTGTTATTGGCGATCCCCAACTTTTGATGACAAAACCCCGGTTGTATAGTCACACGGTCGGTCAGGTCTAACCCCTTCTCGCCGACGCCGGATTTCCATACGCGGTCCGAAGTCTTTTGTATCAGTCAGCATAACACAATTACTGTAATCGACCAACGGTAGAGGGGGTCCCACCGTCACCTCTCCTATCCCATTGGGTTCAGAAGGGGTCATCTGAGGCTCTGTATGGGTGGTTTCTTTAAAAGGGAACCGCCGCCGTCTGTCCAATTGGAAACGGAGAGGTCGCGTCATGGACTCGCCGGGATTTGAACCCGGGGCCTCTCCCATGCCAAGGGAGTGATCTACCGCTGATCTACGAGCCCGCAGTTGCAATCGGAAGTATCCCGAGATGATTCATAAACCCATCGAAGCGGTGGCCCCCGTGTGTATTCCTCGCACTCGAACACAACCACAGTTGTAGTAGCCCAAATCGACCGAGTTAGCGACCAGGCTCCGTTAAACTCAAACACCCGCCCCCGGTACTGTGGACTATGAGCACGGAGCACGAGCAGCGAACCATTCGATGTTTGGTGGCGAAAGTCGGCCTCGATGGTCACGACCGCGGGGCCCACGTCATCGCGCGGGCGTTCCGCGATGCCGGGTTCGAGGTCATCTACTCGGGACTGCACAAATCGCCGGACGACATCGTACAGGCGGCCGTCCAAGAGGACGTCGACGTCCTCGGCATCTCGATTCTCTCGGGGGCGCACGACACGCTCGTCCCGCGGGTTCTCGAGGGGCTTGGCGAGTACGACGCCCTCGACGACACGCTGGTACTCGTCGGCGGGATCATTCCCGAGGACGATCGCGAGGAGCTCTACGAGGCCGGCGTGGCGGAGATCTTCGGTCCAGGCGCGTCGATGGAGGAGACGATCGAGTTCGTCCGCGAGAACGCGCCCAAGCGATAGATGTCCGAGGACGACACGCTCATCGACGAGCTGTTGGCGGGCAAGCATCGCGCGCTCGCTCGCGTGATCACGAAGATCGAGAACAGGTCCCCGGGCTACCGCGATCTGGTCTCACAGCTCCACGAGCACACGGGCAACGCCGAGGTCATCGGGATCACCGGCTCACCCGGGGCCGGCAAATCGACGCTGGTCGACAAGATGGCAGCCACCTACCGCGAGCACGGCGACACCGTGGGCGTCATCGCGATCGACCCATCCTCGCCATTTACCGGCGGGGCCGTCCTGGGCGATCGGATCCGTATGGCGTCGAACGTCGGCGACATGGACGTGTTCTTCCGATCGATGTCGGCCCGCGGCTCCCTCGGCGGACTCTCGACCGCTACCACCGACGCGGTGAAGGCACTCGACGCGTTCGGCAAGGACAAGATCATCGTCGAGACCGTCGGCGCGGGACAAAACGAGATCGAGATCGTCAAGACGGCCGACACCGTCGCCGTGTTGGTGCCGCCGGGGTCGGGCGACGACATACAGATGCTCAAGGCGGGAATCCTCGAGATCGCCGATATCTTCGTCGTCAACAAAGCCGACATGGACGGCGCGGACCGAACCGTGATGGAACTGCGCGAGATGGTCGGAATGCGCGACGCGTCGCCGATGGCGGGCCACCACGGCGCGGACGTCTTGAGCGAGGGGACGATCGACGAGGAGGAAGACGACGACGGGTGGGAGCCGTCGATCGTCGAAACGATCGCGAAGACCGGCGAGGGCGTCGAGGGGTTCCTCGACACGATCGACGAGCACGTCGCGTGGCTCGTCGAAAGCGGCGAGTTGGAAGCCCAGACCAGACAGCGCTACGAGGCTGAGATCAAGACGCTCCTCCGAGAGGACACGGCGTCGCTTCTCGAAGAGGAACTCGGGGCCCGAGGGGGGATCGACGCGTACGTCGACCGGATACTGGAGCGAGAAACCGACCCCTACACCGTCGCGGACGAGCTCATGGCCCCACTCGAGGAGTGCGTGGCGAAAGCGCAAGAACACGAGTGAACGGCCTCGGGGGCGGGTTATTCCAGCGACCGGAGATCTCTCTTCATTCGGGAAGGCGGAGTCTTCCGACGACTCCGAGGCGCTCACCTTGCTAATCTGTAGGGGCGGGAAGTAACGGACTTCCACGATCCGAGGACGTGTGGTGTGTCCATTCGAATCAGGAGAGTTCGATCGAAACCGGCGCGATAGATACCGGTTCGCGATCGAGCAGTTCCGTTATGGCAACGAGCTCCTCACGAACGGTGTCGCCGTCACCGTTGTCCAGCGAATCGATCGCCGAGTGGAGACGGTTGCGCGCCAAAGCGACCGTTTCGTTCTGACCGCGGGCCCACTCGCTCGTCAGTTCGTGGCCCAACCAGTCGCCGAGCAGTTCGACGAACGCGCGTTCCCAGCCGGTAAACTCGGTGCGATCGCCTCGATCACAGAAACAGAGCGTTCCGTATCGACGGTCTCCGACGTACACCGGTGTTCCGATGTACGATGAGAACCCGTCGTCGTCGCGGGCGTCAGCACTTCCAGTGACGGCGACGACGCCGTTCCCCTCGACCGTCAGATCACCGAGGTCGTCCGAGAGCGGTACGCCACGTCGGGTCTCGAAGGGGAGATCGCCCTCGACGGTCTCGACGAGTATCTCGGCCGAACCCTCGAGACCGTCGTCCTCCGCCACCAACGCGCCGTACTCGGCTTCGAGCGTCTCACGGCCGAGCCCACAGAGCGACTCGATCGGCGTCGAAACGCTGTCTATCACCGTTCGAGTCAGCTGTCGGAGCGCGGATTCGCGCCGCTGGACTGCTTCTTCGGCGCGATATCTCGCGGCCAGGTTCTCGATTCGGTTCGCGAGGACGTGCCACTGATCCGACCCGCGGCGCTTCCTGAAGTAATCGGTCACGCCCTCGGAGACGGCGTCGCTCGCGATCTCTTCGCTCCCGCGTGCGGTAAATAGAATGAACGGGACGTCGGGATCCATCTCCCGGACGTATCGTAGCAGTTCCAGCCCGGTCATCTGTGGCATGTGGTGGTCGCTGACTATGCAATCGATCCGACCGGTATCGACGGCATTGAGCGCATCGTTGGGGTCGGTCTCGACCTGGATGGCGAACTCCTCGCGGAGCTCGCCGAGTTGGTCCGCCATCAGGTCGGCGAGGGAGGGATCGTCGTCGACGAGTAACACGCGCGTAGGGCCGGCCATGTTCGAATCCCGATTTCTGAAAAGATAATCCTTCCGCCCGAATCGGCGTTCTGAACGACCGGTCCTACGACTAGATGTATCGCTCCTCCTTCCACGGGTTCGCCGTCGTCGAGTAGCCGCGTTTCTCCCAGTAACCGCGCTCTGTGTCGGTCAGGAACTCGACCCCTGACAGCCACTTGGCACCTTTGTACGCGTACTTGTGCGGTGTGACGACACGAAGCGGACCGCCGTGATCCCCCGGAAGGGGTTCGCCGTCGAGTTCCCACGCCAGCATGACCTCCTCGCGGAGGCAATCGGACAGGGGCAGATCCGTCGTGTACCCGTCGTGTGCGTGAAACATCACGTGGACGGCGTCGTCGCGGACGGACACGTGGTCGGCGAGCGTCGGAAACGTGACGCCGCAGAAGACACAGTCTAATCGCGACCAACCGGTCACGCAGTGAAAGTCCTGGCGCTGGCGCTCGCTCTCGAGGCGTTTGAATTCGTCGAGTGAGATCGAGAGTTCGTTCTCGACGGCACCCCACACGTCGAGCGTCGAGTCGGCGGGAACCGACGGCGTCTCGCCCTTCGAGAGAACCGGAAAGCGCGGTGTTTCTCGCTGTCCCGGCGGCAGACGCTCGTCACCGAACTCCGCGTACAGGTCCGTGACATCTCTCATATCTCAGCGTACGGTGGTGGACACGTAGGCCTGTCGCTCCATCGGATCGTTGCGCCGATCGGGCAAAACAGGTGGCAAAATCAAAAAATATCCTTCCCGTGTAACCCAACGAATTTATTGGGTGGAAAAATCCCTCGACAGTATTAAATACCCCATCCTCGAAATCCGAATGTTCCGATGCCGAAGGTCAAACTCACCGTTCCGGAGCACCTCGAGATGCAGATCGCACAACTCGTCGAAGACGGCGAGTTCGTAAACCGCGAGGAAGCGATAGAGGAACTGCTATCGACGGGGCTCCGGGCCTACAAAACGAGCGGCCCGATCGACGACGACGAACCGGGATTCGAGGAGGACGGGATGATGGGCCACGACGACGAGTACGTCTTCTGACATCGAACTCTGCCCCTACGCTGCTCCGAGCGGACCCGATTATCGATGGCCTACGTTGAGCGATGCGTGCGCCTCCGTCTCGCACAAGTGTTAAACGGTCAGTTGTAATACCCATGAACATGCACAAAGACGAGCTTCTGGAGCTACACGAAAAGATGGTGTCGATCATGGAACACTTCCGTGGGATGGAGGAAATCGACGGATCGGTGTTCGATGTCTACGACGAACTCGACGTGACCCCGGACGATATCCACAAATCGAAAAGCGAACACAAACACGCAGTGTTCGTCCTCGGCAACGCCCTAGCAGAGGTGATGGCCGACGACGAGTTCTCCGACGCCGGCCGTATCGGTAAGCGGATGGAGGAGCTCGCCGAGGACGCCGAATCGAAACTGTAACGCGATCGTCGCCACCGGCGAACACGTAACCTAAGACGGTGGAGATGCAACTGGAGGCAATGGAACCGTTGGGTAGCGAAGAGGCGGCTCCACTCGGCACGGGGCTGACGAGCCGAACGACCCGTCTGACGGCCGAACCGGATCAAGACGCTGTCTTGGCGGCTGCCGAGGCGCCGCGAACGTTCTGGGCTGCCCCCGGGGAGGCGACCGTCGTCGGTGGCGGCGCGGCGACGACGATACGGGCTGGCGGACGGGACCGATTCAGGACGGTTCGGGAAGCCGCGGACGAACTGTTTTCCGTCGGGGACGTCCACGCTGGCGCGCTCGCGGCCCGACCTCGCTTATTCGGCGGATTCTCGTTTCACGACGAGCACGCGAGCGTGGGTGCGTGGGAGGGGTATCCGGGGGCGAAGTTCGTGCTGCCCCGAACGCAAGTGACGTACACGGACGACGGGACGTGGCTCACCGTCAACGGCGTCGATACGGATCCCGAACGCGTCGAGCGTCGACTTGACGAGGTGATGGACCGACTGCGCACCCTCCCCGATCGGGTAGCATCCGAGGGACCGCCCGGAATCGCCGATCGAATTCGGACCACGTCGGAAACCGACTGGCGGGACAGCGTCACCGCCGCAACGGACCGAATCGAGGCCGGTGAGCTTCAGAAGGTCGTCCTTGCACAGGCGCTTCAGGTGTCGTTGAGGCGATCCCTATCGCTTTCGGGGGCTCTCTGTAGACTCGGTGAGCGGTATCCCGGCTGCTATCGGTTTCTGATCGAACCGGACGACGGTAGTGGCGGATTCTTCGGGGCAACGCCGGAGCGGTTGGTCGGTCGCTACGGCAGAACCGTCGAGACGGGCGCACTGGCGGGCACGACGGGACGGGGCGAGACGCCCGAAGAAGACGAGTGGCTCGCGGCCGAATTGCTGGCCGACGACAAGAACGTCCACGAACACGAACTCGTCGCCGGTGCGGTTCGGACGCAACTCGAACCGTATGCGGCCTCGATACGTGCCGGCGAGCGATCGATCCGACGACTGGCGACCGTCCAACACATCGAGACACCGATCACCGCCGAACTCGCCGACGACGAGCACGTTCTCGACCTCGTCGAAGCCCTTCATCCGACGCCGGCCGTCGGGGGGCTCCCACCGAAGGAGGCGCTTCGGACGATCCGCGACACGGAGCCGTTCGAGCGCGGCTGGTATGCGGCTCCTGTCGGGTGGTTCGACGCCGCCGGCTACGGCTCGTTCGCGGTCGCGATCCGCTCGGCGGTCGCTCGCGACGACACCGTGACGCTGTTTGCCGGCGTCGGTATCGTCGCCGACTCCGATCCCGATCGCGAATGGGACGAGGTACAGCTCAAATACCGTCCGATTTTGGACGAACTGGAGTGATCGAATGGTCGGCGAACTCAACGCTCTGTGGGGCCGAATCATCGCAGACGAACTCGCCAAGGCAGGCATCGAAACCGCGGTGTTAGCCCCGGGGTCGCGCTCGACACCGATGACGGTCGCCCTCGCGGAGCATCCGGATATCGAACCGGTGTCCCACCTCGACGAGCGGTCGGCCGCGTTCTTCGCGCTCGGCTACGCGAAGCGAACCGGGACCCCGGCACCGCTGGTCTGCACTTCCGGGACGGCACTCGCGAACTTCCACCCCGCGGTCGTCGAAGCGGACGCAGCGCGGGTCCCGATGGTGCTTTTGACCGCCGATCGCCCGCCGGAGCTTTCCGATAGCGGAGCCAACCAGACGATCGACCAACATAGGTTCTACGGTGATTCGGTTCGAGACTACAGAACGCTCCCGGAGCCGGAGGCGACGGAGAGGAAACTCCGCTCGCTGCGGACGACGCTCGCCCGTGGGGTCGGAACGTCGATCGGCACGATGCCCGGTCCGATCCACCTCAACGTACCGCTCCGAAAACCCCTGGAACCGAATGCGACCGACGAATCGGTACCCGAAGGGGTACCGGATGGCACGCTTCCAAACGGGTTCGAAGGGAGGGATCGAGCGGCGACGTCCGGACGAGACGGGCCGTTCGTCGAGACGATCCGTGGACGGGCGCGGCTTTCGGATGAGGAGCGCCGACGAATCGCCGACGCGATCGAGCACGCTGAGGCGGGACTCATCGTCTGCGGTCCAACAGAGGGTGGCAGTCCGAGTCGAGAGGCGCTGGATTCGCTCGCGCTCGAGACCGGGTTCGCGGTCGTCGCCGACCCGCTCTCAAGCCACCGCTTCGGCACTCACCACGAGGAGGTGGTCGTCTGCGGCGGGTACGACGGCTACGTTTCGACACTCGACGCGACGCCGGACGTCGTCATCCGCTTCGGCGCCTCACCGACGTCGAAAGCGCTCAGACACTATCTCCGCGATTCCGGGGCGAGGCAGTTCGTCGTCGATCCGGCCGGCGGGTGGCGAGAGGCGACGTTCACCGCGACAGATCTCGTCATCTCGGACGAAACACAGACCGCTACAGATCTGGCCGCCGCCGTCGACCGAAAACGGGATCCGTTCGCCGACGCGCTTGCGAACGCGGAGTCCGAGTACTGGTCGATCGTCGGAGGGGAGGAACCGCCCGAGGGAGCGATCCTCGCCGACGTCGTCGATCTCGCACCCGACCCGTCGACGCTTTTCGTTTCGAACTCGATGCCGGTTCGAGACATCGACCGGTTCGGTCGACCCCGGGAGGCCGACGTGACCGCGCTCGGGAACCGCGGTGCCTCGGGGATCGACGGGATCACCTCGAGCGCGCTCGGTGCGGGGTACGGGACGGACGATCCGCTCGTACTCGTGACGGGCGACCTCGCGTACTACCACGACATGAACGGGTTGCTCGCCGTCTCAAGGTCCGGCGTCGACGCGACGATCGTGTGTCTCAACAACGACGGCGGCGGTATCTTCCACCTCCTTCCGATCGAGGAACACGAGACGTTCGAAGAGTGGTTCCGGACCCCACACGGCCTCGATTTCGAGCACTCGGCGGCGCTGTACGATCTCGGATTCGCTCGCGCCGACGGTCGTCGCGAGTTCCGCGACCGATACGCCGAATCGCTTGAGAGCGACGGAACGCAGGTGATCGAAGTGCAAACAGACAGCGAACGAAGCCACGAGGAACGACGGCGCCTCGCTCGGGCGGTTGCGGATCGTTTTCGGGATGAGTGACATTCCGATGGCCCGCCGAGTATCACGAGTCAGTATAGTCACGTGAGAGAGAACGGATCGGGCGATCGTGAAATTGGAGCGAGGTGGTGAAACGAAGCAACCCCTCGAACCACAGCCGAGAAGGCCATATGACCCCAGTGACCGCTCGATATCGAACAGCGATCGAACTCCACAGGGATCGAAATCGACCCCCTACCGCAAACTTCCGCAGGTCTGTCAGAAATCATGCCATTGTCTGACGTACGTTTATGTAATATCCCTGTATCGTACTGGACATGGTAGAAACGATGTCGACAGTATCCGAGCGGGTGATTCGGGGGGTATCGACGGCGGACGACAGCGATCCGGTGGAACTCCCACCGCTGTACGATGCCATCGACCCCGAGGCGCTGGACGCAGTCGTGAAACGGATGTCCGACGGCGCGGTCTCGTTCGTCTACGCGGGATACGAGGTGACCGTCGAGAGCGACGGGACGATCGATCTCGGCGAACGTCCGGTCGATGCGGGGTCTAGAGTGCCCGTGAGCGGCGACTGAACCGCCCCCATCGGGAGGAGACGGACGCCAATTCCGGCTGGCCGACCGGACGGTCGTCGGAACGGACGGTGCCACCGATCACGAGCGGGGCACCGATGGTGGCGAGGTCTTTTATCTTCTACTGTGCTTCAGTCGTGAGGGCGTACGGGAACGTCGTGTAGGTGTAGACCACCTCCCGGAGGGACACGAGCGGAAGGAACGTTCCCGAGAGCCGAAAGAACAACAACAGCAGGCCGGGCCCGAGCAACGGACGATGCAAGAGACAGATTCCGATGAGCACCTCCCAGACGTCGAGCATCGGAACGGACACCTCGGGCGGCACGACGTAGACGATCGCCGCGACGAGCTCGTCGGCCGGCGAGTGTCGCACTACTTTGAGCGCCCCGAGCCAGACGAAGACGACGCCGAGAGCGGCCCGTAACACCGGCCCGCCCCGCCGATTCATCCGGGCTGTTGACCATCGCGTCCGCGGGTTCGAACGGCCGTTTCCACCGATAGATCGCCTCGAAGACGCGACGGAAACGCACGGCAGAGGGTTCCTACCTCGGACCGATGGGTCTTCGGGCCACCACCGAGAACTCGAGACGGTCGTCTCGACGGAAGGGTCAGTAGTGCCACTCGAACCTTCCGAACTCCGGATCGCGGTCCTCGTTGAACGCGTCGCGCCCCTCCTTGGCCTCGTCGGTCATGTACCCGAGTCGCGTGGCCTCGCCGGCGAACACCTGTTGACCGACGAGACCGTCCGAGTCCATGTTGAACGCGTACTTGAGCATGCGGATCGCCATCGGCGACTTCGAGCAGATCGTCTCGGCCCACTCGTGGGCGGTCGCTTCGAGCTCAGCGTGGGGGACGGCTTCGTTCGCCATTCCCATCTCGACGGCCTCCTCGGCGGAGTAGGTCCTCCCGAGGAAGAACACCTCCCGTGCTTTCTTGTGTCCGACCTGCCGAGCGAGGTATGCCGAACCGAAGCCGGCGTCGAATGAGGCCACGTCGGGATCGGTCTGGAGGAACTTCGCGTGTTCCTCCGAGGCGAGCGTCATGTCACAGACGACGTGCAGCGAGTGGCCGCCGCCGACGGCCCACCCCGGAACGACGGCGATGACCGGTTTGGGAATGTGGCGGATGAGTCGCTGCACTTCGAGAATGTGGAGGCGAGGTGCGGACTGCCGTTCCGGATCCGGGCCGGTTCCGTCTTCGCGGTCCTCGTACTCGTAGCCCGCCTCGCCTCGGATGCGTTGGTCACCGCCCGAGCAGAACGCCCACCCGCCGTCCTTCGGCGAGGGGCCGTTGCCCGTCAGGAGCACGCAGCCGACGTCGGTCTGCCGCTTCGCGTGATCGATGGCGGTGTACAGTTCGTCCACGGTCTCCGGGCGGAAGGCGTTGCGGACCTCCGGGCGATCGAAGGCGATTCGGACCGCGCCGGTCTCCGTCGATCGGTGATACGTGAGGTCTTCGAACTCGTCGGTGATCGGTTCCCAGCGGGACTCCTCGAACAGTTCCGAAACCATTGAACGGAATGCGGGACGAACGGGCAAAAAGGTGTGTCGTCGCGCGTCGTTCACCGCGACGTTTCGGCCGCGACCGTCCACACGACCTCGCCGTCTGTGTCCGCCAGCCACCTGACTTCGGTGGTGGCGGCGAGCGACTGCAGCGTCTCGCTCTCGCCCGTCCACTCGAGAGCGTACGCGCCGCCGTCGCCGATCTGCGTTCGTTCGTCGATCCCGATCCGACCGTTCGAGAGCGGCATCGTCGCCGCCAGCGTGGCCGCGTCTAGGCGACCGCCCTCGACGCGATAGCTCGACACGTCTTCGGCGTCGTAGTCCTGGGCCGGCGAGTAGATCCCGAGGCTGAAATCGGGTTCGGGGAGTGAGATCCCCGTGCTGAGACGGTGGACGCTCGTCCCGTCGGACGGATCGACGCCGCTCCAGAGCCACACCTGCGACGATCGGGTCCCCTCGGGGGCCGGCGGCAACGCGTACATCGCGAGGAGGTGATCGGACTCTGTCCCGTCGTGATGAGAAAGCGTCGCCGACCACGCGCCCTCAAAGTCGAGTTCGTGGTCGATGGCGGTCTGGTCGCGTCCCCACACGCCGCCCGCCGCGTGACCCTCGTGCATCTCGGCGGCCGCCGTCTGAAACTCCCGGGCAGAGAGCGCGCTGTCGGCGGGATCGATCGTGCGTTCCTCCTCGACGAGCTCGCGTTTGGAGTCGAACGTGGTACAGCCGGCGACGCCAGCGAACACACTCGACCCGAGCGCGCCGAAGAGCGATCGGCGGTGCATATCGGAACGCGGTTCGCCTGACATATAACGCCCCGCAAGACACAAATCCGGCTTTGACACATCGGGACGGAGCCGACCGGACGACGAACGATCGCGGGGCAAAACACCGCGTACTTATACCGTGCCCGCCCGGAGGATCGGACAATGACAGCGGCGGTTTCGACCCGGAAGGCGTGGCTCATGGCGGCGCGCCCGCAGACGCTTCCGGCGGGTGCGGCACCGGTGTTAGTCGGTACCGGACTCGCGATCGGCGCGGGCGTCTTCGCGCTGATTCCGGCCGTCTTCGCGCTCGTTGGCGCACTGCTCTTGCAGATCGGAACGAACTTCGCCAACGACTACTACGACGCCGTCCGGGGCGCGGATACCGAGGACCGCGAGGGGTTCACTCGGGTCACCGCGGGCGGGCTCATCGATCCCGAATCCATCAGACGGGCGATGTACGCCACGTTCGGGCTGGCGATCCTGATCGGGACGTATCTGGTCTATATCGGCGGCGTGCCGATCCTCGCCGTCGGCCTCGCGAGCGTCGTCGCCGGGATCACCTACACCGGCGGCCCGCTTCCCTACGGTTACCGCGGGCTCGGCGATCTTTTCGTGTTCGTCTTCTTCGGTCTGGTCGCCGTCGCTGGCACCTACTACGTCCAAGCGGTCGGCGGCGTCGCCGGACGGGTTCCGCTGTGGGTTCCGGAAGGGACGGTTCCGGCGGCCGCAATCGTCGCCGGGCTTCCGGCAGCCGGGCTGTCGACGGCGATCCTCGTCGTCAACAACATCCGCGACCGCGAGACAGACGCCGCCTCGGACAAGCGGACGCTCGCGGTGCTTCTCGGCTATCGAGCGAGTCGGATCGAGTGGTCCGCGATGGTCGGCCTCGCATACGCGATCCCGGTCGTCTTCTGGCTTGACGGCTACCACGTCGCCGTTCTGTCACCGCTTCTCACCGCGCCGTTGGCGGTCACGCTCGGCGAGACGGTCTGGCAACGGGCCGACGGCGAGGCGCTCAACCCCGCGCTCGAACGGACCGGTCAGCTACTGTTCACCCACTCGACGCTTTTCGCTGCCGGGCTCGCCGCCCCGGCGTTCCTGTAACGATGACCGCACCGAGTATCGAGCCGTTTTCGCTCCCGCTTTCGCGTCCGCTCGAGACGGCGGGGGGGACGATCGAAACGCGCCGTGGATTCCGCATACGGATCGAGATCGATGGAACGCCCGGCGTCGGCGAGGCGACGCCACTTTCGGGCTGGACCGAGTCGCTCGACGCCTGCGAGAGCGCACTCAGGAGCGTCGACGATCCCGTGTCGGCGCTGCGAGGCGATCAGCTACGTGGGACACGGGCGGCACGACACGGCGTCTCGCTCGCGGTGATCGACGCTCGTGCACGGAAGGCTGGTCTGCCGCTCTATCGGTATCTGGGAGCGAGAGAGCGCGTCGAGTCGGTTCCCGCCAACGCGACGGTCGGCGATGGGTCGTCCGTGGAGACGGCCGACGCCGCGTGTGCGGCCGTCCGCGCGGGCTACCCGGCCGTCAAAGTCAAGATCGGAGCCCAAGCGCCAGCGGTCGACGTCGAGCGGCTCGAATCGGTCCGATCGACGTGTCCAGACGTCGAACTACGAGTCGACGCGAACGGTGCCTGGGACGAGACGACGGCGGATCGGCTGCTTCCGACGCTCGCAGATCTGGATATCGCGGTCGTCGAACAGCCGCTTTCTGCCGATCGGCTGCGAGAGCACTCCCGGTTGCGCGATCGCGGCGTCGAGATCGCCCTCGACGAATCGCTCGTCGAACACGGGGTCGAAGCCGTCATCGACGCCGAGGCGGCGGACGTACTCGTCTGCAAGCCGATGGCGCTCGGGGGGATCGACGTCGCACGGGACGTCATCGAGACCGCACGGACGGCCGGGCTCGACGGCCTCGTCACGACGACGATCGACGGCTCGATCGCCCGCGCGGCGGCCGTCCACCTGGCCGCTTCCGTTCGTGGAATCAGGCCCTGCGGCCTCGCGACGGGCGACTTGCTCGCCGAAGACCTCACCGAATCGATCGAATCGGTCGAAGAAGGCGCGATCGCCGTTCCGCAGGGAAAAGGCAATATTCCACCGCGCTGAAGGGGCTGACGGAACGATGCGAGACTGGCTGGCCGTCCGGGCTCACTCGACCCCGAAAACGACGGCTCTGCGGGCGGCGGGTCCGATAGAAACCGATCGGAGCTACGCTGAGTTGAACGGTCGCGTCGAGACGCTCGCCGGTCGGCTCGCGGTATCCGGCGTCTGCGTCGACGATCCCGTGGCGATCTGTTCGGAGGCTCGTTCGGAGTTCGTCACGACGGTCCACGCCGTCCAACGTCTCGGAGCGGTTTTAGTGCCGATCAACGCTCGATTGACCGCCACGGAGATCGAAACCCAACTCGATCGGGTCGATCCAACGGTCGTCATTTGCGAGCGAGAGACCGAGGCGACGATCGAAGAAGCGACTGACGGGACGATGTTGTCCTTCGACGCGTCGACGGGGAAGGCGGCCTCACTGAGTGAGAAGGTTCCGGAACCGTTCGACATTCCGGAGTGGGAACTCGACGATCCGCTCGTCGTCATGTTCACCTCGGGGACGACGGGCCAGCCGAAAGCGGTCGTGTTGACGCTCGGGAACGTTCTCGCGAGCGCGACCGCCTCGGCCTTCCGGCTCGGGCTCCGCTCCGACGACTGCTGGCACGATCCGCTGCCGATGTACCACATGGGTGGGCTCGCCCCGGTCTACCGCTCGGTACTGTACGGAACAGCGCTCTCGATGCAGCGCGAGTTCGATCCCGAAGCGACGCTCGAAGCGCTCGAAGCGGCCGACTCGACCGCCGTTTCGCTCGTCCCCACGATGTTAGAACGGTTGCTCGACGCCGGTGCGATCCCCGACCTTCGCTTCGTCCTCCTCGGCGGTGCGCCCTGTCCGTCCGAACTGCTGAAACGCGCCCAGCGACACGACGTCCCGGTCGCCCCGACCTACGGGATGACCGAAACCGCCTCCCAGATCGCCACCGCCCGCCCCGAGGTGGCACGCGAGGCGCCGGAATCGGTCGGACACCCACTCATGTTCGCCGAACTCTCGGTCGTCGACCGATTGGGCGTCCCGTGTGAACCGGGCGAGCCGGGCGAACTCATCGTCACCGGACCGATGGTCACTCCGGGATATCTCGACGAGGGCACGACGGCCGATCGGTTCGTAAACGGCGGGCTACGAACGGGTGACAAGGGGTACCGCGACGAAGACGGGCGTGTGTACGTGCTCGGACGCGCCGACGTGACGATCGTCACCGGCGGCGAGAACGTCGATCCGGTCGAAGTGTGCGCCGTGCTCCGGGCTCACCCCGAGGTTGCCGACTGCAGCGTCGTCGGATTGGACGACGAGCAGTGGGGCGAACGCGTCGGCGCGCTCGTGGTTCCGCTCGACGACGAACCGTCGATTGAGGCGCTCGACGCGCACTGTCGGGAGCGTCTCGCGGGGTACAAGATCCCGCGGACGATCGGCTTCGCGACGGCGCTCCCTCGGACGGCCTCCGGAACCGTCGATCGAGACGCGGTCGTCGATCGCCTCCTCGACGATCCGGCGTGAGATGGGCACGCGACGTTTTAGTTCGCCGTCGTCGGGAAGTGTCCCGTCTTCGTCCCATCGGCCTCGAGTGTAGTACCGGACGACGTTCCGCAGCTTCGGCGCGGAGAACTCACACCCGTCAAGGTCGTCTCGCATTTGCTGGTGGCTGACAGTTTTCGCTCGATAACGACGTGGCTAGTCCGCGAGCGCGACGCCGTGTTCGTCGAAAATCCGAACGTTCGGCATATGCTTCAAGTGGATGGCAACGGTCGGAACAAGCAAGACGCGGCGTGGCGACATTCAGTACCTTGCTCGAATATAAAGGCGATCTGTACGGCAGACGCCGTCCAAGTGCCCGCCTGCGGGACGACCAACGAACGCGCTCGGTGTTGTGGAGACGGCGAAACTCATCTGGGCCGGAGAACACTCTCGCCCGTCGTGCGGATTCGAGACGAATAGGGGCGCGACCGCGGCGATGAACGTCCGCAAACGCGGGTTTTCTGAACCGGGGCTGGGATGGCCCGAATCAACGCCAGTGGAGACCGTGACCGCTACCGACACCGCTGGCTTCCAGCGTGTGTCTGCAAGTCACGTCGTGGAAACAGAAATCCTGCCTTCGTGACAGCAGGATTCCCCGCACCACCGTGCGCGGGTAACATTCAACCCCCCGTCGATCCAAGGCGGAATCGTGTGTACTCTCATCGTCGCCTGGCGCGTCTTCGACGACGCACCGATATGTGTCGCCGCGAACCGTGACGAGGCGACCGACCGTCCATCGTCCCCGCCGAGCGTCCGGGAGGGCGACCCGCCGATCATCGCCCCGCGGGACGAGCGCGCGGGCGGGACGTGGATCGGCTACAACGCCGACGGCGTGTTGGTCGCAGTCACCAACCGTTGGGTACCGGGGGACGGCGAGCGCTCGCGCGGGTTACTCGTCGACGACGCACTGGGTGCACGGTCGGCCCGGGGAGCACTCGACCGGATAGAAGGTGAGCTCGAAGCGCGCGAATACGCGCCGTTTCAGCTGCTCATCGCCGACGAGGAACGGTGTCTGCTCGTCGCACACGATTCCGAAGCGGATGCGATACACCGACTGGGATCGGGCGTCCACATCGTCGTCAACGTCGGCTTCGACGGGGAGTGGTTTGTTCCCCAGCGGCGACCGGAAATCGGCCGCCAGCAAGCGGCGAACGCCGAGCGGGTCCGCGCGGAACTGCAGCCCAGGGCGGGTGAGACCGCCGCCGAGTGGACCGAACGGGCTGGCTCGATCCTCGGCGATCACGACTACGGTGTCTGCATCCACGACGACGGCTTCGGAACCCGATCCTCGTCGCTACTCAGACTCGGAGACGAACGGGTCTTCGAGTACGCCGACGGCCCGCCGTGTGAGACGTCGTTCCGTCGGGTCGACGAGCGTGTCTGAGTTCAAACGGGCTACTCAATCGAGGGACGAGACGGCCGTTTGGACGACCTCGGCCACGGCCGCCCGCTCCGACTCGTCGAGTTCAACGAGCGGCGGACGGACGGTCGCACGGTCGAGGACGCTCCGCTCGCAGAGTGCAACCTTCGTCGCCGGAGCGAATCCGTATTCGAGTGCAGCGTCGAACACCGGCGAGAGGACTTGCTGTTGAATCCCTCTGGCTCGAACGATGTCGCCGTCGTCCATCGCCTCACAGAGTGACCCGAACGCGCCGGGGAAGACACCAGCCAGCGCGTTGATCCCGCCATTGGCACCCATCGTTTGCGCGCCGACGAAGTGGTCGTCGTACCCCTGCAGGACCCGAAACGAATCCGGCGTCCGCGCGACGAACCGCTCGACTGTACTGAAATCGCCGCTCGTGTCCTTGATCCCGTGGACGGCTTCGTTGGACGCGAGCGTCTCGACGGTTTCGGGCGTCAACGGACCGCTGGTACACGAGGGAATGTTGTACAGGTAGATCGGCAACGCGCTGTCGGCGGCGACCCGGTCGTAGAACATCCGATTGCCGGCCGGATCGTTCGCCGCGTGGTAGTACGGCGGCGTGATCAACGCTCCGTCCGCGCCGACCGCCGCCGCGTCGTCGACGAACTCGCAAGCGCCCTGAACGGTCGTCGCGGCGGCCCCGGCGATGACCGGAACGCGACCGTCGGCCGCCTCGACCGTCGTCTCGATGACCGACCGTCGTTCCTCGCGTGTAAGGCTCGCGAACTCGCCGGTCGTTCCGCAGGGGACGAGGCCGTCGATCCCCCGGTCGATCGTCCAGTCAGCAACGTGCGAGAGGGCGTCGTGATCGACGGATTCGTCGGCTTTGAACGGCGTTACCATCGCAGAGAGCGACGCTGTCGGCGGAAGATCGATCTGAGTGGTCTCTCGTGACATACTCACACTCCATCTTCCGAAAAATAGTAGCTTTGGTTCTCGGACGCTCGCGTCGGTGGACGCTCGCGATATAGAGCCGAGGAGGGTTCGACGACCGTGCTCGTCACCCTACTGGACGGACAAGCAATGATTTAAATCGCTCGCTGGTCAAGTTCGGCACGATGAGTACCGCCGCCGAAACCGATCTCTCGGAGGTAGAGCGCGAAGGGTTAGAACTGATACGGACGACCGGTGGTATCCACCAAAGCGATTTTTGGAAGGAACTCGACGTCGATTCGAGAAAGGGGAGCCGAATACTAGACAAACTCGAGGAGATGGAGCTCGTCGAGCGAGCCGAGACGGTCTACGAGGGGCACAACACCTATTACGTCACGCCCATTCTCGACCCGCGTGATCTCGATTTCTCGCTTCTGATGGCCGGTGATCTGCTCTCCCCGTTCGTCGGCGACGAGGAAATCGACCCGCAAAGCGACGCGTTCTCCCAGTGGGTCATGACCCTCGCCTACGAGGAGTACTGACGGAACGTCACTTCAACAGAGAGGTCATCTCACACGAGATGACGACTTCGTCGCGCTGATTTTTGATCTCGAGGGCGAACGTGACGGTCCCGTTTCCGGGCCCATCCGGCCGGGGGGTCGTCTCTACGACCTCCATCTTGACGTGGATCGTATCGCCGGTGTAGACCGGTTTTCGGAATCGGAGATCGTCGAGGCCATAAAACGCCACGACCGCATCGCGCATTTCGAGGGACCGGTATTGCCAGATGAGTCCGGTCGCGGCGCTCAACACGAGCATACCGTGAGCGATCCGCTCGCCGAAGATGGACTCGCGCATACGCTCTTCGTCCATATGGATGTGATTGAAATCCCCCGAGACGCCAGCGAAGTTGGTCACGTCGGCGCCCGTGATTGTTCTACCGTCGGTAACATCGGTATCACCGACCTCGATCTCGTGGAAGACGCCGCGCTCCTCGGTGCCGGTGCCGCCGTCCGTTTCGGCGTACTCGTAAAAGCCCGCACCGGCCGCCTTACCCGTTCGTCCGGACTCGACCAGCTCTCGGAGATACGGTGAGACGTTGTAGCGATCCTCGTCGTACGACTCGTATAGCGCGTCGAGCTTTTCGAGCACGGCGTCGAGGCCGATCCCGTCGGCGCGGCGACACGGTCCCTCCGGGAAGCCAGCCCCGAGTCTCAGACCGGTATCGATGGCCTCGGGCGTCGCCACGTCGTCGCCGATCAACTTCGCCGCCTCGTTGCTCATCCGCGCTTCGATACGCAGCCAATCGAAAGCCTCGGACGCGTCCTCAGGAGTGTAGTTCGCACCGTCGTCGCTCCCGTAATCGTAGTACCCCTTGCCGGTCTTCCGACCGATTGCGCCCGCGTCGACCTTCGATTCGAGAATCGGCGGGACGGGGCGCTCGGCCTCCACGCGCACCCGGTAGCTGACGTCGATCCCCGTGAGATCGCCGAGTTCGAACGGCCCCATCGGGTACTCCCGCTCGTGAACCATCGTGGCGTCAGCCTCGCGAATCTCGGCGGTACCCTCGCTGACCATCCACGCCGCCTCCTCGACGAAGGGGCCGAGCACGTTGTTGACGACGAAGCCGCGGACGTCCTTCCGGACGTAAATCGGCGTCTTGTCGATCGATTCGACGAAGTCTGAGGCGGTTTCGGCCGTCTCGTCGGATGTCCGCTCGCCGTAGATGACTTCGACGAGATCCATCTTGACGGGTGGGTTAAAAAAGTGCGTCCCAACGACGGAGTCGGGACGGTCGGTCGCGGCGGCGATATCGGTGATCGGTAGCGACGAGGTGTTCGACGCCAAAACGGCGTGGGCTGGAGCGTACTCGTCGAGGGCTTCGAAGACCCCGTGTTTGATTTCGAGCTCTTCGGGGGCGGCTTCGATGACGAAGTCAGCATCCGAGACCGCGGATTCGAGATCGACCGTCGTTTCGATCCGTGCCAACACGTCGTCCGGCGATTCACCGAGCCGTCCGCTCCCGTCGAGCTTTTCGAGCGACCACTCGATATCCTCGTAGCCTGCCTCGACGAACTCCGTCTCGATATCGCGCATCGTCACGTCGTATCCCGCGAGCGCGACGACCTCGGCGATCCCATGGCCCATGGTTCCCGCACCGAGGACGGCCACGTGACCGATGTCATCTAGGGTCATACATGCGATGCTGTCGGTGGCTCCGTCTTAAGCGTGCCCCCATTCCGCCCGTGACGGCCGCGTGAGGCGGCGAGACCGAGGTTCGTTCACCGCAACCGAGGAGTCGAAACGATGATCCCGAGTTGCCGGTTTGGTTTTTTCACTTCGGAAGATATTTTTTCACGGACGTAAAACCATACGTTATGAGCGTGGAGACCGAGGATCGGATTCTTGCCGTCCTCGAAGACGATGCGCAGGCCTCGTACACCGAGATCGCGGAGCGGGCCAACGTGTCGAAACCGACGGCTAGAAAGTACATCCAAAAGCTCGAATCGGAGGGCGTCATCGTTGGGTACTCGGCGGACATCGACCCAAAAAAGCTCGTGGGCACGTCGATCGCGCTGGTCGGAATCGACGTCGCGAGCGAACGCTACGTCGAAGTCACCGGGGAGCTAAAAGAACTCGACGCCGTCGAGTCGCTGTACACCTCCAGCGGCGACCACATGTTGATGGCCGAAGTCAGAGCCGCCGACGGGGGCGAAGTCGGCGAGATCATCCGTGAGGGGATCCTCTCGATCGAGGGCGTCGAGGCAGCACACCCATCGTTTCTCCAAGAGCGACTCAAGTAACCGCGGATCGCCGACCGTCTCCGCCACCCACGCAGTTTTGCCCGCCGCCCCCGTAGCGTCTGTATGGCCACGTATCGCCGCGAAACGCGCATCGAGGCCCCGTTCGAGGAGGTGTGGGCGTTTCACTCGACCACGGACGGACTCGAAGCGCTGACGCCCGAGTTCATGCACCTCGAAGTCGAGGACGTCACCGGCCCCGACGGCGACCCCGATCCCGACGAACTCGACGCCGGCTCCCGGATCGAACTCTCGGTTCAACCCTTCGGCGTCGGTCCGAGACAGCGAATGATTTCAGCCATCACTGAACGGACACTGGAGGATGGATCCGGCATGTTTCGTGACGTGATGGAGTCGGGACCGTTCGCAGCGTGGGAGCACACACACCAGTTCTTCGCCGACGGGGACGAGACGGTAGTCGTCGATCACGTCGAGTACCGACTGCCCGGCGGACGGATCGGCCGCGTTCTGTCGCCGCTGGGACGGATCGGACTCGAACCGATGTTCCGTGACCGCCACCGGACGACGAAGAGGCTCTTGGAGAAACCGACGTGATCCGCATACAGTTGTATTAAAGCGACACAGGGATCCGCCTCAGGCCTCCACGGCAGTAAACTCCTCGCGAACGAACAGATACAGCGCCAAGGCGACGAACACGCTCGCCACTGCCCCGGTTACGAGGCCGATCGTGAACCGCTCTGTCCCACCGAGTAGCCAGAGCGCACCGAGAAAGAGGGCGAAAGCGGCCCCCAAAAGGTACAACAGTGAATGCCAAAGCGGAGTCAGTCGAACGACGAAGCCGGCGAGGAACGCGAGAGCGATGAGCAGGAACTGCCCGCTGCGGTTACCCACCGTGGTCGGGTCGAAGAGCGCGAGATACATGTGGATACCGGCGAGACACAAAGTGAGAGCTAAGAAAACGACCTCGACCGGACCGATAGTGGGACGCGATCGGTCATCGCTCATTCAACGTACCCTCCGAGCAAGCGTGTGATATTGACACTTGTGAGCATTCGACGCGCCATAAAATAGGTATGGCGGTTCTACGGACGACCGACAGCGTCACACGACGAGTACGACCGTAGAAACCGGTTCGACGGCGCCGAGAATCGAGACCGGCCCCGTGCCGAATCGCGAGAGTCCGACACCACCGGCGACGGTGCCCGACACGTCGATGGTTTCCGTTGCGAAACCGACTTGCCGGTGGCCGTCGCAGCGGTCGTGTGCTCGACGCCCTCGAAGCGAGGACGCCGCCCGTGGTCGCGCTGGCAGTCGCCGTGGTGGCTGTCTCGACGAGCGCGATCCTCGTCCGATGGAGCGACGCGCCGTCGGTCGTGTTGGCCTTTTATCGAGTGGGCTTGACGACGCTTCTCGTCGCCCCGTTCGTGTTCACTCGATACCGTGGGGAGTTCTCGGCGTTCGAACCGCGGGACGTACTCGTCGCAACGCTAACTGGCGCGGCATTAGCCATCCACTTTGCGGCGTATTTCGAGAGCCTCGAGTGGACGAGCGTCGCCGCGAGCGTCACGCTGGTTCAATCGCAGCCGCTTTTCGTCGCCGTCGGTGCGGCGCTCTTTTTGCGCGAGCGTATCGGGACCCGGAAGATGATCGGTATCGCCGTCGCGATCGTCGGTATGGCGGCGATGTCGGCCGGTGAACTTCTCTCAGGGGGGGCGATCGAGGGATCCCGACCACTCTATGGAAACGGCCTCGCCGTCCTCGGGGCGTTCATGGCCGCCATCTACGTGTTAGTCGGTCGCTCGCTCCGCCAGCGGGTCGCCGTCGTTCCGTACGTACTCGTCGTCTACACCGCCTGTGCGCTCACGCTGCTCGTCGTCGCCGTCGCGCAGGGACTCCCGCTGGCCGGCTATGACCGCCGCGAGTGGCTCCTGTTTTTCGCCCTCGCGGTCGGCCCCGGTCTGTTCGGCCACACCGTGATCAACTGGGCGCTCGAGCACGTCGAGTCTTCGGTAGTCAGCGTCTCGCTGCTCGGCGAACCCGTCGGGGCGACGATCCTCGCGTTGTTCTTACTCGCCGAAGCGCCCGGTCCGACGACGATCGCCGGCGGACTCGTCGTTCTCGCGGGAATATACGTCACGTCCGCAGCGCGTGCGTGAGATCAGTCGTCAGTGTTCGCACGGCGATGCGCCGAAGCGACGGCCTCGCGAAGCCGTCCGCCGTCCTCGTCGTAGGCGAGATGCGACGAACACTCACAGTCCGAAGAGCCGAAGCCCGAAGCGGGAGCCGGCGGCAGCGCGTCCGCAACGGCACACTCGATATCCGCATCGGGCGTCCGAACGTCCCCGGCGATCGAGGCGTGTTCGTGCCCGAGCAGGTAATCGATGTGCCAGTGTCGGGTCTCGCTCGCGCCGGCCGCGAGATCGTAGTGGCGGTCGACGCGACTGAATCCCCCGGATCCGAAAGCGCTGCCGGTGTAGGCGTACGTACCCGCCGGAAGGGGGTGTTCGCCGAGCGCACCGATCTCGATCGTCGCGCGCTGTCGCAGTTCGATACAGAGCGTGTAGGTACCGCCGGTCACGGCCGTCGGTTGGTCCGACACGGTATAGTAGCTGACGGGTAGCAGTCATCGGGTCCGAGTGCTCGTTCGGCGCTGCGGGAGGACCCGCCATACTTTTGATCGCCGCCGCCGCAGACGAGGGTATGAAAGAGACGCTTTTGGACATTCTGTGCTGTCCGCTTGACAAGGCCGAGCTCGAACTCGAAGTGATCAGGGAGGACGACGAGGAAATCCTCGAGGGACGGCTCGTCTGCACCGAGTGCGGAGAGGAGTATCCGATCGAGGACGGCATTCCGAATCTCCTGCCGCCGGACATGCGCGACGAGGCGACGGCGTAACCGCCGACAGTATACTTTTTAAGCTCACCGGGAGTGTGTCGCCACGTGACGGATTCGCTCGCCGTCGCGGTCAACCGTGACGGGCTACACACGCTCGCAGTCCCGACGAAGTTCGAAGCCAGCGGGCCGTTCGACGTCAGCTTACACAACCACGGCGAGGCGGCA
This sequence comes from Natronomonas sp., assembly GCF_046483325.1. Taxonomy (GTDB): domain Archaea; phylum Halobacteriota; class Halobacteria; order Halobacteriales; family Haloarculaceae; genus Natronomonas. The sequence continues at coordinate 38,442 of NZ_JAWODL010000009.1, read as the reverse complement.
CACGTCCACCTCAATCTCGACGACCGACTCTCGGATATCGCTCGGATCGGCGCGACGAACCACTACGTCGACGCCGGGGAGAGCCGGACGATCACCGTCGAGACGAGAGATCCCTCGGGGTGGCCGAGCGACACGGTCCGCGGCAAGCTAAAGGTCGTCGTCGGACACGGTCAAGAAACCCACTACGTGGACGTCACGCTGGACCGGACGGCGGCGAACGGGACGGTCCGAGTCGATCCCGAACTCGGGAAACCGAACCGGGATCCCGACCCAGAGCTTCCGCCGTTGGCTAGGATCGTCCCGGTCGTCGTTCTCGGGAGCGTCGCCGTACTGCTCGCCATCGGCGCGGTCTTCACCGGCGGCGGCATCGATATCCTCGTCGGGGGGCTTGCGATCGTCGCCGCCACCCTCTGTGCGGCGGCCGCGTACTATTTACTCGGTTAGTCCTCGCCGGCTGGGACGCCGCACAGTCGCCCTTCGTCGTCGAATCGCTTCGCTCTGAGAAACCGCGCCCGATAGCGGTTCGCTCCTCGGTAGATGTCAGCTTCGCGAATGTCGTCGGCCTCGCCGTCGGCGACCGCGTCGATGATCGCTTCGACCTGTGCTTTCTCGCTCGGCGTCAGGTCGAACTCGTACGTTCGTTCCTGTTCGGCTTCGAGTTTCGTCCACTTCCGGGCGGCGGTGACGACGAGCGAGCAGGGTTCCCGGCAGGGGAACCGCCCGTCGCCGCCGTCGACGCCGAGTTCGGTGTCCTCGTCGTATTCCCACTCGCGGCGCTTTAGACACTGACTGTCCGCACAGCAGGCCTCGGCGACCAACTCGACGTGTTCGTGTCCTTCGCCGCGGTCCCAGGTCTTGATCACGCCGTAGATGCCGCTTTGTCGCTCCATCGTCTCGCGCCAGTGACTCACGTCCAACTCCCCCCGACGTTCGAGATGCCAGTTGGCGATCGTAGCCGGATAGACGTACTCGACGGTTTCGGCGAGCGACCGGCCGTCGAGGTCGACGAACGCCCAACCGGTCGGCAGCGTCGGCGCGGTTTTCAGCGGCCGGTACCGCCCCCGGTCGTCGGTTTTGACGAGTTCCCGGGCGTCGAGCGGGTCGGTCAGCACGTCGAGCGATTCCGGCGGCTTGTCGGCGTCGGATTCGTTTCGCACGGTGTACGTTCTGTTTCCGTCCGAGGCGAGTCCGATATCGATCCGAAGTTGTCCCCACGACGCGACGACCGCACCGTCCGCGAGCGCCTCGTACCGATCGGGGACGGCGCGTTCGTCCGCGTCCTCGAGGTATCTGAGAAACGTCCGTTCGGTGTCTGAACGATCGGTTCGCTCCCAGTAATACCAGTTCGAGACGAACCAGGGGTTCTCCGACGCCAGCGGTCGGAGTTCGGACTCCGAGAGGCCGGCCCGTGTCGTCCCCGGCGTCTCGAATCGGTAGCCGTCCCCGTCTCGGGCGACCACCAATCCATCGCGCTCGATGCCCTCGTCGGCCGCCGACACCAGGGCGTCGAGTTGCTCGTCGTTCACGTCAGTCACCCGCCTCCACTTTGGTATCGGCCGTTTCGCCGTCGGTTCGGTGTCGGATATCCTCGATCGCGTTTCCTACGTCCGCCCCGGCGTCGGCCGCCCGTTCGATGACCACGTCGGCGGTGAGCGCTTCGGTGCCGACCGCGCCGGCGTACCAGATTCGGTGCCCATCGACCTCGGCTGGCGTCTCCCAGCCGGTCCGATAATCGTCGGTCAGCCCCATGTCTTCGGGGATGTCCTCTTGGGTGTGGTAGCCGTCGGCGACGAACAGCGGGACCACGACGATGTCGGTCGCCTCGAAGAAGTCGGTCACATCGTCGATTTCGGGATCTTCGTCCATAAAGAGCGCCCTCACTTCCTCGAAGCGCCCCATCTCGTCGATCCGGTCGGCGTGGAGGTGGACGGCTTTCGCGGAGTTCTCGTTACGTGCGGTGCCGTGGCCGACGACAGCCAATGCGAATCCGGAACCCACCTCGGGATCACCGGTCACGCTTTCGGCGCGTCTGACTATCACGTCGCTCATCGCGTCGTGGGTACCGACGGGCCCGCAGTAGTGGACCGTCTTTCCGACGTCAGCCGCTTCGAAGGTGGCGTGTGTTGCACTTGTGCCGTCGGAGTCCCACTCGTCGAGGTCCCAGCCATGGAGTCGGAGTTCACGGGGGATGACCTCCTCGGTGAAATATCCCTCCGAAATAAAAAGCGGCACGACGTACACCTCGTCGCTCTCGACGGTTCGGAGCACCTCGCGGAACGAGGGCTCTTCCTTCCAAAAGCCCGTCCGGACCTCGTCGAAGACGCCGGTCTCCCGGATCGTGTCAGCGTGGTCGTACGTCGGGGTGCTCGCGTCGGAATTGAGATGCGACCCGTGGGCGACGATAACGAGCGCTTGCATGTGTCATCAGTAGGCGACGACGGTCTTAGGGCCTTCGGGAAATCCCGGGACCGCGGTGGCGACGGCAGTCCGCCTCACGTACGACCGACAACCCCTTGAAGATCGCGGGCGACGCGCCGGATATGACCGTCGCCGCCGAGACGCGGGCCGCTGTCCGCAACCATCCGTTCTTGCACACCGCCCTCAGAGCGAACATCGTCAACTACACCGCCGCCGCGCGGTTTCTCGACGTCGGCGAAATCGATGCTGTCGCGGCCGCTCTCCGCCGGTACGCGGAGGAAATCGGCGAACTCGAACGGACGACTCGCCGCGTCAGCGTCTCGATGCAGTCGGGGATCACGAGTGTCGACGATACAGAGGCGACGAAGGGTGTCATCTCCGTCGGTGACCTGGTGTTCGCTGCGAGCGGGGGCGACCTGACGGCAATCGTCGCCGCGGGCGAGTTCGAAACGTCGGCGCTCGAAGCGGTGTTAGGTCGACTCCGTACGGCCGATGTCGAGTCCGTCGCCGCCGCCGGCACCGACGGCCACATCGCGGTCGTCGTCGAACGCCGCGCGGGACCCGACGCCGTCCGACTCGTCGAAGACGCGCTCTCGAACCCGCAAGCGACGCATTGAAACCGACGCCAAGCGAGGCTCCGACAATGACGCTCCGCCTCTCGAACACGCTCTCGGGCGAACGCGAGGAGTTCGAACCGGCCGATCCCGACGACGTCCTCGTGTATTATTGTGGCCTGACGGTGTCGGATTACGCCCATCTCGGACACGCTCGCACGTGGGTCCACGTCGACGTTATCCACCGGTGGCTCGAGCACCTCGGTTACGGCGTCCGTCACGTCGAGAACATCACCGACGTGAACGAGAAGATCGTGGCCCGCATCGGCGAGCGCCGTGACTGCGAAGCGCTCGGAGACGACGAATCCGCCGTCGCCCGCACGTTCATCCGACAACTGCTCGCGGATATGCGCTCGCTCAATCTCAAACGCGCCGAGGTGTACCCGCGCGTCTCCGAACACATCCCGGAGATCATCGACCTCATCGAGACCCTCGAAGCCCGCGGGTACGCCTACGAATCGAACGGGTCCGTCTACTTCGACGTGACGGAGTTTCCCGACTACGGGAAGCTCTCGAATCAGTCGATCGAAGACGTCGAGGCCCAAGGCGTCGAGGAGGAGCGCTCGGAGAAACGACATCCGTCGGATTTCGCCCTGTGGAAGGCCGACGGCGTCTCCGAGAGCGCGATCACGGAGCACCGAAAGCCCGATCGCGACTACGACTGCGACGCGCCGTCGGGCCAGACCTGGGACTCGCCGTGGGGCGAGGGACGACCCGGATGGCACATCGAGTGTTCGGCTATGTCGATGACGCACCTCGATAGCTCGATCGACATCCACATGGGCGGCAGAGATCTCGTCTTCCCGCATCACGAAAACGAGATCGCTCAAAGCGAGGCGGCGACCGGCGAGCAGTTCGCCCGCTACTGGCTGCACGCCGACCTCTTTCAGATGGACGACGAGAAGATGTCATCGAGTCTCGGGAACTTCATCCCCGTCGGCGAGGCCGTCGAGCGGTTCGGCGTCAACCCGCTCCGGATGTTCTTCGTTTCGGCCTCGTACAACTCGACGCAGACCTACAGCGAGGCCGCGATCGAGGAGGCGCTCGAGCGGTGGGATCGACTCGAGACGGCCTACGATCGAATCACCTCGGCCGCCGACAGACCCGACGCACGGACGAACGTCGAATCCCCACTCCGCGGGGCGGCCGAAGAGACGCGAACGGAGTTCACCGAGGCGATGAACGACGACTTCAACACCCGCAAAGCGCTCGCGGCGCTGTTCGATCTCGCCGCCGCGGCCAACCGACACCTCGACGAGGCCGACGAGTACGACTATCGCGGGCTCAAAGCGTCGATCGAGACGTTCGAGGAGTTCGGTGAGGATGTCCTCGGATTCGGCTTCGACGGGGACGCGGATGGCGAGGCGACCCTCGCCGGTGAACTCGTCGAGTTGGTTCTGGAACTCAGAGCGCGCGAGCGCGAGCAGGGCAACTACGAGCGGGCCGACGACCTGCGCGACAGTCTCGAAGCGCTAGGCGTCGAGGTGCAGGACACCGACGACGGCCCGACGTATCGGCTGTGACCACCTCGTCGAGTCCGGCCGCTATCCGACGATGATCGGCCCGATGAGCACCCCCATGAGATTCGCTCGCCGGGCACGAAACCGCGCCGGCACGAGTCCGACGACGGCCGCGGCGGCGTACGCTCCGATCCCGAGACGGCCGGCGAACAGGTACGCGAGGCCGGCGAGCGCACAGAGCAACGCGATCGACAGCCGAGTTGGATCCAGCCGTCCGACGACCGCCAGATACCGATCACCGAGCGTCACGACGCCGAGAAGTCCGGCGCTCGCTCCGATCACGACTGCGACGAGTAAGTGGGGTATCGAAAGCGGCACCGACGCGGATTCGAGCGCGACGAGAACGCCCGTTCGAGGCGATCCAAGCGCGACGAGCGCGAAGAGGGCGAAGATCGTGTTGGCCGTATTGACCCCAGAGGTCGCCACGATGAATCCGCGCGCGCCGTACCGCCCGGGGACCGCGAGAAGCGCGAGCGTCGCCGCGACGGCGCTCGAGACTGCCGGGACGTAGCCCACGATCGCACCGGCGACGGTACCGAGCCCCGACAGCCCCAGAACGCTCCGTTTCGAGGCCGCGATCTCCGGGCCATCCTGCGGGGGCACACCGTCGCCGCCGATGGCGTCGATGAGTACCGGCGCGCCGAACAGTCCGGCGAAAAGCGGCGCGAGCATCCCTCCAGCCGCGAGCGGTGCCTCCGGCGAGAGATCGAGCGTGCCGAGCCCCAACAGCGCGCTCAAGCTGAAGGTGATCGACGCGACGAGTTTGGACGTGACACCGCGTTCGGTCGCGACCAGCGTCAACGCGACGCACCCGAGGACGAGCGGCAGGTTCGCCTGAAGCGTCGGCCAGAGCCGAATCATCGCGCGGGTGATCGGAATCGCGAGCGGGGCCGCGAGTACGACCGCTGCGGTGCTTCCGAGCGCCGACAGCCGCAGCGCTTCCCGACCGCGCCCCTCGATCACGAGGCGGTGACCGGGGAGCGCCGCGATCGCCATCGCCGGATCGGGCACACCGAGCGCGAGCGTCGGGACGATTTCGAGGAACGTGTGGACGACGCCAGCCGCGAGCATCGCCATCCCGACGTACAGCGGTGGTCCCGGAATCGACGGTGCGACGCCCGCCAACAGCAGCGCCATGTTGTTCGCGTGTAGTCCCGGCGCGAGTCCGCTGATCGTGCCGAGCGCGATACCGCTGGCGACGAAACAAAGCGCAACTGCGGTCGCCCGCGGCGCGAGTGTCACCTCCATCGAGAGGGAGTGGTCGCGTCGTGATATATAAACCATGGCCACGACGATCGGCCGTGCTAACCGGCGCGGGTGAACGGAGAGGGCTTGGCGAGGATATCCCTCGTTCGCGACTGCGCGGCGACGTCGACCGCGCGGCGGGGGCTAAGATTTGCGAGACATTTCCCGTGAGTTCGGAATCCCGTCCACGGCCGTCAGTACTCGTAAGAGGCTGTCGGTCGAACGAACACTATGCCGAAATCACAACCGTTCGAACGACACACAGAACGATACGAGGAATGGTTCGACGCGCACGAAGAGGCCTACCGATCGGAGGTCGAAGCGCTCAGGCGACTGATCCCACAGCCGGGGTTCGGTATCGAAATCGGCGTCGGGAGCGCCCGGTTCGCCGCTCCTCTGGGAATGCATGTCGGCATCGATCCGGCGAGTGACATGCTTTCGTTGGCTCGCAAACGCGATATCGAAGTCGTCAGGGGCGTTGCCGAACGCCTGCCGTTCGACGACGGGACGTTCGACACGGCGCTGATCGTCACGACGATCTGTTTCGTCGACGATATCGCCCAGACGCTGGCTGAGGCCCGACGGATTCTGCGCCCGAATGGGGCGCTCGTCATCGGATATATCGACAAAGACAGCCCCGTCGGTCGGATGTATCAGGAAAAACAGTCAGAAAACCCGTTCTACCGGGATGCGGTGTTCGTCTCGACCGACGAACTCGTCGAGAAGCTCGAAGCAGCGGGATTCTCCGCGTTCGAGTCCGTGCAGACGATCTACCGTTGGCCGGACGAGATCGACGAACCGGAGCCTATCGACTCGGGCTACGGCGACGGGTCCTTCGTCGGGATCAAAGCGACCCGCTGACGATCGAAACGGTCCCCGAGATCGCCCAAAAATCGAGTCTGAAGCCCGCTACGCGCGCGCTGCCGCTAGTATTCGGGTCGTTGTGCCCGGATGACCGACGCCAGCTGTTGGGTTTCGTCCGAGAGGAGTTCGGTCAGGTCGTCGGCGGTGATTATTCCCACGAGTTCGTCGTTCTCATCGCAAACGGGCAAGCGACGCACACCGTTTTCGCTCATCGCCTCTGCAGCCTCGTAAAAGCCCGTCTCGGGGGCGACGGTACACAAGTCCGTCGACATGACATCGTTGGCAGTCTGATCGCCCGGATTCACCTCTTCAGCGAGTATGCGGGTCGTCAGATCGCGATCGGTGACGATTCCGGTCGGACTGTTATCGCTCGCGATCACCACACTCCCGACGTTTTCGTCTCGCATCTGCTGGGCGAGTTCCGAGACCGGGGTTTCGGGACCTGTTTTGACGACGTTTTCCCGGGCAAGATCTTGAATTGGCATCTGTGGAACCTCCACGCTCGAATTCGATGTGAGATCACAAGTATCAGGGGACTCGTTCTCAACGGCTTGGAACGTCTCGGTACCCATCGTAGGGACGTGAAAATACCGTGCGGTATCGACGACGATCTCGAACCGCTGCCGGGCGATCGCTTCGCGTCGTGAGGCCACACCTGCGGTCCTACCGGCGGATCAGAGGACGACGACGACGAGGATGCCGAGCGCCGAAACGGCCCCGAGGGCGACCGTCACTCGTCGGCCGAGGGCCGCGGTTCCCAACAGCCATGCGAGCCCGGCCTTCGTGAGCGTGTTCGCGATCGCACCGATGACGATACCGGTGGTCGCCGTCGAGGCGGAGATCTCGCCTTCGGCTTCGAGTGCGCTCAGCGTGAGCGTGATCGCGTCGACGTCGGCCAGCCCCGAGAGGAACGCCGTCGCGTAGATCCCCGAAACGCCGAAGACCGAGTGAGCCGATTGGGACACCAAGAGGACGACCGCGAAGACGGCGCCGAAAAACAGCGCCGGACGGAGTCGGAACGGGTTCTTGAGATCGGCCTCGGTCTCCGGCTCCGCCTGTGAGTCCCAGTAGACGACCCCCGAGATGAGAACTCCGATACCCGTCATCGCCCCGAGTGGAACGAGGAGTTGGGGGAGTAGCGTCGGGTTGACGACGGCGACCTCGATGAGTGCTCGGGGGAACATAACGATCGACGCGACGACGATCGAGAACGTCCCGATTCTGTAGATATCGGGGTTCTCTCGCGTTCGTTCGGACATCGAGACGGTCGTCGCGGTCGAGGAGACGAACCCGCCGAGAATACCGGTCAGGGCGATCCCGCGTTTGGCGCCGACGATCCGGCTCAGGATGTAGGCGACGAAGCTCAACCCGGTGACGAACCCGACCATGAGCCAGATGAACCGCGGATTGAGCCCGTACAGGACGTCGATCTCACGATCCGGCAGGAGTGGTAAAACGACCACCACGACGAGGATGAATTTGAGCGAGGCGCGGCGTTCGCGCTCGTCGATTCGATTGACGATCCTATGGATCGTTGGCTTCGCGGACAGGAGTACGGTAACGACCCCGCCGACGATGATGGCGACCAGTGTCCCGCGCTCCGAGGAGACCGTTATCGCCCCGAGAAGGACGGTGAGGACGGCAGCGACCAACGTCGTGAGTCCGATGTCCCCTTCGGTCAGGACCTTCGCGACGTACGCGACCGTCAGTGGGATGGCGATGACGAGCAACGTCGCGGCGAGCAGTCCAGGGAAAAACGCCTGTACGATGGCACCGATCAGGGCAAAGAGCGGAAACGTGCGACTGCCCGCAAACATCCCGCCGGACTCCGCCTGTTCTCGTTCCAGTCCGATGAGCGCCCCGATTCCGAAGGCGACGAGGAAACGGAGAAAGAGCGAGTCGACGATCTCAACCATCCCGTCTCGTGGATACTCCACATTCGGTTGTGAAGCTTCGGGTGTAGTGCGAGCGTCTCTGGAAGCCACGAACACGCCGGGACAACCGCAACAGCGGGAGGTACAGAGATTCGTAGGCTGAGACCGTCTTCGTCGGGGGGAGCCGCACCGCTACGGACCCCAAAATAAAACGAGGATAAAGCGTCGAGTACCGCGTCTAGCCGAACAGTTCGCCGAGGCCTTCGCCGCCGTCGTCGCCGTCGTCTTCCTCTTCGTCTTCCTCGGCTTCGGCTTCCTCGGCTTCCTCGGCCTCGTCGTCGGTCTCGTCGGACGCGTCGCCCGCGGCAGCGCCACCGGCGCCGGCTGCCGGAACCGCGGCGGCCGTCTCGATGGCCTCCTCGATGTCGACGTCCTCCAGCGCGGCGACGAGCGCCTTAACGCGGGATTCTTCGACGTCGACGCCGGCGGCTTCGAGCACGCCGGTCAGGTTGTCTTCGTTGATCTCTTCGTCAGTTTCGTGCAGAATGAGTGCTGCGTAAACGTATTCCATTGGTAGTCACCCGAACATGTTACCGAGCGCGTCGCCGCCGTCGTCGGCGTCGTCCTCGGCGTCGTCTTCTTCAGTCGATTCGTCTGCTGCGTCGGCATCGCCGTCCGCGTCGTCATCGTCGTCGGCCGACTCCTCCGCAGGAGCGGCGGCCTCGACGCCGCGGAGTTCCTCAGGCAACGCCTCCTCGTCGTCGATCGCGGCTGCGAGCGCGCGAACCTGCGCGTCGGCCTTCGAGACGAGATCGTCGGCCAGATCGGGGCTTTCGATCGCCGCCGACAGGCCGACGGATTTCGCTTCGCCGGCCGCCTTCGCAAGCATCGCCGGCGCGGTCCGCGTCGTCGGATACTCGGCGTTGATAGAGAGGTTGCGTGCGGCGCTGGATGCCGACTGGAGGTCCGCGACGTACTCGTCGATATCGATATCGAGTTCCTCGGGCGAGAACAGCACGCCTTCGGAGAACACGCCGCGGAGGTCGAGTCCGACCTCCTTGGGTTCGATCCCGAGTTCGCCGAGGACGTTCGCGAGGTCGGCCGAGACCTCCTCGCCGGCGGAGAGCACGGTCGAGTCCTCGACGACCTTGATCGAACCGCCGTCGATCCGGGCGTTGGCCCCGATCGTCTGGAGTTCGCCGACGAACGGTCCGGGATCGACGCCGGTGTCGCCTTCCGGAATGACGACGTCGTTCGGGGCAACTTCCCCGGCGTTGATCGGTGCGGGCGTCTTCGAGGCTTCGAGCTGTTGGTAGAGCCCGAACGGGTTATCGTTCGTCCCGATCAACCCGATCTGTCCCTCGACGTGTTCGACGAGGTCTTCGAGCCCGTCGTCGACGTCCTCGAGCGCGCGTTCGATCAGGGTGTTCCGCGAGACGCGCAGGGCCGCGGTTCCGTGGAGTTCACGGCGCATGTCCTGCAACTGGCGACTCGGGATCCCCGTGATGTCGACGACGCCGATAGAACCGTAGGTCTCGAGGAACTCGACGATCGAGTCGATCTCCTTGCGTTTCCACTGCGGAATGGTCTCGGTTTTGCGTTCCGCCTCGGCGCTCATGCGGGCACCTCCACCGACGGACCCATCGTCGTCTTCACGTACACCGAATCGATGTTCTGGGGACCCTTCTCGAGGTCCGTAAACAATCGGCGTAGGATGACGTCGATGTTGTCGGCGATCTGGTCGGCGTTCATGTCTTCGGCGCCGACGCGCGTGTGGAACGTGCGTCGCTCGCCGGAGCGGACCTGAACGGTGTTCTTCATCCGGTTGACCGTCTCGACGACGTCGTCGTCGGGCTGCAGCGGTGTCGGCATCTTCCCTCGGGGACCGAGTACGGTCCCGAGGTAGCGACCGATGTTCTGCATCATGTTGGCCTCCGCGATGAAGAAGTTCGTCTCATCAGCTAGGTCTTTCGCCGCGTCGTCGTCGTCTCCGAGGTCTTCGAGGTCGTCGCTGTCGAGTACTTCGTCTGCGACGTCCTCGGCTCGGAGGGCGGTCTCGCCCTCCGCGAAGACAACGATACGCGTGTCCTGGCCCGTACCCGATGGTAGGACGATGCTCTCGTCCACCCGGTTGTTGGGATCTGCTAGGTCAATGTCGCGCAGGTTGATAGCGAGGTCCACCGTCTCGCGGAAGTTCCGCTCGGGTGCATCGCTTAGTGCGCGGGATACTGCGTCCTCTATCGAATCTGCCATCGTTCACCTCCGTAGTTTCAGCCTTACGAGCTACTACGGCGTGAAACAGGCTACGCCTGTCTCGTTTGCAGCGACGGGAATGAGCTATTTAAGAGCGTCGAACCGGACCGCACGTGACCGTCGCTTTCACCCTCAGACTGCCGCGAGGAGCGCATCGTAGGCCTCCTCGTACGCGTCCGCGATGACTGCCCGATCGCTTCGTTCCTCGCTCGACAGCGCCGGTAACGTCAGTGAATCGTCCGGATCGAGGAGCCCGACGACCGACTCGACCCGCTCCTCAAGTCTGCCCTCGTGGGCGCTTCCGCTCGCCACGTCGCAGGCTTTCGCGTACCGCTCGCCGTCGTAGATTCGGCACCGACGCGGTTCGACGACCGCGACGGCGTCCGGAGCGAACGCCGAGAGCGGGCGGGCGATGTCGGCGTAGGATTCCACGATCGCGCCGTCGCGCGTTTCGATCTCCTCGGCGAGCGCGTCGAGCGCTGGCGCGTGACGCTCGGCCATCAGTTCGTTCAGTTCGGACAGCGACTCGACGCTCAATGCCGGAGCGAGTGGGAACGCCCGTTCGGCCGCCGGCGGAATCTCCGTTTTGCCGTTGATCACGTAGGTATCCTCCGAATCACGCGTCACGCGATCGAATAGAAAACGCCGTCCGTCGCGGCCCAAGATCCCCTTCCCGCGCCCGGGCGTCGGCAGCCACAACCGATGGATCGGATTGATCGCCTCGGGGCGTACGTCCCCGTTCGCCGCGGCGATCTTCCGCGCGTCTTTTCCGTACAGCCGCTTCTCCTCGACGGCGCGTCGGTAGTCGTCCTGATCGTACCAGTAGCCGTTCCCGGCGCGCGGCTTGAAGCCGCGAATCCCCGTCCGCTCGATCAGACCCGTGGTGAACGTCGTCTTGCCGGCGTCGACTTCGGCGCTACCGGCGACGAGCAGTTTCATCGGAGACCGTAGTACCCCGGTTCGTCGTCAGCCTCGGGTTCGGCGAACACGAACGATTCGCTGTGGTCGAGCATCCATGGGATCGCCCAATCGAGGAGAATGTCCTCGGTCGCGGGGTCGAGTTCGGTGTCGGGGGCGAGCCCCTGAAGCAAACGGGCGATCTCGTAGACGGTGTACAACTGCTCGGCGTCGAGAACCTCCACCGGATCTCGAAATTCGAACTCGCGGAGGTCGTCGAACTCCTCGCGTGATCTGGGCATACCCTCGGATAGGCATCGATCGGGCTAAAAGCGTGGCGTCTCGGGAAAAGCGAATTCATACCGTGGACCCGTATTCAGGCCAGCGCTTCGCGGAGCTTCTCGACGGGGTGAGCCGGTCTTTCGCCCACGAAATCGTCGTCTCCGAGCTGGGATCGACAGGAGGCACCGGGGGCGACGATCTCGCTGCCGGGGCTCTCTTCGACTTTCTCGTGGAGGATCTCCCCGATCGCCTTCGAGAGTTCGTAGTGTTCGGCCTCGTAGCCGAACGAGCCGGCCATCCCACAGCACGACGAATCGAGCGCGTCGACCTCGTAGCCGGCCGCTGACAGCGCCGCGGCGGCGTGGTGATCGCGGTTGAGCGCCTTCTGGTTGCAGTGGCCGTGATACGTTAGATACTCGTCGGACGCGTCGAACTCGATGTCGTCGGTGACCCGGTACGTGTTGAGGTACTCACAGACGCCGTAGGCGGCGACGGCGAGGTCCTGCACGCGGTCGTCGTCGAGCAGGTCGACGTACTCGTCTTGGAACATCACGGCGTCGGACGGTTCGACGAAGAGCACGGACCAGCCGTCCTCGACGTACGGCAGCAGAGCGTCGAGATTCGTCTGTGCGCGCCGTTCGGCCTCGTCGAGCAGCCCCATGGAGAAGGCCGCCCGCCCGCTCGCGGCGACTTCACCGACGGCGACGCGGACGTGGACGTTCGCCGCTTCGAGCAGTTCGACCGCGGCCTTGCCCGGTTCGGGGTAGTTGTAGTTCGTGTAGGTATCGGGGAACAGGAGGACGGTGTCCTCGGCGTCGGCTTCGGCGACCTTCGGCCCGCGGGATTCGAACCAGTCGACGAGCGTCTCGTTCGAGAATTTCGGCAGGTCGCGCTCGGGAGCAATGCCGAGTACCTTCTCCGCGATCAGATCCGAGCCTGGAAGGCTCTGCGCCCAGTTCGAAACCGGGGCGAGCGCGCTGCCGATCGAGTTGACCCGGTCGACGTTGCCGAACAGTTTCGAACGGAGGCTCGTCCCCTCCTCCTCGTGATATTTATACTTGACTTCGGCTTTCAGTTTCGCGAAGTCGACGCCGGTCGGACAGTCGGATTTACACCCCTTACAGCCGACACAGAGGTCGAGCACTTCCTTTTGGAAGCGATCGGAGTAGATCTCCTCCTCGGGGAGTTCGCCGCTTATCGCCGCCCGGAGGGTGTTCGCGCGGCCGCGGGTCGTCTGAACCTCCTCGCGGGAGGCTCGGAACGTCGGGCACATCGTGTTCTCATCGGTCTGCCGACAGGTCCCACAGCCGTTGCAGAGTTCGACGAGGTGGGAGAATCCGCCCTCGTCGGAGAAATCGAGCTTCGTTTGCGGCTCGAGAGACTGGTAGCTTGACCCGTACCGAAGGTTCTCGCGCATGTCTGCGCCGACGCCGCGGTGGTTGTCGGGGCCGAAGTCTTCGGAACTGTCGCGGTAGACGACGTTCCCCGGATGCATGAACCACTCGGGGTCGAATGCCGTCTTGACTTGCTTGAACGCGTTCCAGAGGTCCTCACCGTACATCTTCGGGTTGAATTCGGTCCGGGCCATCCCGTCGCCGTGTTCACCGGAGAACGCGCCGTGGTGTTTCAACACCAGATCCGTCACGTCGTCGGTGATCGAGTGCATCTTCTCGATCCCCTCCTCATCTTTGAGGTTCAGGATCGGCCGGATGTGAAGCGTCCCGCTCCCCGCGTGTGCGAAATACGCGGCCGACGTGTCGTGGTCCTCCAGCACTTCCTCGAAACCGACGACGTACTCGGCCAGTTCTTCCGGCGGCACCGTCGCGTCCTCGATGAACGGATAGGGTTTCGGATCGCCCTGTAACCCCATCAACAGCGGAATCGCGGCTTTTCGGAGCGACCAGATGTCCTTTTGATCCCCGTCGGTGTACGCCTCGAGGACGTCGAAGGCGTCGCCCTCCTCGACGAAGTGGGCGTTCGTCGCCTCGATGGCCGCCTCGAAGTCGTCGTGCAGTTCCGAATCGTACTCGAGCATGAGTGCCGCCGCCGTCCCCTCGGGAATCGGCTCGGCGTACTCGCTGTAGCCGTCGGATTCGGCGGCGAGACGGAACACCTCGTCGTCCATCAATTCGACTGCGCTGACGTCGAATTCGAGCGCCTCGGGGACGGCTTTCATTGCGTCGACGAGATCCTCGAAGAAATACAGCGCGAGCGCCGTCTCCTCGGGGACGGTCACGAGGCCGACGGTCGCTTCGACGATAACGCCGAGCGTTCCCTCGCTGCCGACGTAGAGCTTCGAGAGGTTGATCACCTCCTCGCCGCCGTCGTTCTCGTAGACGACCCGATCGAGGTTGTAGCCGCTGACGCGCCGTTTGAGTTCCGGGTACCGGGCCTCGATTTCCGCTTCGTTGTCCTCGACGAGACCACGGACGGTCTCGTAGATCTCGGCCTCGCGGTCGTCCTTCGAGACGATCTCGTCGTACTCCTCGCTGTCGAGGACAATCTCGCGAGCGTGCAACAGCGAGCCGTCGGGGAGAATCGCTTTGACTTCCTCGGTGTAGGCGTCCGTGATACCGTACCGGACGGAGTGTGCCCCGGTGGAGTTGTTTCCGATCCCGCCGCCGACCGTCGAGCGGTTCGAGGAGGCTGGGTCTGGTGCGAACTTCAATCCGACGTCGGTGAGTTCGTCCTCGAGGTCGTCTTGCACGATCCCCGGCTGGATCCGAGCCTGCTGTGTCTCGGCGTCGACCTCGAGTAGCCCGTCCATGTGTCGGGACATGTCGAGAACGACACAGCCCGGACCGACGGTCTGACCGGCGAGCGACGACCCCGCACCGCGCGGGAGGATCGGCGTCTCGTGGTCGACGGCGACCTCGACGGCCGCGCGAACGTCGTCGATATCTTTCGGGTAAACGACGCCGGCCGGCCGCGCCTGGTAGATGCTCCCGTCCGTCGCGTACAGTATCTGCGCGTACTCGTCGAACCGAACGGCACCGGAGACGGACTCGTCGAGATCCGACGCGAGATCGACGTACTCCGAGACGGTCTCACCAGACTGCCGTTCGAACGGCGACGGATCGCCCGGTGGATCGGCCGGCCGAACCATCGGCTCCTGATTCTCAGCGCCCATACGCACGAAGGCGACCGTAACCGTCTAAAGGCTGTCGCTTTCGGTGGTTTCGGGAGGCTTCGGTACCGACGACTACACAGCTTCGTCGAGGTCGTACTTTTCCGCCATTCGGGCCGCTTCGTCCGCGTATCGCTCGCGTGTCTCGAGGTCCTCGACGACCCCGAGGTTTGACGTCTCGACTTCGAGACTTGCCGGCGTCGCTCTCGAGTCACCGGTGAAACTCGTCAGGGCCCGCTCCTTCCGGAAGTATTGGCGTCCGTCCGGGGTCGCGTAGGTGAGGATGATGAGGTTCTGTTCGTCGTCGGAGTACGTCCGTTCGACCATCCAGACTCGGGTCGTCTCCGTCATGTCCGATCACCGATGACGTCCAGGAGTAAGTCGATTTCGGATGCCGTCGAGACGGCGTGTACCGACACGCGAACCGCCTCGGGGGACGACAGTGAACGCACGACTATCCCACGTTCAGCGAGCCGATCGACGGTCGCGTCGGGGTCGTCGCCCGCGATGCTGACCAGACCCGAGTCGTATGCGCGCGGGCTCAAGAGCCGGTCACCGTCGACCCCGTCTTTCAGACGGTCGGTGAGCGTTTCGATCCGCGTCTCGATCGTCTCCAGACCGACCTCCTCTATCGCGTCCATCGCCTCGACGAGGCCGACGTGCGGAGCCGGCGACGTGGTCCCGATCTCGAATCTGGCTGCCCCGTGCTTGTACTCGATATCGTCCGCTGTGGGCGTCGTGACGCTCCGATAGCCGATCGAGCCGGGGGTGAGTTCGTTCGCACGCTTTCGGTCGACGTATAGAAACCCCGAGCCCCACGGACCGAGCAGCCACTTGTGACCGGCGGCCGCGACCGCATCGGCGCCCCACTCGTGTACGTCCATCGCCCCCTGTCCGGGCGTCTGAACGGCGTCGACGAGCGAGAACGCGTCCGAATCAGAGGCGATCTCGGCGAGTTCGCGGACCGGCAGTTGCGTCCCGTGCGTCCACGTCGTCGCGCTGGTGCAAGCGAGTTTCGCGTCCGCGACCGCGTCGGCGAACTCGTCGGTGTCGATCGCCCCGTCGGTCGTTTCGAGGACGCGTACCTCGACGCCGCGGGATTCCAGGCGCTTCCACGGCAAAATTCCGGCGGGATGTTCCAGATCGGTTCGAACGACGACGTCGCCGGGCTCCCATTCGAACGCGTTCGCGATCCGATTGATCCCGTCCGTCGTACTCTCCGTCAGCGCGATCTCGTCGGCGTCCGCACCGATGAAGGCAGCGATACGTTCGCGAACGTCCCGATAGGCACCGAACGCGGTGTCATACGGGTCCGAAACCCCGGAGCCGTACTCGTGCTCGGCCAAGAAGTCCGAGGCAGCCTCGACGACGTACCGGGGACTCGGCCCGTGTGCGCCGAAATTGAGATACGTCGATTCGTGGAGGGCGGGCACGTCCTCGCGGAGTTCCTCGGGCGTCATGCGAGGAGTTCGGGCTCGTGAGTCAGTTCGTCGAGATACGCCTCGGCGTCGAGTGCCGCCATCGAGCCGGTTCCGGCCGCTGTGATGGCCTGTTGGTACCGCGAATCGGCCACGTCGCCGGCGGCGAACACACCGTCGACAGCCGTCGCGGTGGTTCGGGGATCGGTTCGAACGTATCCGCGGTCGTCGAGATCGAGGGGGGTGTCGACGAGGAAGTCGGTGTTCGGCTCGTGGCCGATCCCGTAGAAGACACCCTGCACGTCGAGTTGCTCGACTTCGACGCGCTCGTCGCCATCGTCACGGCGTCGGCTCGGATGACCGTCGGGGTGAGAGACGAGCGTGACGCTCGTGACGCCCTCCGACGGCGAGCCGTGGATCTCGGCGAGTTCCGCGTTCCACCGGAACTCGATATCGTCGTTCTCCGTGGCGCGCCGAGCGAGGATCTCCGAAGCGCGAAGCTCCTCGCGACGGTGGACGACGGTCACGGAATCAGCGAACTTGGTGAGGAACAGCGCCTCCTCCATCGCGGCGTCGCCCCCGCCGACCACGAGCACGTCGTGATCGCGGTGGAACGCGCCGTCGCAGGTCGCACACGTCGAGAGCCCGTATCCCATGAGTTCGTCCTCACCTGGAACGCAGAGCGTTCGGGCGCTCGCCCCGGTCGCGAGGATGACGGCGTGCGTCCGTATGGTCTCGCCGTTCGAGAGGGTCAGCCGAAACGGCCGACCGTCGAGATCGGCGTCGACGACGGAGGCGTGTTCGAACAATGCCCCGAACGATTCGGCCTGCTCGCGCCCGCGCCGGACCAGCTCGTGACCGCCGACGCCGTCGGGAAAGCCGAGGTAGTTCTCGACGCCGGTCGTCAGCGTGAGCTGGCCGCCCGGCTCGTCACCGGTCAAAACGAGCGGATCGAGATCCGCACGCGCGGCGTAGATCGCTGACGACTGACCGGCGACGCCGGAGCCGACGATCACCACGTCGAGAGGTTCCGCGGGCATCTACGCTGTGTACCTCCCGATCAGGCTCGAGAGCTGATCGGCCGACTGCACGCCGACGAGCCGTTCGACGTTCTCGCCGTCGGCGAAGAGGAGTAACGTCGGGATGCCTTGGACGCCGTACTGGGACGAGAGTCCCGAGAGCCGGTCGACGTCTACTTTGACGACGGCAGCGTCGGTGTCGCTCGCGATCGACTCGATCGTCGGCTCCATCATCCGACACGGACCGCACCAATCCGCGTAGAAATCGACGAGGACGACGTCGTAGGTGGAGACGGCCTCGTCGAGACCTTCCGCGTCGGTTAGCTGAATCGGTTCGGTCGGGATGGGTTCTGCGTTGGAACTCATACACTGCTGGTTAGGGGAGAGGAACGTATAATAGTTTTGGATAGTTCTCACAATACTCTACAATATACATGAATCGTCGCAGACGCAAGGAAGGCCAGTCGAAGATCGTATGCCGTGTCAGACCTGCGACGTCGGGATGAGCAACACGTTCGCGTCCGCTTGGGCAACGACCTGTTCGGAAACGCTCCCCAAAAGAAGGCGGCGCATCCGGCTGTGTCCGCGCGAACCCACGAGCGTTATGGTCGGCGAGTGGGCGGCCTCCGATCGGAGGATCTCGTCAGCCGGATCCCCCCTACGAACGTCGATTTCGGTTTCGATGCCCCATTCTTCCAGCGTCTCGGCACGCTCCCGCAATCGATCGGAGACTGCGGACGCTTCATCGGTCAGCTCTGGATCCTTCGGCGTTTTGACGTGCACGAGCGTCGCGCGACGCGTCGCGTGCCGCAGATACGAGAAGGCCTCGAACGCGCGCGACGCGTTCTCGGAGAAGTCGGTCGCATAGAGGACGTGTCGAAAGAGGTGCTTTCGGACGGGGGCGGGATCGTCATCGCCGCGCTCGATGCGATTGACGACGAGCGGGACGACTGTGGTCCGCGCTAAGTTCCGCGCCGTCGAGCCGATGACGCGGTTCTCGAGCGGGCTCTTTCCGCGAGAGCCGACGAGGACCAGATCGGCGACGATCGTCTCGGCGATACCGTTGATCCGCCTGTGAGGCGTTCCGCGAACGACGTGCGTCTCGACGTCGAACCCGGCCCGTTCGATCACGTCGCGGTATTTCGAGAGCGCCGTCTGTCGTCGACTCTCGAAGTCGATCCCCGGCATCCCGGCGTGAACGTTCGACGGGACGACGGTCACGAGATGAATCTCGTCGACACCGATGCGGCCGAGGCAGTCCAGACACGTTTGGTTTTGGATCGCCGCTTCGCTGGCCGCCGATAGATCTGTCGCACAGAGTGCTCGCATGGTTGAACTACGACGGATCTCCACATATGAATTTCTCACCCAGCGGCGTCGGACGAAACGCTCAACAGCGGTACAAAAACCTACTCGTAAGTTATGTATGGCGAGACAGGGGTTACCGGAATATAGTATTGTACCAATCAGACACAACCATTATATCCCTCCATCGGATACGGTATATTGAGCAGAAATGGAGCAACTCCAAACAATCGAACGAACGGATCGAATGGGTGAACCATGGCGGGACTAGAAGTTCCGACCTGGGATCCGGAGACCGCGCTCCTGATAGGGGCCATTTTGATCGAAGCGGTCATCCTCTACGTCGGGTACGGCGGCCTCGAACGGTTGGTCGGTCCGAAACTTATGAATATCCTCGTCGGAGGCCAAGACGATGCTGGACAGTAGCCTCGCCGCCGTCGGCGGGTCCCCCGAACTGCTGGCGCTCTTCGTCGGCTTCGGACTGGTCGTCGGCATCCTCTTCGGCTTCTTCGGGATGGGCGGTTCCTTCCTCGTCACGCCCGCCCTCTTGATGATGGGATATCCGGCTCGCGTGGCGGTCGGAAGCGGGATGGCGTTCGTCTTCGGGACGGCCGTCATCGCGACGCTGAAACACCACGATCTCGGGCAGGTCGATTACAAACTCGGCGCGATCATGATCGCCGGGACGACGCTCGGGATCGAAGTGGGTCGCGCGAGCGTCTTCTATCTCGAAACGCTCGGGCTAGCGGGCGGCATTATCAGTGTCGCGTACGTGCTGTTACTCGGTGGCATCGGCCTACTCGTCACCCGTGAGGCCCTCAAAGGCGGTGGCGTGGGGGTCGATCACGACGCCGCCGACAAGGACCTCAGTGAGTACGACATTCCGGAAACGGCGAAACGGATCCAGCGGACGATTCGAATTCCGCCGATGGTCACCCTCCGCGGCGACGTGCAGGTCTCTCTGTGGGTCATCACGATCGTCGCGTTCCTGACGGGGCTCCTGTCGGGCTTTCTCGGCGTCGGCGGCGGATTCATCCGCATGCCTGCGATGATCTACGCGGTCGGCGTCCCGGTTCCGGTCGCCGTTGGGACGGACCTCTTCGAGATCGTGTTCTCCGGCGCGATCGGGAGCTACCTGTACGGACAGGGCGGCGGCGTCGACCTCTCGATCGTCGCTCCGCTCCTGTTCGGTAGCGCACTCGGCGCGCGTATCGGTTCGGCCGCGACCGCGGTCGTCGACGCCGACGGCATCAAGATCTACTTCGGTGGAATGCTGTTGGTTGGTTCGATTGCGGTCGGAATCGGCGAGATCGGATCGTATCTCGGCAGCGAACTGCTGGAGACGGTCGGACTGATCATGGTCGTCGGAGCCGCCGTCGTCGTCGCCGCGGCGATCCTCTACACCTCAGTGCTGTCGCTTCGAGCGAAACGGAGCCGACACGCCCCAGCGGCGGAGTAGTCGGGATACTCAATCCCAAAACGACTTCGTTCGGGCGTACTGGCGTTCGCGCTCGATGATGTCCCGGTAAAAATCCATCTCGTCCTCACGGTGATTGTTGATCACCAACGCGGCGTTGCGGGGACCGACACCCCGCGCCGCAAGTGCGATCACCGCTTTCTTGCCGTGGCTCTGAACCAGACTCGCGGCCCTGTACGCTCGTTCGGTTTGTTTTCGTTGATCGTCGCTCTTCCGGTGTTCGTCCGTCCGAACGGAATCCAGCACTTCGTCGGCCCACGGATTCAGCGCCGCGATACGCGTCGAGGCACAGTTCGGACACTCCGGCTGTTCGGGGACTCGCTCGACGGTCTGTCTCCGATCCCACTCGTTGCAATGTAGACACGCGAGGAGCACCCGGTCGTCCATGATTCGCTCTTTGACCGTCTCGACGACGGATGCGTCGGCTTTCTCCGGCGAGAGCAGTTCCCGCCCCGACGACCGACCGGCCCGGCCGAGCGCCGTCCGCCCGCCGACCGTTTCGAGTTCGAGATTCTCCGCCTGAATCCGGCGAACTACGTCGCTCGCGCCATCCACGTCGAGTTGTTCGTGGAGGACGACCCGGATCGACTCGTCGTAGATCGGCGTGTCCTCGAGCGCTTTGAGTAGTCGATCCTTCCCGAATCGGTTCTGGCTCGAGCCCTTCCCTTTCCAGCGTTTCAGTGCGCCGAACTTCGCTGCGACCTGTGCCAGCGTGAACTTCAGCGCGTCGGAGTTTTTCAGGCTCAGTTCCACGAGCGTCGGGACGTGTTCGGGATCGGTCGTCTCCAGTATCTCGACGGCGTCACCCATAGTGATTCCCGATGGAACTTCGAGCTCGATTCGGTAGGGATCGACGTCCATCGCGACCGAGGAACCGGTTCGCTGTCCGATGAGCGCCGACAGCAGCCGACCCAGCGTCTCGTTTATCGTATGCCCGAACGCGGCGTTGAGCACGATCTCCCGGCCGAACCCCTCGACGAGGACCCGACGATCAGAGGGCACCGGACCCTCGTGGGCCTCGACCGGCGCGAGCGCTTCGCTCGCAGTGTGTTCGTCGGTCGGGAACCGATCGGCGAGCGCCCGTGCGACGTGTCCGCGTCCCATCCCGTCGTCGAACCGCGCTCGCGTCTCCGCCCGCGTCCGCCCGACGTGTTGGGCGACGTCGTAGGGCACAGGGATCTCCTGGCCGACCCACGACGGCACTTCGCCGGTCGGCGATCCGACCGGCGAGACCAACACCTCCTCTGTCTCGTCGTCGATCTCCGTGATTCGCCACATCTCACCGCGCTGAACGAACGTCTCACCCGGCGCGGCGAAGGTGACGACGAACCGTTCGGCGAGCGTGCCGACGGACTCCCCGGAGGCCATGTCCTTGACGACGTAGTTCGCCTCGTCGGGGATCATCGAGAGGTTCGCATAAAAGTACTGCCACGTGCCGCCGGATTTCTCGATGCGATCGGCGTCCTCGTCGAGCCACAGAAGTCGGTTCCCCGAAAGCTCTCGAACGACCGCCTTGAACTGTTCTTCGGAGAGGCTACGGAACGGGTACGCACGGGTGACTATGTCGTAGCCGCGAGCGGCTGACAGTTCGCCGAACCCCATGAGTAACCCCGGGATCTGGTTCGCGACCGTGTCGAGGCTCGCGTGGTGAATCCCGGCGGGTTCGACTTCGCCGCGTTCGGCCCGATCGACGATGGCGAGCGCCTCGAAAACGTCGTCCGGCGTCGTCGCGATGATCGTCCCCGAGGAGACCTCGTCGCGCCGGTGCCCCGCGCGCCCGATCCGCTGTAAGAGTCGTCTGACCTCTCGGGGGCTCGAATACTGGACGACGTGATCGATCCGGCCGACGTCGATCCCGAGTTCCATCGAGGAGGTACAAAGCAGCGCGTCGAGTTCGCCCGTCTTGAACCGGTCCTCAACGTCGATCCGGGCGGCTTTCGACAGCGATCCGTGGTGGATTCCGACATCGGTTCCGTAGGATTTCAGCCGCGATCCGAGCCCCTCGGCGGTCTGCCGCGTGTTGACGAACACGAGCGTCGAATCGTGCGCCGCGACGAGTTCGTCGATGACTCGGACGTGACTCGCGATGTCGGCTTCGGTCAACAACTCGCCGGCAGCGGTCCGATCGGCCGACTCGATCTCCGGCGTTCGAACCGACACGTCGACGTTCGATCCTGCCTCGACCTCGACGATCCGACAGCCGCGGTCGCCCGTCAGAAACCGGCCGACCTCCTCGGGATCGCCGACCGTCGCGGAGAGGCCGATCCGCTGGAACGGCCCCGCGTGCTCGCGGAGGTGTTCGAGCCCGATCGCGAGCTGTGCGCCCCGCTTCGACGCGGCGAGTTCGTGAACCTCGTCGACGACGACGTGTTCGACGTCGGCGATCGCTCGGCGGAGCTTCTTCCCCGTGAACATCGCCTGCAGCGTCTCCGGCGTCGTCACGAGCACGTCCGGCGGATCGTCGGCCTGTTTTTGCCGTTGGTAATCGGTGGTGTCGCCGTGTCGAACCGCGACCTCGATTCCCAGGGCCTCACCCCACCAGTCGAGCCGCTCTCGCATATCGCGGTTCAGGGCCCGGAGTGGCGTGATATAAAGCGCCTGTATCCCGTGTCTCCGTTCTCGGCTACAGATCGCGGAGAGGACGGGCAACATCGCCGTCTCGGTCTTCCCGGATCCGGTCGGAGCGATGATGAGGCCGTGATCGCCGTCCGTCAGCTGCGGAATCGCCCTTCGCTGTGGCTCCGTCGGCGTGGTGAATCCGCGCTCGGACAGCGCCGCGCGAACGTCGGCGTGCAAGTACGAAAACGCGTCCATAGCCGCCTCCGTCGCGACCCCATCGGTCATCGACTGTCGTTACGTCGCCAACGAAATAAGCGACACGTTCGGTATCGGAACCGATCGTCAGATCGAACCGCTACCGAAATGAGGACGGGATTGCATATGTACCCCCGTCGCATCGGGAGACAGACACCAGATGATCGCCTCGACACTGGACGCGGACGAGGCGCGACAGCGAACACCTCACGGGAGTCGCGTCGGCCCTCGAACGGATGGACCAACTCATCTCGGCATCCTCTCGATCTCCCGATAGGCGAGCGAGAAAAGCCACACAAAAGTCACGTCCCCGTCGGAGCCCGCCGCTGTTGGAACCACTCCCGAACGAGGGACCCGACATGCGTTCTAGAGGGTGAGTACGACGTTCGAGCCGACCGAGTGCGCGTCGAACGGCCGTTCGAGAACCTGTTTCGGAACGCGGTCGAACACGACGGATCCGGTGTTCCGCCGGATCACAGAGCGCAAGTGTTCGAATCGGACTTCACGACCGGGGAGGAGGGGATCGAACTCGACCTCTCGATCGTAGAGGGGGTCGTCGCCGCCCACGGTTGGCGTATCTTCGTCACGAACGGCATGGAGGCGGGACCCGATTCGAAATCGTCTACGTCGTTGGAGACCGACACGCCGAGACGCGAAACGCGCCCGAAGGCATATGCCGCCGCCGGTCGATTTCACGGGCATGATCGACGAAACAGTCGAGGAGATTCGAGAGATGCAAACGCACTCGTCATCGGTCGTCGCGGTTAAGGCGGCCGAGGCGTTGCGGGAGCTGTTGGACCGGGATTTCGCGACCGTCGAAGAGTACGTTCGATCGCTCGATCGAAACTCCAGCGCCCTCCGGCGCGCCCAACCCTCCCACGCGTCGCTGCACAACACCCAGCGTGAGATCCTCTCGAGGGTCGAAAACGGGGCGTTCGAGACGATCGAGGCGGCGAAAGTCGAGACGGAATCGGCCATCGATGCAGTGGTCGAATCGGTCGAAACCGCCAAGCACGGCGCGGCGGCGAACGCCGTCGAGTTTCTGCCCGACGGGGCCACGGTGTTGACTCACGATTACTCCTCGACGGTCGTCGAGGCGATCGAACTCGCCGCTCGCGAGGGACATCACCTCGACGTCTACGTCACGGAGGCGCGCCCGCGGTATCTCGGCCGGAAAACCGCACGAACACTCGCCGAAATCGACCGCGTCGACACCACACTCATCGTCGACGGCGCTGTGGGCCACTACCTCGACGACTGCGGCAGAGTGCTACTCGGTGTCTCCTCGATCGTCGACGAGACGCTGTACAACCGCGTCGGAACGTTCCCGATCGCGGCGACGGCGGCCGAACTCGCCGTCCCCGTCTCGGTCGTGGGTGCGAGCGAGAAACGGATCGAAAACGGGTTCATTTTCGAAAACGAGTACCGGTCGTCCTCTGAGGTGATGCGAGAACCAGCCGAGGGGTTCGCCGTCGCCAATCCGGCGTACGACGCGACGCCGGTTCACCTCCTCGACAACGTCATCACGGAATCGGGCGTCGAGCGGATCGATTGACATCCTCCCTGCGCTAGAGCACGGGGCTTTTTGTTCGCACTTCGGTACCGCCGCGTTCACCGACGGTGTTCGTCGTCGGGTGATTCGTCCGGTTGGTCGAGCGAAACGTCGTCACGTCTGGATTTGTGAATCTCGAAGCCGTCGGTGAACATCTCACGGTCGTCGGAATCTCGATTTCGTTCTTCGCGCTCGAAGAGGTACGCGAAGAATCCGAAGAGGGGGACGAAAAACGATATCGCGGCCCATTTGTTCGGTGACATCCCGTGGTTCGGCGCGTCGACGTAGGCGTAGCCAGCCATCACGCAGAGCCAAACCACCGGCATCGCGACCAGGATGATCGGGGCGAAGCGTACGAACTCCATACCGACACTGCGGGTGGCAGCGCATAAATGCTGGCGCCGCGGTCGATCGAACCTCGAAAGCTCCCGATCGAACGGGAGACGCATTATGTGGTGTGACCGATGGCGAGGATCAAAGACACGACGAGTGAGCCGACGGTCAACCCACCGAGAGCCAACACTAGCGTCGTCGCCGTCGCGTCGGGAGAGACTTGCACCATCGGCACGAAGAGGCGTACATCGAGGAATAAAACGAGTAGAGCCCCGACGATATCGAAGCAGAGGTCCATGATCGTATCGCGTCGGCCGTAGTAATCGAGCACACTTGGAACCCCGAACTGACGCTCGAGGACTCTACCCAGCAGTTCCAGCAACTCCCAGAAGACGCCAGCAAGGAGCGTCAACAGCACGACCACGATCCAGATGAGACCGCTGCCAGCGGAGAAAAAAACATGATCCACGGTGACCAGAAGGGCCGCGTACGCTAGCGCCGCGACGAGGGAGGCCGAGAGGGCGTGGGTGAGATGGTCCCACCACCAGACATCGTCGTACACGCCGAGCATCCCGGAGGCGTGGAGCAAGCCAGCGACGGCGATCCACAGTGGGAGTTCCGGTGAGAGCCCGAGAGTGACCTGATACACGCGGTGAGCGAGCACGTCAACGAGTATGGGAACGAGAACCAACAGAATCGATACGAGCACGTTGACGAGTGCCGAGATGTTCTCTCGGCGGACGGCCATGGAGGAGACGACCGCGAGCCCGCCCAGACAGGCAAAAAGGCCGACGTACTGGAGGGTACTCATGTACGTGATCTACCCGGTCGAATGGATTAATCCTGCGGGACACCGACACCAATCTGCGGGGGCCGTCAACGAGCGAACGATGCGACCTCGATTGGCCACCGGCCGGCGCTCGTTACCGATTCCGAAAGCCGCCGCTTCGTCGCACCTTGATGTCGAGTTTGTTCGTGGCGCGGATCCACTCGACGTACCCCGAGAGCCCGTCCCGAAGCGCCTCGATGGTATCGTAGCCTCCACGGAGTTCGTCGTTGCCAAGCCTTGCGTAAATCTACTCGTGGCAGGGTCGACAGGACATGACCGTCGGACTCTCGGCACGCGCTTCCGGGCGGAGATGATGTTCTTGGAGGACCTGTGGGTCGTCGATCCGTTCGAGTGGGACGACACGGCCGGACAGTTCGCAAGTCGTCGGCACGGTCCGGCGGTGGGGGTGGTGGTCAGACGAGGAGGAGGCGTTTCGATCCGTCCGAGTCGAACTCCGGCTGACTGAGGATCAAAGAACCGCAGTCGGGCCACGTCACGTCCGCTCGGCCGTCTCGCGTGTCGAACGGCCACACCTCGTCGATCGGAGCCGTCCGGTCGCGGGACAGATAAAGAGCGTGGCCTTCGAGATAGATCCGCCATCGGGAGGTTCGGTGTCCGTAGTCATCGCAGGATGGAGGGTGATCGACTGATAAATGCTTGCCGGCGACCGTGCTCAGAATCGACCGGGGAATGCTGACCCGGCGCTTACTGGAAGGTTCGGCTGATCTCGGGTTCGGCCGGTTCCTCGCCGGGGGTGAACTCCTCTTCGATCTGCTCGTAGCGCTCTCGGGTCTCGTTGTCGACACTCGGGCCGACCTCGTCGAGCGCTTCGTCGAAGTGCTCGCGGGTGATCCGGACGTTGCCGACGCTTTGAGCCGCCTCCTCCGCGGAGACGCTGTTGATGAACTCCCGCGTCGCGGCCATGGAGGCCTCCCGACAGACCGCCTCGATATCGGCACCGACGTAGCCGTCGGTTTCATCAGCGAGTTCGTCGATGTCGACGTCGTCGGCGAGCGGCTTGTTCCGGGTGTGGACGGCGAAGATCGCCCGTCGCGCATCCTCGTCCGGGACGGGAACATGCACGTGTCTGTCGAGGCGACCGGGGCGCAACAGCGCCGAGTCGATGAGGTCCGGTCGATTCGTCGTTGCGATGACGACCACGTCTTCCAGCGACTCCAGCCCGTCGAGTTCGGTCAGCAACTGCGAGACGACACGTTCGCCGACGCCCGAGTCACCCATCCGCTGGCCGCGTTCGCCCGCAATCGAGTCGATCTCGTCGAAGAAGACCACCGTCGGGGCGTTCGAGCGGGCCTTCTCGAAGACCTCGCGGACGCCTTTTTCCGACTCCCCGACGTACTTGTTGAGGAGTTCGGGTCCTTTGATCGAAATGAAATTCGAATTGGCCTCGTTGGCGATGGCCTTCGCCATGAGCGTCTTCCCCGTCCCGGGCGGCCCGTACAGCAGGACGCCCTTCGCGGCCTGCATGTCCATCGCCGCGAACACCTCGGGATAGTCGAGCGGCCACTGGATCGTCTCCCTGAGACGCTCCTTGGTGTCCTCGAGGCCGCCGACGGAGTCCCAAGTGATGTCCGGGACCTCGACGAAGACCTCTCGCATCGCGCTGGGTGAGATCCCCTTCAGTGCGTCCTTGAAATCGCCTTCGGTGACCGACATGGATTCGAGGATCTCGGCGTCGATCTCCTCCTGCTCGAGGTCGAGTTCGGGACGGATCCGACGGAGGGCGTTCATCGCGGCCTCCTTCGTCAGACTCGCCAGGTCGGCCCCGACGAATCCGTGGGTGTTGTCCGCGTACTGGTGGAGGTCGATCCCATCCGCGAGCGGCATCCCACGCGTGTGGACCTGCAGGATCTCCATGCGGCCGTCCTTGTCCGGGACGCCGATCTCGATCTCCCGATCGAAGCGCCCCCCGCGTCGCAGCGCGGGGTCGAGGGCGTCGACGCGGTTCGTCGCGCCGATGACGATCACGTCGCCGCGCTCCTCGAGTCCGTCCATCAGGCTCAGCAGTTGGGCGACGACACGCCGTTCGACGTCGCCGCTCGTCTCACCGCGCTTGGGGGCGATCGAGTCGATCTCGTCGATGAAGACGATCGCCGGCGCGTTTTCGGCGGCCTCGTCGAACACCTCACGGAGCTGTTCTTCGGACTCGCCGTAGTACTTCGACATGATCTCCGGGCCGGAGATATCCGTGAAGTGAGCGTCGATCTCGCTGGCGACGGCCTTCGCCATGAGCGTCTTCCCCGTCCCGGGTGGACCGTGGAGGAGGACGCCTTTCGGCGGCTCGATACCGAGCTGTTGGAACAGTTCGGGGTGTCGCATCGGCAGTTCGATCATCTCACGAACCTGTTCGAGTTCGTCGTCCAAGCCGCCGATATCCTCGTAGGTTATCGAGGGCGTGCCGCCGCTCGCTGCCCGTCCGCTACCCGAGCCGGCGTGCGTGATCTGTTCGGCGGGCTTTTCGCTGATTTTGATCTCCGTGGAGTCGGTGACGACGACGGTTCCGCTGGGGTCCGTATTGGCGATTCGAAGCGGGATGCGCTGGCCGCTTTGGGCTGACAACGGGCCGAGACCAAGCGAGAACGGAACGTTTTGCCCGGTCGTAACTGCCTGGCCGCTGAGCTTATCGCGGATGTGCGGGCCGATGTTGCCGCGGATCCGGAGGTTCTGCGGCAGCGCGACGGTCACCTGCTTTGCGGGGTTTACGTCCGCGGGCTCGATCTGAACCTTATCGTCGATGCCGACGTCTGCCTCCTGTCGGAGCCGACCGTCGATACGGACGACGCCGCGGCTCTGATCCTCCGGATAGCCGGGCCACACGCGGGCGACAGCGCGCGAGTCACCGCCGTCGATGACGATGTAATCGCCGTTTTCGAGCTCCAACTCCTCCATTGCGGCTCGGTCGATGGCTGCCAGTCCACGGCCAGCATCTTTCTGTTTCAGCGGTTTAACCGTGAGTCTCATTGATTATCGCTCCACCTCGATACTGACGATCCCATTGTTCATAATCGCACGGGTGGCTCCGTCCGGAACGTCGAACTCGTACTGGTCGTCGTCCACGACCACTATCGCGGTGCCGTCGACGACATCGACGCTCCCGTTGACGAACCCGAAATCGGCGACGAGAACGGTGCTGTCGTCGTATTCGTAGTGACGAACCACTCCGTCGATATCGCCGCGAATCGACTGCGTATATTCAGTCATACTAACTACGAGTTAGTGTCTAAGATATTTAAATCTTATTCTCAAAAACGCAGGCAGAGAACGCGTCAAACGTATTCGGTAGAGTTGCGGTTCACACCCGAGTCGGTCAAATATCTCGCGGAAATATCGCACCGAACCGGGGGGGAACAAAGCGATTGCTCGCCGGTGTGAACTCGAAAGCGGTCCCCGGACTAGAGACGCTCAGCCGCGTTCTTCTCGACGAGGACGTCCGCATTCGGCTCCGGGAGCGTGACGACGTCCTCGGCGCTGAGGTCGTAATCACGATCGTCCGCACCGACGATCTCGCCGACGTTCGCGGTGATTCGGACGGTCGTTCGCGGCAGTCCGGGAATCTCACGCGCTTCGGCGTCGATCTCGACCTCGGTGTTCGAGGGCGAAGCCGGCGCGGTCTCATCGGGCGGCGATTCGGGCGACACGGCCTCGGCTGATGGGGTATCCGGGGCAGATGCCGACTCCGATGACCGGTCCGGCGGCGCGAGTGAAGGGTCCGCGTCCGAGGCACGAGCAGCCCCGCCCGACGCACCGCCCATCAGATCGGCCGCGCTAATCCCGCCTCCGCTCCGTGTAGGGTCGGTCTCGGTCGACGCCGGCTTCGGTTCCGAGGCTGGCGACTGTCCAGTTTTTTCTGGGTCGGCCGTCGCAGTGTCGTCTGACACGGAATCCACCGACGCGTCGTCCGACCGCTCGTCGATCGTACACGAGACCGTCGTCGTCTCGCCGTCAAGTACAGAGAGGACCTGATCGCGGTTCTGCTCGATCCGGTCGACGAGATCCGTGAACAGCGACTCCTCCTCGCGGGTCAGGCCGTCCTCTTCGACCGGCATTCCCGCTGCGGCGATCGAAGCCTTCTTTACCACCTTTCCAACGCGACGTTCGTAGATAGCCTCGATGGTCCCCTCGGCCGTTTCGATGTCGTCGGTGAGCCGTCTAACTTCCGGCTCCGAAAACGGATCATCCGCCGCCTCGACGACTCGCGCGCGCTTGTCGTTGAGCTCGCCGATGAAGTCACCGACCTCCTTGTAAAACGACGAACGCAGGTGCTGGAGGTCGCTCGATTGACGCTCGCGTGCCTGCACCGACTGAAGTTCGTCGAGATTCATTCTCCTGCCTTGCTCGCGTGTCCGCGGGCCATCGCGAAGATACCCACGTACTCCGGGACGGAACGCACACCCTCCTGGATGCTAAATGTTTCGCCCCGGAGTTCGATCGTCGTCGCCTCGTCGGCGTACACCATGATCTCGTTGCCGACGAACGTATCGGGAACCGCATCGACCAGCGGATCGAACGCATCGAGGTCCGCGCGGTCGATGCGCAGAACTTCGAGTCCCGTCCCGCCGTGGAGGCTCCCCGGCAGCCGGATGAGCCGATTGATGTCGGTCGTCACCGGCTCGTCGATCGGTGCTGACTGCGCTCGAACCACCTCCGAAAAGATCAGGCGGGCGATACCGTGGACTGCGGGATGAACGTCGACGTTCCCCCGGGCGAGTTCCTCCCGATTGTTCCGCGCCGCGTTGAGCGCGGCGTTGGCTTTCCCCTCGCCGATCCCGTCGAACTCCCGGAGTCTGGCGATCGCGTCCGACTCTTCCATCGACAGCAGTTCGTCGACGAACTCGTCGAGTCGGCGTCGAGTACGTTCGGCCCACCCGCCGTCGGGTAACGTCCGTTTCTGGGCGGGCGAACGCCGGCCGGCGCTCCCGCTTACGGTTCGCGTCGAGACGATATCCTCGAACTCGATCCCCTCGCCGAGGACGTATTCGACGATTTCTCTGCGCGCGCGTCGACTCAAGCCGGAGACGTCGCCTCGTCGGACGTGAACGTGGTAGCCCCGACCACCGGAGAACACTATTTCGGGATTCTCGAAGCCGAAGTCAACTTCCAGGAGATCGAGCAACCGACGGAGGGCGTCCTGACACGCGTCGAGCATCGCCGCGTAGGTCGTCGTTTCGGGATCGACGCCGGGGAGGTGGTCTGCGTCGAGATCGAAGACGAGATCCGAGCCGCGCCACCCCTTTTCGCCCATCGATCCCGCACCGGGATCGTCGTATCGTCCCGCCGAAAAGTAGACGTGTCGCGGCCGCTCGCCGGCCAAGAACCCGCCCAGGTCGCCGCCGCCAGCGAGATCGAGGTACGAATTGTGCCGAACCATCGTCGTGCCGCCCGCCCCCCACGTGATGTATCCCCACTCGCGTTCGTTGCCCGCGGGGGGTGGCGAAACGGTCGTTCGGCGGTAGTGGTCGCCGAACCGGCCTTTGAGGTACTCACGGGTCCGGCCGTCCATACCTCGGTTTGGACAGGGGGGTGAAAAAGCGTTGCCGTCGCGAGCTACGCGCCGGGAACGAACCGCGAGAGCTTCGACGCCAAGCCGCCGTCGCCGAGCCGAAGGTAGTAGGCGTCGCCACGATCCTCGTAGTAGTTTTCCACCCGTCGTTCGACCTCGAAGCCGAGGCGTTCGTAAAACGCGAGCGCGCCGTCGTTCGTGGATCGCGCGTGACACGTGACCGAACTGTGTTCGTCGGCGACCGCCGCGACGAGCTGTCGACCGAGCCCCTCGCCACGGTACTCCGGCGCGACCGCCAAAAAGAGAATGTACCCGTCGCGCCGTGTCGACGCGAACCCGACTAGCGTCTCCGAGTCGTATCCCGGTTCGACGAGTGCGTACACCTTCGAGCGACGATAGGCGTCGGTGAAGAAGCCGCGGCGCTGTTTGAGAACGTTTTCACGCCGCCGAATGCGCTCTTTCAGCGCCCACGCCTCCTCGACGAACGCGTCGTCACCGGGGCCGAACGCACGGAGATCGATGGTGACACTCACTGCCACAGCGTACGATTCGGTCAAATATAACTCCACCGCCCTCGAACGTCACTCCCCCGCAAGGGTTTCCATCGACCCGTGCGAGTTCGAGGGGGATGGACACTCGATCCGCGGGCGTATTGATCCACCAGATCGAAGCGAGGGTATGACGTTCGAATTACGCGAGCACACGGCCGATATCGCCGTCGAAGCGAGCGGTGAAACGCTGAGCGACGTCTTCGAGGCCGTCGCTAGCGGGCTCTCTGCCGCTCACTGTGAGTCGATCCCCGAGACCGGCGATCGATTCTCCATGACCGTACGAGCCGAATCGAAAGAAGCGCTCCTCTTCGACTATCTCGACGAACTAATCTATCAACGTGACGTCCGAGACGTGCTCCCGGTGGATCACCACGCCTCGATCGACGAGGACGGCACGCTGACGCTGGAGGCGTCGGCGCGGGGAGTCCCAGTCGAGGATATCGAGGCCCGCGAAATCAAAGCAGTGACGTACTCCGAGATGGCGCTCGAACGGGAGTCGTCGGAATGGCGGGCTTACGTCGTCTTCGACGTGTGAACAGTGAAGGCCGAAATCGCTGCGGAAGACGATCCGACGTGACGTGCGAAAGCGCACCCAACCGCGCGCAAGCATCCGGTTCGCGGATCGATACAGACAGTTTTATACCGTCCCGAATCGGACTCGGAAACGTCGCTCGCTTGGTGTAGCCCGGCCAATCATATTGGCCTTTCGAGCCGATGACAGGGGTTCAAATCCCCTAGCGAGCATCCATATCTTTCGTGGGCTGGGTTCCGGAGCCCTGCGGCTGCCGGACGACACTCGATCGTGATGCGGATTTCCAAAGTGTCACGTCGTGTGCAGGATTCGCACGGCGACCGTCATCGCTTTGTAGCACCCACGGGGAGAGTGAAGCGATGGTTGGTCGTGCAGCCGCTCCGGCGGCCGGTACCGTATTGAACGCGCTCGCGAACGGGTACGGCTCCGCGTTCGCGATCGAGGACGCCTACACCGAGGCGACCGTGGAGCTCGACGACACCGGGGAGGTAACCGCCGAGATAGCCAAGAAACCCGACGGCGACACCCGGCTCGTCGAACGCTGCGTCGAATCGGTGATCGAGCAGTTCGGGGACGAAGAGGGCGGCCACGTACGAACCGAAAGCGAAATTCCGATGGCGTCCGGGCTGAAAAGCTCCAGCGCGGCAGCAAACGCGACGGTACTTGCGACGCTCGACGCCCTCGACGCTGACCTCGACCGAGAGGACGCCTGCCGGATCGGCGTCGATGCGGCGCGGGAGGTCGGCGTCACGGTAACCGGCGCATTCGACGACGCATCGGCGTCGATGCTCGGGGGTGTGACCGTGACCGACAACACGACCGATGAGGTGCTTCGGCGCGAGGATCCCGATTGGGACGTGTTGGTGTACACGCCCGACGAGCAGGGGTTTTCGGCCGACGCGGACGTGTCACGGTGTGAACGCATCGCTCCGATGGCGGACATCGTGTACGACCTCGCCATGGAGGGGGAGTATCTGGACGCGATGTGCGTCAACGGCTTCGCCTTCTGCGCGGCATTGGAGCGCTCCACGGAACCGCTGGTCGAGGCGCTACCTGCCGCCGCCGCTTCGCTGTCGGGGACCGGACCGAGCTACACCGCCGTCGGCGACCGCGAGACGCTCGAAGCGCTTTCGGAGACCTGGAGTAAACGGGAGGGTCACACATGGGTAACAACGACACAACGGACGGGAGCAACGATACGATGATGCGCGGTGATCCGGCGGAGATGGACCTCGACGAACTCCGAGAGGAGATCAGGTCGATCGACCAAGAGATCGTCGAACGGATCGCTCAACGAACGTACGTCGCCGAGAGTATCGCCGCGGTAAAGCGAGAGAAGGGGTTGCCGACGACGGACGAATCTCAAGAGGAAGCGGTGATGGAACGCGCCGGAGCGAACGCCGAACAGTTCGACGTGGACGCGAACCTCGTGAAGGCGATCTTTCGGCTGCTGATCGAGTTGAACAAGGTAGAACAAAGACACAACCGTTGACATCCTCCCCGCGCTAAAGCGCGAGGCTTTCTCCTCGATTCTCTGTAATACACGGCCTATTTTCATCGTACACGGGCTTTTTAGATACCCACCTCTGTTCTGTAGCCGTGGGAAACGAATGGTGAAAAAGATCTCTCGCTTCGACTGGAGTTGTGCGTTGAGCGTTTCGCTAACCGGTACGATGCATTTTCCCGCTCGCGGTCAACATTCAACAAACGAGTGCAGGCTGCTGCCGAGGAAGCTGGCCTTTCGGGGCGTGTCTATCCACACTGTCTACGAGCGACCGCCGCCAGCTACCACGCCTGCAAGGGCGTTGCCCCGATGCCGCTCCAAGCGCTAATGGGGTGGAGCGATCTGGCGACTGCGCAGAAATACATCCGTATCTCGGGGACAGCGACGGCTGATGCACTACGCCGTGTCCATCACGGGTAGAAACTTCCCAAACGCCGTTCAGTGGCGACGTGACCGATACAGAGTGTCCATGCAGTATGCAGAAAATCACGTCAGAGCTTGTCTCGGCAGTTCATTAATCCGTACGGACGACGAAGGTGTTGTATGAAACCGCTCACGAAGGCGGTACTTGTTGGCGGTGGCGTGGTATTTGCCGGCTGGGTTGGATGGGGTATCTACTCAACTAGGAAGGCGAACTCAGTGCCGTATGAACAGCTACGAATCTTAAACGGCGGTGAACTGCGTCAGTATCCCCAGACGGTTCTCGTCGAAACGACGGCACCAAATCAGTGGATTGCGTTTCGGCAACTCTTCAGATACCTCTCGGGAGCCAACCGAGGTAACGAGTCGATCTCGATGACTACCCCCGTCGAAACACAGAGAGGGACATCAATCTCGATGACTGCTCCTGTTCGGTCAGAGGCGACTGAGACCGACGCTGACACGGTCCGGATGGCGTTCTATCTACCTTCAGAGTATAGTCCTGAGACTGCACCAGAGCCGACGGACTCGGATGTTACACTCGTCACCGAGCCACAGAAGACTGTCGCTGTGAACCAGTTTTCATGGTATGCTCCCGAGTGGCGGGTTGCACGGCGGACACGGAAGCTTCTGTCCGCACTTGAAGGTGAAGGAATCGAACCGGTAGGCGACCCCACTCTCCTCCGGTATAATGATCCGTGGACACCGCCGTTTATGAGACGGAATGAAGTGGCAGTAGAGGTGGTTGAAGAGGGCTGACTGTTGATCTGAGTGACTCGGAAATCCTGTCTGCCCTTATCGAACACGCGGAGCGTGGATATTGTTTCTTATTGTCATGCACGACTTAGAGTATGAGGGCGCAGTGAAAAGTTTCCCAGGTTAAAATAGAGGAATCAAAAGCTCTGCCGCCGGATATTAGGTGACAAATTTCCAGCTCACCCGTTTCTTACGGTGTCCTTACAGTATCTATGTAGCACCACTGCTATACCCACTCATCGATTAAGAATTTACACAACGGCTAATCCGTTGCAGAATCATGGTCAAACCGATGCGAATAGGACGTCTGTTTATTATACTACTTGTATTTTTCCTGATTGCGTCGCCGGTACTGGCTCACGTTCCGGAATACCCAGACGACAACACGACCCCAGAACAAGCCGTTGAGATTTCGGATCCGATAAAATCGTGGGCCTTCTACGATTCGCTCGGCGAAGGTACGGTCAAGTACTATCGAGTAACCCTGCATACAGGTGAACGCCTCCACGTTGGGACGTTCACTCCTCGTACAGGGGGGTTCACTCCGTCAATCGTCGTTATGAGTCCAGCGCTTCATGCAACTGACCCTGTCCCAGAGGGGGTGACTGTGCCGGACGGTATGGGTGCTATCGTCGTTGAGGGAAATCGTCCCAATACCGCGACCTACGAACCATTCACGCCGTCGGCTAACTATCATACGGCCAGCTTTGATCAGCAAGTCGAAACGGAGCGGATCTACGTGATCGCCGTCTACGAGCCAGCAAACCAAGCCGGTCCAGTCGGCGTCACAATCGGGTACC
The DNA here is from genome assembly GCF_046483325.1 of Natronomonas sp. GTDB lineage: Archaea > Halobacteriota > Halobacteria > Halobacteriales > Haloarculaceae > Natronomonas. The sequence goes on along the minus strand of NZ_JAWODL010000009.1, from coordinate 2,520 downwards.
AAGAGGAGTGGTCCCCGATGGAGTATCTAACCATTCCATTCGATCTCTTTCGAACACATCTTTGGGAGGGCCAGCATCCTCTCTTGGTGTTTGGTCCGTTTTTTCTGACGATTTTGGTGGGAATAGGGGTCGTTCGAAGACGATGGCATAGCGAATGGGGAGGGATACGGCTCCGCATTGCGCTGACCGGAGCCGGACTGCTGGCGATTGGAACAGCAGTGAATACTGCTGTTCAAATGAGTATTGCGTTAGCACAGACCGGACTGACACTTGCAGCACTCCTCACTACAGTGTTTGTCATAATCCCGGTTGTCGGTGGCAGCTGGGTGGTAGGGCTCGGACTGCAACCCGATTACAGGCTCACTTCCCGGAGACGCGTTGGTCTCGCAATCACTGGCACTCTCGTGCTCCTGACTTGGGCAGGTTTTATCATTGGGCCTGTGATCCTCATCGGACTGGCCGTGGCTCCTTCACGGGTATTCACAGAGTGATCCTGGACGCTGGGATGCTAATAGATACGTGGTCTAGAGTCAGAATGACCAGATGAATTACTCGACTTCTGTCATAAATAGCGTGCTGACTTCAGAGGATGTATTCAGCAGTTTGACAGTTGTCCTTGCAGTGTAGCTCCCTAATCAATACTGGCGAGCCATGGCTCTGTGTTAGCACATGTTAGATAATACATGAGTTTATATCATCTGCAGTATATTATAACACGAAGAGCGCGTAACCCGCAGTAGGAGTGGATTTCTCACGCGTTGGAATATGACGCTCTCAAATTCGAGTGACTACCATGACAAGCGAAGAGTTCAAAGAAGCGTGGGGCATAGACCGGCGAACCGTACTGAAGAGCGCGGGGGCGGCCTCTGGTGCAGCGCTCATCGGAGTCTCGTTCAGTGGCGTGGCCGCAGCCAAGGGGGGCGGGAAACCCTGCCACAAGGCCTTCGAGTGTACTGAAGGTGATGCCTACGTGAAATTCGAATTCGTTACCGAGACGGATGAGGATGGGAACATCACCGATTGCTATTTCGAGGAGGAGACGGACACTGGACTCGTCGAGATAACGGACTGGGACAGCAAAGATGGAGAGGAGTGCGAACCAGTCTCCGTCGAATGGGAGGCGGACGGATACGTCGCGACGACGGTGATGGCCTTCGGCGGTGGCGACTGTGACACTGTGGATGACCCGGGCACCGTCTATATGTCGGGCCTCGAGAACAACGGGGGGAACACGGCTGCTATCAGCAACCTCCAGTTCTGCCTCGAAGAGACGCCGTTCCCAGACTGTCCGATGTACGGAACGTCACGGGTTGGAGGCGAAGAGGGCAAAGTCGACATCTGGAGTATCCGAGACGACGCTGATGAAGGCGAGCTCGTCGAAGCCGTCGTCGGGGACATTCCGGACAACAGTTCCGATGCGAACTACCCGAATGGACTCGCGTTCGATCCGGCCACCGAGGTCTGGTACTTCGCGGAAAAAGGTGGCCTCCTCAAGACGATGAACGAGGACGGCTGTCTCGGGATCAAGGTGTACAACGGTATCTCCGGCGGAGGCGACATCGCAGGTGCGACGGTCTACGACGGTGCATACTACTTCACTCCGCAAGGCGGCGACGCCCTGTTCAAAGTCGAATTGAATAGCGACGGAAGTGTCGTGGAAGACAGCGGGAGTGTGACGGCGGAGAACGTTCGTACGCTACCAATCACCGGCAACACGTTCGGTGACATCGCTGCTGATGACAACGGAGTGCTGTACTTCAGTGTGAACGGAGCGTTCTTCAAAGTCGATCTGGCCGATTCGGCCAACGACGAAGTCATCGTCTCCGGCGAGAGTGACCGTGACAGCTACGCGGTTCTCAGCCAGCTCGCATTCGACGATACCGAGACCCTCTGGGCACACGACGCGAGTGACGGTGAATGGCGGACCGTCGACCCAGCGACCGGTGAGGTGAGCGACGTGGTCGCGACGACCAAGCAGTACACCGACCTCGCGACGTGTGGGACGTTCGAACTGAACGAGAACTGTGAAGAAGAAGCGTAATCTCAGATAGATTCTTTTTTGCGGCGGAGTCGAGTGAGAGATTCAAGCGTCGCCCGCGAACCAGTTGGCCAGCCACCGTTATCGATTTCTACCCCAAGCCGCATCGATACTCTCGCGATGTTGGGAACCGCCAGAGTAAGTGGACCGTTCCGCTCGGTACTGTCTCTCCATCTGCTCATTGGAATTGATCGTACCGATCTCTGTTGGTTCAGTCCCCGTGATATCGGTGCCGAGCGACACGCTGCATTCGCGCCCTGTATTCAGCACGCCGGTACTGTCAGATAATGCTTATCTCAGTAGGGCCGAACACTCCCGTAGCTAAGGACGAGCACCACGATGACGAATCCGACGATAATCCTGTTCTGTTATTGGTTCCGAGCGAAAAGTCGTGTCATGCCCCTAACGCATACTTCCCCCAGAACGGATCGCGCTTGCGGCGTTTGTCGAGATACATCCGCAGCGCTTCGAGTTCGTCGGAG
>NZ_JAWODL010000055.1:0-6311 GCF_046483325.1 Natronomonas sp. | reverse complement strand
CAACGTCTGGCGCAGTTGCCAAGGCGCTGTGAATAAACTAAGCCGTTTGTACTGATTGTCTGAAAGCAAGCCTGAAAAACAGTTATTTTAACGTGGAGAGCATTGAAGGTCTCTCTACTATATGTGTCCAATGCATTAATTGGTCGCCAGTGGGGTTCCATCTCCGTCAAGACGACTTCGTCGCCGGGGCCGAGTTCGTTGAGCCCCCACGCGTAGGCGACGAGGTTCATCGATTCGGTGGTGTTCTTCGTGAAGACGACCTCCTCGCGGCCGCCCGACGCGCCGATGAACTCCGCGACGCGGTCGTGGGCCTCCTCGTAGGCGATCGAGGCCTCCTGACTCAGTTGATGAATCCCGCGGTGAACGTTGGCGTTGTAGTTGTGGTAGTAATCGACGATCGTCTCGACGACCGGGTCGGGCGTCTGCGTCGTCGCTGCGTTGTCGAGATAGACCAGCTGCGTGCCGTCGAACTCCCGCTGTAGGATGGGAAAATCCCTACGAATCCGCTCGACGTCGAGTGCCTCGGCCTGTGTACTCATTATATAACGTACCATCCCGAGACTGGTTACTCCTTCGGTTGCGGAACGATTGCACACTCGGCGTCGCAACGAGCGATCGAGACCGTTCGATCCTTTGTTTTACCCTACGGCCGTACGTGGGCCAATGGATGTGCTGGACGCGAGACGCTGAGTGCCGAGATGGGTCGTGGCAACCGCGTTGACCGTGCTCTGCGTGACGCTCGCGACCGGCTATTCGTGGTGGGGTACACGGATCACGAGGACGGGGTTCGACCTCTCGATCGTTCGCCGAATCGCCGACGCGCACGGCTGGTCGGTTCGAGCGACCGAAAACGCGTCCGGCGGGGCGGGTGTCGGGGTCCGCTTCGGCCGAACGGCGGCCGAAGACTCACAACGGCCGCTACATCCGGAGATACTGCGCGTGCAGCGTCTCCTCGAACTCGAGGACGTTCGCCTCGTCGACGAAGCCGGCGTCGATCGCCGTCTCGACCGCCTCCGTACCGACGAGGTTCGCGACCGATGCCGCGGCGAGACTCGCCGTCACCTCGTCGGTGGTCGCCTCCTCGCCGTCGTAAAAGTCCGGCTCGACGGTCAACGACAGGTCGCCGGCCTCGAAGGTCTCTCCGAGCACGTCGGCGTCACAGACGGAGACGAGCAGTCCCTCCGGGGTCGACCGCTCGCGGAGCAGCATCGACGTCATTCGTCGTGCGCTTCGACCAGCCGGCTCTCGGCCGCGCCGCGCAGCTCTTCGGCCTCGTCGGCGAGTTCCTCGGCGCGCTCGTCCTCGCCGATTTCCTCGAGGGCCCGCGCTTTCTCCTCGAGCACGTCGGCGTTGCGATAGCCGAGTCGGAGCGCGTTGTCGAAACAGGAGACGGCATCCTCGGCGAGGCCACGTTCGAGCAGGAAGAAGCCGCGGTTGTACCACCCTTGCGGGAAGCGCGGGTCGAGTTCCACTGCTCGTTCTGCGTGTTCGAGCGCCTGTTCGCCCCGGCCGTCGTTCCAGAGCGCGTACGCGAGGTTCGTCTCGGCCGAGGCGGCGTGCTCGGAGTCGCGGTCGATTCTGAGCGCCTCCCGGTAGGCCTCGATGGCCTCCTGAAACTCCTCGAGTTCGGCGTGGGCGGCCCCCTTGTTGACCCACGCCTCCTGTTCGATGCCGTCGTCGCTCGCGAACTGTGCGGCCCGCTGGAGAGCGTCGGTCGCCTGTTCGTGCCGTTCGATGCGCATGTACTCGATGCCGACGTCTAGCAGTTCCTCGGCGTCGACCGCGTCGACCGGGATCTGTCGTCGATCCAGCGTGTCGGCGACGACGCGCGAATCGACCGGGTCGACCATTCCGGGGTCGACGTCGAGTTCCGGCGGATCGAGATCGAATCCCTCGTAGGGATCGCCGAACCCCTGTCCCTCGGAGAACTCGTGTTTGTCTGGCCCTTCGTCACTCATGCCTCCGAATTGTCCACGAATACGCCTAAGGGTTGCGTTCCAGACCGTCCGTGAATGCTCGCGTCGCTTCATTCACGGCTCGGGTGGTTTCGGAGGTGATCAGTCCGCGATCATATCGCGAAACCCTCTCTCACGGTTATATCACGAGAGACGAAAGTGCGATCAGTGCTATCGAATAGAGTATCACGACCAATACGTTCCGTTTTCCCGCGTATGGGTACATACCCGGGACTGATCGGACTACCTGATGACCGATATATTCGAGCGCACCCCACCGAGACGACGGACGCCTCATCGCGTCGACCTCCATACGCGCCCGTCGCTGGCCGGGAGCGACGTCGCAACCTGCGCGTACGTGCCACATGGGCGACCGACGGGGTCAGTTCCAGCTCGGTCCATTCTCCCACCCTCCGGTTAGCTGGGACTGATACAGTTGCGCGATCGAGGCGATACCGAACGCGGCGGCGATACCGATCGCCACCGCGATCCCCGAGAGCGATCCGAACGGCCCGATCCCGACCCAAAAGAGGATCGCGACGGCGGCGCACAGTCCCGCCAAGACCAGGTACAACCGGCTCCAGAAGCGCTCTCGCTCGGGGACGTAGGTCATATACAACAGCACGTCGTCGATGTCTTCGGACAGTTCGACCGAGCCCCGTTGGCTATCGAACTCGACGACGCCCAGTTTATCGAGTTTCGGCAAGTGCGTCTGGCGAAGGGCCGTGTACACGCACTTTCGATCGCTCGAATCCACCAGATCCGGAGCGGTGTCGTTCTCCCACGCCGCGACTTGATCGACGAGCGATCGGAAATCGATCGGCTCGTCTGTCGGGTGTTCGCGGAGGTATCGGAGGACGAGCCGACGGCGCTCGTTGCTCAGTATCTCGAAGATCTGCTCGCGACCTCTCGGCTCGTCAGTCGTGGACTCGAGGAGCGGTGACGAGTCGGGCCGATCCGCACGTCCGGCGTCCACGTCGGACCGTCCGTCACGTAACTCCGCTCTACTCGCCACGGAACCCACCCCGAATCCCAGAGTATGTCATGTGTCGTGTTCCCCCGGGAGGGGGTAGTGAGGAGTATCAGTTAGTTAATCGCGAGCTACATACCATTTTAATTATATTTATATACGGAGATCAGACGTAGCGCGAGCCGGTTATCGAGACGGGGTACGAGAGAAAAAGTCACCGACTGCGGCGCTATATACACCTACTAATCGAAGATAATCATATCTTAAATACTATCTTTCATTAATGAATGTACAGAGAAGTGTAACGATCGTCACCGCGCGTATCCGTGACCGATCGGCGATCGGCTGGTCCGACAAGCGTACGCGAGCGAAGTGGCGAATTGCGTGCCGACGCACGAACCGATGAGCCAAGCGGCGGGGACCCCCGCGAGCGGCGGGACGCCGATCCAGGCGGCGAGAATGATGAGGATCCAGACGACCGACTGGACGAGAAACACCAGACTCCAGACCGTACGGTCGGTTCGCGGCGCGCGTAACTGCGAGCGAAGTCGAAGCCCGCGATCGGTGATCGTGACCCGTCGAGTGTCGGGATCGTACGCTACGACACCGGCATCGACCAGTTTCGGGATGTGCGTCAGATACAACGATGCGTACACCGACACGCGGTGATCGACGTCGGACCGGACGGAAGCGAGTTCCCGTTCGCGGGTGGCGATCCGGTCGACGAGCTCGTTGAACGCAATCGATTCGTCTTCGAGCAGGTATCCGACGATGTCCCGCCGGCGTCGACTGCCCAGAAGGTGACGAACGTCAACGTCATCGTGCGGCTGGACGATCGTTCTCAGTCGGTCAGGCATCATAGATCCGATCATCCGCGTATCCGGCTCGGTGATTCGAACGACGGGCGCCATCGATGTCAGGCCACGTCACGGGGGAAAGCACTTCCTTTGCGGCACGAACGAACTGTGAGGGAGGTCCGTCCGAGGGGGCGTCGCACATCGGTTGCTCACGGATATTTCCCATAGTGAGTTAACTAATCACGAGTTGTATGCGGACAGCGTGGCGTTGCACTGCGGTAGGTGCCGTGGAGCGCCCGAGAGAGGAACGCGGACGGCGGCCTACCACCAACCGGTCGGCGATTCGCGTTTCCGTTCGCGCGTGCGAACCGTACCGAATCCGGTGACGAACAGGACGGGAGCGACGAACAACGCCGAGATCACGCCAGTGACCGCGCCCATCGCGAGCCACGGATGAACCTCGTGTAACGCCAAAATAACGGAGGGCGGCAAGACCATGAAATACCGGTACTCGCGGTACGACCGGATGTAGGAACCCGTCTCCGGCGGTGCTGTAACCGTCACCGTAACGTTGGCCGATTCACCGCGCGGGAGCAGCACGTGATCCGGCGGACCCGTTTCGATCCCGTTGCTGGTGGGCTCGAGCGTGGTGACGACGGGAAAGACGCCGCCGTTGTAGAACGTATCGTTCCACTGTCTTTGCTCGCCGGCCGGGATGACGGTCGGCCGTTCGGAGTCGAAACTCGCACTGACTATGTCGATCCGCTCGGTCCCCGACATGGCACCCATCGTCCCCATCGACACGACCGCCATGAACAGGATCGAGAGGAGGACGATCCGCCGGCCATCGTAGATGTGCGGCCGGGAGCGCGAACGCGACCGATCGTCCCGCGGACGGCCGGAGTGCTCCTCGAACAGCCCGATGGCGTAGACGAGGATACCGAAGCCAAAGAGGAGATACGACAGCCCCTGCGCACCGAGGAACGCGCTCGTGCCGAACGTGGCCGCGAGGCCTCCCTGAATCCGCTCGAGACCGCTCTGTATACCCATCACGGCTGTCCCGAGATGTGGAATGGCGACGACCTCGCCGTCTATCTGGAGCGCCTTCGCTTTGATCTGGCCGTCGGAGACGTGCGGTTCCGTGTCGTCCTGATCGGTCACTGCGTTGGCGTCGCCCTGGGTGACGTACCCCTCGTCGGTCTCGCCGACGACGCGATGAGTCGTGAGGCCGCCGCCGTGGAGATTCCGCGCGTCGAACGTGACGACGTCGCCCTCTTCGACCGGGCCGGCGACCGCCGTCGGGACGGCGACGAATCCGTCGCCGGCTTCGATCGTCGGCGCCATGCTCCCGGTTTCGACGAACGAGAGCAACACCGGCGTCCCGTAAAACTGCCCAACCAAGATCGCGGCGACCGCCAGTAACAGCCCGATTTCGAAGGCGTAGACGGCTACTGATCGCGGATTCATGGATGACGTGAAAGTCCCAACGGCCCGTCCAACCTTTGGTAATCACCGATTACTCGTCGGCGATTCGTCCGACTCCGAGGGACGATACCGGAGTTCAGCCGGCTTTTCGGTCCGCCCGAGCCGCTGTCTGGTCATGTGGGAGTGGTGTGCGACGGCGAAGACGGCCACCGTCACGAACATGAAGATCCCCCACGCGATGTCCGGGAGCGTCGATAGCGGCCACACCCCCATCCAGGCCGCCGTCATGACGGCGAGACCGATGAAAGAGAGACCGAGGTAGTATCCGCTCCACGGGACATCGCGTCCGTCGACGAGATCGACGTAGATGTCCATCGCCTCCATGGCGATCGTCGGTTCGACCACTCCGCTTCGGTCGTCGAACGTGATCACGCCGGCGTCCGCCATCTGCGGGAGGTGGATCTGTTGAAGCGCCGTGTACACGCGCTTTCGTTGCGCACACGAAACGCCGTGGGACTCGATTCCGTTCTCCCACGCCGCGATCTGCTCCGCGAGCGTTCCGATATCGACCGCCCCGCCCTCGCGTTCGATGAGGTGGATCGCGTACCGTCGCCGACGGTTCGAAAGCACGTCGAACAGGTCGTCCTCCGTGAGCTCGGTTGACGGGCGGGTCTCCGACGTGATATCGGCGGACTCGAAGACTATCTCGGCGGCCTCGATCATACGCCGATCCGTCCTCCTCGTGGGCATATTAGTACTGACAGCGTAGGGGAATCGGCGCGAAGTACAATCGATCGTTGTAACCGGGAAACCGCCCGAATTCGCCCTCATTCAAGCGGTTTTCCGGAGGTGAGACACGATCCGCGCAGGGTCATCCATCCACGTTACAACGTGTCCGTACGGGTCGAAGCGCCCGCGACAACGGGCCGTTGTATGTTCGACAAACGTCCGTTGTCGACGCGCAGGGTCTCGGTGTACTCGTTCAGGCGACTCAATACGAGGATGGATACGGCCATAGGGTTGACTGCGGCGTTCCTCTCTTGGCGGCGGTCGCTGGGGGATGGGGACGCACTCAACGGAGAGAACACTAATGCAACGACGCAAATTCGTAATCGGCATGGGGGCGCTCGCATCCGGCGCGGCCGCCTCCGTCGGAACCGGCGC
>NZ_JAWODL010000035.1:0-45278 GCF_046483325.1 Natronomonas sp. | reverse complement strand
GATCGATCGGGGCTGCGCTTCGGACGTCATCGTGGTGGCCGTACTGGGAGAGCGCGGCGGCAGCAGCCGTCCGGACTTCTCGGTACGGACTCTCGACGAGTTCGTAGATCCACGAGAGGGAGACGCCGCTGTGAGCGGGAGTCACGTGTCTGATGACGGTCAACACTTGGATCACGAAAGCGGGGCGCCACCCGTCGTGTCGGCGCCCGGCTTGCCTGACGAGCCGCGTCCCGTCGCCCTGGTGGAGTCGATACAGCGTATCCTCCCCGAACACCGTGAGGGTCTGGTCCGCATCGCTGAACAGCAGTTCCGTGCCCTCGCGCTTGGCGTCGGGGTGTCCGCACGCGTACAGAAGTCGAGCCCCGCCCGCGAGTGCGTCGTCGCTGCGACAGTGCCGATGGAGCACCGTCGGCGGAAGCGACTCTTCGAGCAACACCAACCATCCGAGCGCTTGGCGCTTCTCGCGCGGCGATCCCTTCCGGAGGCGTTTTCGAGCCTCTTCGTTGATGTCGAGCGCCTGCGCAGCAGCCTGTAGTTCCCGTCGCTCCCTGCCACGAAGTGTCCGCAACAGTGAGTCGAGGACCTCCCGAATCACCGGTCCGTCGCGCTTCGAAAGCGAATCGACGAACTCGTCCCACTTCGGGTCCGGCTGCACCGATCGCGTGTAGGCATCGATGTATAGCTCCGGATACCGGCGGCGTTCGTAGCGGCGCGGACGAACGGCGGCGACGGATCGGCCGATGGTAAGCGTCGCGACGGCCGCGAGGAGTATGAGCAACCCCACCCCGAAATAAACGAGGGCAGCTTCGGCCAGTCCCGTCGCAGTTTCTACGGGCACGGTCACAAGAGGCGGGCGACGCGGGCTCGAAGTACACCCGGGCTAAACGGTTTCGTGATGTAATCGTCGACATCGGCTTCGAAGCCCGCGACGATGTCGGACTCCCGCCCGCGTCCGCTGAGGAAGACGACCGGGAGCCCCTCGAGTCTCGCGTTGTCGCGGATCTCCTCTAACACATCGATGCCGTCCATGCCCGGCATCATGATGTCGAGCATGACGAGGTCGGGCAATGAACCGGTCTGGAGCCGTTCCAAGCACTCGTCGCCGGCTCCGAAGGCTTCGACGACGTACCCCGCGGACTCGAGTGTGTAGACGAGGAGGTTCCTGAGGTCGGAGTCGTCTTCGGCGATTACGATGGTCGGTTCCGCTCCCATTTCTCGACTCGTCGGCCCGCAAGGTATAGTAAGCTTTGCCTACTTCATTTATTGTCAAAGCGTTTCTTTCGAGCCGCCGATTCGAGAGGCGGGTACGGCCGCATATGGTGGGTATGGTCGGCTTACACTCTCCAACCGTCCGAAACTGGGATCCGGATCCGTCGGGTATCGAACACTCGACAGGCAAGTTTAAATAGCTCGAAGACGCTTGGACGAATTGCAATGACACAGCACGAGGGTTCGTCGGCTTCGCCGGCGGATCGAGTTCTTCCAGGGCACGCTAGATAGTACCTCAGAGATCAGTGAGGCCCGACTTTTCGACACGACGTTGCGCGACGGCGAACAATCCCCCCGGACCTCGTTCTCCTACGAGGACAAAAGGGAGATCGCGTCCATCCTCGATGACATGGGTACCCACGTCATCGAGGCCGGCTTCCCGGTGAACTCCGACGCGGAGTTCGAAGCCGTCCGAGACATCGCCGACGCGACGTCCACCACGGTCTGCGGGCTCGCCCGCGTCGTGGACAAAGACATCGACGCCGCCCTCGATTCAGGCGTCGAGATGGTGCACGTGTTCGCTTCCACCAGCGACGTACAGCTAGAGGATTCGATGCACGCTACCCGCCAGGAGGCGCTCGAACGGTCGGTCGCGGCCGTCGAGCGCGTCGAGGAGGCCGGTGCGACCTGCATGTACTCGCCGATGGACGTCACGCGTACCGAGGAATCGTTTGTAATCGAGGTTATTGAGGCCGTCTCCGAGGCCGGAGCGGACTGGATCAACCTACCGGACACCGTCGGTGTCGCGACGCCGAGGCGGTTCTACGACATGGTCGAGAACGTCGTCGCCCACACCGATGCCCGGGTCGACGTCCACACCCACGACGACTTCGGGCTGGCGTCCGCGAACGCCCTCTCGGGGTACGAAGCGGGGGCATCGCAGGCGCAGGTGTCGGTCAACGGGATCGGCGAACGCGCCGGTAACGCGGCCTACGAAGAGGTCGTGATGGCGCTCGAATCGCTGTACGACGTCGACACCGGGATCGACACCAGACGCATCACCGAACTGTCCAGAGTCGTCGAGGAGAAAAGCGACATGCCCATCCCGGCGAACAAGCCGATCGTTGGGTCCAACGCGTTCTCACACGAATCCGGCATTCACGCCGCGGGCGTGATCGAAAACTCGGACACGTTCGAGCCGGGCGTCATGACGCCCGAGATGGTGGGTGCGACCCGCCAACTGGTACTCGGCAAACACACCGGCACCCACTCGGTTCGAGAACGGCTCGAAGACGCTGGATTCGAACCGACTGACGCGGAGGTTCGCGAGGTGACGCGACTGGTCAAAGACCACGGTGCTCAAAAGGAGCAAGTCACCTTCGAACGACTCAAGGAGTTCGCCCGAGAGGTCGGCGTCCGACGCGAGGAGGTTCGGATCTAAGGATGCCCACCTCGGCCGCTCGCACTCGCCCACAGCCACCGGTGGTCGAAAGCGTTGCGACGGCCGGCGCAACCGCGACGCGGAACGTTTATAAATATCCGCGACACAACGGTCATAGTGATGACGGGCGCGACGGTACGAACGGCCACACTCACGGACGCCGTCAGCCTCGCGACCATTATTGTAGGGGCCGCCTAGCCCCTACACCACACTTCTCACGATCGCAGTTCGCATCGGATATAGACTACTCCACAGCCGGAACAATGTACACACGAGACACCAATCGACGGTATCGAACGAGGACGCAACGATGAGCGGAGAACAGGCACAATCACCCCCGAACACGGAGGCGAACTCCAAGGAGATCGAGACGGGCGCGGACGCGGTCGTTCGATCGCTCGAAAACGCCGGCGTTGAACACGTTTTCGGCGTCCAAGGGGGGGCGATCATGCCCGTCTACGACGCCTTGTACCACTCGGATATGGCGCACATCACGATGGCGCACGAACAGGGCGCAGTCCACGCCGCGGACGCGTACGGCACGGTCACCGGTAATCCGGGTGTCTGTATGGCGACTTCGGGTCCCGGCGCGACGAACCTCGTGACTGGGATCGCCGACGCCAACATGGACTCGGACCCGCTGGTCGCGTTGACCGGACAGGTCCCGACGGAGTTCGTCGGGAACGACGCCTTTCAGGAGACCGATACGATCGGCGTCACGAGTCCGGTGACGAAGGCGAACTTCTTCGCCGACGATGCGGGCACGGTCGGGACGGATGTCGGGACGGCGTTCGCGCTGGCAAAGCGCGGGCGGCAGGGACCGACCCTCGTCGACCTCCCGAAGGACGTGACCAACGGTGCAACGACCGAAGACCCCGGCACTCCGGAGCTACCGGACACGTACGTTCCGCCGGAGAAGGCCGATCCCGATGCGGTTTTCGAGGCGGCTGGCGCGCTCGCGCGCTCGGAGAAACCGGTCATCCTCGCGGGCGGCGGCGTGATCAAAGCCGAAGCCACGGACGAACTGCGCGCTTTCGCCATGGAGCACGAGATCCCGGTCATCACGACGATGCCAGGAACTGGTGCCTTCCCTGAGGACCACGAACTCTCGCTCGAAATCGCCGGGATGCACGGGACCGGATACGCCAACATGGCCATCACGGTGACCGACTGCATGCTCGCCGTCGGAACGCGGTTCGACGACCGACTCACGGGCGGCGTCGAGACGTTCGCCCCCGACGCCGAGGTGATTCACATCGACATCGATCCGGCCGAGATCTCGAAGAACATCGAAGCCGATCATCCGCTCATCGGCGACGCGAAGGTCGTGTTGGATCAACTGGCCGATTCAATGGTCAGTTCGCCCGCGACGGAGTCGTGGGTCGAGCAGTGTCTGACGTGGAAATCGGAGTACCCGATGGACTATGCGGCTCCCGACGACGAACCGGTCAAACCGCAGTACATCGTCGAACGGTTCGACGAGATGACGGACGACGATACGATCGTCACGACCGGCGTCGGCCAACACCAGATGTGGGCCTGGCAGTACTGGACGTGGACGACCCCCCGAACGTGGGTCACGTCTCACGGTCTCGGGACCATGGGCTACGGACTGCCCGCGGCGATCGGCGCGAAGCTCGCGGCTCCCGAGCGGGACGTCGTCTGTTTCGACGGAGACGGCTCGTTCCTCATGACGTGTCAGGAGCTGTCGGTCGCGGTTCGGGAGAACCTCGACATCACGGTTGTCGTGCTCAACAACAGCGCAATCGGGATGGTTCGCCAGTGGCAGGACGCCTTCTTCGGCGAGCGCCACATGGCCTCGGAGTACCCGTGGATCCCAGACTTCGACACGCTGGCCGAGGCGTTCGGCGCGCGCGGCTTCCGGATCGACACTTACGACGAGGCGGAGGAAGTCATGCAGACGGCCCTCGATTACGACGGACCGAGCGTCATCGACGTTCACATCGATCCGGAGGAGAACGTGTACCCGATGGTCCCGAGCGGCGGGGACAACGGGCTGTTCGCTCTGACGGAGGGGCAACTATGAGCCGCCGACAGGACGTCCAACGAACCGGACTCGAGGGGCCGCCACCCGAGGAGCGGATCCGGCCCGTCGGTCGACGGAACTCACAGGGGATTCGAATCGATCCCGAGATCCAAGCTGAACACGAACCGCGTCGCACGACGATCTCAGCGTACGTGAAAAACGAGCCTGGCGTGCTCGCGAGAGTGTCCGGGCTGTTCCATCGCCGACAGTTCAACATCGAATCGTTGACCGTGGGTCCGACGCAAAACGAGGGGTACTCACGGATCACGCTCGTGGTCGAAGAGCCAGATCCAGGGATCGACCAGATCAAAAAGCAGTTGAGCAAGATCATCCCCGTCGTTCACGTCCGGGAACTGGACTCGAATCCGGTCGCGTCGGAACTGGTGTTGCTCAAAGTCGACGGCGACGAACCGGATAAGGTTCAAGCCATCACCGAGATGTACGACGGCCAAACGCTCGACGCCGGGCCCAGAACGATCACCGTTCAGATCACCGGCGAGGAGAGTAAGATCGACGACGCGATCGACGCGTACAAACAGTTCGGCATCCGCGAGATCGCGCGAACCGGACAGGCCGCGTTGGCGCGCGGCGAAGAGGAAACGGCGAGAGTCGAGGAAAGACACACATAACACACGATGACAGACGACACACAGATTTATTACGACGACGACGCGGATAGCACAGTACTCGACGACAGAACGGTCGCGATCCTCGGCTACGGGAGTCAGGGTCACGCCCACGCACAGAACCTCGACGACTCCGGCGTCGACGTGGTCGTCGGTCTTCGGGAGGACTCTTCGTCCAGAGCGGCCGCCGAATCGGACGGCCTCGAGGTGACGACGCCGCGAAATGCCGCCGAACAGGCAGATATCGTGAGCGTCCTGGTCCCCGATACCGTCCAGCCGGCGCTCTACGAGGAGATCCGAGATGTGGTCACCGAGGGAGACACTCTGCAGTTCGCCCACGGGTTCAACATCCACTACGGCCAGATCGACCCCGACGAGGGGATCAACGTCACGATGGTCGCACCCAAATCGCCCGGACACCTCGTCCGGCGGAACTACGAGAATGACGAGGGGACGCCCGGCCTGCTCGCGATCTACCGCGACGCCACGGGCGACGCCCACGGCATCGGATTGGCCTACTCGAAAGCGATCGGCTGTACACGCGCGGGCGTCATCGAGACGACGTTCCGCGAGGAGACCGAATCCGACCTCTTCGGCGAGCAGGCGGTGCTGTGCGGCGGCGTCACTTCGCTCGTCAAGACGGGCTACGAGACGCTGGTCGACGCCGGGTACAGCCGCGAGATGGCGTACTTCGAGTGTCTCAACGAGCTCAAACTGATCGTCGATTTGATGTACGAGGGCGGTAACATAGGGATGTGGAATTCGGTCTCCGACACAGCCGAGTACGGCGGATTGACCCGCGGCGACCGCGTCGTCGACGATCACGCCCGGGAGAAGATGGAGGAGATCCTCGAGGAGGTCCAGAACGGAACCTTCGCGCGCGAGTGGATCACCGAGAATCAGGCCGGCCGGCCGAGCTACAAACAGCTCCGAGAGGCCGAGAAGAACCACGACATCGAGGATGTCGGCGAAGACCTGCGCGAGCTGTTCGCGTGGGGCGGAAAGTAACCAAGCGATGACAGACGATTCACACACACTGGGAGAGATCAGCCACACCAACCCCTATACGGGACAGGTGTTCGGCTCGACGCAGACGTACGGACGCGGCAAAGTCGTCGCCGCTGACGGCGGCGAAGCCGAAGCAACGGACGACGAAAACACGCTGGCCGACGTATCGCACACGACGACGGACGACACCGACGGCGTACAGCGCACGTTCGATCGTGGTGAGACCGAATGAGTGAGGGAACGCTGTACGACAAGGTCTGGGAGAACCACAGGGTCACGACGCTCCCGAACGGGCAGGATCAATTGTTCGTCGGCTTGCACCTCATCCACGAGGTGACGAGTCCGCAGGCGTTCGGCATGCTTCGCGAACGCGACATCGAAGTTGCCCGACCCGATCTGACGCACGCGACGGTCGATCACATCGTACCGACGAGCGATCAAGACCGGCCGTTCGAGAACGATGCGGCCGAAGAGATGATGGCCGAACTCGAGGAGAACGTCCGCGCTGCGGGCATCGAGTTCGACGACCCCACGACCGGCAATCAGGGGATCGTTCACGTTATCGGCCCGGAGCAGGGGATCACCCAGCCTGGTATGACGATCGTCTGTGGTGACAGCCACACCGCGACGCACGGTGCCTTCGGCGCACTGGCCTTCGGGATCGGGACCTCCCAGATCCGGGACGTGTTGGCGACCCAAACCATCGCGATGGACAAAAAGAAGGTCAGAAAGATCGAGGTCACGGGTGAACTCGGCGACTGTGTCACCGCCAAAGACGTCGTCCTGACTATCATCCGCCGTCTCGGCACGGACGGCGGTGTCGGCTACGTCTACGAGTACACCGGCGAAGCTATCGAGACCCTCGACATGGAGGGTCGGATGTCGATCTGTAACATGTCGATCGAAGGCGGCGCTCGCGCGGGATACGTCAACCCCGACGAGACGACCTACGAGTGGCTCGCGGAGACCGACGAGTTCGACGACGACCCCGAACGGTTCGAGGAGTTGAAAACCTACTGGGAGTCCGTCGCCTCGGACGACGACGCCGAGTACGACGACGTGGTCACGATCGACGGCTCGGAGATCGAACCCATGGTCACGTGGGGAACGACGCCCGGACAGGGAATCGGGATCTCCGAACCGATCCCCGAACCCGAATCCCTGTCGGCCGATAAACAGGAGACTGCACGCCGTGCACAAGAGCACATGCGGGTCGAACCCGGCGACACGATGAACGGATACGACATCGACGTTGCGTTCCTCGGCTCGTGTACGAACGCTCGATTGCCCGACCTCAGAGCGGCCGCGGAGATCCTCGAGGGACGGCAGGTCCACGAGTCGGTTCGGGCGATGGTCGTTCCGGGCAGCCAGCGCGTCAAAGCGGCTGCCGAACGGGAGGGCCTCGACGACGTGTTCACCGAGGCCGGATTCGATTGGCGCGGTGCTGGCTGTTCGATGTGTCTCGGGATGAACGACGATCAACTGGTCGGCGACGAGGCCTCCGCGTCCTCTTCAAACCGGAACTTCGTCGGACGGCAGGGCTCGAAGGACGGCCGAACCGTCCTGATGAGCCCCGTTATGGTCGCCGCCGCGGCGATCGAGGGTGAGGTCACGGACGTTCGCGAACTGCCGAAGGCGGAGATAAAAGCATGACAGACGAAGCGAACCGCGAGGCCGAGGAGATCCCCAGCGTCGAGTACGTCGAGGGAAGCGGGATTCCCATCCGCGGAAACGACATCGATACCGACCAGATCATCCCCGCGCGGTTCATGAAGGTCGTTACGTTCGACGGCCTCGGGGAGTTCACCTTCTTCGATCAGCGGTTCGACGACGAGGACAACCAGAAGGATCATCCGTTTAACGAGGAACGGTATCAGGACGCGAACGTCTTGATCGTCAACGCCAACTTCGGCTGCGGCTCCTCGCGCGAGCACGCTCCACAAGCGCTCGTCCGGTGGGGTATCGACGCCATCATCGGCGAATCGTTCGCAGAGATATTTGCTGGTAACTGCCTCGCGCTCGGCGTTCCGACGGTAACGGCCGATGAAGCGACCGTCGAAGCGCTCCAGGAGTGGGTCGAGGCGAATCCGGACGGAAACATCGAGATCGATGTTGCGGACGAGACTGTCACCTACGGCGGAAAGACGATCGACGTGACCGTCAACGAGGCACAGCGGAAAGCGCTCGTCGACGGAATCTGGGATACGACCGCGTTGATGAAATCCAACACGGAGGCGATCGAAAAGACCGCGGCCTCGCTCCCGTACATCGACGATCCCGAAGCTCGGACGGGGTCTGCCGATGACTGAGCGAATAGCAGTGATTCCCGGCGATGGGATCGGTCAGGAGGTCATCCCGGCCGCTGTCGAGGTGCTCGAAGCGACCGACGTCGAGTTCGAGTTCCTCGAGGGCGACGCCGGCGACGAGGTGCTCGAAGCCCGCGACGAGGCGCTTCCAGAGGAGACCTACGAACTCGCGGCGAACGCCGATGCGACGCTGTTCGGCGCGGCGGGCGAGACTGCGGCGGACGTCATTTTGCCGCTTCGCGAGGCGGTCGATTCCTTCGCGAACGTCCGGCCGGCCCGGGCGTATCCGGGCGTCGATTCGCTTCGTCCGGAGACGGATCTCGTCTTCGTTCGAGAGAACACCGAAGGCGTCTACAGCGGCATCGAAAGCGAGATCGCAGAGGGTGTGACGACGCTGACCCGCGTCATCACCGATGACGCGTCCCGCAAGATTGCAGAGTTCGGGTTCGAATACGCCGAATCGAACGGGTTCGAGGACGTGACGGTCGCACACAAAGCCAACGTGATGCGGACGACGGATGGGCAGTTCCTCAAGAGCGCGGTGGCCGTCGCCGAAGAGAACGGATACGAGTACGACGACGCGCTCATGGACGCGCTCGCGATGCACCTCCTCCTCCGACCGGAGGAGTACGGGGTCGTGATCTGTCCCAACCTCGCCGGTGACGTGCTTTCGGATCTCGCGGCGGGGCTCGTCGGCGGGCTCGGCTTGCTGCCGAGCGCGAACGTCGGCGAGGAGAACGCGCTTTTCGAGCCGGTTCACGGCTCGGCGCCGGATATCGTCGGACAGGGGGTCGCGAACCCCGCCGCTACGGTGCTCTCGGCGGCGATGATGCTCGAGCACCTCGGATACGGCGATGAGGCCGACCGGGTCAGCGACGCGATCGAGGGCGTCCTATCCGACGGGCCTCGAACGCCGGACCTCGGTGGCGACGCGTCGACGACCGAGGTAACGGCAGCGATCGTCGATCGTCTGTAATCGCCGTTCGGCCGCCGTCGGTTCTACGTTTACTCGTCGTTTTCAGCCGCTGCGGCCCTAATCTCGTCCCAACGCCCCTGTGATTCGAGGTGTGCTTGCAACGCTTCGGCGTACTCGGAGACGAGTCGCTTTGCGGCCCCTAACCTGTCCTCGTCGACCCCGTCGGGGCCGCCGCTGTCGCCGAGTCCCAGTATGTCACGGATCGAGCCGAATATGCCACCCGAATCGGACTCCGATTGGGGCGTCCCCATCGGTGTCATGTCCGAAACCTTCTCGATTTCGGGCATCATCCCGCGGAGTTGGTCGGTTCGGGCGACGATCTTCGCGGCCTCTTCATCTGTCGGATTCTCGATTTCGAACGTCGTTGCGGTCATGATGAGTCCCCACTCCTGTCGAGTGAACGGTGAACTCTCGACTCTCGATGCGAACTCGCCGTCGACGGTCATCCGGTCGCCGACGACCATGTCCTGCCAATCGGTCATACGCCGGCATAGTTCCCCCGTGGTCTTATAGTCGGGCGCTCTCCGATGCGGGCCGGTTCGAATGTCGGGCAAACGGGTGGCGCTGGTACTGTCCGACGGCCACGCTATTTTCGAAGTCGGACAGCAGTTCAGTCGGGCATATCGGCTCTAGTCGCGTTTTGGTATCAAAACGATCGCTCGCAGGGGATGCGAGCAGCGTGGTTCGACCGCGGCCACCCGAGGATCAGAACGCGTTCGGCGTGATCTCGATGTCCGCATAGAGTGACTCCTTCATCGCGGCGTGAACGTGGCAGATCTCCTCGCCCAGTTGGATCAGGTCGCTGACCTCCTCGTCGGTGAGGTCGGCCTCGACGTAGAGATGAAACCGAATCCCGGTGAGGTCGTCGCTGTCGTCGAGATCTGCCTCCGCAGTCGTCTCGACTTTTCCGAGGTCGATCTCGAGTCGACGGCTCGCTCCCGCCCGACACGCGAAACTGAAACAGGAGGCGTAGTCGGCGACGAGAACCTCGTTCGGGGTCGGCCCATCCGTGCCGGTGGCGTCGATACTGAGTTCGAAGTCACCCGATCGGCTCAGTGCGTGATACTTTTCTTCGTTAACCGTAGTCGTCTCGATATCGGCCATGACACGAAGATATGGGCAGCGTACACATAAAAAGATACGGCGGAATAACGTGCGGTAGTCGAACACTCACCGCTCGTCGAATCGTGTCTGGTGGGTCACTCGAGCGTGAACGATTCGTCGCCGTCTAGGATTACCGACTCCGCCTTGGCACCGGTGGCCTTCAGTTCGCGCTCGAAATCGTCGGTGTCTATCTCGATGGGTGGAAAGGTGTCGTAGTGCATCGGAGCGGCGTAGTCGGCGCCGATCCAGTCGGCGGCGATCGCGGCCTGGGTCGGGCCCATGGTGAAGTGATCCCCGGCGGGAAGCGCGGCGAAGTCGGGCTCGAGGAACGGAGCGATGACTTCGCGCATCTCGACCATGAGACTGGTGTCGCCCGCGTGATAGAACGCCGTGCTATCGGGGTCGGACTCCTGCGTCGGTTTTGTATCCGAGATGACGAACCCGGCGGGCATCCCCGCGGAGCTCCGGTAGTCCGTGTCGATTCCGTTCGAGTGGTCGGCTCGGACCATCGTGACCCAGGCGTCGCCACACTCGACGGTTCCACCGAGGTTCATCCCCATGCCCCCGACGGCGTCCTCGAAGCCGAAGTTGTCCGTCGCGTAGCTCACGAGTTCCGGCGTGGCGACGAGCGTCGCGTCGTTGAACGCGTCGGCGTCGGCGATATGGTCCGCGTGGCCGTGCGTCAAGAGCACGTAATCGGGCTCGTCTACGTCGTCCGGATCCAACTCAGTCTTCGGGTTCTGGAAGAACGGATCGATGAGCAGATCGGTACCGTCAACGCTGACGTGCCACGTGGAGTGGCCGTGCCAAGTGAGTTCCATTACGGACCGAACTACTCCACACGTCGTATTAATAGTAGGTGCCGGACTGCTCGATCGAGAGCGCGACCGTCGGAATTACGAACGGCGACGACGAGGGAACACGTATGGAGATACGATGGGCCGAGGACGACGAGACGCTCGACGACGCGCTCTCGGTGCGTCGGGACGTGTTTATAAGAGAACAGGGGGTTCCCGAACACAGAGAACTCGACGGGGAGGACGCGAACGCGACGCACTTCGTAGCGTACGACGACGGCGAACCGATCGGCACCGCCCGTCTTCGTCGGCACGGGGGTACCGATCGGGGTGACACCGGTAAGATCGAACGAGTCGCCGTCGTCGAGGAGCGACGGGGCGAGGGGCTCGGACGCGAGATCATGGACGCCGTCGAGCGTGCAGCACGCGAGACCGGATACGGCTCGGTCGTGTTGCACGCGCAGGTTCCGGTCGTCCCCTTTTATGCAGACCTCGGGTACGAACCGATCGGTGAGGAGTTCGAGGACGCCGGTATCTCACACCGGAAGATGAGGAAATCACTTCGCTGAGTCGAGCCGATCGTCCGGGGGTCTTTATATGTCGCCACTCGTGCGAGGGGACATGCGACAGATCCGATTCAGCACTTCGAACGGCGACGTTCGATTCGGCGAATTATCCGACGACGACACGATCCGCGCCGACCCAAACCGGACGGGTCGCGTTACCGACACGAATGATACGTTCGATATCGATTCGGTCGACGTCCTCCCCCCGTGTGATCCCTCCAAGATCGTCTGCGTCGGGCGAAACTACGCAGATCACGCCGAGGAGATGGGGAGCGAAGTTCCAGATCGGCCGCTGTTGTTCCTCAAAGCCCCGAACACGGTGGCGAGCCACGGATCGGAGATCGAACTCCTCTCGGGGATCGAGACTATCGATCACGAAGCCGAACTCGGCGTCGTCATCGCCGAACGCTGTCGTAACGTCTCGGCCGACGACGCCGACGAGATCATCGCCGGGTTTACGTGTGTCAACGACATCTCGAATCGAGACGATCAGCGGGTCGAGACGAACTGGGTTCGGGGAAAGTCGTTCGACAACTCGGCTCCGATCGGCCCGGTCATAGCCTCTTCAGCGGACGTGCCGGCCGATGCGGCGGTCCGTTGTCGCGTCAACGGCGAACTCCGACAGGACGGCTCGAGGGATCAGTTCATATTCTCGATCCCGGAACTGATAGAGGAGATCACGGCGTATATGACCCTCGAAGCGGGCGATGTCATCTCGACGGGGACGCCCGAGGGCGTCGGCCCGCTCGCGGACGGCGATACGGTCGAAATCGTGGTCGAGGGCGTCGGGACGCTCGAAAATCAGGTTCGAATCCCCTGACAGCCTGGGCGTTAAAAGAGCGGAACGGGACTGCCGAGCAGCCCTGCCACGACGAGGAGTCCAACGGCAAAGAGGACGGCGAGGCGGTAGAAGGGCCGGGCGTTTCGTGCCGGCTCGCGTATTTTCTTTGCGGAAACGCCGCGATTCGCCTTTGCGCTCCCGATCTCTACGAATGCGGCGAGACCGAGCCAAAGCGCCAACATCGCCAACACGAGATACCCGCTCGGTGTACCGGTCAGCGATCCGACCGTGTAGAGGGTACCGGCGAGGTGACCGCCAGTCACGAACAACAGTACCGCACTGATCCGTGTCACCCACTGGAGGTTCGAGACGACGCTCCCGAACGCCTCGGGAGAGAGTTCCCCCTCCCTCGCCAGCGGGAGCACCGCTAGAGCAACGAACAGAACCGATCCGGCCCACAGCGCAGCGAAGGCGGTGTGGACGGTGTACATCGCAGTATCTATGACCATACGACGTTAGCGTTCGGAGCCATCTTATAAGCCGTCGTCTCGGAACCGCCCCGCGGCGTTTTTATCCCACGGTTCGCATCGTTCGGTATGGATCTCCGGGATGCGTTCGACCCACGCGGCGTGGTCTCGATCGTCGGAGCGGGCGGAAAGAAGTCGACGCTCTACGCGCTCGCCTCGGCGCTCGAATTCGCGATCGTGACCGCCACGGTCCGGATTCCGTTCTTCGACGATCGGGTGGAACGATTGGAGGTGACGACGGAGCCGGGCCGACTGATCCGGACGAACGAGCGGTGGCCCCTCGGAGTCGTCCCCGACCGCGATGGCGACCGCGAGCGGTATCTCGGATACGACCCCGAGACGATCGACGCGCTCGCCTCGAAGACCGACGTGCCCGTCCTGATAAAGGCCGACGGAGCGCGGACGCGATGGCTCAAAGCGCCGAAGGGCGCCGAACCGCAGATTCCGTCGGGGACGGATCTCGTGATCCCCGTCGCGAGCGTCCGAGCAGTCGGAAGAGCGCTCGGTGCGGAGTGCGTCCACCGCCCCGAGAGGGTGGCGGCGATCACCGGAAGATCGATGGGTGAACCAGTTCGACCCGAGGACGTCATTACGGTCCTCACCCACGAGTGTGGCGGCTTGAAAGGTGTGCCGGAGGACGCACGTGTCATCCCGTTGATAAATATGGTCGACGACAGCGTGCTGGCGGCGACCGCCCGAGAGATAGCAACGGGGGCGCTCACACAGCCGCGAATCGAGCGGGTCGTGCTTGGTCGGATGGATCGAGGACGGATCGTCGACGTGGTCGAGTCGGAGTGAGCGACGGGTTAGGACAGTTGCTCTCTCGCCCACGCGAGATCGTCCAGTGTGTCGATACTTTCGAAACTGTCCAGCGAGCCGTGTTCGAGCAGTTCCTCACGGGAGACGACGACCCGGTCGAGCGTCGAGATCGGTTCGATGGGCTGTGGGTTCTCGTGCTGTAGCGCCCGTTTGCACGCTTCGACGGTCGGTTCGGTTTTATAAACGGCGTGGAGCGGCTCGAACCACTCGCCCGGCCGCGGGATGGCCACCTCGTGCCCGACGGCCCGTTCGGTGAGATACGCGAGGAGACCGGGATCCAAAAACGGCATGTCGGCGGCGACGACGACGGCGTACTCGGTTGCCGCCGCCTCCAATCCCGTCAAAATCCCTGCGACTGGACCGCGATCCGGGACCGGATCGAGCGCGAACCGCGTCTCTACGTCGAGTGCGTCGAACGCCTCGGCGATCGCTTCGCGCTGCTCGTCGCGACAGTTGACGACTACCACGTCAGTCGCCACGGCCAGTCGATCCGCGACGCGCCGGATCAGCGGCGTTCCGGCGACGTCGACGACGGTCTTTTCGCGTTCACCCATCCGGATCGATCGCCCGCCGGCGACGATCACGCCGCTCGTTTCGGTCATCTACCGTTCGCTATCGCTTCCGCGGTCTTCAATCGAGGTGATCCGAACGCTCGCGATCTTGTATTCGGGGATTCCGCTCGTCGGATCGAACCGCTCACCGGTCAGCGTGTTGACGGCGCCGTCGGTAAAGTGCATCGGGACGAAGACGACGCCCTTCCCGGGACGGTCCGTGACCGTCGCCCGCACGTCGATGTGGCCGCGTTCGGATTCGACGCGGACCGTTTGACCGTCTTCGACGCCAAGCGATTCGGCCGTTCCGGGGTGTATCTCGACGAAACTCTCCGGGACGTGGTCCACGATCTCTTCTACGCGGCGAGTGAGCGTCCCGGTGTGGAAGTGATACAGGAGACGCCCGGTCGTCAACGTAAGCGGGTATTCCTCGTTGGGTAGTTCTCCAGGTTCGCCCATGTCGGCTGGGACGAACCGCGCCTTCCCATCGGGGAAGTTGAATCCGTCCTCGTAGAGGAACCGCGTTCCGGGATGATCGGCCTCGGGGCAGGGCCACTGAATCCCGCCTTCGCGTTCGATCCGTTCGTGGGTCATCCCCCGGTAGATCGGCGTGAGTTCGGTCAGTTCGTCGAAGATATCCGTGGGATTCCGGTAGTCCCAGCGATCACCGCCGTGATCGATCCGGTTGGCGAGCGATTGGAGGATCTCCCAGTCCTGTCTGGCCTCCCCCGGCGGATCGAGCGCCTTTCCGACCCGCTGGACTCGTCGTTCTGTGTTGGTGAACGTGCCCGATTTCTCGGCGAAGGCAGCGGCCGGCAGGACGACGTCGGCGTGTTCAGCCGTCTCGGTCATGAACAGGTCCTGAACGACGAGGAAGTCCGTCTTTTCGAGCGCTTTGCGTGCATGGGTTATATCCGGTTCCGAAAGCGCCGGATTCTCGCCCATCACGTAGAGGGCGTTGACGTCTCCGGCGTGGATCGACTCGAATACTTCGGTTACCTTCAGGCCGACTTCGTCCGGCGGTCGAACGCCCCACGCGTCCTCGAAGCGATCAAGCGCCGCCTCGTCGGTCACGTCCCGATAGCCCGGCAGTTTGTTGGGCAACGTTCCCATGTCGCCGCCACCGCCCTGCACGTTGTTGTGGCCGCGGAACGGCGAGAGGCCGGCGTTCGGCTTGCCGACGTTACCCGTGAGCAACGCGAGGTTCGCCATCGCTCGAACGTTGTTCGTCCCGTGGGAGTGTTGGGTGAGCCCCATCGCCCATCCGAAAACGACGGAGTCGGCCGTCGCGATTCGCTCGGCGGCCTCGGTCAGTTCCGCAGCGGGGATTTCGGTCAATTCCTCGACCGCATCGGGGGTGAAAGGCTCGACTTTCCGTTTTAATGCGTCGAAGTCGTGGACGTTCGCCTCGATGAACGCCTCGTCGTGAAGGCCCACCTCGATGATGTGGCGGGCCATCCCGTTCATCCAGGCGATGTCGTATCCGGGCTTCGATCGGAGATACTGATCCGCGTGCTCGGCGATTCCGACTTTCCGCGGATCCACGACGACGAGTCCGGCGCCGTCTCGGACGTTCCGTTTCACCTTCGTCGCCAACACGGGGTGCGATTCCGTCGTATTCGTCCCCGAAAACAGATAACAGTCGGCGTTCGCGACGTCTTCGATGCTGTTGGACATCGCGCCGTAGCCGACGGTGCCGAGGAGCGCCGCCACCGTAGAGGAGTGACACAGTCGCGCGCAGTTGTCGATGTTCTTCGTCCCGAGCACCGAACGGGCGAATTTCTGCATCAGGTAGTCCTCCTCGTTCGTGCACTTCGAGGACGCAAAGCAGGCGATCGAATCGGGACCGTAGTCGTCTCGCACCCCTTCGAGCTCCGACGCCACCTTCGCGAGCGCCTCCTCCCACGACGCCTCGCGAAAGCCGTCTCCGTCGCGTATCAGAGGCGTGTCGAGCCGATCGTCCCGTTCGATGAAGCCGTAGCCGAACTTCCCCTTCACGCAGGTCGAAAAGTCGTTGGCTGGCGCAGCGTCCGGATCGGTCGCTCGCACCCCCAACACGCGATCGTTGTCGCTGTAGAGTTCGAACCGACAGCCGACCGCACAGTAGCCGCAGGTCGTCTCGGTCCGATCGAGTCGGTTCAATCGGGCGTCACCGACCCGCTTTGCGATGCCGAAGAGGATTCCCTCCGAGAAGACCCCCGCAGCGACGTTCTCTGCGGCGTGTTCGCCCGTTTTCACGACGCGATTACCGGCGGTTCGGGCGAGCGATCCGGCCGTTCGCTTCGCTCGTTGCATGAATCCCGCGACGCCGGGAATCGGTGGGTCGGCGTCCCCGGGTTCCCGCTTTCGATCGCGCTCGGATCGCAGTTCGGTACCGACCGAGTTTCGCTGTGTGAAGCCGGGGAGCGGGAGCGTCGCCGCGTCGACAAGTCCTCCCTCGACGAGGCTGCCGGTCGGGCAGACAGTCGCACAGTGGCCACAGGAGACACACGTGGAATCCGCCATCGTCTCGGCGTCGCTCTGAAAGCCGATCCGGGTATCCCCGCCGGAGCCCTCGAGGCGGAGGACGCCCTCGACCTGCACGTCGTTGCAGGCGTCGACGCAACGATTACAGAGGATACACTTGTTGCGGTCGATGTGGATCGCCGCCGTCGGATCGAGCGGTTCGTAGGCGTCGCGGTCGTCGAAGACGCCGTATCTGGGATGCGTAACGCCCGCATCGATCGCCGTGTCCTGCAACTCACACCGGCCGTTCTTTCCGCAGGTCGTACAGCGGAGGTTGTGGTCCGAGAGAACCAAATCGAGGTTGACTGACCGCGCTTCTGCGGCCGCCGCGGCATCGGTTTCGACGGCCGCGCCGTCCGTCGCCGGGGTCGAACAGGCGGGGACGATACCCTCACCATCGAGATCGACGACGCAGGTTCGGCAGGTCGACCGAGGACCGATCCCCTCGGCGGCCTCGGTTCCCCGGTCGTAGTGACAGAGTGCCGGTACGTCACGGCCGGCCGTCTCGACGGCGTCGAG
This sequence comes from Natronomonas sp., assembly GCF_046483325.1. Taxonomy (GTDB): domain Archaea; phylum Halobacteriota; class Halobacteria; order Halobacteriales; family Haloarculaceae; genus Natronomonas. Next base: position 27,496 of record NZ_JAWODL010000035.1, on the reverse strand, counting down.
AAGCGTTGCGTTCGCCGGGACGACCACCGTCTCGCCGTCGACGGTCAGCGTGATGGGCTCGTCGGACTCGCCCCGTCCATCGTCCCGGCGCCCGGGGCGGGGCGGATCGGAGGCCGTTCCCGTCCGGAACGTCTCGGTCAACGGCGTCGAGGGGCGGAGATCCTCGATATTCGGGACGCCCGGTTTCGGCGCGTCCTCACGGGCCGGATCGTCAGCGCTCATTCTAACCCCTCACAGACACCCGCCGGACAGCGTCCCTCGGCGTGGGCTCGAAACTCGGGCTCGAACGCGTCCAGGGCCGTCCGTACGGGCCGGGCGGCCGCCTCGCCGAACGCACAGAGGCTCGTCGTGCGCATGACGCGGGCGAGCGTTCGCAACCCGTCCCCGTCGAAGTCGCCGTCGTAAACTCCACGCAGTGCGATGTGGAGCTGTTTGGAACCCTCCCGGCAGGGGACGCACCGGCCACAGTTCTCCTCGCGGGCGAACGCGGCGCGCTCGCCGGCCGTCGCGACGACGCAGTCGCCGGGGCCGAGGACTTCGAGAACGCCCTCGGTTCCGAGGTTCGCGGCTTCGAGCGCCGGTGGGCTCGCCGGCACGCCGAGCGTCTCCGTCAGGCCGCCGAAGCGGCCGCCGACGACGTACCGGTCCCCGTCCGTCTCGACAGCTTCGAGCGCCACCGAGAGCGGTTGGTCCTCGCGAAGTTCGACCGTCGCCGGGCTGGAAACGGCTCCCCGGACAGTCAGCAATCGGGTCCCCGTAGCGCCACCCGAATCGTCCGCCAACAGCGCACGGATCTGTAGCAACGTTCGAGGCGTGTGGATGACCGTCGGCCGGCCGTAGAGTCCCCAGGTTTCGGGTCCCGGCGGTCTGCGTCTCGCCTCGATCCGGTCGTTCCCTTCCAGCGCTTCGAGAGCCATCGTCGGCTCGCCGACGCGGAAGGTCTCGGGTGCGGTATGAATCGTCACGTCCGATTCGACGGCACCGAGCACCTCACTCGCGCCTTCGCTCGCAAAAGCGACGACGTCCGTCGCGCCGACGGCGTCGGCCACGATCGACGCGGCATCCAAGACGTGTCCCGCCGCGCCCCGACACAGCAGTTCGTCCGCGGGCGCGTCGGTATCCGCTGCGTGAACGATGAGGATCGAGTCACCTTCTGCGTCCCGGGCGCGCCCCCAAAGGTCCGCAATCGACACATCGCGGGCTCCGTCCGCGCGTCCACGACCACGAACGTCTACTGCCGCGACTCGCGATCGGATCGCCGTCGGATCGACGGTCCCCGTGGCTGGGGTTGGCTTTTCAGTCGGGTCGACCCAACCACACGGACCGAGAACCCGTCGTCTGCCGACCGAAAGCGGCCCCGAGTCGGGCACTGGAAGCGCTTCGGTTGCCGGGTCGTGATCGACGACGGCGTCGGCATTCTCGGTCGGCACGTCACCATCCGCGAGCGATGCCGCGAGATCGGCGGCACGCTCCGGCGTCGGACCCGTGTGGAACGCGGTCGTTCCGTCGATCGTACACAGACACAGCGGCTCCGGCGACCCGGTCGGACCGACCGGAAGAACTGCTATCGCATCGTCCGTAGCCACCCGCTCGACCGCTTCGAAGGCGGCATGGCGGTCGGCCGTATCGGACGACACCCGTATCGTCGGGCCGAATTTAGCCCCCGTTACAGACATACAGGACGGTCGGCTGGACGAATGATAAGCGTTGGCACCGAGTCGCCGACCCCGCCTCTTGTTGAGCACGTTTTAAGACCTGTGGACCGCTTGATCCATCCATGCAACCACGGGACCTGTCTGATCACGTCGCCTACGAGGCCGGTCGTGGGATCGAGGAAGTGGCCCGGGAGTTGGGCCTCGATCCCGCCGACCTCGTGAAACTCTCCTCGAACGAGAACGCGTTCGGTCCCGCCCCGAAGGCGGTCGACGCGATCAAAGCGCGCGCACCGTCAGTGCACAGCTATCCGAAATCCTCGGCCGCTGATCTCAGAGAACGACTCGCCGAGCGTCACGACGTCGTCCCCGGACAGATATGGCTCGCCGCGGGGGGGGACGGTGCCATCGATTGTCTCTCTCGAGCGATGTTACGTCCCGGCGAGGAAGTCCTCATCCCGGATCCCGGGTTCGCCTACTACGGGATGAGTTCGCGATATCACCACGGCTCGGTGCGTACGTATCCGATACGGAAGGCGGACGACTTCGAACAGTCGGCCGAAACCGTCTTGCACCACTACGACGGGGAGCGGATCGTCTATCTCACGAGTCCACACAATCCCACCGGCAGCGAGGTCTCCATCTCGGACATCGGGACCATCGCGTCCGAGACCGAGAAAGAGACGCTCGTCGTCGTCGACGAGGCGTACGTGGAGTACTCCGATTCGCCGTCGGCGATCGAACTCATCGACGGTCGCGACGACGTCGCTGTCATTCGGACCTTCTCGAAGGCCTACGGATTGGCCGGACTCCGACTTGGGTTCGCGGTCGTCCCCGAAGCGTGGGCCGCCGCGTACGCACGTGTGAACACCCCCTTCGCGGCGTCCGAAATCGCCTGTCGGGCTGGATTGGCAGCGCTCGACGACGACGGCCATATCGAGCAGACCGTCGAGACGGCCGCGTGGACCAGAGAGTACATCTACGAGACGTTCGAGGGACCGACCTGGGAGAGCGCCGGGAACTTCGTGCTCTGTGAGGTCGGAGACGGCAGAGAGATTACCGAAGCGGCCCAGCGCGACGGCATCATCGTCCGCGATACCACGTCGTTCGGCCTCCCCGAGTGTATCCGAATCACCTGCGGGACCCGTGAGGAGACGAAGCGGGCAGTGGAGGTGCTCAACGACCTCTTATGAGGGTCGCAGTGACCGGTACGCCGGGCGTCGGAAAGACGTCTGCGACTGCGCTCGTCGATACTCACCTCGAAGTCGTGAATCTCAACGACCTCGTCCGTGAGGAGGGATTGACGAGTGGGACGGACGAGGAACGCGACAGCCTCATCGTCGACCTCGATGGGGTCGCCGACAGACTCGCCGACCGTGATGACCTACTCATCGAATCACACCTCGCTCACCACCTGGACGCTGACCGAGCGATCGTGTTGCGTTGTCGGCCAGCCGTCCTCGAATCTCGGTTGCTCGAACGCGGTGAATCTGCCGAAAAGGCGGCCGAAAACGCCGAGGCGGAGGCGCTCGACGTGATCCTCTCGGAGGCCGTCGATCGACACGGCGTGGAATCGGTCTACGAGATAGACACCACGAATCGAGCGCCGGAGTCAGTCGCCGCCGATATCGAAGCGGTTCTCAGGGGCGAGCGCTCTCCGTCGGCCGGAACGGTCGACTTCACGGAGTACCTATGACGCTCGACGGACTCCGTCCCATGGCGGAACGGTTCCTCGAGCCGTTCGTTACGGGCGCGGATCGGATCGGCCTCACCCCCGACGGAATCAGCACCATCGCGTTCGGATTCGCCGTTTTCGCGGGGGCATGCTATGCAGTTGCCGGAACACAACTCTCGGGATACGGCCCGGCACCGATGCTCTACGTCGTCGGGGCGCTTCTCGTCTTCCTGAACGGCTGGCTGGACCTCCTCGACGGTGCCCTGGCACGCCGGCAGGGGACGGACTCGATGTCCGGTGATCTGTTGGACCACGTTCTCGACCGATACGCCGATATCGTCATCATCGCCGGTCTCGCCGCAGGGGTCGAATCGTTCCTCATCGGCTTTCTCGCGATCACGGGCGTCCTGATGACGTCGTACCTCGGAACCCAGGCACAGGCAGTCGGCCTCGACCGGGTCTATGGTGGCCTCGTCGGTCGCGCGGACCGGCTCGCGATCATCGGCGTTGTGACCGCCGTGTCCGCTGTCGTCACCACTACGTTCGCCGGTCTGCCCCTCGTCGGGTGGCTCCTCGTCTTCTTGGCTGCGGTGGGGCATTTGACCGCAGTCCAGCGATTTTACGGGTCGATGAACGCGCTCGATTGAGAGGACGATTGCGACGGCGCAGGCGGAAAACCCTTCTGTGCCGACGCGGTACGTCCCGGTATGGTCCAGTGTGAGATGTGCGGCACCGAAACGGGGTCGCCGAAGACGGTCAAGATCGAGGGTGCCGAACTCGAGGTGTGCGACGATTGCGCCGACTTTGGGACGGAGATCCGGACGGAGCAGACGTCCTCGACGTCGACGAAGTACTCGACGTCGTCCTCGTCGGGATCGGGGTCGTCGTCATCCTCACGCGGATCGTCCGGGACGTCCGGCGGCGGTGGCGGTGGCGGTGGTGGCGGCAGCCGCCGCGACATGTTCGACGAGATGGACGAGGTCGTCCAAGACTACGACGAGCGAATCCGGAGCGCCCGTGAGTCGGAGGAACTGACGCAAGAGGAGCTCGCAAAACAGCTCAACGAGAAGGCGAGTCTCATCCGTAAGTTGGAGCGCGGCGACGTCCTCCCGAGCGATAGCATCCAGCGAAAGTTGGAGCGAGCATTGGGCATCGATCTCACGATGGGCGGATCCGAAGACGACCCAGAGTGGTCCGGCAGTTCCTCGACCGGCGGAACCACCCTCGGCGACGTCGTTAAGCGGAAAGACTGAGGCCCCGATCGCTATTCGTCCTCGAAGAGCACGTCGTCCACGTCGGGATTGACGCCGACCGATTCCGTTCCGTCGACCGGTTCGTCCAGTTCGACCGCCAAGAGCGGCGCGCCGGTTCGGACCGTGTACGTGTGTCGCGTGACCGTCCCGAGGCGTGGCGTACCGTCGAGCGAAACCCACACGCGGCGTCCGTTCATACACGCACTTTTGATCCCACGTCCGTGTAGCCATCGATCGTGATTCACGTGTCGACGACTGGTCGTTCGAACGCCGTCGTTTCCGCGGCTGAAACGACCCGAACCCCTTTGAGCCGGCGTTCGATAGTACGGGCATGGCGACGGGATCGGCAACCGATGGAACAACAGGGTACTTCGGGCGGGTACCGTCGGTTCGGAGAGGCGGGCGGGCGGTACTCTCGGCGCTCGTAGCGGCGCCGGGGCGGAGCACGGCGACGGTTCTCGTTGCAGTCCCGTACCTGTGGTTGGGGTATTACATCGTCGGCACCGCGAGCGGCCGTCTCGACGACGTCATCGTCGGTGGCGACTGGCTGACGCTCATGTTTACGACGTACGCGCTGTTTTCGTCGCTGGCGCTCGCACACCGTATCCTCCGGATCGGACTGAGCGAGCTCACCGTCGAATATCTCATCGATACGGTCGTTTTGACGTGGCTCACCGCCTTTTATTTCGTCTGGATGCTCGCGAGAGAGCCGGTCTCGACGACGACGTCGATCACGGAACTCTACGCACCAATTCTCGGCAGTGAACCGACGGCCGTCCTCTGGGCCGGTACCGTCGGGACCGTCGCGATCGTCGCGGCAGGCATCGTCCTGTTTCCCCGTGAGGAGAGTCGCCCGTTCAGAAACCAGTTCAGGACGGCGCTCGTGACGTATCCGGTCGCTATCACCGCACTGGTATTGCTGTTCCGCCCCGGGGGCGGGTCGCTGCTTTGGCCCCTCATCGTCGGGATCTTTCTCGGGACGCTCGTTGGGGGTCTCGGACGGATTCACGTGATCGCGAGCGCGATCGCGAAGGGGGGTTTCGCGGCGCTTTCGCTCCTCGTGTGGGCCATCGGTGCACTCGGCTGGGTGATCGTCTATCGCCGTCGGCCACCGACGGATCACGTCATCCTCGCGCACGCCGGATGGGGCAGTGAGAACCGATCGGAGAACCGCGGGAGGAACTAGAGATGACCGCGTTCGATGTCCGGCGTCGAGTGCCCCGCCTGTGGCTCCCGGTTCGCGCGAGTGTTCTCAACCGACGGCGGTCCGTCTCCTTCCCGGAAAACGACGGCTCACGATACTGTTTCGTCCTGGACGACGGCGCCGTTCACCTGTTCCGTCACTGACGGATGTGGCGGTGACTTACTTATATAGGTGGTCTGGGGGGATCCCGACGGCCGGTTTCGTCGGTGGCGCCGAAAAACACACATACAGCGATCGGATCTACGTTCGATTCTTTCGGCGACACGGGGATTGAAACGCCCCAAACTTAATTAGTGAATATGGTCGTAGCCGGTAGCAACATGGCTGCGGGCGAACTTCCGCTTTCGGGCGAGCCGAAACGGGTGTCGGCGCGGGGTATCGGCGCGTAACCGACACCGGCCCGGACTATACGAGGAACTCACAATGATCGATAACCTACTTGGCGGCGGCGATGACGAGGGCGATTCCGAGGAGAGTGACGTGGATGACATGGACGGGGGGCTCTTCGCCGACGGCGATGACGACCTGATGGGTGGCGGTGACGACCTGATGGGTGGCGACACGGACTTCGACGAGATGGACGGCAACGACGGTGCGACCTCCGCCGAGGTTGATAACCGGATCGACGAACTCGAAAACGAGGTCGCATCGCTCTCCTCGACGGTCAACACGGTCAAAAGCGAGAACGACCAGATAAGTGAATCCGTCGGAAACGTCGAAGAGAACGTCCGAAAGCTCCTCGAAGTGTACGAGATGGTGACGCGAGGGGTGAACCCGTTCGTCGACGAAAGCGACATCGGTGACGAGCTCGATAGTTCGGTCGCCGACGCGAGCGCCGACGAGTTCTTCGACGAGGATTTTGAGGGCGAGGAGGGTGAAGACGACGCCGAAGAGTTCGACGACGGTAAGACGGACGAGGAGTTCGACGACGATGGGGAAAGCGGGGGCGGCGGAAAGTCCTTCGAGGAACTGAAAGCGGAATACGATTCCGGGGAAACGGAGTGGGACGACAACGAAGAAGCGGTCACGGACGCTGACGGATTGGCGACCGCCGAAACTGACGATCCGGGTATCCGTGACGTCGATTCGGATTTCGATACATCTGCTCCCGATCCGAACCTCGATGACCGTGACGAAGCGGACTCGTCGACGGTCGGTACCGGTTCGCCGACCGACGGCGGAAAGCCCTACCTCGAAGCGCTGCCGTCGGGGTACGCCGCCGACATCGTCGTCATGGACTGGCTCGAATTCCTCGTCGGAGAGGGTGGCGTCGACGGGGCGGCTCGTACGATCGCGTACTACGAGACGATCGAGTGGCTGGATGCTGCGGCCGCCGACGCGCTCCAGACGTTCTTGAACGGCTTCGGCTGCGGAGTCGAGGACGATCCGGACCCTCAGTCCTCGTTGACTGTAGACCATCACAACACGAGCCTCCGATACATCAGCCGAATCGCGAATCCGGACATGGGGATGGTCGCATTCGACGGGCGAAACGATCGATGGGGGCTGAAGGCGAGAAGCGGTATGGGGCAAAGCGAACGCTATTCCGAACGATCGTTCGATTCGAACGGGCCAGAGTCGGTGAACCCAGATGTCGTCGAATCCGACGGCGGGCGTGAGCTCAACGGATCGGATGAACGCCGAACTCCGCGAAACCGTCCACCGGATCGCCCCGAGCAGCAAAAACGGATCGACGAGCGATTCGACTGGCGCGAAGACCACGTAGAGTGACGTGACATCATGCAACACATACGAAACATACGATCGCTCGGACTCGATGATCACGACCGACTGAACAAAGAACTCGGTGGGGGGATTCCACGCGGAAGCATCGTCCTCATCGAGGGTGATTACGGTGCCGGCAAGAGCGCGGTCTCTCAGCGGCTGGCCTATGGATTCTGCCAGGAGGAAACGACTGTGAGCATTCTCTCGACGGAACTGACCATCGGCGGCTTCCTCGATCAGATGCACTCGCTTTCGTACGACGTCGTCGACCACGTCCTCAACGAACGGCTGTTGTTCCTGCACGCCAACCTCGAAACCGGAGGCGTCCTCTCAAATGGTGGCGCCGAGAGTCGAATGGATCTCCTCACCAGACTGATGGAGGCAAAGACGATGTGGATGGCCGACGTGATCGTTATCGACACGTTCGATGCAATCCTTCGAAACGACCCGACGTTCGAGGCGTTGATCCGCAAAAACGAGGAGCGACAAGCCGCACTGGAGATAATCTCCTTTTTCCGCGACGTGATCTCGGAGGGGAAGATCATCGTCCTGACTGTCGATCCGTCGACGGTCGACGGTGACGCGATCGGGCCGTTCAGGGCGATCGCGGACGTCTTTCTGGAACTCGAAATGATCGAAGTCGGTAACGACGTCCGACGGCAGATCTCTGTCAAGCGGTTCGCGGGCATGGGCGAACAGGTCGGGGACACGATCGGATACTCCGTCCGATCGGGGACCGGGATCGTCATCGAAAGCCGAAGTGTCGCCTGATAATGACCGAACATGGAACGGTCAAACCGTCCGGGGAACTCAGACAGGCCGCGGCAAACAGACCGCACCTCCGGGAGCATTTGAAGAAATTCAAACAGATAACCGGCGAGTTCCCCATGTTCATAGAGGGGGCCGACGGCGAGTACGAGACCAATCGACCGAACGTCCTCTACCCCGTCGGCGGACCGATCTACTGTCACATCTACGGTGACGTCGGCCGCGATATGAAGTACTACGCGATCGAGCCGACCCTCTCGGGGGACGAAATGCGGATTTTCGAAGGGGTAAAAGACGAACTACTTCGACGGAGCGTTACGAAGAAGGCTCCGACGCAGGAGTCCGAATACGGCGACCGAATCGAGGAACTGCTCGCGGAATCGACACGGGTGGAAGGGAGGAAGCCAACCGACCTCCTCGAACGGATCCGGTTCAAGATCGACCCGAACATCAGGGAGGTCTCGCGGGCGACGTTCGAGAACATTCGATATCGGCTCAATCGCGATATCGTCGGATTGGGACCGCTCGAACCGGTCATGCGCGATCCGGCCAACGAGGACATCCACGTCATCGGCCCGAGCGAGTGCTACGTCGACCACGAGGTCTACGGCATGTTGAAAACGACGGTCGATTTCGGGACGGAAGCCGAGTTCGATAGCTGGCTCAAGAACATGGGCGAACGAATCGGCGATCCGCTGAGCGACTCCGATCCGATCGTCGACTCGACGCTCCCGGACGGCTCACGATTGAACGTCATCTACAGCGACGACGTGAGTTTGAAGGGTCCGAGCCTCACCATTCGACAGGGGAGCGAGGTGCCGCTGTCGGTCAATCAGATCACGAATTGGGGGACGCTGTCGCCCGAACTCGCGGCGTATCTGTGGCTCTGTCTCGAGAACGAACAGACGGTCTTCGTCGTCGGCGAGACGGCCTCGGGGAAGACGACGACGCTAAACAGTATTATGTCGTTCATTCCCCGAGACTCGAAGATCTACTCCGCGGAGGACACCGCGGAGGTAATGCCGCCGCACGATACCTGGCAGCAACTGCTCACCCGCGAAGGCGGCGGCGATGATTCACAGGACGTGGACATGTTCAACCTCGTCGAGGCTGCGCTTCGATCCCGCCCCGAATACATCATCGTGGGCGAGGTTCGTGGTGAAGAGGGGCGGATGGCGTTTCAGGCCGCGCAGACCGGCCACCCAGTAATGTTGACTTTCCACGCGTCGGACATCGTCTCGATGATTCAGCGTTTCACCGGTGAACCGATCAACGTCCCGGAGACGTTCATGGACAACGCCGACGTGGCGCTGTTCCAGAATCGGGTCAAGCAGGGTGACGACGTGCTTCGGCGAGTGACGAGCGTGCAGGAGATCGAAGGCTACTCCAAGGAGATGGAGGGCGTCGTCACTCGGCAGGTGTTCTACTGGGACCCCGTCGAGGACGAGATTGTCTTCCAGGGGATGAACAACTCTTACGTGTTGGAAGATCAGATCGCCGAACTACTCGGGTACCCGGACACGCGGAAGATCTACGACGATCTCCAGTACCGCGCGGACATCATCGAGCGGATGATCGAAGAGGATATTCTCGGATACCACGAAGTCAACCAGGCGATCGAAGCGTTCCAGCGCGACGGCATCGAGGGCCTTCCGTTCACAATTCCACGGAGGAACTGAGGGATGGGAACCGCCGGACGAACGGTTCAGCTGGCTGAACTCGCAAGCTCGGTTCTCGACGGGTACGATCGGATGGAGATGGAGGCGAAAAAGTATCTTCTCGCCGTTCTCCTTCCTGCGACGGTGATTTTCATCGGAACCGTCGCTCTCGCGATCGTCTGGCAGACGCTGTTTCTCGTCCGGGTGTTGTTACCCGTTCTCGGAGCGGTTTTTCTCCTCACCGGCGTGGCGTATCCGAAGCTTGCAGTCGATCGGCGGCGGATCGAGATGGAGAACCGGTTCCATCTGATGGTCACACACATGACCGTCCTCTCGACGACGAACATCGACCGCATGGAGGTGTTCCGCAAACTCGCGAACGAGGAGGAGTACGGCGAGTTGACCGCCGAGAACAGACGCGTCGTCCAACTCGTCGATACGTGGAATCAGAGCCTCGACGACGCCTTACGACGGCGTGCGAAGGAGGTTCCAAGCGATTCGTTGACCGACCTGTTCGACCGTCTCGCATACACTCTGGGGGCCGGCCAGGAGATGTCGGACTTCCTCTTCGAAGAACAGAGTGTCATCATCGAGAATTACTCCACGATCTACGAGCAGTCCCTGGAAAATCTCGACGTCATGAAGGATCTCTATCTGTCGATGGTCCTCTCGATGACGTTCGCGTTGGTCTTCGCCGTCGTGCTCCCGATTTTGACCGGAACGAACCCGACGTGGACGGTCGCGGCGGTCATCGCCATGTTCGTGTTCGTCCAGATCGGGTTCTTTCTCGTCATCCGCGCGATCGTTCCTCACGATCCGCTCTGGTACGTTGAGGAGGGATACAGAACGCGGTCAAAGCAACTGCTCGTCGGGAGTTCGGCAGTCGCGGTGGCCGGGTTTTTACTCATCGTGCTCTCGATGCTCGCGAGCACGTTCGGCGTCGCGCCGTTTACCACGTTGGTGCCGATGGAATCGATCCCGACACCGCTGTATCTGGCGATTCCGACGCTCCCGTTTTTGTTCCCGGCGTTCGTCTTTCGCCGAGAAGAAAACGCCATCGTCGATCGAGACGCCGAGTTTCCGAGTTTCATCCGGGCGCTCGGAGCCAGCGAGAGTGCGAAACAGTCGACGACTTCGGTGGTGTTGCGCACCCTTCGAAGGAAGGACTTCGGCGCGTTGACCGAGAATCTCAACGACCTGTATCGGCGGCTGAACATGCGCATCGACACGGAGCGAGCCTGGCGATATTTCGCCGAGGATACGAATTCGTACATCATCCAGAAGTTCAGCGAAATGTACCTCATCGGTCGTGAGATGGGTGGTAACCCGAAGGTACTCGGCGAGTTGATCAGCCAGAATATGAACCAGATCGCTCAGTTGAGAGAGCGACGGCGGCAGGTGACGGTGACACTCATCGGTCTATTGTACGGCATCAGCGCGGCATCAGCGTTCGCGTTTTTTACCGGACTCGAGGTCGCAGTGATCATGTCCGGATTCGACCTCGACGTCGGGGGTGGCGCCGCCAGCTTCGGGCAACTCTTGCACACGGATATGTACAACGTGCCGTTTCTCAGATATCTGTTGCTCCTCATTTTGCTTTTTAACGGCGTTATCTCCTCGCTGACGATCCGAACCGCCGACGGCGGCCACTACGGAAACGCGTTCCTTCACTTTGTCGCGCTGATATGGGTCGGCTGCCTCACGGCCGTCGCGACCGAATCGCTGATTAGCGTGCTCCTAGATGTGGACCTATGAGCGGGGACGAACGCGCCGTCGTCGATGTCGTCGGGGCCCATACCGAGGAATTCTGGGGCTTCGAACGACGAGACACCCGAATACAGCGCCATCGACACCTCGGTTTCAGCCGCGTTCGGATCGATCGATGAGGCGTTTCGATCGGCACTACGCCGGAGCACCGACTCCAGCATCGAGCAGAGTTTGTATCTCCGGAGAGGCACGCCTCGACGCTCGTTTCGTCCTCCGTGTGTTCGAGCTTGAGGACCGGTCGTTCCTCCGATCGAAGCGGCTCGTCAACCGCGGCGTAAGCTATTGAACCGCGGGCGACGAACGGCCCGTATGACCACGTTCGAGGCAGGCGATATCACGCTACGGAAGCTTCGCGAACACGTCTGGGAAATCCCGAAAGAAGGTGACATGCGCGTTCCGGCGAGGGTGTTCGCGAGCGAGCGCCTCCTCGAGGAGATCGCAGAGGACAAGACGCTCCAGCAGTTGCGCAACGCGACCCATCTGCCGGGGATCAAAAAGTACGCTATCTGCATGCCGGACGGCCATCAGGGGTACGGGTTTCCAGTCGGCGGCGTGGCTGGAATCGACGCCGAGGAGGGCTGTATCTCGCCCGGAGCGATCGGCTACGACATCAACTGCGGTGTCAGGATGTTGAAAACTAACCTCACGCACGACGACCTCCGCGGGCGCGAAGAGAAACTCGTCGACGCGCTCTTCGGGGCGATCCCGTCGGGACTCGGCGGCGGTGGTGTCATCGACGGGGACCACGGCGAACTCGATGCCGCGCTCGAACACGGCGTCGAGTGGTGCCTCGAGGAGGGGTACGCCGTCGACTCCGACCTGGAACACTGCGAGGACAACGGGGTCCGCGACGACGCGATACCCGACGCGGTGCCACAAAAAGCGAAGGACCGCGGCCAAAACCAGATGGGATCACTCGGCTCCGGAAACCACTTTCTCGAAGTTCAGCGCGTCACCGACGCCTTCGACGAGTCGACCGCCGCCGCGTACGGCCTCGAAGCGGATCAAGTGGTCGTCTTGATTCACTGCGGCTCGCGGGGGCTCGGCCACCAACTCTGTACGGAGTACCTTCGCGAGATCGAAAAGGCCCACAGCGGACTACTCGCACAGCTACCGGACCGAGAACTCGCGGCGGCACCCGCGGGTTCTCAGCTCGCGGAGGACTACTACGGGGCGATGTGTGCGGCGATCAACTTCGCGTGGGTCAATCGACAGCTCATCACCCACCGGACTCGGACGGTGTTCGCAGACGTGTTCGGAGGGCCGTGGGAGGATCTGGGGATGGAACTGCTCTACGACGTGGCGCACAACATCGCGAAAAAGGAGGTTCACGATGTCGACGGGGAGCCGACGGAACTGTACGTCCATCGGAAGGGCGCGACGCGGGCCTTCCCCGCCGGACGGCCGGAGGTTCCGGCGGTCTACCGCGACGTCGGCCAGCCGGTCATCATCCCCGGGAGCATGGGTGCCGGCTCGTACGTCCTCTGTGGCGGTGAGAACTCACTCGACGTCTCCTTCGGCTCGACGGCGCACGGGGCCGGGCGGTCGATGAGTCGAACGCAGGCGAAACGCGAGTTCTGGGGCGAGGACGTACGGGACGAACTGCGACAACGGAGGGTGTACGTGAAAGCACAAAGCGGCGCGACGATCGCCGAGGAGGCTCCCGGTGTTTATAAAGACGTGGACGAGGTCGTACGCGTCTCCGACGAACTCGGGATCGGCAGTACGGTCGTGCGCGTCGAGCCGATCTGCAACATAAAGGGGTAGTCGATGAACGAAATCCGATTACCGTTCGGCGACGGGTCAATCGATGTCGAGTTGCCGGCGTGTTCGGCGACCGTCGCGGAGCCGCGGGGTGGCGAACCGATCGACGTGCGAACCGCCGCCGAGGCGGCTATCGCGGATTCCGACGGCCCGGCGCTTTCGGAGCTAGCCACGGCCAGCGACACGGTTGCGATCGTCGTCACGGACGTCACGCGGGCGACGCCAGACGGCGAACTCGTGGATCTCTTGCTATCCGCGCTTGGGTCGGAGGGTATCACTCGCGATCAGGTGACTGTCGTCGTCGGTTTGGGCCTCCACCGACCGATGACCGACGCCGAGTTGGAGTCCATGCTGGGCGAGCACGCGGCTCTCGCGGTCAACCACGACCCGGCCGAGACGATCGCCGCCGGCGAGGTGGACGGCGTGGAGATCGAGTGTAACCGCCGGGTCGCGGCGGCCGATCTAGTCCTCGCGACGGGCATGGTCGAACCGCACCAGTACGCCGGCTTTTCGGGCGGCGGCAAGACCGTCGCGATCGGCGCGGGCGGAGAATCGCTTATACGGTATACCCACGGGCCGGACATGCTCTCTCAGTCCGGCGTCAGGCTCGGCCGGATCGACGACAACCCCTTCCGACAGGTGGTAGATACCGCTGGTGAGTTGTGTGGACTCGAGTTCTGTATCAACGCCACCCACGGGCCAGCGGGAATCCTCGACGTGGCGGCGGGAGAGCCACGGAACGTCGTTCGAACGCTGGTCGACAGCGCGCGTGACGCACTCTCGGTCGAGGTCGACGGCGAGTACGACGCCGTGATCGCCGGCGTCGGCGCGCCGAAGGACGCGAACCTCTATCAGACGACCCGCGCGGCGACCTACGTCGCCTTGGGGGCGAAGAACCCGCTCCGGGAGGGCGGGCGGATCGTGATCCCGGCCGAACTCTCGGAAGGTGCCGGTGAGGGCACCGGCGAACAGCGGTTCCATACGTGGCTCTCGGAGGCCGAAAGCGCCGAGAGCCTGTACAATCGGATGCGAACCGGCTACGCCCCGGGCGCACAGCGAGCGTTCGTCGTCGCACGCACCCTCAGAGAACACGACGTGTATATCACGAACAGCGAGGCCCCGGACGTGGTCGACGACTGCTTGATGTACGCTCGCGAACGCGTCGAGGACGCGGTCGATCCCGGAAGCGATGTGCTCGTCGTCCCCGACGCGTTAAATACTCTTCTCGTCTGATGTTGGACCGATCGAGCAGAGTCGCCTTCGTCGCGATCGGGATGGGATTCATCGCGTTGAGCGCGTTTCTCGCCGTGCGACTCGGGCCAGCGGCCGCGGAATCCGAAGGCCCCGTCGGCGGCGCGGCCATCGCCATCGTCGTGTCGGCCGGATTCGGCCTCTTTTTTCTGGTCAGCGGTATAAAAGGAACCGTCGAGTAGGTGGTTACTCCTCCGCACTGACGCCCGCGTCTTCCTCCCCTATCTCGGCCATCACGCGATCGTGGAACTCCTGAAGCACGGCGGATTCGTCCTCGGCGAGGACTACGTCGCTAGCCATGAGCGTCGCGAGTCCGAACGCACGCGGTGACGGTGAATCAACTCGTGTGACGTAACTATCCATCTCTCCGGCTTCGAGCGCCGAAAGAGCGGCCTCTACCGCGTCGACGTTCAGTTTGTCGTCCAGTATCTCCCGATAGGTCTCTTCTATGACGGCGAATTCATTCTTCTCGTCGGCGAACCCGAGCAACATCTCGCTCGACACCTGCTGTTGGCTCGCCGACTTCTCGTAGCCCTTGTAGCGCTTGAGGATCATCAGTGCCCGCGTCGCGTTGATCCTGAAGTACCGCTTGAGGAGGTCGGTCCCCGAGAGCGCCGCCCGAAGGTCCGAACGCACGTCACCGGGACGAATATCGCGAACGATTCGTTCGAGATCGACCTTTCGGTTCAGCGGCATCGATAGTGTAAACCCGTTGTCTGCGACCGCGACTTTGACGTTCGCGTTGGCCTGCTGGGCGCACCGGTAGGCCAGCAGCCGCGAGAACCCGTCGTTGAATCGCCGGCCGTAATTCGAGTGGACGTAGTAGTTTCGCCGATAGTCGTCGCGGTCGAGTTCGACCTCGATCGGCAGCCGTCTGTCGGTCGAAACGCTTTCGCTCCCCGCGTATCGCTTTTGCGCGTCGAACATCCGCGTCACGGCGCGGACGGTGTTCTCGTCGAGCGGGAAGCCTCTGAGCCACCGCCGGACCTCGGGCGGTCCATCGGCGTCGAGACGATCGAGCAGTTCCCGCTGAAACTGCAGGATCTCACGACCGAGATCGTAGCTCAACGGCAACCGTTCGGAGAACCACGAGGGGACCGTCGGACGGGCGTTCGTCGAGTCGACGTACACTTTCGATCCCCGGCGATACCGATACTCGTAGCGCGTGCCGCCGAGGACGAACACGTCTCCGGTTTCGAGCGTGTCGAGATACGACTCGTCCAGTTGGCCGATCCACTCGTCGCCCGCCCGGGTGAACACGTCGCAGCTAAACGAGTCCGGGATAGTTCCGATGTTGGTCATGTAGATGACCCGCGCCAATCGCCCGCGCTTGCCGATGAGGGGAGTCCCAGGCTCGAAGTCTTCGTAGTGGTGCTCTCCACCGGGCGGATCGTTCCCGTCGCGCCAGACTTTCGCGTAGACGTTTTTATCCTCCATTCCGGCGTAGTCGGCCGTCAAGTACCGGAACAGCGACTCGTACTGGTCGTCGGTGTATCCTCGGTACGGGTAGGCGCTTTCGAGAACCTCACGGACCTCCGCTTCGGGGAGAGGGCCGTTGATCGCCATCCCGTAGACCTGCTGAGCAGCGACGTCCTGGGCGTTCTCGGGAATGAACACGCGATCGACGAATCCCTCCTCCGCCTTTTTCAACATCACCGCACACTCGACGAGTTCGTCGCGATCCAGCGCGATGACTCGTCCCTTCACCGTCCGGCCGAGTCGGTGTCCAGCCCGGCCGACGCGCTGTAAGAGCGCGGCGACGCTTTTCGGCGAGCCGACCTGTACGACGAGATCGACGTGCGGCATATCGATGCCGAGTTCGAGCGATGTGGAGGTCGTCACGACGTCCAAGGAGCCGCTTTTGAGCCCCTCCTCGATTTCGGTCCTGCGCTCTTTCGAGAGCGACCCGTGGTGGCACCCGGAGTTCGACTCGTCGTAGTCGCCTCGCTCTCGGAGGTTGTGTAACACGCGCTCCGCGCCGGATCTCGTGTTCGTAAAAACGAGCGTGTTGGTGTGTTCGGCGACGAGATCGTCGAGTTGAGCGTAAAACCGATCCGTGATAACGTCTCGCGGGGTGTGTATCAGATCGGCGGTCGGACAGCTCAACTCGATGTCGAACTCCCGGACGAATCGGGCGTCGACGATCTCGAAGTCGCGTGGGCGCCAGCCATCGACGGCGGCCCGATCGCCGTCTTCGCCGGTCTCGGGCGTCCCCCCGACCAGAAACTCCCCGACGGCCTCGAGCGGTTCGACCGTTGCCGAACACCCGATCCGCGTCGGCGAGCGCTCACACAGCCGTTCGAGCCGTTCGAGCGACACCGACAGGTGCGTTCCGCGTTTGTTCTCCGCGAGCGAGTGTATCTCGTCGACGACGACGTACTCGACGGTTTCGAGTTTCTTTTTGAACTTCGGGCTGTTGAGAAGGATCGCGAGGGTTTCGGGCGTCGTATTGAGGATGTGCGGGGTCTCGTCTAACATCCGCTGGCGATCCGCGTCGCTCGTGTCGCCGTGTCTGATCGCGTGTCTGATCTCGACGGATTCACCCCGCGCACCCATCCGTTCGGTGATCCCCTCCAGCGGTTCAGTCAGATTTCGGTGAATATCGTTGGCGAGCGATTTCAGCGGCGACACGTACAGACAGTAAACGCTGTTTTCGAGACCGTCGTCGTTTTGCTCGGCGCGCTCGAATAGATCGTCGATGATGGCGGTGAACGACGAGAGCGTCTTGCCGCTCCCCGTCGGCGCACAGACGAGCGTGTTCGTCCCCTCGTCGATCAGCGGAATCGCCTCCTTTTGCGGCGGCGTGAACAGTCCGCCGTTCTCGGGGACGTACTCGCCGAACTGATCGATCCACCACGCCTGTACGTCACGGCCCAGTCGACAGAACATCTCCGCGTCGTCGAGCGCGATCGTTTGGGCGTCGTAGTCGAAGTCGTAGTCCGAGAGCAGTTCGCGAACGAACGCGTCGGGCGAGCTCTCGACCGCCGACGATCTCTCTCCCATCCACGGGTAGTTACGACCCGGAAGGGCAAGTGGGTTTGGCCTCCGGCCACACCGAATCGATATCAATATACTTCCCCGAGGCTCGTGACGTATCCGATATGCGCGTGACCTTCCTCGGCACCGGATCGGCGATGCCAACGGGCGAACGGTTTCAGACCGGCCTCCTGATCGAGGACCCCGAGGGCGACGCCGACCCGTTGCTCGTCGACTGCGGCAGCGGCGTCCTCCATGGCCTCGCGGCGACGAACGTCGGTTACGAGGGGATCTCGACGGTCCTCTTGACCCATCACCATCTCGATCACGTCTCCGACCTGATGGCGCTTTTGAAGGCCAGGTGGCTCGCTGGCGAGACTGAGTTGACGGTCGTCGGCCCCGCGGGCACCGAATCGCTTCTCGATGGTCTCTTCGACGTCCACGAGTACATTCAGGGACGGATCGACCTCACGGTTCGAGAGATCGGACCGGGGGCGACTGGCGTCGCGGGCTACGACGTCCGTGCCGTCGAGACGGTCCACTCGATGTACTGTCTCGCGTACCGATTCGAGAGCAAGGACGCGGTATTCACGTTCTCGGGCGATACCGAAGCGATCGATGCCGTTGCGGACCTCGCGGACGGATCGGCCGTCCTCGCTCACGACTGCTCGTTTCCGGACGAGATCGACGTCGAGAACCACCCGACTCCAAGCCGATTGGGTTCCGTGTTATCCGGACACGAGATCGGCCGAGTGTACCTGACGCATCTGTATCCCCACACGAACGGCCACCACGAGGAGATGACCGAAGCGGTCGAAGAACGGTTCGACGGCGACGTACGGATCGCGAGCGACGGGCTGACGGTCGATCTGCGGCGGACGAACTGATAACCGACGACGGTTGCGAGCGACGATCACTCCGCCCAGGGACGGGGCCTCGACTCGAGCTCCTTGATTTCGCCGGTTCGCTGTACGCGCGAGTACTGTCGTCGCCACGTCTCCTCCGGAAACAGGTCGTTTTTATCGAACAGTTCCCGAGCGTCGTCCGTCAGTCGATAGAACTTGTACCGATAACCGCGGACTCGCTCCCCCGGTTCGACGACGAGTTCCTCGACGACGCCGACGTCCTCCCGGCGATGCCCTCGCATATCGTCGGTGTCCTCGAAGAGTACGATGGCGGGCACGTCTGGGAACTCGGATTTCTGTGTCGCCAGGAAACGACCGTTCGAGATCGTCTCTGGATTCTCGAGCGGGTCCACGACGACGCGACGTTACATCGCGAGCGGTACGACAACGGGATGGCCGCCTCGCATCTGACGATGCTGGAAAACGCCGTTAGCGAACGCGTCCTCACGTGGCGAGATGCCGGCGAGCTGTTCGAAGCGGTCGAGTCGCTCCCCTGAACGACTGGCTCAGTTCAGCCGATACCGAAGCACGGCGGCGATCCCCCCGAGATTCGCGAGCTGTTGTCCCGGATCGAACTCGTGTGAGAACACCGTCACTTCGCCGCCCTGCCGTTCGACGTTTTCGATGACGTCGTTGACGTCGATTGCCCACCCGCCCTCACCGGCTCGCTCCTCGCGGAGCCGTTCGTCGAGAACGAGCAGCGTCTCGATGGCTCCGAATTCGGCGGCTTCGGCTACTTCGTCGATCCCGTAGGCGGCCTTGGCTCCCTCGGCGATCTGTTCCATCAACTCGTCGATGAGTTCGGCCTCCTTCGAGATCCGCGTCTCCGTCTGGATTCGATCGACGGCTCCGCGTTTCAACACCTCGTGAACGCCGCGGTCGCCAACGCTCGCGGTATCGACCATCCGGATCTTCTCGGCAGCTTCGGGGGCGACGTCCTCGATGTGGCTGAGCGCGTCCTGTTTCGTGAAGCCGGGCCCCGCGAGGATGATCGCCTCTACGTCGAGCCGTCGGACGATCGACGCCAGTTCGTCGAACAGTTCGTCGCGGCCACGGGCATACTCGCCTTTCCCGGTCGTCCCGGTGATCGTCGCCCGTTCCTCAACGCCGTACTGGGCGACGGTGTGGACGTGCGCCTCACCCTCCTCGACGGTGACTATAGCGACGTCGGGCTGTTCGGCCGTTTCGACGGCTTCCTGCAGCCGTTCGAGCTGATCGACCTGCCAGACCTTCTCGATCGTCAGTTCGTCGTACTCCTCCACGTTGAACGTGTGATGAAAGCCGAGTTGATCCTCTCGGGAGCAATCGACAATCTCGCCACCGACGCGAAGGCGGTTCGCGAACTTCGCGAACTCGACGTCGGTCACCTCGAGTTGGATCCACATCGGCTCGCGTTGTCCGCCCGTATCGCGGGTGAGGTCGTCGTCGCGCTGGATCCGTCGAGTGGTGTCTGCCGCGACGGCGTCGCCCGGTTCGAGAATGTAGGTGAGATGCCACAGATCGTCGAGGCTCTCGGGGACGACGGTGATCCGTTCGCGTCCCCCCTCGACGGTCTTGCGATCGGCAATGCGCATACGGACGCTACCGTCGGGCAGCCGTAAGTGCCCTCCTATCTGGGAGGGCTTACCGGCTAGACTATCAGATTGATTTATTATCATTGATGACGATAGACAATGCGTAATGCGAGCAGCTGTCCTAAAAGAGCACGGTGAGCCGCTCTCCATCGAGGACGTACCAACACCCGACCCCGAGCCTCATGGCGCGGTCGTCGAACTCGAAGCCTGCGGAATATGTCGAAGCGACTGGCACGGTTGGATGGGCGATTGGGAATGGCTCGACATCAAACCGCAAGAGGGGCAGATCCTCGGCCACGAGCCAGCCGGTCGCGTCGTTGCGGTCGGTGAAGACGTGACTTCGATCAGCGAGGGGGATCACGTCGCCGTCCCGTTCAACATCGGTGACGGGAGTTGCAAGCAGTGTCGAACCGGCCACGGGAACAACTGCGAGAACGGGATGCCGCTCGGCTTCCTCGAGGAAGTGCCGGGCGCGTTCGCCGAACAGCTCCACGTGCCCTTCGCCGACCACAACGCGGTCGAACTCCCGAGCGGGGTTTCGTCGGTCGATATGGCGGGATTGGGCTGTCGGTTCATGACCTCGTTTCACGCGCTGGCGCACAGAGCCGACGTCGAAGCCGGTGATTGGGTCGCCGTCCACGGATGCGGTGGTGTCGGGCTCTCAGCCGTCCACATCGCGGATGCGTTGGGTGCGAACGTTATCGCGGTCGATCTTCAGGAAGAAAAGTTGGAGAAGGCGAGCGATCTCGGGGCAACCGAAACGGTCAACGCCGACGAAGCGAAGGACGTGCCGGGGGCCGTCGAAGCGATTACCGACGGCGGTGCTCACGTCTCGGTCGACGCACTCGGTATCGCGACCACGTGTCAGAACTCGGTTTTGAGCGTCGATAAGCGCGGCCAGCACGTCCAGATCGGACTCTCGACGCAGGACGAGCAGGGTATGATCCCATTACCGACCGACGCGATGGTGATGAACGAGGTGGAGTTCATCGGATCGCTCGGCATGCCGCCGAGCAGATACGACGAGATCTTCCGGATGGTCGCGACCGGAAAGCTCGATCCGAAAGCGGTCGTTTCGGAGACGGTGGCGCTCGACGACGTCAACGAGAAGCTCTCGGCGATGACCGACTTCGGAACGGTCGGCATTCCGGTGATCGACGACTTCTGAGGAGGCGACCGGCAACTACCTGTTAGACCACTCAATCCACGAGTCGCCGTCGATCCGAGTGATCGCCGGTTCTGGGCGTTCGTCCCGGTCACCGGTACGCTCGATCACGCGTTCGTCGGAATTCGAACTACCAACCTTCGTAACCGCGGGCCGGAGGTTCCAACCCTTTGGATCGCTCCGTTCGTGCGACGCCGGCACCGGGCCCAATCCGAGCGCTGCGCCCACGCCCTGTCCGTAACAGTATCGGACGCCCGACGCGACGAGAAACTGCAGGAAGAACCCGAGGAGAAAGATCCGAAAGACGAACGCGATCGGCAACAACAGCGCCTGCAGGACGAACGAAACGCCCCACGCGATGGCGTAGTCCTCCGTGGCCGCGCCCGAGATGACAGTACGGAACTCGAACGCTGCCCAGATGTCTTCGGTGTGGGCGAATCGAGCGACAGCGACCGGGAGGACGTACAGCGCACCGATGAGCGTCATGAGCGCTCCGATTGCGATGACACCCACGACCGAGACGACGGCAACGGAGAGCGTTTCCGAGACCGATTGATCGGACAGAAACGTTGCGATGTCGGTTCCGAACACTTGAAGTGCGATCAGCGGCCCGAGAACCACGAGTCCGGGAAGCAGGTAGACGGCCGCGATGAACGCCGCCGACGCGCCGTCCTTCAGCAGCCGGCGAGCGTCATCGAACCTGGGTGGCGTCGGCCGATCGCGGCCGATGGTCGTCCGGACGATTCGAACGTAGTAGCCGCGAACGAGCAGCCACGGGAGGACGCCGAGGGCCGCGAGATACGCGTATGGTCTTCCGAGCCCCGTGAGCGAAACGAAAGCGGCGACGACGATCAGCGTCAGCCCGCCGAGGATGACCGACCGGCCGCCTTCTGTCGGTCGTGTCGGATAGCCGAGCGCCTCTCGGAACATACCATAGCCGACACGCCCGTTCGGTTTATATCTCCTGAAGCCGGCGATGCGACCCACCACGATCGGCCAGACGATCGCTCGTGCGCCTCACTCGTCGATCATCCGACTACCACCGGGCGGGCAGAACTCCTGAATCCTGTCGGCGCTCGCGATCTTTCGAACGAAGCTCGTATCGGTAAATCGCTCACGGAAGGTTCGATAGAGCCGTTTCGCGATGTCGTTTTGGGCGTACTGCCCCGGTTCGAGGCGGATCGACGTTTCGGCGTCGGATTCGATCGCCAACGGCGGGCCGCCGATGACGCGTGTGTCGGGTTCGCACTTGATTCCCACCGCGACTCCGACTGCCACGTCGCGGTAGTACTCGCGGTCGCCGCGGATGACGAAGCTCCCTTTCTCGATGTACTCGCCGCTTTCGGGCGTCTTTGACACCTGGTCGGCGCCGACCTCGTAGACGTCGCCCTCGAACTTGCCGTCCTTCCACACTGAGGAGTACGAAACCGCGAACTGGGCGGCCTCGCGTTTGCTTCGATCCGGGATATCGACGTCGCGAGCCGGCTCGTCCGGTTCCGTCGCTTTCAGTATCGCGACCGGCGCGCCGTGAGCCTGCGCGTGGAAGAACCGATCCGATGGATCCATATACTTCTTTACGAGCTCCTCGTTTTGATCGGCGTTTCGTCCCCCTAACACGAGGAAATCGTCGCTCGTTCGGAACCACCGGAACCGTTCGAACCACTTTTCGTCGTATCTCACCGGCACCGACGACATGGTCGTGTAATCGGTCTCGAACTCGTCGTCGGTGTCGTCGCTTTCGTCCGTCTCGTCTCCGCGCTCCCACTCCTCGCGCCGTCGTTTGACGTCCGCGAGGTCCTCGCGCGTGTCCTCGATCGCGGCCTGTGCGCCCTCTTTTTTCTCCCGGACGCGCTTGGCTTCGGTGTAGAGTCGATCCGCGTTCTTTTCGACGCCGACGAACGGATCGAGTTCGATATGTCCGTCCCCGAGATCGATCGTCACCGTTCCCTCGGCTGCGTCGATCGAGACGACGGCTTGGGCCGCTTCGATCCCCTGTTCAGCACCGGTTTCGAACTTCGCTTCGATGTCCTCCCAAGGGACACCCTCCCCGCGAGCCGACTCGATCGTCGAGCATATCTCGTCGACGAGGTCGTAGTTGCCGTAGAGCGATTCGGCCTTCCGTTGCTCCTCGTCGGCCTGTTCGTCGTAAGCGCCGATCGCCCCCTCCTGCTGTTCGATGATCCGCTCGTACTTTTCGATCTCCGATTGGAAGTCCGGGCCGTCGCTTCCGGTCGCGTTGGGTTCGTCCGACTCGGCTTCGAGCCGGTAAAAGTACTCGTCAATAGCGCCGTTGAAACTCTCGAATCCCGTCGCGACGTAGCCCGCCGCTTCGTGCTCTTCGAGGGGAAGCGGCGTCGCGTCGACGACCCGCTCGTCGTCGTCCTCGTAGAGCCGAGGCTCAGTCCGCCCTTCGAGGATCGGTTCCCGGAGTCGTTCGAGCGCCCCGAACAGCGCCTCGTGGTGGTCTTCGGTCGCATTCTCGATATCGACCGTCTTCTCGACCCCCGCCCGAGTGCACAGTTCCTCGGCGTAGAGGCCGCCGAAGTTGAGTTGCGTCGCCAGCGTCCGGACGAGATCGGTGTCCGATCCGGCCATCTTCGCGGCGAAGGCCTCGTAGTCACAGTCGAGGGGGCTGAATCGCTCGTCGGGATAGTCGTACTGTGACCCCGGCGCGACGGTACGCGAGGTCAATCGAACCGTGTCGAGACAGTCGAACACCTCGCGATCCTCGTTCATCACCGCGACGTTGCCGTCGCCGAACAGCTCCGCGACGATGAGCGTCGTCGCGTCCTCTCGCTCGAACCGAAACGTGAGGATGCGATCGAAGCCGTACTGTTCGACGCCCTCGAAGTTCGCGCCCGCAATGCGGTTTCTGAGCATCATCGCGAAGTTCGGCGGGCGGCCGGGAGCGTCGGGAACGTGTCCGGGAACGGCGACGTGGGCACGTTTCGGATCCCCCGTCTCGATGACGAGTTCGATCCGACCGCGATCGTAATCGCGCATCTTCAACCGGACGAAGTCGTCGTCATAGAGATACGCCTTGTCGACGACCGCGCCGGTGTACTCGCGAAACTCGCCGACGAGGGCGGCGAGGTCGACGCTCGTCATCGCCCGTTTTCTGTCCATACAGATGGTTCCAATCGGCCCGAAGAAATGCCTACCGTCTCGTCACCGCCGCGTTCACTGCGGCAACGCTTTCAGTCCGTATCGCGGCACGTCCTCCTCGACGTAAATCCGCCGTGGAACGGCACGAACCGCCTGACCGACCGACGCTCCGCCGATGACCTGTATCGGGAGCGACACCTCACCGCCCCCGGCCGGGAACCGAACGATCGCGACGCCGAAGGCGCCCTGTCTGGCCTGCTGTTCGGCGAACTCCGGCGGCGCGCCACCCTGTCCGATCGTCGTCGCCGCGTCGACGATTCCGGTCGATTCGGGCGTTACGGGCTCGAAATCGACCAGTTCGAGACACTCGGGACAGGCCCCCTCGGGCGGGAACACGACCGCACCGCACGCCGAGCACTGCCCCGATTCGTGGCGGTGTCGTTGTGCCGCCGCGCGACGCCACGTCGGTACGGGTACGTGTGCCGCGCCACCATCGGGCTTCTCGCCGACGATGTCGCCACGTCGGCGCAGATAGGCCGGATAATCGAGTTCCGAGTCGCCGTCGAGCGAGGATTCGACCGGGGCGGCCCCTTCGACGACGAACGCCGTAGCGCCCGCACCGGATCCCCACCCGACCGCCAGCGTCCGATCCTGTCCGGCCTCGAACGCAGTGACGAGCGACAGCGGGACGCTGGCCGCTGCGGTGTCTCCGAGCGAGGAGACCGTCTCGACGGCCGCGATCGCGCCGCTGTCGAGCGCCGTTCGGTACGGGAGCTTTCCGTTCGGGGCCTGCAGGGCGATCGCGTCGAATTCGTCGGCGTCAGCACCGAGCGCGTCGACGGCGGCTGAAACCGGTTCGGTGAACGACGCGCGATCGTAGGTGCCGCTGTCGATTCCGCTGACGTCAGCGTCTCCGCGTCCTCTGAACCGCGTTCCGGGGCGGACGTCCGTGTGAGACGCGCGATCGACGATCGTCGCCGGGGCGTCGTCACCGACGAGGAAGGCGGCGGCACCTGCCCCGGCACCGTGTTCTCGGCTGTCGTCCGGTTCCCCTTCGGGGCAGTCGGAGACGATCACGAGCGTGTCCCTCTCGACGTCGAGGGCGTCGAGTAGCGCGTCGATACCAGCTCGGGTGCTTCCAGTGTACGTCCGCCGATCGGCAGCTGTCGGAACGTCGAGATACGAGCCGATCCTGGCGGTCAGGTCCTCTTCCGCCAGCGGCGGTGTCGTGGTCGCAAACGAGATTCTTTGAATCTCTGAGGCGGCTCGACCGGCCACCGAGATCGCCCGATAGCCGGCCTCGACGCCCATCGTCAGCGCGTCCTCGTCCGCGTCGGGGACCGCCTTCGTCTCGACGCCCGGGGCATCGAAGCGGCCCCACGCGTCCTCGAACGCCTCGGCAGTGACGCGGTTCTCGGGCGAGTACGCGCCGGCGGAAACGATACCGCGACTCATGCGTCGATCACCTCGTCGTCCCGCTCGAAGATGTGAACGACGGCGGCCCCGCCCGATCCGCCGACGTTGTGCGTTAGGCCGATGCTCGGATCATCGAGCTGCCGATCGCCGGCTCTCCCGGTCAGCTGATCGAACGCCTCGACGACCTGTCCCGCGCCGGTTGCGCCGATCGGGTGGCCCTTCGATTTCAGGCCGCCGGAGGTGTTAACGGGCAGTTCCCCGTCGGGACGGGTGGCGCCCGATTCGATGTACGGGCCGGCCTTCCCGGCGGGACAGAAGCCGAGATCCTCGTAGGCCATCAGCTCCGCGATCGCGAAGCAGTCGTGGACTTCGGCGAAGTCGAGATCGGCCGGCGTGATTCCGGCCTCTTCGTAGGCGGATTCGCCGGCCGATTTCGCTGCTGGAACCGAGTTGTAGGTCTCGCGCTGGAACAGTCCGACGCGATCGGAGGCGGCACCGACGCCCGAAACGCGGACCGGCGTGTCGGTGTACTGCTCGACGACGTCCTCGCTGACGATGAGCGCCGCGGCTGCACCGTCCGTCGTGGGACAGCAGTGGTAGAGGTTGAGTGGATCGGCGACGGATGGTGCGTTCATCGCATCTTCGAGCGTACAGCTGAATCCGAGGTGGGCCTTCGGGTTCTTCGCGCCGTTGGCGTGGTTCTTGACAGCGACGTGGGAGAGCTGTTCGGTCGTCGTCCCGAACTCCCGCATATGCGCGGAGGCCATCTGCGCGTAGACGCCGGCGAAGGTCGTTCCGCTCATCCGCTCCCACTCGGTTTCGCCAGAGACACCGAGCCAGTAGCGAACGGCGTCGCCCGACAGATCGGTCATCACCTCGACGCCGCTGGCGAGCGCGACGTCCGCCATTCCGGCCCGGACGGCCATGACGGCCTGCCTGACCGCGTATCCCGACGCGGCACAGGCGTTCTCAACGCGGGTCACCGGAACGCCCGCGATCCCGACGTGTTCTGTGACTGCCGGACCGGAGAGTCCGAGCTGTCGTCCCCCGACGCCGAGGGTCCCGACGTAGGCCTCGTCGATCTCCGAGGTTTCGATCCCGTTGTCCACGCTCGATACCGTGTTCTCGACGGCCGTCTGGAACAACGACCGATAACTCTCGTCGGGGAAGGAACCGTACTTCGATTGGCCCGCACCGACGACGTACGCGTCACGCATACCGAGGGCTTAGACGGGGATGGTATAAACGCAGCGACACTGATGGACCTCGTTCTCACGATCGAACGTACCGCGCGGTCCCGGAAAGGAAACGTTCGTGGTTTGGACCGCCGGGTGGATTCAGATACAACCCGATTACGTCCCAGAACTTGCGATCGAAGTCCTTGTCGGTCGATACCTTGAACGTCCGGCGCAGATGGGGTTTCAGATCATTCTCTCGCCAGATGCGGTGCACGCTGTCCGGAGAGATTCCCACATTGGCAGCCATGCTGCGCACCGACCATCGGCTCTTCGGTTTCACCGGTCGCGTCGCTTCCGTGATCACTCGCTCTACGATCTCCACGGGTATCTCGTTGGGCCGCCCACTTCGCCTTCGGTCATTCAGTCCTTCGATGCCCTCCCGCTCGAACCGCTGGGACCA
>NZ_JAWODL010000051.1:0-116797 GCF_046483325.1 Natronomonas sp. | reverse complement strand
CCCGTCCCGTCTCACGACGGGAGAGAGGGTGACGGTAGCGTAGCACTGTAAATATTCTTTCGGGGAGGTGAAGGTGTAACTCTTCCAGACCAGCAAGCCTCCGCTCGTGGGAAACCCCGTCGTTCACCGTGAGAGGATGTCACAGAGTCGTGTGACGTTTCTTTTCGCCGCTGGACTGCAAGATACGTGCGCTGGATGCCACAGGACGCTTGAAACCCAGCACCGAGGGATTGCAGCAAGGGCTCATGAACCGCTTAAACGGCTGTCAGAGGGTTCTTTCTGGCTGGATATCGTACATCTCGACCCGGCGCACGTGCAAACGCCGCGATTTGGAAAAACCATTCGCTGAACATCTGTTTCGCCGCTGGCGTCTCGCGGGATGTGGCGCCTTTTGAGTCTCAGACCTGGACGCGCGAGCCGGCACTCTCAGTCGGTCGGCGACTCTGCGGTGTCACGACCGAACCGCATGCGATCCTCCGATCTGTCCGCGTCGGTGTCGTCCCCAAGCCGCGGGCGGAGCACACACCAGACAACGCTCGGTCGAAGCAGGCTGGTCGTGGACCGCTCCAGCCGAAACACTCGAAAGAACGCCTCGGTTAACGCGCCGTCGTCGTGAGCCCGCCGGAGGAGGCGGGCGACGTAGCAGTTGAACAGGTCCGTCCCGGTCGGCTTCGAGCCGGTCGTCCCCTCGAAAATAAAGTCGTTGCCGACCGCGAGCTGCCACGGCTCGTCAACGATGTGGCTCACCCGGTCGAAGAACCGCGGGCCCAACCCCGCGAGTTCGTTTTCGAGTTCGTGATGCAACACAAGCGCGTCTAGCGCCGCGACGGACATGCCTTGGCCGTAGATCGGATTGAAACTGGCGACGGCGTCTCCCGTAACGACTAGCCCGTCCGGGAACCGATCGAGGTCCTCATAGTGACGTCGGACGCTCGCGGGGAACGGGTATCGGTGAATGTCCGATTCCCACTCCTGTTCGCGGAGTTGGCGGGCGATCTCCTCGACCGGCAACCGCTCGGCCCACTCGAGGAACGTCTCGCGGTCGGCCGGCGCCCGCTCTCCGTGGATGCCTTGGAAAACGATCTCCCAGCGGCCGTCTTCAACGGGCATCATCGCGGCGCCCCGGGGCCGATCGGCCTCCGGGACGACCAATACGCCCCCCTCGGCTTCGGGCGGCCGCTCGATGCGGACCGTGCTGTAGGTGACGTTCACCTCGACTTCGCTAGTCTCCGGGGCCGGGTAACCATGAGCCTCGAGCCAGTTTGGGGTCCGGCTGGTCCGGCCGGTAGCGTCGACGACCAGCGCCGCTTCGAGGCTCGCCTCTGCGCCGTTGTCGTCGCGGAACCGGACGCCAGTCACACGGTCCTCGTCGTCGTTGTACCGGTAACCAAAGAACCGGCAGCCGCCCCGCAACCGAACCGTTTCGCGGTCGCGCATCCGCTCGCGGACGGCGTGCTCGAACAGCGGGCGGCTGGCGTACAGCGCGGGCATCGCCGCGTCTGTGCTGGTCACGAACCCACCCTGGTCGTACCAGGTAAAATCGTCGGTCATGTCCAGCTTGAGCCCTCCGGCAGCTTGGACGTCATCGCCGAACCCGGGGAACAGATCCTCCAGGGTCTCCCGGCCGGCCTCAAGCATTGCGTGTGGATGGCTCGTCTGTGGTGCCCCGTCGCGGATTTTCGGCTCCTCCGGGAACTCGTCGCGTTCGAGCACCACTACCTCCTCGAACGCGTCAACAAGCACCCGCGCTGCACAGAGGCCGGCCATACTCCCACCGAGGACTACGGCTCGATCCCCGAGAGACTCCCCCAATGGCCCGCCGTATCGTTCGATATTGGTCAGTGTCATATCGTATGAGATTACTGATAGGATATACATTCTCGACAATATTTAGCAGTTCGGGTCGAAGAAGTCGCTGCCCCGTGCAGCGACGCGTGAGTCCGGAGCTCGCCGCGCGATCCGTCGACGGGAACCAGGCCATTGCGGTCAGGAGGCGACCGATGGCGGCCGCTGTGATGACTTCGGGAGTCGCGTGGTGTAGCGATTCAAGCGGTCGCCGTGGGCAGTAGGTACACGGTGGAGGGAGAGGATGGCACGTCCGCAGCGGACGCGGCTCAGCGGGACGCCAATGGCGAGGTAACCATCGAACTCCCGACCGGCGAGTGCACCGTCGGTGTCCAGGCGGACGGATACGCTGAGACCGAGGAGCAGATCAGTATCGCAGACAGCAGTGCGGACCTGCTGGTCGAACTCGAGAAAACCACCGGCGAGGATTCCACCAGCGGTGGTCCGGATAACGATACCGGAACGGGTCCCCACGGGAGTGATCATGACGACGGAGGTTCGCCCGATGCCCCGGACGACGGGACCGCGTAGACCCCGTGGACACCGAGCTTTTGATACCGCTATATCGAGTACTCGTCTTCGAGAACCTGCGCGTACCGGCCCCGCCGATAGCCGAACTTCCGCCACGTGTACTCGGCGAAGAGCTTCGTCCCGGCCCAGCCGTCGTAGAGTGCCTCTCGTGGTTGGATCCCGTCAGTACTGACGATATTGTCGGCGAGACCGAACAGCCGGTCCCAATCGTCCGGTTCGTTCCCCTCGACCATATCCGCAAAGATACAGTTGCGTCGTATTTCCGACCCGATCGCTCGATGCCATTCGGCGTTGTAGGCCCTCATCGCACCGAGTGCGGCGAGTCGGCCCGCAATCGATCCCGTTCGAACTGCGACGTGGTCACCCCCTTCGTGGAACGCCGATGTCGCCCCCATCGCGCCGCCGACGACCGCCACGTTCGCCCGCGTCGGCGACTCGATCGGTCGGGTCGAAGAGATCGGATACGTCTCCGTTCCACGGGATTTGCCGCGGTCTTCGAGGATCGGAAAATCATCGATTTCGTATCCCGGATACGCGGTTTCGATCAGCCGTTCGAGGTAGACGCGTCCTTTCGGGATCCGCTCGTCCTCGGGGCGGAGCAACCGGTAGCTGTCCCGATTCTCGATGGTGTCGATGTCGAGGCCGATCGGCATCGTCAGACCGATCCTGGCGGCAGTCTCGTCGTTCGGGAACACCCACGGGTACGCCGTGTGCCCCGGCATGTACCCCCACCAGAACTTGATTCGATCGCCTTCGAACAGTTCCTCCGGCATCTCGCGATACTCCTGGTAGGCGATGTGGTTCGTCCGGCGGGTCTCCAGTTGCTCCACGCGATCGTCCGGCAGCCAACGCTCCAGCACCTGGCCGGTGATCGTCCGCTGTGGACCGTCGGCGAGGACGAGGTAGTCGGCCTCTATCTCGGTTCCGTCGCGGAGCGTGAGCGTGTGTGAGGGCGCGCCGGTCAGGTCCGTCTCGACGTCCGCGACCGACGTTCCGACCCGGTACTCCGCTCCCGCGTTTTCGGCGCGCTCTCGGAGCCAATCGTCGAACCCCGCTCGGTGCATAGTGAACCCGAAGTTCGGATACGTGGCGTCGATCCCCGTATCCGTCAGCTCCAGCGTCTTCGTGGGGCCGATGAACTCCGCTGCGTCGAGCTCCCGGTGTTTGACGTGCTCCGGGATCGGCTCGGCGAGGTCCATGATGTCGACCCAGTAATCGAGGATACCGGCGGCGTCCGTCGAATCCGGACCGAGACCCTCCCGGTCCGCGCGCGGGACACCTTTCTCGATGACGACGGTGTCGGCACCCTCGTTGGCAGCCGTGTATCCGGCCGAAGACCCCGCCGGTCCTCCTCCGACGATGGCGACATCTACGTGGTTCATACTCGTTTCGGCGACCCGGTAGGGCTTAAAACGATTGAACGAAACTCGTCCGCCCGTCTGCCGAGGTCAATACGATGGCGATTCTTCGCGGACGCCCTCGCGTTTGTTCAACACGCGAGCGAACACGAAGAGCGCATCCG
Organism: Natronomonas sp.; assembly: GCF_046483325.1. Classification (GTDB taxonomy): domain Archaea; phylum Halobacteriota; class Halobacteria; order Halobacteriales; family Haloarculaceae; genus Natronomonas. The sequence goes on along the minus strand of NZ_JAWODL010000051.1, from coordinate 112,899 downwards.
AGAGTCTGTTGAGGTACGTAACTGCGGCGTCGTTGACGGGGTCGTTGGCGGCCAAAGCAACCGCTCGGCGCTCGGCGCGCCGACTGACCGCCCGCGCGTGGTGAAGTCTCGCCCCGATATCGCTCCCGCCGGGGAGGATGAAACTCTGAAGCGGTTCGAGTTCCTCGTCGAACTCGTCCATCCACTCTTCGAGCGTTTCGACGTGACGCTCCTCAATGTGTGGTGACTCCTGGTCGTCCGCATCCGGGTTCGAGAAGTCCGCCTGAATGATATGGAGGTGGTTTTGAATCGCTCCCAGGCGCTCGTCCACGTCCTCGTAGCCCGACGGTCGAGTCAACCCGATGAGGCTGTTCACTTCGTCGACGGTCCCGTAGGCCTCGATCCGTGGACTGGTCTTCGAAATCCGCGACATGTCTCGGAGATCGGTCATCCCTTCGTCGCCGCGTCCGGTGTATATTTTCATGCCTGTTGTGGCGTTCGGGCCGCGATGACCTAAAACCGTGCGGCTATTCGTCTAGTGTATCTCGGAGTCGTCCGTCGGCCGTATAAAAAAGTACGCGAAGACGCCGAACGCCGCTCCGAGTGCGAGGCCCCAGCGGACACCCGCCCGGAGGTCTCCGATCGCGACCCCGCCGATCAGCATGAGGGTGAACGCGAGCGCGAAGAACGTCGCGGCGCGGATCGGCCCATCCGAGACGAGTCCTCTGACCATCGAGTGCGGCGTTAGAAGCCCTTCCCCTGCAACTCGCGGGCGATGATCATCTTCTGAATCTCCGTCGTTCCCTCGTAGATCTGTGTGATCTTCGCGTCCCGGTAGAGTCGCTCGACGTCGAAGTCGTTGACGTAGCCTGCTCCACCGTGGATCTGCAGCGCCTCGTTGGCGACCTCGACGGCGACCCTGGAGGCGTACTCCTTGGCCATCGAGGCCAGCGTCGTGTTCGGTGCGCCACCTTCGTCGACCTCCCAGGCTGATTTCAGCGTCAGGTTGCGCGCGGCCTCGGTGTTGGTGTACATCTCCGCGAGTTTGTGTTGGATCGCCTGAAAGTCGCCGATCGGTCGGCCGAACTGCTCACGTTCTTGGGCGTACTCCAACGCGCGCTCGGCCGCACCTTTCGCGATGCCGACGCCCTGCGCCGCGACGCCGGTCCGGGTCGCATCGAAGAAGTTCATCTGCTGGAGGAAGCCGGCGTCGGCCGCTCCGATCAGGTTCTCCTCGGGAACCCGAACATCGTCGAGGATGAGTTCCGCGGTGTCGGAGGCACGGATCCCCATCTTCCCGGTGATCTTTTCCGACTCGAAACCGTCGCGATCGGACTCGACGACGATCTGTGAAAAGCCGTTGTATCGACCCTCAACCTCGGGGTTCGTCTTGCAGAACACCACGAAGAAATCCCCAACCGTCCCGTTGGTGATCCACATCTTGTTGCCGTTGATCACCCACTCGTCGCCGTCCTTCTTTGCGCGCGTGCTCACACTGGAGACGTCCGAGCCGGTATCCGGTTCCGAAATCGCCGCTCCCGAGATGGCTTCGCCCCTCGCGACCGGCTCCAAGAACCGCTCCTTTTGTTCGTCCGTTCCGTAGTCGACGATCGCCTCCGTGCCGAAACTCGTCGCCAGGATCGACAGGGCGATTCCGGGGTCCGCGGCGAACAGTTCCTCGGCGATGAGCACCGAATCGACCGCGTTGTAGCCGGCCCCACCGTACTCCATCGGGATGGTCGCGCCGCACAGCCCCATCTCGGCGGCCGCGTCGACGATCTCGTGGGGGAACTTCTCCTCGACGTCGTACTCGCGGGCGTTCGGGCGAACCTCGTTGTCGGCGAATCGCCGAACCTCCTCTTTCAACTGTTGTTGCTCGTCGGTAAGGCCGAAGTCCATACGCCAAACACCGAAGCGGCACCACATAACACTTCGCATCAAAAACGGTATAAACTAAAACATCGTTCAAACGCGTGTCTTATTTTCTCAGCCGAACCGAGCGGTTTCTCGCCCCGCGTTGGCAGCATATTCGGCCGTTCTCGGCCATTTTATTCCAGGTATTGGCTGTACCGTACCGGGAGGGAAACGTTGAAACGGGTTCCGGATGAGCGTCAAAACGCTAACAATGGAAATCGATGACATCGAGACAATCGCGGTGCTCGGGGCCGGGAACATGGGCCACGGGATCGCGGAGGTCGCCGCCCTCGCGGGGTACAGCGTCAATCTGCGCGACATCAAAGAGGAGTTCGTCCAGAACGGCTACGAACAGATCGAGTGGTCACTGGAGAAGCTAGCCGAGAAAGATCGGATTTCGGATGAGGAGGCCGAGGACGCACTCGATAACGTGTCGCCGTACGTCGACATCGAGGATTCCGTCGGCGACGCCGACTTCGTCATCGAGGCGGTCCCCGAGAAGATGGAGATCAAAAACGACGTGTACGGCGACGTCGAGGAGTCTCTCCCCGACCACGCCATCATCGCCTCGAACACGTCGTCGCTTTCTATCACCGAACTCTCCGAGGAGACGAACCGGCCGGAGAAGTTCTGCGGGATGCACTTTTTCAACCCGCCGGTCGAGATGCAGTTAGTCGAAGTTATCTCCGGTGGCCACACGGCCGACGAGACGCTCGACGTGACCGAGGCGCTCGCGGAGGACTTCGGCAAGACGCCCGTCCGCGTCCGAAAGGACTCACCGGGATTCATCGTCAACCGGATCCTCGTTCCCCTGATGAACGAGGCGTGTTGGATCGTCTCGGAGGATGTCGCTACGGTCGAGGAAGTCGACTCGACGACGAAGTTCGACATGGGCCTGCCGATGGGATCGTTCGAACTCGGCGATCAGGTCGGTAACGACGTGACCTACCACGTCCTCGAGTATATGAATGAGGTGCTTGGAGATGCCTACGAACCGGCACCGTTCTTGGAGGAGACGGTCGAAGCCGAGCGGTTCGGTAAAAAGACCGGACAGGGATTTTACGACTATGAGGACGGTGATGGCGCGGAGATCCCGACCGACGCCGGCAGCGAGGAGATCGCCAACAGACTCCTCGCGCTGATGGCCAACGAAGTCGGCAATCTCGTCGGGAACGACGTCTCTCACCCGGCCGCGATAGACGAGGCCGTGATGCTGGGTGCCGGCTTCCCCGACGGTCCGGCAAGGATGGCCGACGACGCGGGACTCGCCACCCTCGTCGAGACGCTCGAATCGCTCTACGGGGAAACCGGTCACTCCCGATTCGAAGTTTCGGACGGGCTTCGGGAGGCCGCCGAGGCAGGCGGATTCTACGGCGACGGAGAGGACGACCCCCTCGAGTTCACCAACCTCGAGGTTCGCTATCCCGATGACAAGGTCGGCCAAATAGTCCTCGACCGCGAGGCCCGGATGAACACGATCAACGCCGACCTGCTCGACGAGTTCGAGGCGGCCGTCGATATGCTCGAAGCGGACGATGGGGTCCGATCTATCCTCATCACGGGCAAGGGCGACCGCGCGTTCTCGGCCGGGGCCGACGTCACGTCGATGGCCGGAAACGCCGACCCGATAGACGCGATCGAACTCTCCCGGAAGGGTCAACAAACGTTCGGCAAACTGGAAGAGTGCGATGTACCGGTCGTCGCCGGGATCGACGGCTACGCACTCGGTGGCGGCTTCGAACTGGCACTCGCCTGTGACTTCCGTCTCGCCTCCGAACGCTCCGAACTCGGCACCCCCGAACACAATCTGGGTCTGTTGCCTGGGTGGGGCGGCACCCAGCGGCTGATGCGCATCGCCGGCTTCGGCCGCGCGAAGGAGATCGTCTTCACCGCCGAACGATACGACCCCGAGACGATGTACGACTACGGCGTCGTGACGGAGGTCGTCGAGAACGATTCCTTCGAGGAGCGCGTCCACGAGTTCGCCGCCGACATCGCAGCCGGGCCGCCGATCTCCCAAAAGCTCACGAAACGCGCGATGATCTACGGCTGGGAGGATATCGACGCCGGCCTCGAACTCGAAGCGCAGGCGTTCGGTCACCTGATGAACACCGACGACCTCATGGAGGGGATCACGGCGTTCATGAGCGACGAAGAGCCGGAGTTCGAGGGGAAATAGATCGGCTGCGGTCTCGGTCGAAACGATCAACGGCGTTCGCGACGTAGCGAGCGTCGATGGTCGGCTCCCGAACACTGACAGCGCTCGCCGGTCTCCTCGCGAGTCTCGCCGTGAGCGTCCTGTTTTACGTCTACACCGGCTCGTTTCTGTTCTTCCTGTTCGTCCCCTTCGTCCCGTTTCTGTTCGCGAGTCGGGGTTCGGACGACGCAGCGAGCGAGAGACCACCGATCAGGGAGTGTTCACGATGCGATTTCGCCACGCGCAACCCGACGTTCGAGTACTGCCCACGGGACGGCAGCCGGTTATACGAACGGTAGGGGGCGACTCGGTAGACGACGCTCGGTTAGTCGATCGAGTCGAGCACTCCGCCGGTCGTTTCGATGGTCGCGAACTCGCCGTTCAGGTGTGCCAAGGCGGTCCTGTGGACCGTCGAGGCGTCGAAGGTCTCCCCGTCGAGCGTTCGTGGGAAGGTCGCGGTCCCGTCGGCGACGACGGTCACGTCGAACCCCCGATTCTCGGCCATCCGCGTCGTCGTAGACACGCAGTGGTCGGTCGTGAGTCCACAGAGGACGAGTGAGTCGTGTCCCCACTCGCGGAGCCACGCCCCGAGGTCGGTGTCGACGAACGCGCCGTTGACCCGTTTGACGAACACCGGTTCGTCCTCGGTCGGCCGGAGTGCGGGCTTGAACTCGAAGCCCGGCTCGTCGCCCCGAAGCGGCGAGTCGGCTTCCACCGAATCGTGTCTGACGTGAACGATCGGGAGGTCGCGGTCGCGCCACGCCGTGAGGAGTGCGTTAGCGTTCGATTCGGCGTCAGGGTTGTTGCGTTCACCCCAGATCGGATCGTCGAATCCGCTCTGAAAATCGATCAAGACGAGAACCGGCCGGTTCTCGTCGGGGTCGCGGTTCGTATTCCTATCTGGCATGACGGACGGACGGTATCGGTCGGCGAACGTCCGAAATGAGGTCCGATTTCGGATGCTCACGCGTCACGTTGATCGGGCATTCCTCCGGTGCCTGTGACTCGTCTTCCGAAAGCATATACTGTGGCCACTCGCGGTCGCCTTCGACACCCCAATCGCCGAGGTCGGCATGGGGGCAGACGCCGTCGTACTCCTCGAGTCGGCCCTGAATGACGTCTCTGGCGTGTTGGCCGGCGTCGGTGTCGGCGGTCACGTTCAGCGTCTCAAAGAGTTTGCGCGGTTGGAACGTGATTTCGAGGCCGACCGGGCAGTATCGGCTCTTGCGGGTCCGATAAAACGGCGCTCGACAGGTCGGAAACATCGGCTCGCCGCCAAAGGAGAACTCCCATCGGGAGTCGTCCGGATCGGTCGGAATATCTTCGGGCCACGGCTCCGGGTCGTGGACGTGGAGGAACTGCAGGATGTGCCAGAGCGAATCGTGGTACTCGGACTCCGTGAGCGGACGTTCGGGCGGCTTGAAGAAGGTCACGAGCGACGCCCGCTCGCTGTGGTCTTGCCACCGATCGAGGTATTCGAGGAGCGTTCGGCCGAGATCGAGGAGCGCGTCCTTGTCGGTCATCGACGGGACGGCGGTGTACAGCGGATCGCCGTTGGCGACCGATTCGGCGCCGAAAAAGCACGGGAACGGCGATCCGTTTCGCTCGCCCAACAGCCCTTCGCGGAAGGTGGTCCAGTGGTCTCGAACCCACTCGGGAGCCACACCGGATTCGACCCGGGCCCGGAGGATCTCTTGGCTCCGAAGTTCGCCGACGATAGACTTCGTCATTGTCGGGATATGGGCCCTCTGTCCGCTTTTATGCAACGGTTTCGGCAGCGCTATAGGGTGTTTCGATCGACCCCAACTCGGAGGGGGTTACGGGGAGCCCTTATTTTTTCGGCGGTCGTACGCACTAACATGCCGGAGGAAGTCCTATTCGAATCCGAAAGCACGATGACCCGCGCCGAGATCGCGTCCTATCTGCGAACCGTCGCGGACTCCCTCGATGCCGGTGAACAGATCACCCTGAAGGCGGGTGGGCAGTCGGTTACGATGGAACCGCCCGCCCGCCCGACGTTCGAGGTCAAAGCCGAGCGGGAAGGGCCCACCGACCGCCCGGGAGAACTGAGCATCGAATTCGAACTCGAGTGGGACGAGGACGGGTCGGACGGTGGCGGCGAGTTGACGATCGAGTAGGTGCGTCCCCGGAGCAGCGTAGCGTTCGTAAATAGTGGACCGACATCTCTTGTAAACTGATTCCTACGCTTTCTCCATCGTCAGCGCGTCGTTCGCTCAACGCGGCATACTCAAGTCCGCCGGTCGTTTATCTTTCACGACTCTTGGATTTAAGTACCGATTGGTTGGTTTGACAAACGGTTCCCGTCGAACTCACTCGATATCGATCCTGCGGCCGGATTCCTCGGCCGCGTCCTCGGCTGGGAGGCGAACTTCGAGAACCCCGTTGTGGTAGCTGGCTTCGATTTCCTCCTCGTCGACGTTGCCGGGGAGTTTGAGCCCCTCGTGAACGCTTCGGGCCCACGTTTCGCCACCGTCGGAGCCCTCGTGGTGGGCGTCGATCGTCAGGGCGCCCTCGTCGAACCGGAGCTCGATCTCGGACTTCTCAAAGCCCGGGAGGTCGGCGTGGACGACGTAGCCGTCGTCGTCGGTCTCGGTTCGGACAGGGATCTCCGAGCGTCCGTAGCCGACGTCGAAGCGACTATCGAACATGGTGTCTCTCATCTCGTCGAACAGGCGGTTCATCTCGTCGAATACGGTCATTCGTTTCATGGCTGTTCGCCCGTATTAAGGCGCCCTCGGAGCTTAAATATCGCTGGAACAGTGATAACAAACCGCCGGATAGACAGCGGCGCGACCAAAACGGCCTTGATGATTCACACGGAGTGTGTATACAGTGGTCCTATCGCTTCCATCGATCACGGCGCGTCCGGCCGTCGCCCCCGGTGCGTGGCGGCTCGCTCGTGTCCCGCTCCTCGCGGCCGTCCCGCTTCTCGTCGTCACTCCGCCGCTCGGCGTCGCGTGTCTCCTCGCGGCGGCGATCACACTGTGGTTTCACCGCGACCCACGACGCTCGCCCCCGCCGGCCGGGGTCGTCGCACCGGCCGACGGTCGGGTCTCGGTCGTTCGCCGGGAGGACGATCGGGTCCGCGTCGCGGTCTTTATGAACGTGACCGACGTGCACGTGAACCGCGCCCCCGACGCTGGCACCGTCGAAGCGGTCGAACACACCCCTGGACGACATCTTCCCGCGTTCAGCAAGGAGTCCGAGCGAAACGAGCGTGTCCGTATCGATTGCGGCGAGTACGAAGTGACGCTCATCGCGGGCGCGGTCGCTCGCCGTATTCATCCGTATGTCGAACCGGGCGACGAACTCGACCGCGGCGATCGGATCGGGCACATCTCGTTCGGCTCACGAGCCGACGTTCTCCTCTCACCGTCGTACGATCCCGACGACGTTCGGGTCCACAAAGGTCAGCGTGTCCGCGCGGGTGAGACGGTCATCGCGTCGAACTAACCGAGTCCACGAACGATCCGTGTCAGTAGACGGTCGGTCGGAACGTGATGCCCGTGATTTCGAAGCGCGCGCCGCCGTCCGCACCCTCTGTGAGGTCGATTTCCCAGCCGTGACCCACGAAGATCTGTTTGACGATGTTCAATCCGAAGCCGGTGTTGTTCGCGTTCGTGGTGTATCCCGATTCGAACACCCTCTCTCGTGAATCCTTCGGAATGCCTTGTCCCGTGTCCTCGACGTAAATGCCATCCTCCATCGTCCCGACCCGGACCGTCAAATCGCCGCTCGTGTGCTCGATCGCGTTCGCAAAGAGGTTCTCGAACGCCTGTTGAAGCGCGTTCGGATCGGCTTCGAGTTCGCGCGAATCGACGACGTGTAACTCCGCCCGGTCGGTCTCCGTTCCGACCATCTCCCAGGCGCGCTCCGCGATATCTTTGAGCGGTACCTGTTCGGTTCCTTCGACCGTGCGCTCGTGCTTTGCCATCATAAGCACACGATCGACCAGCGAGTCGATGCGTTCGATGGCGCGTTTGGTTCGCTCTAAGTGCTCCTCGTCGTCGGTCTCCTCGTACAGGACCATCGAGTTTGCCGCGAGGCTGAGCGGGTTTCTGATGTCGTGGGCGATGACCTTCCGCATGTCTTTGAGCTGTTCGTTTTGCTGTTCGAGCTCGCGCTCGCGCTTTTTTAACCCCGAGATGTCCCGGGCGTTGACGACGAATCCGTCGATGAGATCGTCGTCGAACATGTTCTTCCCACGGGTCTCGAGAAGTACGTAATCGTCGTCGGCCGTTTTGAAGCGGTGCTCGATGACCGGCTCTTGGGTCGGGTCCTCGATGGCGTCGAAGAACAGCTCCATCACGTGCTTTCGATCTTCGACCGGCTGATAATCGAAGGCGCATTCGCCGATGAGCTCTTCTTGCTCGTAGCCGAGAATATCCTTGCAGACCGGCGAAATATACTCGAATCGGCCCTGCGCGTTGACGATACCCAGCATGTCCGTCGAGTTCATCACCAGCTTGCTGAATTTCTGCTGGGACTGTACGAGGCGCTTTCGCGACTCGTATTGCTCGAACGCGTTGGCGATGCGGTTCGCGAGAAGCGAGTACTGGCTGGAATCGGTCCCCTTCTGGAGGTAATCCGTCACCCCCTTCGAGATCGCTTTGCTCGCGATCTCTTCCGATCCCTTCCCGGTGAAGAGGATGAAGGGGATATCCTCGTGTTCCTCGCGGACGGCTTCGAGGAATTCGAGGCCGTTCATCCCTGGCATATCGTAATCGCTGACGATCACGTCGACGGGGTTCTCGCGCAGCCGTTCGAGCGCGTCTTCGGGGTTCGGCTCGGACTTGACGGAGAACTCGTCACGTTCCCGCTTGAGGAACGAGGCCGTCAGATCGAGGAGATCCGGATCGTCGTCGATGACGAGGACCGTGATCTCGACTTCGGATCCGATCCCGATAATGAGGGGCGTGAGTTCGTCCTCGACGCCGTTTCCGTCAACCTCCATCGTTTTATATACGTTCTTCATTTCCTCGTCCGTCCCAGGATGAAGTCGTAGTACGGCACCAACACCTCGATACCCTGTTCCCAGTGGCGTTTCGTGTTCATATCGTGCAGTTCCGAGGCGAGCACGTATCGCATCGGTTCGGGCCCCGGTCCCGATCGTCCCCCTCGCTGTTTTTTGGGGTACTCCGGGTCCTGTATCGCCGCGCGGATCTCGTACATCTGGGCGCGCTGATACGGCGTCCAGTAGTCCCCGCCGGCCTTGTGCTGTCGCCACGCTTCGACCTTGTTCGTCGCGTATCGTTGATCGGCTCCGACGAGAAGCGCCCGCTGTCGAAGGCGTGAGGAAACTCGACTGTAATCCGCGTCCAATATCCGCTCCTCGTCGATCTCGCCGCCGGTCAGACACCGAAACTCGACTTCGTCTTTCGCCCAGAGCGCTTCGACGAGTGCCGTTGCAGCGAGTTCGACGTCTTCGTCGTCGAGGTGGGGAAACTGCAGTTCGTCCACCCGACGACACGCGTCGATCGCTCTCTGTCTTTCCCCCTCGTCGTGCGCTCTGAACACGTGGGCCAACCCGATCGCCATCTCCCTGGCGGTCGCTCGTCGGTCAGCGTCCCCCCGATTACCGTCCCCTTCGTTGACTTGTTGGCTATCCATTTTGTTTGTGATAATGACACATGATTGTATAAAGCTTTGTGCTTACGAAAGGACGCATTCTGTCGAGACGACGTGACATATCGACAAAGATCCCCCCTCAGCGCGTTGTACCACCGCAAGGGTAACCACAAGCTATTTCTTAATATTCTTATTACAATATAGTGAGTGCAGCGGAGCGGGGCGCTCGATACAGTCATGATAGACCCTGAATACGACTCGAACGCGGAGAGGCCATACGAGTGTTTCACGTGTGGAATGGTACTCGGAGCGCGGAACAACTCGGACTCGTGTCCGAACTGTGGTGGGGAGATGAGAAACCATCTCATAACGGTCGAATAACAATGGACGCACATACCGGATCCGAGCGGTCGAAGAGCGATGACACCACGTCCGAATCGGGATCCACTCGCGGAGCGGAACCGGAGTCGGCGCTCGAAACCGCTCGCCGACAGCTCGACGGAGCGGCTGACCATCTCGATTTGGACCCGAACGTGGTCGAACGACTCCGCCACCCGACCAAGGTCCAGGAGGTGACGGTACCCATCAAGCGCGACGACGGAACTGTCGAGGTCTTTACCGGGTATCGCGCACAACACGACAGCGTCAGGGGTCCCTACAAGGGCGGACTGCGGTATCACCCAGACGTTACCCGAGACGAATGCGTCGGCCTCGGGATGTGGATGACGTGGAAGTGCGCGGTTATGGACCTCCCGTTCGGTGGGGCCAAGGGCGGCATCGCGGTCGACCCGAAACAACTGTCCGACGGCGAGAAAGAACGGTTGACGAGACGGTTTACAAACGAAATACGAGGGGTAATCGGTCCGACACGTGACATACCGGCTCCCGACATGGGAACAGACGCACAGACGATGGCGTGGTTGATGGACGCCTATTCGATGCAGGAGGCCGAGACGATTCCGGGCGTCGTCACCGGCAAGCCGCCGATCGTCGGCGGAAGCGAAGGTCGCGAGGAGGCTCCCGGACGAAGCGTCGCCATCGTCACCCGCGCGGTGTGTGAATACTACGGCATGCCGTTGGATGAGACGACCGTCGCTATCCAGGGCTACGGAAGCGTCGGGGCGAACGCCGCTCACCAACTGGACGAGTGGGACGCCTCCGTGGTGGCGATAAGCGACGTGAACGGGGCCATGTACGATCCCGACGGGATCGACGTGGCCTCGGTTCCGTCACACGACGAGGAGCCGGAGGCCGTCACGCGATACGCCGACACCGTCATCACGAACGACGAACTGCTCGAACTCGACGCGGATGTGTTGATCCCAGCCGCGATCGGCAACGTCATCGACGCCGAAAACGCCGACGCGGTAGAAGCTCCTATCGTCGTCGAGGGCGCGAACGGTCCGGTCACCTCGCGCGGCGACGAGATACTCGCCGACCGGGACGTCGCGGTGATCCCCGACATCTTGGCGAACGCGGGTGGCGTCACGGTCAGTTACTTCGAGTGGCTCCAGGACATCAATCGTCGCTCGTGGTCGCTCGAACGAGTCAACGAGGAACTCGAGGTCGAGATGTTGGAGGCGTGGCGCGCCATTCGGGACACCTTCGAAGAACGCGACGTGACGTGGCGCGAGGCCACCTACATCGTCGCGCTCTCGCGGATCGTCGCGGCGCACGAATCCCGTGGCCTGTGGCCCTGATCGAACCGCGGCCGACGCCGGTTCGGGGATACGCTCTTTTTCCTCGGCCGTGTGTATCGGCGTAGGATCCCAGCCAAGCATGAAAGACGCCATCCGAAACAACTTCGACGCGAGCCCGGACGCCTACGAGGCGTACGAACGCATGAGCGGGCGGTTCGGAACGCTCGCCGATCGACTGTACCGCGCGATGTCCGATCGGTGTGCGTTCCCGATCGAAACCTGTCTCGACGCGGGTGCCGGATCCGGAATTAGCACCCGGCGGCTCCAAGCCCACGGCGTTACTCCCATCGCGCTGGATCTAAGCCGATCGATGCTTGAGGAGAACCGGGCCAACGACCGCGTTCAGGGTGATTTCGATCACCTTCCGTTCGTGGCGGACACGTTCGACTCCGTCGCGTTCACCGCGTCGCTGTTTTTGACGCCTAAGCCGGATCGAGCCGCCAGCGAGGCGAGTCGGGTGCTTCGTCCCGATGGCGTCGTCGGTGCCGTCGCCCCGATCGGCTGGATGACGCCCGACGGCACCGACGTGTTCGCATCGCTCGCCCGTCAGTCGCGATCGCCCACGAGCGCTGAGGCGGTCGGCGACGCCCTTCGTGCGTCTTTTTCCGTCGAGCGTGGTCGGTGGACGTTCGAGACGACCGCCGAGGAGCTTCGATCCCTTCACTCGATTCCCGCGATGGCAGCGCGACTCTATCCGCGCCTCGACACGGACGAGCGTGTCGAGCGGGCTCGATCCCTCCTCGACGGTATTGAGGGTCCGCTCGAACAGCACTGGCGATGGTTCGTGGGCGTTTGACGATCGTTCGCCGCCGCCGGTCCCACCGATCAGGATGCGACTTTTTCGATCTCGCCTTTGAGACCCGCAGTGTCGAAATCGTGATCGGGCCGGAGTCCGACGAAATCCAGAAAATCGCGTGCTGCGAGGAGCTCATCGATCGAGTAGGACTCGAGCGCGGCGTCGGTCGCGGAGCCCGCGCCGATACGTGGCTCCATGGAGGCGAGTGCACAGGCGACGTCGTAGGCCTTCGCGTCGTCGATGGTTCCATCCTGCACGCGGGTCGCGTCGATGAAGTACAGCGTTTCGACGCCCTCGGCGTCCGGGGCCACCAACACGTTTTCCGCGCGTAGATCGCCGTGTGCGAGCCCGGCGGCGTGCATCGACGCGAGGTTCGAAAACACCGTTGGGGCGAACGAACGAATCTCCTCGGACGGCAACTCGTCGAGCGTCCGGAACGCGGATAGATACTCGAGCACCAACACGCCGACCCCTTCGTACTCGAACGCCTCGATCGGTTCGGGCGCGGCGATCCCGAGTTCACGGATCCGCTTCGTGGCATCGAGTTCGTGCTCGGCCATTTCGATCGGCGTGGAAAAGCGTTCGAAAAATCCCTCTGTCCCCGAAGAGAACGCGCCGATGTTTCGGCCGGCGGTCAACAGCGCGTGGACGAACGTGTGCTGTTCCGTGATGACCTTCACGAACCACCGCCTGTTCACGACGCAGGGAACCGACAGCCAGTTGTTCGCATCGAGCCGCTCCCACTCGACGTCTTCTGTGGGCTCCCCGAAGCGGCGGGTGACCTCCGCTGCGACGGCCGAAAGTTGTGACTCCGGGACACTCGATCGAAGAAGTCGTCGGAAGGCCATACGACGCCATGTAGCCTCGGCCGCTTAATAAGCTGTGTCCTCGACGCACGGACCACAACCGCTATTCGAACCGGTTCCCTGACGATGCCTATGAGTCATCGAACGTTCGCCGACGTGACGGTCGGCGACACCATCGACTGCGGGGCGGCCTCCGTCACCCGAGAGGAGATCATCGAGTTCGGCGCGCGGTATGACCCGCTGGACATCCACACAGATCCGGATTCGGCTGCCGAGTCACCGTTCGGCGACGTCATCGCCAGTGGAATCCACACGTTCGCGTTGACGCAACCCCCGGTCGTCGAGCACTTCTACGGGAATTCGGATCTGGTCGCGGCCGGCCACCTCGAGGAACTCCGGTTTCCGGCCCCGGTTCGCCCCGGCGAGACGCTCGCCGTCTCGCTCGACGTACTGGATAAGCGAACGTCCGTCCGAAACGACGGTCGAGGCGTGGTCACGACCCGTCGAACCGCGACGGTCGACGGCGAACTCGTCTTCGACATGCGAAACGACACCGTTTGGGCGATCTGATCGGGGGTCGGGACGGCGCTTCTCCGACCCGATCAATCGTCGGCGACGCCGGCTCGTACGTCGCCGATCTCGGGGCGAACGACGTCTCGATCCGTCGATTCACCCTCTATATCGTACGGGTACTCGCCGGTAACGCAGCCGAGACAGAGATTGGCCCGCGACTCGTCTAACGCCTCGGCGATGGCGTCGATTGAGAGGTACGCGAGCGAATCGGCCGAGACGGTCTCGCGTATCGCCTCGGTGTCCTGTCCGGCGGCGATCAGCTCATCGCGGGAGGCCATGTCGATGCCCATATAACAGGGGGCGACGATCGCGGGCGCGCCAATCCGCATGTGGACCTCCTCGGCCCCCTCGTCGTTGAGCAGATCGACCAGCTGCGTCGAGGTCGTGCCGCGGACGATCGAGTCGTCGATGACGGTTACGGTCCGTCCCTCGACGACGTCTTTGATCGGATTGAGTTTGAGGCGGACGGCACGCTCGCGAGCGTCCTGTGTCGGCATGATGAACGTCCGGCCCACGTACCTGTTCTTCATCAGCCCCTCGGCGAACTCCACGTCCGCGCCCTCGCTTTGGGCGGCTTCGGCGTATCCCGACGCGAACGCCCGTCCCGAGTCGGGGACCGGTAACACGACGTCGCTTTCGACGCCCGATTCCTCCCAGAGCTTACGCCCGAGTTCGCGGCGAACGTCGTAGACGAGACTTCCGTCGATGCGCGAGTCCGGCCGGGCGAAGTAGACGTGTTCGAAGAAACAGTGGGCGGTGTTCTCCCGTTCGACGAGTTGGTAGGAGTCGAAGCCTGCGCCGTCTTCCTCCAAGACGACGAGTTCGCCGGGGCGAACGTCGCGGACCAGTTCGCCGTCGAGAACGTCGATCGCGGCCGATTCGGAGGCGAGGATGTAACCGTCGTCGAGTTCGCCGATGCAGAGCGGCCGATTGCCCTGCGGATCGCGGACGCCGAGAACCGTATCGTCGTGGGCGATCGTGAGCGCGTACGAGCCGTGGATTCGGTCCATCGTCCGCTTGACAGCCCGGATGAGATCGGCTTCGAGCAAGTTCCGCGCGAGGTCGTGTGCGATGACCTCCGTGTCCCCGTCGCTCGTGAACGCGTGACCGTTCGCGGCGAGTTCGTCGCGCAGTTCGTCCGTGTTGACGAGGTTGCCGTTGTGGCTCAACCCGAGCGATCCGGATTTGAACGACACCGAAAACGGCTGTGCGCAACTGGCGTTGACGCTACCCGCTGTCGGGTATCGGACGTGTCCGACGCCGGTCGAACCCTTCAGCGACTCGAGATCCGCCTCCCCGAAGGCGTCGCCGACGAGCCCCATCTCGACGTGGCTGTGCTGTTGGAACCCGTCGTGGGTGACGATTCCCGCGGATTCTTGGCCCCGATGTTGCAGCGCATACAGCGCGTAGTACAGCGGCTGGGCCGCGTCTCGCCCGTCCAACGAGACGCCGACCACGCCGCATTTCTCCGTCGGCCCATCCGAGTGCCGCCCGTCTGGCATACCTAGCGCTGGGAGTCCCAACGACAAAAACCCACTCCATCGTGCGTGATGCCGCGCTCGAAATACGCTTGTTTATGCACATATGTGCATACTGTTCGAAACCGATCGACAGCGCTTCCACGCTTCGATCAGAGATCGAGCGCGAAGTCCGACGGCAGAAGCGTTATTCGCCCTGTTTGGACTGCCAGGCGTACCCGCGGCGTTTGGCGGTCTTGCCGAATCCGCAGGACGCACAGACCTTCTTTCTCGAGTGGTAGGACTTCTCGCCGCAGCGTCGACACTTGACGTGCGTCGTCTTGTTCTTCTTCCCTTGGCTTGGGGTCCCGGCGCCAGTCATGGTTGTATCGAGACGACGTTATCGCCGCGGATAATGGTTACGTTGTCGTCCTCCTCGAGGACGAGGTTCATGTGCTGATCGTAGCCCGAGAGCACGCCTTCGTACACGGTGTCGCCCTTCAGCGTGACGCGTACGTCGTCTCCGAGCGTCTCTTCGAGAACGTCGAGCGGACGGCTTGTCATACAAATCCCGGCACGCGCGAACCGTATAAACGCACCGACCCGTCCTGGACGATTACGCCAGTTACAGATCGACACCGAACGGTGCGAACTCGTCGAGCCGAATCGCCGTCGCCGCGAGCAACGCCGCCGCGGAGTCGAGGTCGGATCGATCGATCACCTCGACGGGCGTGTGCATGTACCGGTTCGGAATCCCCACGTTGAGCGACGGGATTCCACCGCGGGCCGTATAAAAGGCGTCGGCGTCGGTTCCGGTTCGACTGCCCGCGGCCGCCAACTGGAGGTCGAATTCCGACTCGGCGGCGACCGTCCGAACGGCGTCGACGAGTGACGGGTGGTTCGCACTCCCACGGGCGACGACCGGTCCGCTCCCCAACTCGACGTCGCTTCCCCGAATGCTCGGTGTGTCCGGGTGATCGGTCGCGTGGGTGACGTCGATCGCGACGACGGCGTCCGGATCCAACTCGAAGCCGACCATCTCCGCTCCGCGGAGGCCGAGTTCCTCTTGAACGGTCGAAACCGCGTAGATCGTCACGTCCGGATCGGACTCGACTGCCCGGCGAAACGCCTCCGCGGCCGTCCAGATGCCGACCCGGTTGTCCATCCCGCGCGCCGCGAGACGACCGTCGGCGAGATCCGTGATCTCGGTGGCGAGCGTCACCGGATCACCGATATCGACGAGTTCCCGGGCGTCGTCGCCCTCCTCGACGCCGATGTCGACGTGTTGTTCGGCGATCTCGTCATACGTTTCGTCCTCGGAATCCCGGAGGTGGATCGCGACCTGCCCGATGACGCCGTCGACAGGGCCGTCGTCGGTGTGTACGGTTACGTGTTGGCCACGAGTGACGGTTCGATCCGAGCCGCCGATCCGCGAGAGCTGCAGGTACCCCTCGTCGGTGATCGCTCTGATCATCATCCCGATCTCGTCGCCATGGCCCGTGATCGCGATGCTCGGCGATTCCTCCGGTCCCTCGTGGATCGCGACGGCGTTCCCGTAGGCGTCGGTACGCGTCTCGTCGGCGTGCTCGTCGACGTACGACAACCAGCGCCGTTGGCCCGCAGTTTCGAACCCCGAGGGAGTCGATACCGAAAGAAGATCCGTCAAAAACGACCGCTGCATTTCGTCCATGCCGAAGGATCGGTGGCCGGATACATGAACGTCCCGACGTTCGCCCCCACGCGCCGAGAACCGTCGATTCATATAACACGCTCCGGGACGAACGCGCCGTATGGTCGAGTTCACATTCCTCGAACTCCACTTCGAGGACTCGGATCTGACCGCGAATGCCCCCTACAGCCACGGCGAAAAGGACGTGGACGCGAGCGACGAACCGGCCGCCGACGAGGCCGGCTCGGGGTCGAAGAAGGGAGCGATACTCGCGGTCTTGGTCGGACTGTCTTTCAGCATCGCCGTCGCGTACGTCGTCCGAAAGCGTGTACTCGCGGGCGAGGAGGACGACGAGGATGAAGTGATTCCTGCGTAGGCGTACGTCCCCTCGATCTCCCGCCGTGAGTCGAGTCGACGCTAACTTCGAGCGCCGGAAGAGCTTTCACCCGCGGTCGGCTACTCCGATTGTGAATCTGTTTCGCGCTGCCCGCGCCGTCGCCGGATCTGACGGCGACGGTCCGGTCGATTGGACCGCCGTCGGAGCCGCAGCCCACGCCGCGACCGACCCCGGCGACCTGTCGCTCTCGCTGGCCGAACGCGACGGCTACGCGGACGACGTCTCGGATGCGAGGGCCGGTATCCGGGACGCGGCGGGCGTCGGTTTCGACCTCCCCGACACGATCGAGGTCCAGAACCGCCACCACTGGATCGACGCGAACGTCGAGACGTTCCGGCGGTTACTCGCACCCCTCGAGGGGCAAGCGACGCTCGTTCCCTCGCTGGCCCGAACCGCGAACACCGGCTCGATGGCCGTGACGCTCGGATTTTTGTCCAACAACGTCCTCGGTCAGTACGATCCCCTGCTGCTCGGCGAGGGCGAGCACGACCACGGACTGTACTTCGTTCATCCGAACATCGTCGCGGTCGCGGAAGCGTTGGATGTCGACCGCGATCGATTCCGGCGATGGATCGCCTTCCACGAGGTGGCACACGCGGCGGAGTTCGACAGCGCGCCGTGGCTCGCATCGCATCTCGAATCGAGCATGGAACACGCCGTCTCGGAGCTCGCCGCGGGTCGGTTCGATCGCGGAGCACTCGACGATCTCAACGTCACCATGACCGCCGTAGAGGGGTACGCCGAGCTCGTCATGGACCGGGCGTTCGACGAGGAGTACGCCGACCTCCGCGAGAAACTCGACGAACGGCGGCGAAACGTCGGTCCCGTCTCGCAACTCATTCGCCGACTGCTCGGGTTCGGAATGAAACGCCGTCAGTACGAGCGCGGCAAGGCTTTCTTCGACGCGGTCGCCGACGAGCGCGGCGTCGCCGGGGCCGCCGCCGTCTGGGAACGCCAAGAGAATCTGCCGACCAACGAGGAGTTGGACGATCCCGACGTGTGGCTTCGCCGGGTCGGATAAAGATACGATCTTATACTGCGCGAACCGATCACTCGGCCTCGAAGTGCGGCGTGATGTAACCGTCGTCGTCCTCGTCGTATCCGGCGAGTCTGACGCGCGAGCCGATCTCGACGTCCTGATCGACGAGCCGACCCATCACCCGGGCGTCGCCCAACTGGACGACCGCGACCTGGTAGCCGCGCTGGTCGACCCCGATCGGCGGGACGTTGATCGTCGTCTCGGTGTAGACGGTGCCGCTCGTCGGCAACTCGACCGTTT
The DNA here is from genome assembly GCF_046483325.1 of Natronomonas sp. GTDB lineage: Archaea > Halobacteriota > Halobacteria > Halobacteriales > Haloarculaceae > Natronomonas. The sequence goes on along the minus strand of NZ_JAWODL010000051.1, from coordinate 94,543 downwards.
CGAGGTCCCTCGATCCGCAGTGCGGACACGCCGCCTTCGGCGTGCCGAGCGTCGCGTCGCACCCGCCACATGTCTGTCCGAGCAGTTCCCCGTTTTCGAGCGCGTCGCTCCAGGCCGCGTGTGTCAGATCGCTCATTGTCGTGCCTCCATGACGCTGACGACGGTCGTCGCCGAATCGCCGCCGAGGTTGTGTGCGACGCCGCGCTCGACGCCGTCCAACTGGCGCTCGCCCGCGTCGCCGCGGATCTGTTCGGTGAGTTCGACGATCTGAGCGGTCCCGGTCGCGCCGATCGGGTGACCCTTCGCCTTCAGGCCGCCCGACGGATTGATCGGGATGTCGCCGTCGCGGGCCGTCCGGCCCTCCTCGGCGGCGACACCGCCCTGGCCGTCCTCGACGAGGCCGAGCGCCTCGCTCGCGAGGATCTCCGCTCCGGTGAAGCAGTCGTGGACCTCGGCGAACTCCATCGCGTCGGCGGTCGTGCCGGCCTGCTCGTACGCCTGCGCGGCCGCGTCGCGGGCCGCCTGCGTGACGCCGATCTCCGCCTTGTCGCCGATCGGGATCACGTCGGTCGCATGACCGACGCCCGAAACGTCGACGGGCGCGTCGTAGGACGTCGCGGCGTCGTCCGAGACGACGACGACTGCGCTCGCACCGTCGGAGAACGGACAGCAGTCCATGAGCCGGAACGGGTCGGCGATCACGGGGCTGTCGAGGGCGTCCTCGACGGTCACCTCTTTACCGAAGTGGGCGTTTGGGTTCAACGCGCCGTTGCCGTGGTTTTTCACCGCGATGTGAGCGAGTTGTTCCTCCGTCGTCCCGTGGACGTGCATGTGCCGCTTCGTCAACAGCGCGAAGACGCCGGGGAAGGTGAGTCCCGTCGGCTGTTCGTACTGTCTATGGGAGGCGGAGCCGAAGATTCGGGTCATCTCCGGGGTATCCTTTCCGGTTTTGGGGGTGCATCGCTCCGTCCCGCCGACGAGAACGACGTCGTGGACGCCCGCTTCGACGGCCTCGACGGCGTTCTTAAACGCGTTCGAGGAGGTCGCACACGCGTCCTCGAATCGCTGGACCGGGATTCCGGACATGCCGACGTGAGCGGCGATCTTCGGCCCGAGGTGGGTCTCGTTCTCGGTGGAGCCGCCCATCGCGTTGCCGAAGTACAGGGCGTCGATATCCGGCGAAGAAACGCCCGCGTCGTCGAGCGCCGCGAACGCGGCCTCGTCGAAGAGTTCTTGCATCGGTGTGTCGTGGACGCCGAACTTCGTCATGCCGGCGCCAACCACGGCTGCTCGTGCCATGTGTACACGTGGACATCCGCGGTTATAATCGGCACGGATTCGAACGCCTCAAATCGAGATTCGCGCCGGTCACTTCCGGTAGCGTTGCCCCGCCCCCGGAGCGAGTTCGTCAGCGCCCGGGAACAGGTACCAGACCAGGCCCGTGCCGACGAGCAGCCCTGCGAGGACGGAGCCTGCAACGAGTTCAACCGCTGCTTCACCCTGGATCGAAATGAGCCCTGCCGACAGGCCGACGAGACAGACGGTCGCGAGTTTCGCCCATCTGAGCGTCCGTTTCCGGTCGTCGTTCGTGATCGGATCGACCACTATCGAGTCCCTCCTGGAGCCGAAACGTGCATCCCGACGAATCGCCACGGAGTGTCGATCCCATCGATTCTCGAACCAGCGTCCGGTTGGCGTTCGAGGGTCCCGCTCCACCGGCTCTCGAACTCGTAATCGATTTGCCGTTCCAGATCTGTCCACGCGATGAACACGTCGTCGGAGAACCACGCGTGGTCACCGCGCTCGGTCACGGCGAGTCGCTCGCTCCCGACGTGCCAGTCCGCCGTCGTCTCGGTCTGTGCCGTGAGACCCTCCCGTATCTCCGAGTAGCCGGTCAGCCGCTCGCCGATCCCGAACTTCACGACCGACTCGTCGCGGGCGAAAAACGGGTCGAGTGGCTCGCCGGCACGAAGCGCATCGTAGTATGCCCTGACGGTCGTCTCGGCGTCCATACCCCGGCTTCGAGGCGCTCGAACTTACCGCTACTGGGTGGCGGAGACCGTCGAGCGCACTCATGCGGATTGCCGTAGGAGTCGATAGATGCTCGACGGGTCGACGACGAATCGGGAGACATCGCCGAAAAGCAGGCGTTATCATCCCCGAGTAGCTACCATACTCCCCATCAGTCGGCCACAGGTACGGCTTCGACGAGAGCGTCGGGATCGACGCTGGCGTACCTTGCGATCGAATCGAAGATCTCGCCCTCCATCGCGAACCGGTCACCGGAGGTGACGCCGTAGGCCTCCCCGTCGCCGAAACGAGTATCGACGAACCGCATCGCGACGAGCGCCTTCCGACCGTCGTTCTCCTCGTCGATGGCCCACTGGGCTTCCTCCAGTAACAGCGCCGCCGTCACCACGTCGAAGACGAGATCGGTGAGCCGTTTCGCGTGGTACTGCGCGTAGTCGCCGTCTTCGGTCGCGAGCGTCCCGAGCGCCGTCTGAAGCTCCCGAAACCGTGAGTCGGTCTCGTTCGCGGGGCCTTCGAGCGCCGGGTGTTCGATTCCGTCGAGCATCTCGTCCACATACGGAATGAGCGCTTCGTGCGCGTTCTCGCGCTCGAACACGCGCAGCACGTCCAACGAGAGGATGTTCGAGGGGCCCTCCCAGATCGGTAATACCTGTGCATCGCGGAGGAGTCGGTGGGTCACGTGCTCGCGGACGTAGCCGTTGCCGCCGAGAACCTCCATCGCGTACGACGCCGTCTCGACGGCCATTCGGGCGGTCTTGTACTTCGCGACGGGAATCAACAGTCGCATCAGTGTGTAGGCATCCGAGTCGTCGCCGACGCGTTCGCGCTCGTCCAGCAGTCGCGCTCCTTCGAACGAGAAGGTCGCTGCGGCTTCGTAATCGACCGACATATCCACCAGATCACGGCGCATGAGCGGATACTGGTCGATGGTGTCCCCGAACGCTTCCCGACGTGCGGCGCGGATCTTCGCTTCGAGCAGCGCGCGTCCCATCACGCCCACGGAGCCGGTCGCGTTCGTCAGCCGTTCGAAGTTCATCATCTCGGCCATATACTTAAACCCGCGCTCCTCCTCCCCGACCAGATACGCCTCCGCGCCCTGGAACTCGATCTCGCCCGTCGGGACCGCGATCGTGCCGAGTTTGTCCTTCAGTCGTCGAAAGTGCGACTCGTTGATCTCGCCGTCGGGTTTGACCCGCGGGACGAGAAACAGCGAGAGTCCCTCGACGCCGTCGGGGGCGTTCGGGGTTCGGGCCAACGCCAGCGCGCCCTGCGCGTCGATGTTCGAGCAGAACCACTTCTCGCCGTAGAGTTCGTAGACGTCCCCCTCGTCGGTTCGTTCGGCTCGGACCTCGTTCGCGCCGACGTCCGAACCGCCCTGCTCCTCAGTCAGGAACATCGCCCCCTCGATGTGGTCGTCCAGATCCCGTGCGGTCAACCCCTGGAAGTACTCCTCTAGTGCCCCGTCGTCGAACTTGTCGAGGACGATCGCCGCACCGGTCGTCATCGAGACGGGACAACAGAAGCCGCTGTCGACGTACGAGAGGAGCGCCTGCATCATCAGCGTGTGTGCGAGGCCGACGGGGTCGTCTCGACCGGGCGGCGCGTGAAACGCGTCGTGCGTGAGGCCGAACTCCTCGTAGGTGATCCGCTCTTGCTCCTCGATCAACGGGTGGTAGACCACCTCGTTGCAGCGCTCGCCGTACTTGCCGAACGAGCGTAGTTCGTGGCCCTCTTTGTCGATCCGGTCGGCGTTGTCCGCCATCCGGTTACCGAGCGCCTCGCCGTACCCCGAGAGCACGGTCTCGGCCCACTCGAACTCGTCGTCAGGGTAGACGCGCCGCGCCTCGAACTGTAACGTCGGATCCAGTTCCCAGTAGTTACAGTCGCGCCCTTGCTCCAGTTCGCCGTACTCGATTGGATCAGCGCTCATGATCGGAGTTTGCGGTACGGTGACAAAAGGCTTGGTTCACGCGTCTTCGGTTGTTTCGAGTTCTGGTTTCGTTGCACCGTTGCAGTGTCCCTAACGGTGCTATCTAACCCCGAAGCGGTGGCCGTATGGAGCGACACGCGGGACTCTCGAACGATCACCTCGACGTTCGAATCGCCCCCGACGACCTCGTCGTCCGAGCGCGAATCGACCGCCCCGAGCGGCGAAACGCGCTGAGCGAGCAGGTGATCGACGGACTGCTCTCGGGGTTCGAGTTCGCCGACGATGGGCTCGTCCGGGTCGTCGTCGTTCGCGGGACGGACGGCGTCTTTTGCGCAGGCGGCGATATCGAACCCATCGCGAGCGCGACCGGCGAGGGGTCGCGGGCACATCGACGGGAGCTCGGTGGGATGAAACGACTGATCGAGGGACCGACCGACACTGCGGCGTTGAGCGTCGCAGCTATCCAGGGCTGCTGTCTCACCGGTGGAGCGGGGCTCGCGGCGGCCTGCGACGTGATCGTTGCGAGCGAGGACGCCACGTTCGGCACGGCGGCTTCGAGATCGGACTGTTTCCGGCGCAGGCACTCGTTCCGATGATGCGAACCGTCACGGAGAAGCGGGCGCTCAGACTGCTGTTTACGGGCGAGCAAATCGACGCGGCGACCGCCCACGATATCGGCTTCGTCACGGATTTCGTCCCCGATTCCCGGTTCGAGGACGGCCTCGATTCGATCGTCGACGATCTCACCACTCCCTCACCAGCGTTGATCGCGCTCGGCAAGGAACCGTTCCACAATCAGGCGAAATGGGCTTTCGGGGGGCGCTCGAATACGTGTACGAGGTCGTCACGATCACCTCGATGAGCGACGATGCAGAAGCCGGAATCGGGGCGTTCCTCGACGATTCAACGCCGGCGTGGACGGGTCGTACCGGGAAGTGACCCGAGTCGTTTCGATCGGGATGGGGACGCTCTCTCGGCTCACTCTGCCCACTCGAGCATCCGTCGATAAAACGGAACGCTTTCCAGGGCGCGTCGGTCACCCACGAGAACGAGCGATTTCTTCGCCCGGGTGAGCGCGACGTTAACTCGACGGTGATCCTCGAAGATCGGACTCGATAGCTCGCCCGTCGACACGAACGAGACGACGATGACCTCCTTCGCGGATCCCTGAAACCGATCGACGGTGTCGACGGCGACGTCCGACAGGCGTCTGGAGATCTCGGCGACTTGCGCCCGGAACGGGGCGATGACGCCGATGTCGTCGCGGTCGACGCCTGAAGCGACGAACGATTCGACGATCGAGGCGACGCGGTCGGCCTCGATCGCGTTGGTGTTCCCCGTCGCGGTTCCGTCCGGATCGACGAAGGCGACACCGTTCGACAGTTCCGTCGGGAGCGAATACGCGTCGACGCCGTCGAGATCGTCGAGCCGCTGGGCGGCGACCTCGGCGTTCGCGGGTCGCAGTTTCCCGTCGTAGAACTCCTGGCTGGAAAAGTACTGAATCCGCTGGCTCATCCGGTACTGCCGATCGAGCATCACCGCCGCCTCCGGTGCCTGCTCGATCAAGCGCTCGAACAGCGACCGCTGGAGGGCGTTTTCGGCCCTGACGACCGGTGGGAGCTGTTGGTGATCTCCGACGAGGACGAAGCGATCGGCGAGTGTCGCTGGCAGGTAGGTTCCCGGCTCGGTAAGTTGGCCCGCTTCATCGACGACCGCGACGTCGAACGACTGCGATTTGAGCACCCGCGAGCCACAGGCGGCGGTCGTCGCCGCGATCACCGTCGCGTTCGAGAGCGTTGCCGCACGTTCCTCTGGATCGCCGCTCCGCTCGAGCCGATAGTTCAGCATGTCGTCGCGGACGCCCGTTTCCGATCCCCATCGGACCAGGTCGGTGAATCCCTGCGATTCGAGCGCTTCGATGGCGTTGTCGACGGCGCGATTGGTAAACGCCGAAAGGAGCACCCGATCGCCGCGCTCGACGAGGGCTCGAACGGTCCGTGCGAGTGTATACGTTTTTCCGGTTCCGGGCGGTCCGTGAATCAGCGCGAAATCGTCGGCGGTGAGCGCGGCGTTCACCGCGTCGTTTTGGGCTTCGTTGTTGTCGATGTACTCGCATCGCTCGCCGGAAAACGCCGGTTCGCGGCGACCGAAGAGGACGTCTTTTCTCTCACTGCTCCCCTGGAGAATGGCGTCGTGTAACGCGGTCAGTTGGCGATCGACGCCGATCTCGGAGGGATACTGATCGAGCCGTTCGAGTTCGATCGGCTCGTCGGCGACGACGACGATCTCCCCGCCGAGTTCGGTGATCGTCGCGAGTTCCGCCCTTCCCCGCGTCGGATGACCATCGCTCGCGAGTACCCGATCACCCTCCCGAAGCTTCGAAACCGCATCGGTGGTTTGGCGAGCGCGAAGCTCCCAGCGGCCGCCCGAAATCGGCGTCTTATCGACCGCCTCGAGATCGATCAGCGCCCGGTCGTCGTCGGCTCGCTCGGCGGCGGATTGCTCCCAGAGCTTTCGATACTGGGCGTGGACCTCGCGTCGCTCCTCCTCGATCGCACGGTAGAAGCGCTCGAAGTACGCCCGTTCGCCTTCCGGTAGCGGTTCGCCCAGCCGCCCTGCTTTCGACTCCTGATTGAGCCGTCCGGCGACGACCATACACGTGTCCCGTTCGAAGCAGTACTCGCAGTTCGCTCCGGCTTCGAATCCGGTCGGGACCGACAGATCGTGCTCGGCGGCGGCGATTTCGTTTCTAATCCGAAGGACGTACTTCAAAAATCCGGGGCTGATCGAGAACTCCTTGGCGGGCGAGAGATCGCCCGACGCGTCGCTTCGATCCAACGCGGTGTTTTTCGTATACAGGAGCGTTCCCGTATCCGGCGCGCCCTCGATGGTATCAGCCAACAGCAGGGCATAACAGGTCGCCTGCACCTTGTCCTGAAAGCGAGGATCGCGTTTGAGGTTCTTGCCGGTCTTCAACTCGACCGGCATCCCCCGACGGACCGCGTCGGCCCGGCCCTTGATGCCGAAGCGCTCGGAGATTAGCGTCTGTTCGGATCGCCACGAATCCTCCCCGAATCGGCCCTGCTGGAGCCACCCCTCGATCGCCGCGGCGTTCTGTCTGACGTCGTCGGCGACACCCTCGGCCGTCTCGCCGAGCAATCCGAGGTCCAACGCTGCCTCCGCCACGCGTTCGTCGATGCTGTCGTCGATATCGCGGCCGCGAAGCAGGTCGCCGAACACGTCGTGGACGACCGTCCCCTTGACGACGGGGTACTTCAACGGCAGTCCCGTGATCTTGTTCAGATAGTAGATCCGGGGACACTGGACCCATCCGCGAATGTCCGTCACGTCGACGAGGAAGTCGGGCTCGACGACGACCGCGGACGCGCCGGTCGTCGAGTACTGCGTCTCGCCGTTGAACTCCCGCTCTTTCAGGTCCGTGGCGAGCAGTTCCATCCCCGCTTCGATGTTCGTCGCCGTCTCGGTCCACTTACCCCACAGCGTCAGCTGTGTCGGGTCACCCGCACCCCGGTCGGGGCGGAGCGTGATCTCGGCGAGGTCGCTGCTACCACGGCTCGTCTCGACCGTTCGGGGCGCTCCGACCTCGACCACCGGTCCGCGTAGGTTCACACCTACTCCTCCGTCTTCGGGGGAAAAACGCTGTCGGTCACCGCTATCGGTCGGGACGCGACGGACGACGGAGCCGATAGTTTCTTTTCCGCGTTCCCCCAACTTGTGGTTATGCGCGTCCGCGACTGGCAGGACATACTCGGAGACGTCGTAGAATCGGGCGCCGAATCGAGCGACTGGCGGGCCGTGTCCGGGGACCGACGCGGTGGTATCGGCGAAGATCTTTTCATCGGACACCCTTCGGTCGGCGTCTTCCACCTCAAGACGTTCGCGAAGAACCCCTACGAGACACAGGGAGTCGGCACCCGCGTGGCCCGAAAGCTCGACGACGAACTCGAACCCCTGTTCCCCGAATCCGACAGCGCCGGCCGCTTCGGCGTCAACCAGGGCGTCGAGGACTCCGACGAGGCGAAAGCGCGCGCCAAACGTCTCGAAACCGTCCTCGAGACCCACGCGGACGCACCGACGACCGGCGATGCCCTCTTCGAGGACGTGATGAACGCCCTCGATAGCCCGGCGTTCGGGCCGATGGAGTACGACATGTACGACCGCCCCGACGCGCTCGAAGAACTCTCCGACACCTTCGAGGAGGCCGAAACGCTCCTGTCGAAGGAACTCGACGACCTCATCGACGACGACGTGGGGCGCGGATTCCACTAGCGGTACGGAGGGTTGGCTCTGTTGAGATCCTCAACAGCTGCTAGGTATCGCCCGCTGAACACAGAGGACGAGTTGTGTATTACCGACATACGGAACTGGACTTCCAGAGGCCGATACGGTGTCGCCGACGAGATGGGTGGGGCGAGAGTTGACGCGGATACGGCTCCGGACCGGCCAAATGGCTACGAAGAATCACTCGGCTGGGTACACGAGACACCATCCGGTAGCCGTGTAATCGATATCGAAGCGACGCCGAGGTACGATCGGCGTGTCGAAAGCGTCTTTTACTATGCGCGAGGTGAATTACTATCTCATCGTCACTCGACGCCGACGACTTCCCGCTCATAGAAGGTGCCATCGCTGGCGCCGTCGCTTGGATAGCCAGCTACTTACTCACAGCCGTAGTCGTTCTCGCCCAGATCGAGAATTCCGAACTGGGCGAGATCTCTGAAAATGTCGGCGACGGTGGCAGCGGCATCGACTTCGTCGGATGGGTGTTCTTCAACAGTCACCTCGTCGATACCGTCCTCGAGGCTGACGTCCTCGGATTCGGTGGGTCGTCCACGGTGTCGTTCATCGGTGGTGACGGGTTCACGCCGCTTTTGTACCTGATTCCTGTGGCGTTGTTGGTCGGTTCCGGGCTGGCGGTCGGTCGGTCGCAAGGTGTCACCGAGACAGCTGACGGCGCGGTAGCCGGCGTGTTCGTACTCCCGCCGTACCTGGTGCTCTCAGCCGTTGGCACGGTGGTGTTCCGCGTCTCGACGGAGGCGCTCGGCAGCAGCTTCAGTGGCCAACCAGAACCCCTACCAGCGATTCTTTTGGCCGGGATCGTGTTCCCTGCCGTCTTCGGCGCTATCGGCGGCATTGTCGCCGCGAATACCGGTACCGGACAATAATTACATCCAGGAGATACGCGCGCTGCATTCATCACCCCCCTCGCCATACTCACCGGAAATCACGAATCTCTGACTCTACTGAAATTCTCACCACGTGATAGATCTCAGCGGTACTGCTGCATAGAGAGAGCGTAGAGTTGAATGTGGACCGCTCTGGAGTGAGACCCGGTATCGGTCAATACAGATGGTGGAACTGGTGTCCTGCTCGACCGCTATTCTATTTACTTCGCAAAAAATATTATATCTGAAAAAAATCCCGACATTATATGATCTCCCGAAAAAATGAGATCGTGTTCGTGTGTCTCATCGTGGGAATTGTCCTTGCCACGTTGGTTGATGACGGGTTAGACGCTCCGCCACTCGTGTCGACGACCGTCCTGGTTTTTACAGCAGCGGTTCTCCCGATGGTTATCAACAATCACCTTGAGAGCGAGAAGGGGTGAAATACGAGATCGAATAGCTCCAGCGACACCGAGAGCCCAACGGGGTGCTCGCCGATACGCAACGGAAGTTGTTCCCCGCCGGTGTCGACTTCGGGTATTAGGATACACCGCGCGGTTGCACCCGGGCGGAACTCGGCGTTGGGGAGTCGATCCGTAGCGGTCATCTCCACAGAGCCGAGGGAGCGATAGCGAAGCACTTCGTCGATTCGCACCCCTCCCAGACGGCGGACTCTCCGAAACGTATCTCTCACTGACCGAACTGTTCTCTCGAACCGACCGAGATTGAGTGTTACTCTCTAGCAAGGATTTATATTCCATGCCGTCCCACCACTAGTCATGGTGGAACATCACACACCCTACGAGTACGGAGATGTCGAACTGGGGGCCATCGGTGAGAACCCCCCGCACGAACAGCAACACGGTGCGGACATGGTTATCGTCGATGGGGCGACGATGAGCTACAGGAGTTACGCGAAGATCGAGACGAAGTGACGATGCGGGCCGGCCGAACGCCGGTCCCCGTTTCGGTCGCCACCGACGGCCGGGGCGAATTTAAGGGATAGCGCGACGAACACCTTCCTTATGGAGTACGACGACTTCCTCAACGAGTCGTACGAACCGACAGAGGACGACCTCGTGTGCGCGTTCCGTCTGGTTCCGGGTGAGGGGTTAACGGCGGCCGACGCGGCGGCGCGAGTCGCATCGGAGAGTTCGAACGGGACGTGGGCAGCGCTTTCGCCCGAATCGGACGTGCGACGATATTCCGCGATCGCGTTCGATATCTCCGGTGTCGGCGAGCACGGGTTCGACGTCCGCGTCGCGTACCCGTTCGAACTGTTCGAGGAGGGAAGCCTTCCACAGATACTCTCCTGTATCGCCGGCAACATCTTGGGCATGAAGGCGGTCGAGACGATTCGGCTCCTCGACTGTGAGTGGCCCGGAGCGCTCGTTCGATCGTTCCCCGGTCCGCAGTTCGGTTCCGACGTCCGGAGCGAACTGCTCGATGCGGTCGACAGACCGCCGGTCGCGACCGTTCCGAAGCCGAAAGTCGGTCTCTCGAGCGCCGAACACGCCCGGGTCGGCCACGAGGCGTGGCTCGGGGGGGTCGATCTCCTGAAGGACGACGAGAACCTCACCGACCAGTCGTTCAATCCCTTCGAACAGCGGGTCGTCGAATCGCTCGAAGCGAGGGACCGTGCTGAGGCCGAAACCGGCGAGCGAAAGGAGTATCTGATAAACATCACCGCCGAGACGGACGAGATGGTTCGGCGCGCCGAGTTCGTCGCCGACCACGACGGCTCGTTCGTGATGGTCGACATCGTCACGGCCGGCTGGAGCGCCCTGCAGACGGTCCGTCGTCGAACCGAGGATCTCGGCGTGGCGATTCACGCGCATCGCGCGATGCATGCGGCCTTCGACCGACTGCCGCAACACGGCGTTTCGATGCGTTGTCTGGCCCAGTTCGCCCGTCTAGCGGGCGTCGATCACATCCACACTGGAACCGCCGGGCTCGGGAAACTCGAAAACGAGGACACGGCGGGGATCAACGCCTGGCTTCGATCGGATCTCTACGGGCTCAATGACGTGCTTCCGGTCGCCTCGGGCGGACTGCATCCCGGCGTCGTCGATCAGCTACTCGACGCGCTCGGTTCGGATATCATGGTCCAAGCCGGCGGCGGCATTCACGGCCACCCCGACGGCACCGAGGCAGGCGCACGCGCGCTCCGAGCGAGCGTCGAGGCGTACTGCGACGGGGAGTCCCTGCAGTCGCGAGCGAAATCGGTTCCGGAACTCCAAACGGCGCTCGACGTGTGGGGGACCGAGGGGCCGCGCTGACCGCTTTTAAACCCACTCAATCGAGGTGAACGTCGATGCCGCGCTCTTCGAGTTCCTCGGCGAACGCCTCGGCGTCGGTCTCGATCGCCTCGAACGTGTCGTAGTGAATCGGGACAGCGAGTCCTGGATCGAGCGCCGCCGCGAGGCCGGCCGCCTCGTGACGGTCCATGGTGAACGTGCCGCCGATCGGCGGACAGAAGACGTCGACGTCGAGTCGATCGTGTCCGTCCAACACGTCGGTATCGCCCGGGCAGTAGACCGACACACCGTCGATGGTGAGGTGGAACCCACAGCCCAGCCCCTTCGGGTGATACGGCTCGCCGTTCTCGCGAACGTGTGGGCCATCCGGCTCGTTGTACGCGGCAGTCGTCCTGACGATCGCCTCGTCGACCGCGATATCGGAGTCGACGTCGACGCGCCGAACGTCGTACGGCAGGTCGGCCAAGCGTTCGACGTCGCGGTCGATTCGGTGAGGATTGATCCCGTCGAATGCGACGACCGTGGCGTCGGCGGCGGCGACGGTCCGGACACCGTTCGTGTCGTAGTGGTGATCGTGCGTGATGCAGACGACGTCGCCGTCAGTTCCGTCGTGGCCGTCCAAAACGCCGTACCGCCCCGGGTCGGTGTACACGACGATCTCGTCCGATGCGACTCGAAGCGTCGCGTGGCCGAGCCACTCGATCGTGATCCCGTCGTACTCGATCATACCAGATATAAATCCGCGCTCGGTACAAATCCGCCGGTCACTCCGCGAGCCGCTCGATCCGTTCGAGGCTGTCCGCGTCCGCGGGGTCTTTGTCCTCCCGGACGCTCACGAAGCGCGGGAATCGAAGCGCGTACCCGGAGGAGTACGTCGGGGAGCGCTGTATCTCCTCGTAGCCGACCTCGAAGACGAGCGCCGGTTCGATGTCGACCTCGGTTCCGGTCTCGGAGCGAACGTACGGTTCGAACCGTCCGTGGAGTTCCTCGAGTTCTTCGTCCGTGATTCCCGTCGCGACCTTGCCGATCGTTCGGTACGCCCCGTCGTCACGAACCGAGAGCAAGAACGTCCCCAGGAGGTTCGCCCGACGTCCCTCTCCCCACTCCGCCCCTGTGACGACGACGTCGAGCGTTTCGACGTCGGGCTTTCGCTTCAGCCAGTTCCTCCCGCGGTTTCCGGGCGTGTACGTCGAATTCGGATTCTTCAGCATGATCCCCTCGTGGCCGGCTTCCAGGGAGGACGTTTCGAGATCAGCGATCGTTTCGGGATCGTCGGTCACTCGCAGCGACGAGATACCGCCATCGAAGCCCTCTCGAAGCCGCTCGCGGCGATCGACGAGCGGTGCGTCGAGTAGATCCTCGCCGTCCGCGTGTAGACAATCGAACGCCCGGAGTTCGACGGTCACCTTCTCGCGCGCCGCCTGGATATCGTATTTGCGTCGAAACCGTCGGAGGACGTCCTGAAACGGTCTCGGAGTCCCGTTGTCGTCGATCGCCACGACTTCACCGTCGAGGATCGCCGGCGCCGAGAGTCCCCGTTCGACGGCTCGGACGACCTCGGGGAGTGGTTCCGTGACGTCTTCCAGATTCCGCGAGAACAGCCGAACCGTCTCGCCGTCGTAGTGGACTTGTACCCGCGCTCCGTCGAACTTCGTCTCGACGGCCGCTTGCTCCCATTCGTCGAGGGCATCGACGGCGGTGCCGGCCTGTGCCAGCATCGCCTTGACAGGGCGGCCGACGACCAGCCGAATCTCGTCCAGTCCGTCCGCACCGCGATCGCGCGCGTTCTCGGCCACGAGCCCACAGTCGTTCGAAACCTGCAGTGCGCGCTCGACGGTCTCGGCCGGCACGTCGAAGGCCGCGGCGATTCCATCGCGTACCATCCCCTCGCCGACGCCGATCCGCATGTCGCCCAACACGAGACGAGCGAGAAAGCGAGCTTCGATCGGATTACAACGGTTGAAGAGGCCGAACAGGGTGTCGAGTTTGGTGTCGGTACTGCCGCTTCCCTCGACAGCCGCGAGGCTCCGCAGGCCCGCATCGACGCGTTCGACGGTTAACGTGCCGCCGCCGCCACTGCCGAACGCCGCCAACCCCTGTTGGCCACCCAAGTCTACGTCCTCCGCGACCGCCCCGATTTCGCCGACGGTCGCCAGTCGCGATTCGATATCGTCGGTGGTCACGTTCGGTCCCGCACCCTTCGCGAGCGCCGCATAACAAAGAGACGGCCCGATGTCGAGTTTCGTCCCATCGTTGGCGGGAAACACCCGACCCTGTATGAACCGCGTCGCGACGCCGAGTGATTCCCCCGCCTGCTCGAAAAGATCGGCCACGAGTTCGACGGTCTCCAGATCCGCCGACTCCGCCTCGATCGCTGCGGCCCGGTCGGCGAACTCCGCGAACTCCATGGTCATGTCTGTTTGATACCGATAGCCCGTGATTAAATGATGCGAATCGAGTGCCGGACGCCAGGCGTTACAGTACGTCGTCGAAGTCCTTGTGACCCTTGATGTCGACGCCCTCGTCCGTGATCGTCGCGAGGAAAACGCCGTTGCCGGAGCCGGTGTCCCGTTCGACGGCTGCCTTGATACCAGAGGCAGCGACCCGCTTCGCCTCCTCGTTGGTCATGTCGTCCTCGTACTCCCGTTCGAGCGTTCCGTACGCGACCGTGAGCCCTGATCCGGTGATCGTGTAATCGTCTTTCATCACGCCGCCAGCGGGGTCGATCGAGTAGACGTGGTGCCCCTCCTCGTCGACGCCACCCAGGATCGGGTTAATCGCGAAGAACGGGCCGCCCCGGGCGAAGTTCCCCGCGAGCGTCGCGAGCGCGCTGATCGAGATGTCCTCGCCACGTCGGGCCTCGTACAGGTTAACCTCCGCGCGGAGCGAGCGGATGAACGATTGGGCACCGCCGACGCTACCGACAAGCGTCAACGCACCGGTGGGGTGGATCTGTTCGACCTTCTGTACGTCCTTGTTGGAGACGAATCGGCCCCCCAGGGACGCGCGCATGTCGGTCGCGATGACGACGCCTTCAGAGGTCGAAATGCCGATGGTCGTCGTCCCCGTCTTGTTGACGGTGTCGAGGTCGTCGACCGAGAGGTCGTTCGAGGGCACTTCTCCGAGTTCGGGCTCGTACGGCGAGAGCGTATGATCCTGTCCGGTACGTGGCAGGGAGGAATCGGGTTGACGCATTGTCCTATCGTACAGACCGACGCTGATAAAACCTTCCGGTTACTTCTCGGACGCTCGCTGATAGGCCTCGTCGAACCGGTCGACGAGCCTCCCGACTGGGAGCGGGACTCCGGCGCGGTTCGCCACGATAGCGACCGGTAGGAGAGCTATGCCGAGGACGATGCTGAATTGATACAGAGCGAACACCGATGCCCGGTACAGGCTTGCTGCCATCGTACCGCGTTGGAAGCGAGCGGTGGTATATATACCTTTTGTTCGAGAGGAGGGACACAATTATCCAACTATGTGTCAGTATGGGCCCTGTAACGCCAATTCCGCATTTAGTTGTAATTCGTACAAACCAGTCTTGGATCCGACGATAGGATCCCGAATTACGCCGGTACGTCCCGGCGTCGATACTGATAAGTTATGGGGATAATGGTGATCACGTGCGCGGCCTGGCTCCTCGATACGCTCTGCGACGCTCCCACACGGCAACGCGGAAACAATAGGGATATCCGTTGCGCTTCGCTTCGTTGGAACATGAGTAACTATCTCGTTGCGATGGAAGCCGCGTGGTTGGTCCGTGATGTCGAAGCGATCGACGATGCGATCGGGGTCGCAGTAAGTGAGGCCGGTAAGCGACTCAATCAGGCCGATATGGACTACGTTGAAGTCGAGGTCGGTTCGACGCCGTGTCCGGCCTGCGGTGAACCGTTCGATTCGGCGTTTATCGCCGCCGATACGGCGCTCGTCGGGTTGGGACTCGAAATGAAGGTGTTCAACGCTGACAGCGAACAGCACGCCTCGCGGATCGCAAAGAGCGAGATCGGCGGTGCGTTGCGAGACATCCCCTTGAAAGTCATCCAGACGTTCGAAACCGGGGACGGAGACGAGGACGTAGACGCGTAAAACAGACGACTGTTCTCACGACACGTGTGCAGCGACGTCGGCTTCGGTGATAATGCCCCGTAACTGACCGTCGGCGACGACCATCACCGCATCCTGATGGTTGAGATGAGCGTTCACTTCGTCCAACGTCGCGTCCGGTTCGACGGTCGTGATCGCCTCTCGCATGGCGTCGGCGACCGGTAGTTCTCCGGCGTTATCCCGATCGAGTTGTCGAATATCCGAATTGGAGATTATTCCCTGCGGTCGGCCGTCCCGAACGACTGGCAGTTGCGAGTATCCTTCTTTTATCATCACGTCGATCGCCTCCCGGACGCTGTCGTCCGGTGCCACGTCGATTACGCCCTCGTGCATGATGTCACCGACGTGTATCACCGCGCTTTCGGCCTCGTCGAGAGCATTGACGATGCGTCGAAGCGTCGAGAGTCTCGGATCCACGTCCCCACCTTCGATGCGGGCGATGAGCGGCTGGGACACGTCCGCGCGATCGGCTAGCTCGCTCTGCGTCAACTCCAAATCCGTCCGACGCTCCTTGAGATCGGCGGGCGTCGGCAGGTCCATTCCCATGTCTGGGGATTACTTTGAGTTATATAAAAGCCTTCCCCCGACCGTACGTTTATAAACTATTCCGGGGCCAGACGTCCCGTGACGTGACGAACTGCGGTCGGCCCCCGAGACGGGAGTACGGGGGAGGGTCGACCGACCCGACGCCCCGTCTGTTCGCTACAGTTCCAGTCCGCGGATCGAGACCCCGATACCTGATTCGACCCGACCGATGAGTCGCGCATCGTCGAGTTCGCCGACGACGGATTCGGCGTCCGCTTCGGGGAGCGCGGCGACAAATCCGGTGCCCATGTTGAACGTGCGGTGCATCTCCTCGTCGGTGACGCTGCCCTCTTCCTGAATAAAGTCGAACACCGGGTGAGGCTCGAAGGCCTCTTCGATGACGTAGCGGTGCTCACCCAACCGCTCTAGGTTCGTCCAGCCGCCGCCGGTGATGTGTGCAGTCGCGTGTGTATCGACCGCGTGGAGCGGACCGAGTACGTCCCGGTAGATCCGCGTGGGTTCGAGCAACACTTCTCCGATCGTCCGACCCTCATCGTACGGGAACGGATCCGTGTACTCGTGATTTCGCGTCGCCGCCTCCCGTGCGAGCGTCAATCCGTTCGAGTGGATCCCTGACGACGGAATCCCGACTAGGCGGTCGCCATCCTCGGCTTCGCCGTCGAATAGCTCGGCTCCGGTGGCCAATCCGGCGCAGGCTCCCGCGAGATCTAACCCGCGGATTACCTCGGGCATGACGGCCGTTTCGCCGCCGACGAGCGCGACTTCGGCGCGTTCGGCACCGATAGCGAGACCGTCGCCGACTCGCTCCGCGGTCACGTCGTCGGGCGTTTCGACCGCCAAGTAGTCGACGAACGCAACCGGCGTCACGCCGGCCGCGATGAGGTCGTTCGCGTTCATGGCGATGCAGTCGATGCCGATAGTCGAGTAGTCGCCGAGCGCCTCCGCAACGAGCAACTTCGTCCCGACTCCATCGGTCGCGAGCGCCAGATATCGGTCGCCGATGTCGATGAGTCCGGCGTAGTCCCCTTCGAATTCGCCGATCGCGCCGATCAGCGCCGTAGTCGCGGCCTCGCTCTCGTCGATGTCGACGCCGGTCTCGGCGTAGGTTAGCCCCTCTTCGGGGTCATCGTCGCTCATATCTCATCCGGTGGCCGAACGGGGCAAAAACGCGTCGGTTGGTACCCCGATGATCAAAAGCTCGGAAAGCCGATAACGAGGATCGATCCGATCGCTATGAGCGCCGATCCAACGAACGTGACTGCGAAAACCGGCTTGCTCCACGACATGACTGATTTCCCGTCCAGCGGCCCGAACGGAAGCATGTTGAACGCCGCGAGGAAGGCGTTGATTATCACGCCGAGTTGCCCGACCTGCCCGAGAAATCCGTGGAAAACGATCAACGGGAGAAACACCGCGACGAGAGCGACGTTCGCCAGTGGTCCGGCAATCGAGACTAACCCGCTCTGTCGGCGCGTGATCCGTCCTCGGTGGTACACCGCTCCCGGCGCGGCAAACAGAAATCCGGCGAATGCGGCGCCGATGCAGAGTGCAAGCATCTTGTAGTCGGCTTTGAACGAGGCGACTTGGCCGAATCGAACCGCTACGATCTTGTGAGCGAGTTCGTGGAGCAAGAATCCGACGCCGACGGTCAACATACTGACGACGAATACGCGGGCGAAAAGTGGAGTGAGCATCGCTCCGACGATATTCGGAAACACGCTTCGTCCGGTCGAGACGAGAATGAACACGCCGAACGCGATTCCGAGGGCGATCCACGCAACTGCTAGGTCCCGAATCTCGTCGGGATAAAATCTGATCCCGTCTATTCGAATCGAACTCATCGAAGCGCCTCCGCGATGATCTCGATGCTGTTTCGTGCGGCTTCGATCATGAGACGAGCGACGCCCCCGGCCCCCTCGATCCCGGAGCCTGCGAAGAGGTACGGCAACAACACCGTCGCGAATACGACGCTTCCGATGAAACTCCCCACGTTGGTCAACGCGACGATCATGATGAGTTTGAACAGCGGAACGGCGGTGAGGTCTCTCCACAACTTTCGCAGTGGCGCTTCCTCGTCGGACATGATCTCGTTGAGCGTGGCGATATCGCTCACGTTGACGTCTAGATAGCGCAACTCGACGTATCCGGCGAACCACCCTGGGGCCAAGAGCGGATTGACGCTCGTCAACCAGGCGATCGCCCCCCCGACGCCCGCCGAGCGCCAGTGTGCGCCGGCGAGTTTAGCGAGGCCGAAGGCGAGAATGCCGTTTATCAGGAACCACGCGGCGAACAGTCTGAAGAGCAGTTCGCTGGATGCCCCTTCGACGCCAGTGTACGTCGCAATCGCCAACAACACGAAGAACGCGAGAAACCCGAGGGTAAACAGGTAGCCGAACACCTTGTACAACGAGATTCGGCTCCCGGAGGAACGTCCCGTAATCGATTCTATCGGGGGCAACAGCGACGGCGTTTCCAGGTACCGTTCGATACCATCTCGGTGCCCAGCGCCCACAACCGCGACGACGTCGTATCCCTGATCCCGGAGCGAGACGAGTCGGTGGGCGATGTAGGCGTCGCGCTCGTCGATGAGCGCTTCCGCACCGCCGGGGGAGAATCGCCGGAACTCCTCCATCATCGCGCCCACGACGTCGGTGTCGGTCATCCGTTCGATATCGATCTCTTGGAGGTCGTCGTCTGCGGGGGCGAGCCACTCCAGCGCGAGGACGATCGCCCCGCCGATCAGTAGACCGAGCGTCAACGCGACGATGAGGGTATCGACGATCCCGATCAAAAACCCAGTGCCGAGCGCGTCGGGTACGACGAACGGGCCTGCGACCGCGCCGGCGAGTATCGAGAGAACGAGACCGATACCGAGGCCGACGCCCATGCCTATCTCGCGGGGATCGCCCAGTCCGACGGCGAGGCTCGCGGCGAGCTTGATTTTCTCGATGAACGAGAGCCGCGCCCAGAATCGCTGAATCGTGACTTGTATATCGCGATCGACCAACGCGACGTTGAGACCGAGGCCCTCCGCCTTGTCTATCGCGGCTTTCATGTCCGCCCCCGGTTCGATATCGAACCGATCACCGAGACGTGCCTGAACGTATGAGAGCATCCAATACGCGAGGAACTGATAGACGGTGTTACCCTTCAGCAGATCGCCTGCGTCCAGATCTTCGGGAGCCTCGCCGCGGATCTGACGGTACCGCCCCTCGTCGAGTTCGACGGCGACGATGTCCGGCCGCTCGGCCTCGATCACCGATTCGACCTCCTCGACGCTGGCCGACGAAACGTGCGCCGTCCCGACGACCCGCACTGTTCCCGACTCGGCGTCGTTACTCATTGTCGGCACGAGTCGGGCGAGCGGTTTACGTGTATCGGGACGCGTCCCGGGTATTGGCGACCGAAGAATATTGGCCTCCGGCGGTCACGTGGGATCTATGGCAACGTTGGCTGACTCCAAGACGGAAATGACGGAGATACTGCTCCCGAACGAGACGAACACCCTCGGTCGAGCGCTCGGGGGAACGGTTCTCCACTGGATGGACATCTGTGCGGCCGTCGCGAGCATGCGATTTGCGGGCCACCAGTGCGTGACGGCGTCGATGGATCACGTCGATTTCGTTACTCCGATCGATCTGGGTGAAGTCGCCGTTATCGAGGGGTACGTGTTCGGCACCGGGCGGACGAGTATCGACGTCCGCGTCGACGTTCACGCCGAGGATCCGATCGCCCGGAACCGACGCTTGGCGACGACCTCCTTCTTCACGTTCGTCGCGCTCGATTCGGAGGGGAAGCCGACGCCCGTTCCGGACCTCGAATGTCCGACGGAGACCGAAACGGAACTCCGTGAAGAAGCGATCGAAGCTCGTCACGAACAGCTTCAACAAGTCACGGATCGGATCGGCGAGTCACGATAGTCCGTATCGGTCGGTCTATCTGACGACTGTCACCGGAACCGGAGAGCGACGGACGACCGTCTCGGCGACGCTGCCGAGAAGGATACGCGAGAGGCCATCGCGCCCGTGGCTCCCGATGACGATCGCGTCGATATCCTCCGTTTCGACGTATTCGACGATCGCCTTGGCGGGCGGCCCGGTGATGATTTCCGTTTCGATATCGATGTCCGCTTCGAGTGTCGCGCTTGCGTTTTCGAGCATCTCCTCCGCGGACGATTCCGCTTGCTCGTACCACTCCTCCCAGTAGCCGGCGAGTGCAGCCTCCGGTGCCGCACTGTATCCGGCCTCGACGAAGTCGAGTACGTGTAACAGAACGAACTCGCCGTCGGCGTGCCGGGTTGCCGCGTACTGCAGCGCCGCGTCGGCCTGTTCGGAGCCATCGTAGGGAACCAGTATTCGCATGGGTCACGATGTTTCGCTATCCGTTTAAGTGTTACAGCCAGTCCCGGGATGTGGTACTCCGAGCGTCGCAGTTACGCTTTTACCCAAAACAGTCCGCTATTTTATGCGAACAGGGAACGTACGGTGGCACGTGTACAGGACGTGTGTGATTCTTCTCGTCGTTCTCGCCGGTTGTTCGGGTCTCGGAGTCGACACCGGTAATCCGACGAGCGAGTCAGCCGAGACGGTCACGCCCGTTCCGGTGCCGGAGGCGGATCCCGCTACGCTTCGGTCATCGGGAATCGACGACGACGGCATTAGCGATCCGGGGGCGCTCGCCCGCGCGCACAATCAGTGGCTCGCGGATCGGTCCTACACCTTCGTTTCGAATCAAACCATTCGCCACGAGAACGGAACCGTGCTCTCCCAGTATACGGTTCAGCTCCGCCTCGCGGAAAACCGGACGTACCACGCCACCGTCCGCACCGGCGGCATCGACGGACCGAAGCTGATGGGTGAACCGCCCGCGTACGCGGAGTTTTGGTCCGATCGAGAGACGTATCTTCGGGCGTTCGGGGAGAACGAACCGCAGTACAACGAGTTCTCCCCGACCTCCTCGGGCGTGGGGACGTGGTACTTTTGGGCGGGATCGGGGGCGTTCGATTCCCGAATGAATGCGGGCGTCATGATCGAATCGAGTTTCGATGCGATCCCAACGCGAATCGACGAACGACGGACGGAAGCCGGTGTCCCGCAATATCGACTGTCAGGAACCGAATCGGAGGCCTCCAATCTCTCCTTTTCGGATGCTGATCCGGCCAGTGATGTCGCGCTCACCGCGGAGGTCGATGGAACCGGGTTGGTTCGACACCTCCAACTCGAATACCGCGGGCAGTTGGACGGCGAACCGGTCGTCGTAACCCGTAGGATCTCGTATTCGGACGTCGGGAACACGGATGTCGGTCGGCCAGACTGGTTCGACGAGGCGACGCGCACAACGTGAGGGGTTTTATCTCCGGGGTGGATACGTTTCGGTATGACACTGAACGTCGATCCAACGGATCCACCGAAGCTCCCGCGCCACGACGCGGACGAGTACGACGATGTAGAGGTTCACGGCACGGACTACCGCCGTGCGGAACTGGAAGCGTTTCTCGAAGAGGGGGCTTGGGTCGAGGCGTTCGAGGCGTGGACCGAGGAGACCGATCTCGACGCCGAGGAGTTCGCGATCGCCGAGGACCTCGGTATGTTCGACGCGTTCGATTTCTTCTGGGACGACTTCGCGGACCGCGTCGGCTACCACGCTCCCGGGATTCCCGAAGATTGGAAGGAACGGGACCTCCATCCGGAACTCACGTCGTGGAACACGGTTTCCGGGATTAACGCCGCGATGGCCGAGTTCGGCGAGATGGTGAGTCGGACGCTCAAAGAGGAGTACATCGATTGGGAAGCCGAGTACGAGGCGCCGGACGATCTCCCCGACTTCTAGCCGTCCGCGATTCGACGGCGCATGGTTGAATACGATGGGGAACGATCGGGTGAGTATGAGCGTAAAAATCGTTCCGCCGACGCGGCGGAGCTGTGAACGATGCGGTCGGACGGACGAGTGGAATGAGGAGACGGATAACTGGGTTATCACCGAGGAAAACGGGGACCGTCTGGTCGGAAACATTCACTGCATACACGAGTGGGACATCAACGGTCGATACAATCCTGTTACCGGACAATCTGACGACACTTGAACTGGGAAACTAAATTCAACCGGCGGGGTTCCATGCGACGGCTCTACGGGTGATCGAACGTCTCACCGAACAGCCGGAAATATCACCGATTCATCATGGACGCGATTACGACGGTATGCGTGACCGCCCCATCCGGGTCCGCCTCCGAACTCGCCGAGACGCTGGTCGAAGAGCGACTCTCGGCTTGCGCCAACCGATTTACGTGTCACACAACGTACCGGTGAGACGGCGAGGTCGTCGAAAATGAGGAAGTCGTCTTTTGATCAAAACGACCGCGGATCGGTACGCGGCTCTCGCGCCGGGAGTCGATGCGTTGCGCCCCTACGAAGTTCCGTGTATCGAGCGCTTCGAGCCGTCTGACGCGCCCGACCGTTTCGTCGGTCGGGTCGACGACGGCGCCGAGTGAACCGTCTATTCATCTGAAATCGGCGGCGACCACCCGTGACGCTCGGCGACGAAATCGATGAACCCGGGGAACTCGTGTTCGTGGCCGAGGGTCTCGGCCGCGAACGCGACCTCGGACTGGTCGGAGAATCCGCCGGAGCCGATCATTCGACGCAGTACTTCGTCGATCCCGGCCGAACTGTCCGCGAAAGCGTCGGTGAACGCTTCCGGCGTGTCGCCGAACCGATTCTCGAACGCGTCCCGTGCGTCATCGTAGGCGTCTCCGATCCAGCGCTCCCTGTGGTTTCGGTACGCGTCCTCGTATGCGGAGTGTAGCGTTTCGAACTCCCCGGCGGTAAGCGGATCGGTCGCCGAGAGGAACGTCACGAACGTGACTGCGGCTCTCCTCGCGGCCGGATCGGTCGAATCTGCGCTCGGAAACCGATGTTTGTCGAGCGGTTCGACGGCGCCGTTCGGGGAGATCGAGAGGGCTACGGCGTGCGTTCCGTCGGACTTTACACGCACGTAGGCGGTGTACTGGAACCGTTCGTGGCGGAACTGCCGAACGATCTCCTCATCATGACTACCGCCGAACCGTCCGTACCATCGGTCGATACCGAGGTCCGACAGCAGAGGCGTAAACGCAGTCGGGGAGAACACGAGATCGACCAGTTCGACCCCAGTAAGTCCCGGGGCACACGGAATCGTGGCGAGTTCTTTCAGTACCCGTCGCCGGTTTTCGCCGAGTCTCGCGCTCCGACCGCAGGACTCACAGACGACGCTTCGGCCCTTCGTCGGATGCTCCGGAGTGACCGTCGGGATGTGGTCGCCGACGGAGACGTCAGGTAGTTCGTACCGTCCGCACGGGATCGATGCGAGTTCGTCCAACGCCCGTCGGACCGGTCCTTCCGCCGTAACCGAGTATGGGACGGTCACGCCACAGGACTCACACCGAACGAAGCGCTCGCGCGAATACAGAGAGGGCGTGTGGCCACGGGCGACAACAGCCGGGTCGACATCGAAATCCCGGAGCGTCGTCGACCGGGCGTCCTGCGTTGCCATATCGGGTCGTTCGACACCGCATTTAAAAACGGTACTCACGATGTTTGAATCTGTTTCGAGCGCTGAAATCGACTGAATACACCGCTCGAAACCGACCCCGTAGTTATATACGCTGTCTACAAACCAGCGCAGCATGACGGGCCGGATGAACCCCCGCCGATACGATCTGGGTGAGCTTCGAGACGCGGTTCGAGGGCCACCACACGAGCGTGCGGTCGGCGAAGACGCGCCGGAACTCGACGGCGATTCCGTCGGTGCTCACCGCGGCGGACCGAGGATCGAGGATCGGGATCGAGCGGTTCCGGTCGAACGGATCAAAGATACGATCGGTGACCGAGGTGTGTCGTCCGATTCTCCGACTTCCACTGCCGATGCTGCACGGAGCGGGGCGAATGCCCGCGATGCCGAGCAACCGTTCGATCCGCGGTCCGATGAGACGCCGGAACGGAGCGCCGACACGGGATCTGATCGAGAGCGCTCCCGGACGGCCGACGACGTCGAGTCGTATCTCCGCTCACGTCACCAACGTCGGGCCGACCCACACGCTCCCGAACGGAGTGGCGTCCACACGACAGACCCCCCCGCGGTCCGCGGGAGTGAGCGGACGGCGGAACGCGAACACGTCGAAGTCGGACTCGGGTCCGAACGACGACCCCCGAACGCCGCGACGTTGTTGGCCGAACTCTCGGGGCCGGCGGTTTCGAAGCCGTATCTCGATCGGCTTCCGGACGCGTACACGGCCCAACTCCAGATCTTCGAGTGGCTCGAATGGATGCTCGCGGCCTCCGGCCACGATGGGACTCTGTCGGCCCTCGCGTACTACGAATCGATCGGGTGGCTCTCCGAGCAAAGCCGGGGGGAACTGGAGAACGTCGTCGCCGGACTGACCGCGCCACAGGCTACCGGACGGACGCTCGATGTTGACGACCACCGCGAGAGTCTTACGTACGTCGCCAGACTCGCGCACCGCCGACAGCGATAGACGCTATTCGGCCGCACAGCGATTCGGTCCGAGTTCCAACTCGATCGCTTCGCCCTCCTCGGCGGTCGATCGACCGCGGTTGATCGCGATGATTCGCTCGTAGTTCGGCGGCTTTTCCGGTGCCGTCTCGAGGATGTATTCGACGAAGCCGTCGCGGTCGCGACGAAGGAGCGGCAGTTCGGTCCGAAGCGCTCGGATCGTCGTCGAAACCTCCGTCCCGGGCTCGACGCCGTACTTTCCGTCGTCCGTCACGGAGAAGTGTCCGGGGAGGACGGTGATCGGATCCGGCTCGGCGAGGACGCTCCCGTGGAGCGAATCGTACAGAAGCTCCGCCCCCGAGGCCGCGTCCGCGTCCCCGAACTGGAGTTCCGTCCGCCCGACGCTATCGACGAACACGGTATCGCCGGTCAAAATCGCCATCCCGTCGACCAGATAGCTCGCCATTCCGGACGTGTGACCGGGCGTGAACACCGCTTTTATCTCGACATCGCCGACGGTGACGACCTCGTTTCGCCCAAGCGGTTCGTACTCGAATCCCGGATCGCGCTCGTCGACACGTTCACCGAGGTGGTACGGGACATCGAGTCCTTCGGCGAGGCGGCGACCGCCACTTATATGATCGGCGTGAATGTGCGTATCGAGGACGCGCTCGATGCGAAGGCCGCGTGCGGCCGCCGCGTCTCGAAATTCTTCCGTGTGGCGGGTCGGATCGATCGCCGCTGCTGCCCCGGTGTCCGGATCGGCGATCAGATATCCCATACATCCCTTCGCGCGACGCTGCAACTGAACGATATCGACGTTGGCGTCGCTTTCGACCTCGACCACATCGTACACGGCACTCCACGCGCGCATGCCACCGTCGACGTGTCGGATGTCGGTGAACCCCGCGTCGATGAGTTCGTCGGCGAGGAAGCGAGACGACTCTCCCTTCGCGCAGATCGTCACGATCGGATCGTCGCGGTCGAGACCGGTCGCGGCGCTGAACGCCTCGGCGTCGAACTCGTGGTCCGGTTTGTACACGAACTGCATCGCGTCTGCCAGTCGCCACCCCTCGAAGCTCTCGTCGTCACGGGTGTCGACGAGCCAGAACGTCTCCCCGTCGTCGATGAGCCGCTTCAACTTATCTGCCGAGATATCCGTCGGCGAGGCCGCTGTCGAGTCTCCCATGTGAATGCCTTCGGTCGCGGTGTATTAATCGCTGTGGCGACGGTGCTCTGAGTGCTCCGCTCCGATTTACCGTCCCAGCGCCACGAGAGGGCGAAGCGGGAGCGGAACGTACTCGTCGTTCGGGTCGTACGCCGCGAACGCGAGACTGTTTGACATGACGGAGACGCTCGATGCGGCCATTGCCGCGCCGGCAAGCGCCGGGTTGAGAAGTCCGAGCGACGCGATCGGAATGAGCGTCGTATTGTAGGCGAGCGCCCAAAAGAGGTTTTGGCGCACCTTCGAGATCGTCGCTTCCGAAATCCGGATCGCCTTCAGCACGTCGGCGGGATCCGAGCGCATCAACGTTACATCGGCGGCCTCCATCGCCACGTCGGTTCCCGAGCCGATGGCGACGCCGATGTGAGCCGTCGTCAGCGCGGGCGCGTCGTTGACGCCGTCCCCGATCATCATCGCTTGGATTCCGTCGGATTGTATCGACTCGATCGCGTCCGCCTTCTCGTCCGGCAGCACCTCTGATCGAACGTGACCGGTCGGAATACCGACCTCCGAAGCGACGGCCGACGCGGTTCGGTCGTTGTCGCCCGTCAGCATGTACACGTCGTACCCTCGATCGTGGAGCGTCGAGACTGTCGATTTTGCACTTTCTCGAACGGTATCCGCCGTCGCGACGACCCCGATCACATCCCCGTTGAGGGCGACGAGCATGGCCGTTTTTCCCTCGCGCTCGAGGCGCTCCATGAGCTCCGCTGCGGGCTCCGCGTCGACGCCGTCTGCCTCGAGCAATGCCCGATTTCCGACGAGCACGTCGCCGTGGTCGGTGGTCGCTTCGACTCCTTTACCGGGGACGTTTTCGAACGCCTCGACGGATGCGAGGTCGAGACCGCGTTCTTCGGCACCGCGCACGATTGCCTCTCCGAGCGGGTGTTCGGACCCGGCTTCGGCGCTGGCCGCGACCGCCAACACGAACGATTCGTCGAGTTCTTGTGCCGCGACCGCACCCCCGTCGGCTCGCACGCCACGTTCGACGGGTTCGACGTCGGTCAACTGCATCTCTCCCTCGGTGAGCGTTCCCGTCTTATCGAAGACGACGGCGTCGGTTTCGCGGACCCGTTCCAGTATGTCTCCGCCCTTGAACAGGACACCGTTTTTCGCCGAGATCGTCGATCCGACCATCGTCGCGGCTGGCGTCGCGAGTCCCAGCGCGCAGGGACACGCGATCAGGACGGCCGACGCGAAGACGATCATCGAGAACTCGAGGATGGGAACGCCGCCGACGATTGGTCCGCCACCGACCTGTCCGACCGGCAACTGTCCGACGATCGAGTACAACTGACTCGGGAAGAAATACCAGAGCACGCTCCAGACGATCGCGTTGAGGATAACTGCCGGAACGAAGTAGCCGCTGACGCGATCGACGAGTCGTTGGATGTCCGGTTGACGCGATTGGGCCTCTTTGACCCGACGAACGATCTGTTGGATCGCGGTGTCAGATCCGACTTTCGTCGCTTCGACGAGTAACACGCCGTTTTCGTTCACCGTCGACCCGACGACTTCATCGCCGGGCGACTTCTCGACCGGGACGGACTCCCCGGTGAGCATCGATTCGTCGACCGCTGATTCGCCCTCCGTGACTACCCCGTCCGTCGGGATCCGCTCTCCGGGACGGATTCTCATCACGTCGCCGACCTCGACCTCGGAGAGCGGAATCGCCCGCTCCTCGCCGCCGCGGATGACGACCGCTTCGTCGGCTTCCATCCGGAGCAGTTCCCGAAGCGCATCGGACGCTCGTGCCTTCGAGCGGGCCTCAAGCCAGTTTCCGACCGTGATAAACCAGAGGATGAACGCGACGGCCTCGAAGTAGAGATCACCGGTGATCAGCCCGAGGACGACCGCCGTGCTGAACAGATAGCCGGAGCTCGTTCCGATGGCCACGAGCGTGTCCATGTTTGCCGTCCGATTCTTCGCGGCTTTGTACGCGCCGCCGAGGAACTCCCGACCGAGTGTCGCCATCAGAACCGTCGCGAGGAGGAACTGGATCCAATCGAAGGAGACGCCGCCGACCGTATCGGGATGCGGAAGCGGGCTGAACATCGCCGCCATCAAATAGATGAACGGAAGCGCGAGCAGTCCGCCCCCGACGACGAGCCGTCGTTGTTTTCGCAGCTCACGCTCGGCTGCAGTCTCGCCTTCGGAGTCGCTGGTTTCGCCTTCGCCTCGACTCATCGGTTCGTACCCCGATTCCTCGATCGCGTCGTACGCGTCGTCGAGCGAGAACAACTCCGGATTGTACTCGACGGTCGCCTCGTCGGTAGCGTAGTTGACGTCGGCGCGGAGCACACCGGGGAGTTCTGAGAGGGCATCGGACACCGTTTTCGAGCACGTCGAACAGTGCATACCAGAGATAGCGATCGTTCGCGTTTCGCGTCGTGGGTCGTACCCCGACTCCTCGATCGCCGTGTAAATCTCCGAAAGCGTCACCCGCTCGGGGTCGTACTCGACGGTCGCCTCGTCGGTCGCGTAGTTCCCCGACGCGTCGACGACCCCGTCGAGCGATTCGACCGCTCCCGCAACGGTTTCCGAACACGTCGAACAGTGCATCCCGCCGACCCCGATGCGCTCGCGTCTGGTCATAGATACGGATACGGTCCCCACGTTGATTGGGTTTGCCCTTTATTTTCGGAGAAATACTCAATCGATATTTTATCTTTCAAACTCGATTTGAACATTGACTGTAGTATCGAAAGCAAAATCGACTAAACCGTCCACCGCGTACGGTTCGGTATGTCCACGACACTAACCGTCAGCGGGATGGCCTGTGACGGCTGTGAACGAAACGTCGAGGAGGCGATCGAAGCGGTTCCGGGGGTAGAGCGGGTCGAGGCGGACCACGAAGCGGGGCACGTTACCGTCGAGGGCGACGCAGATGTCGACGCGCTGGTTTCGGCCATAGACGAGGCGGGCTACGAAGCGACTGCATAGCGCCGAGACTCACGCGCCTTCTTTGAGTTCGTCGTACCGCTCCTCGAAGCGTGCCCGACAGGACCCACAGCAGAACTCGTATCGTTCACCGTCGATGGTGGCGCTAACGCCTTCGGCAGTGACGCTGTTGCCGCACTCAACGCACTCGAGCCCGAGCGTCGCCTCGCCCAAGGCGGGATGCCAGTCGGACGCGACGAGCGGTGCCACGTGGACCCTTTCGACGACGTCCGTTCCGAACACCGGGGCCAACGCCGACTCGAGACCGTTGTTCGCGAAGGTGGCCACGACGAACAGTTGACTGTCGGCAGTCGCGAACACGTGTTCGACACCCGAGACGTCGCCCAGCGCTTTCCTGGCGGTCGTCGTCTCACCGGGGCTTAAATCGAGCGTCACAAGGACACGAACGCCCTCCCGAAGTCGCGATCGATCGACGTTCACCGTGAACCGCTCGATGATACCCAATTCTCGAAGCCTGTCGACGCGATCGCTCACCGCCGGGGATGAGAGGTCGACGGCGGCTGCGAGATCTTTGTAGGATGCCCGACCGTCGTCAAGCAGGAGCCGGAGCAGTTCCCGGTCGGTCTCGTCGAGTTCCCGCATACGTCCGGCTTCTCCGGCTTGTATAAAAGGGTTGTCGGCGGTCGGTACACTCGAAACCCACAGAGGCACGGTCGCGGCTGACCGATGGAGCGACACAGCCGACGCCGTTTAGGTGGCGTGAGTGAACATCGAACGTATGGACGAGCACACACGTGACGATACCGTCGGGCCACCTAGCGTCGGGGAACCAGCCGGTTGGCTACCCGATGTGAAACGCTGGGAACACGGTACCCTCCGCCGGGCGACCATCAACGGGGTTCGGCTGTACAACTCCGGGGCGTATCACCCGGCCCACGATTGTTTCGAGGCGGAGTGGTACAACTACGGCCGCGGGACGACCGAAAGCGCCTTTCTCCACGGGATGGTTCAGGTCGCCGCCGGGGCGTACAAGCACGTCGACTTCGAAAACGACGACGGAATGCGGTCGCTGTTCGAGACGGCGTTGCAGTACCTTCACGGCGTTCCGGCGACGTTCTACGGCGTCGATCTGTTGGACGTTCGAACGAAGCTCACGAACGCGCTTCAGGACCCGACGGTCATCGACAACTGGTCGATCACACTCGACGAGGCGCAACCGACTGCACGGGATGTCCATTACGAGTACGCAGACGGCCTCGAGTAGGCGATCGGGTTCTATTTTGCCTATAGATCCTTGGCGATTCCCCGAAGTCCGTTCATTCGTTCGCGTTGCGTGCGTATTTCGTCGACGCCCATCACGTCAGCTAACCGACCGTTCTCGACGAGTTTCTCGACGATCCACCGGGCGCCTTGCTCGATTTCCGCACGTTTGAGATGCGCCGCGACACGCTCTACCTCAGCGTCGGTCGGATGCTTTCCCCCGTCCGGAAAGCGGAGTCGTTGGACGGTCTCGACGACGTCGAGCGTTTCGTCCGGAACGTACGCGCCGCCGGTGAGAAACAGTATTTTTGTGGTCACCGGTGCGACCTCCTCGCGCTCGCTGTAATCGAGCTCGTCGACGACGAGTCCGATAGCCCGCGTCGAGAGGACGTACGTCTCGCGGGTCGGTTCGGAGAAGTTGTATCCGCCCGACGGCTCTGTAGTGACTTCGAGCGCCGGTTCGTCACCGTCGGTCCGCGTGAAACGCGGGTGATCGATCATACCCGCGTTTGGTCGGCCGAACACTTTGTTGATCCGTTTCGTCGTCTCGCTGTCGCCCGAGGCTTACCGTTCGTGTACCGCCATCACCACGTCTTCTTTCGGACGCGACGTCACGGTCGGTATCACCTCTATGTTGCGATCCGAGCGCAGTTCGAGGTGATAGTTTTGATACATCGTGGCGAGTATGAGACGGGCCTCGAGCATCGCAAAGCGGTCCCCGATACACCGTCTAGGCCCGGCGGCAAAGGGGAAATACGCCAAGCGGGGAAGCGACGCCTCCAACTCGTCCGTCCAGCGCTCGGGCCGGAACGCGAGCGCGTCGTCGTACCACCGCGAGTCGCGGTGGACCACCCACTGGCTGGCGTAGACCGTCGCTCCGGCGGGGACGGAGTATCCACCGATCGTATCCGGTTCGACCGCTTCTCGAACGATGATCGGAACCGGCGGGAACAGGCGCATGGATTCTTTGATAACCCGTTCGGTGTACGACAACCCGGGAAGGTCCCCCATCTCCGGTGTTCGCTCGCCGAGAACCTCATCGAGTTCAGCCACGAGTTGCCGTTCGACCCGCGGATGCTGTGAGAGGAGGTATATCGTATACGTCATCGAGACTGCTGTCGTCTCGTGACCGGCCGTGAGAAGTGTGATGACCTCGTCGTGTATCTGTTGCTCGCTGAGTTCATGGCCGCCGTCCTCCGCGAAAAGGAGTTTCGAGACGACGTCGTCTCCAGGATTCCGTCGGCGCTCCTGAATGATCTCGTCGACGATCCCGTCGAGCGTATCCCGAGCATCGCGCATCTTCCGCCTCGATGGAAGGGGAATCGCCTTCGGAAGGATAACGTTCGCGAGGCTGGACGAGGCCGGAAGGTATGCATCGAGCGCCGCGCCGATCTCCGCCAGATGATCCTCAACGTCGACGCCGAACAACGCCTTCGCGACGATCTGAAGCGTCAGTTCCATCATGTCGTCGTGGATCAATCGCGTCTCGCCGTCCGACCACGTCCGACACATCCCCTCCGTGAACCCGGTCATCATCCCCGCGTACACTTCGATGCGCTCGGGGTGAAACGCCGGCTGGATGAGCCGTCGATTCCGTCGCCACTCCTCGCCGTGACTGTTGAGAATACCGTTCCCGGTGAGCGGCTCGAGGATCTGTTGGAAGCTCTCTCCTTTCACGTAATTTTGATTGTTCTGCACGAGAACGTGTTCGATGTCGTCCGGGTGGTTGAACTGATACACCGGACCGCGCATCCCCTGCCAGTGAACGTAGTCGCCGTACTCGCGAGCCACTCGCGTTCTGAAATCCAATCTGCCGAGAATCATCGCCGGATCGGCCCCGACGATCGGCAGCCCGCGTGGTCCGGGTGGCGTCTCGCTCGATGACCGTTCCGCATCCATTATTCGTTCCCAGGAGCGCCCCCGATTTGGATGTGTCGGCAGAGAGTCCGGGGGTATTCGGTCGCCCCAAGACTTCGATCGAAACCGGTGGCTTAAATCCGATGAGGGTATTATGTGAACTGCGTGCGAGGGTAGCCAAGCCCGGAAACGGCGGCGGACTCAAGATCCGCTCCTGTAGAGGTCCGTGGGTTCAAATCCCTCCCCTCGCATGAGCGCGCCACAGCGCGCGAATGCATGAGGGATTCGAATCAGGGAAGAGTCTTGCTCTGACCGTGCTTCAAATCCCTCCCCTCGCATGGCGAGGCGCGATCGAAGGGAGCGCCTCGGATGCGAAACGGCGAACGTAAGTGAGCCGTAAAGCGCATCGCCGGGGGTCTGCCCCGCGATGCGGAAGACCGCTCTCGGAGCGGCCTTCCCTCGCATACTTCTCACGTTTTCGAGAGCCGTCGCTGTGGCGGCGCCGATCTATCCCGGCACTGGCGGCTATGGCAGCCGCTCAACGAGTGCGTCGAACCGCCTCGAGTGCGTATTTTTCCTCCGTGCCGTCGTCGTCTCGTCGTAGCGGTAGTCGCCGTCGTCGAGGTACAGGACGGCGCCCTCGTGACGACCGGCTTTCGGAATGACGTTCGGATCGACCACGCGTTGGTCGGTCGTCTCTCCGGATTCCGCGACGAGCAGCACGGCGTAGTCGTCGCCGAGTCGATCCACGACGACGGTTCGATCCATCTTCGAGTCCGTGACCACCAGGGCGACGAACAGCACGAGTACGACAGCGAGGAGAACACCGGCGAGTACGTAGCGCATCGAGACGGGATGGCCCCGTCATCGTATATAAATGGTTGCCCCGCGGCGTCTATTCGGCGGCCCGTTCGACGTCGACGACCACACCGGCGGTCTCCCATCCGTCGCCCGTCTCTTTGCCCGCGACGAGCGGATCGTCTTCTCCGTCGGTCACGAGCCGATACGTCGTTCCGTCGTCGTCCGTTCCCTCCGCCTGAAAGGCCTCCTGAAAGAACTCCGCCGAGCGCATTTCGAGGACGACTGTCGACCCGTCGTCGAAGGTGAGCCGCACGTTTCGGGGCGTGATGTTGTGAATACGCTTTGCAAGCGTGTGCATACCGGTGGGCACACGTGGAGCGGACAAATCGGTGGCGCTTTGCTGCCGGGGACACCGCATCGACTATGGTCACGGGCACACGCGCCGACGTTGCGCTTCGAGCTGCGGAGGCGGGGGCGGACCTCGCAACTGAGTCGTTCAGAGGGGAACTCGCCGTCGAAACGAAATCGCAAAAGATTGACGTGGTGACGCAGGCCGACCGGGACGCCCAAACGCGCGTCACGGAGGTGCTCCGGGAGGGCTTCCCCGGCGAGCCGATCATCGGCGAGGAGGACGAAACGCGGAACTCGGTTCCGGACGACGGGCCGGCGTGGATCATCGATCCGATCGACGGGACGACGAACTTCGTCCGCGGGATCCAGGTGTGGACGACGAGCGTCGCGGCCACGGTCGACGGCGGTCCGGTCGCCGGGGCGACCGTCTGTCCCTCGTTGGGGGACACGTTCGTGCTCGATTCTGGGAACGCGTTCCGCAACGGCGAGCGTATCTCGGTCAGCGATCGAACCGACCCTGAGGCGTTCGTCGTCGTCCCGACGCTGTGGTGGTCGTTCGATCGCCGCGAGGAGTACGCGGCCGCCTGCCGCGGGATCGTCGAACGCTTCGGGGACATGCGCCGATTCGGCTCGGCGCAGTTCGAACTCGCGCTGTGTGCGAGCGGTGCCGTCGATGCCGTCGTGACGAGCGTTCGCGGGCATCCGTGGGATACGATCGTCGGCGTCGGATTGATCGAGGCGGCGGGGGGGACCGTCACCGACATTCACGGGGACCCGTGGCGACACGACAGCCAGGGAGTGGTCGCTTCCAACGGTGCGGCACACGACGTCGTCCTCGAGGCTGCCCGGCTGCCGGAGACGGTCGTCCGATAGTGCATGGCGACCGCCGTCGACCGGAAACGTGAAACCGCGGTGGGCCGGCAACTCTCGTATGGAGCTACCCGATGGAATCGATCCGGCTCGCGCGTGGCTCGCGGCGTTTCTCGCCGGGCTCGCCCTCGTCGTCGCCGCGGCCGTCGCCTTCCCCCGTCGCGTGTACGACGGGTTCCTGTGGCGGTATTTTTGGGGCCCGGTCGATGCCGACGCCCACGGCGCGACGTGCGCCGTGAGGGCCGGCGGAACGACGGAACGCCTCTATAATCAGGGGGCCTGTTCGGCCGCCGACGGGGTCGTCGCAGCGCCCGGATATACGACCGTGTCCACGGCCAGTTACGCCGTCGTCTTGGTCTTTATGCTCGTCGGCGTGTTGCTGTTGCTCCGGACGTTGAACGTCCGGTTGACACCGAAGTTCTACGTTGCATTGTTACCCTACATGTTGCTCGGCGGCGCGCTTCGAGTGGTCGAAGACACGAACGTCGCATTCATCCGTGCCGACCTCGGGATGTTGATCCCCTACCCGTCGGTCGCGCTCATCATAAGCCCCTTCATCTACTTCGTGATGTTCGCGTTCACACTGGCTGTGCTGGTATCTGTGGTCGTCCTGTCGCGGCGCGGCGTGTTCGACGAATACGAGCCGTATCTCGCTGGGATCGGCGCCGTCGCTCTCGCGGGGACGATCGGCTGGTTGCTGTACATCTCTGCGACGTCGGATATCGTCGGATTCTTTCCGGCAGTTGCGATCATCACGCTCGGTGGCGCGACGCTCATCGCCGCGGTCTTCTGGTGGGCGAGCGGGCGCTACGCCCCCGTGATAAACGAGGGGACCGGCTACCTCGGCGCGTTGATCGTCTGGGGTCACAGCGTCGACGGCATCGCGAACGTGTTGAGCCTCGACTGGACCGACGAGTTGGGAATCGGCGTCACGTATGGATCGAAACACGTTGTCAACGAAGCGACGGTCCGGATCACCGATGGCCTCCAGCCCGCGTGGCTCTCGGAAGCGATCGGTACTGCGTGGCCCTTCCTCTTTATCAAGGTTGCCGCAGCCATCTTCGTCGTCTGGGTGTTCAACGACGAAATATTCGACGAGAGTCCCCGGTATGCATATCTACTCCTCATCGCTATTCTCGCGGTCGGTCTCGGTCCAGGAACGCGGGACATGATTCGAGCGACGTTGGCGATATAGTCGTCCGTCGATCGGCCACCTAATCGTTCAATAGTCGATGATAACCGTCGAATGATTTTTATTTCTATCTGTCGCACCTTCGAAACGACTCATGGTGGACAACGACGACCTTCGCCAACAGATGATCGAGGCGTTCGAGGGTGCCGACTACCCGATAAACAGCCCGATGGATCTCGTTCCAGCGCTTCCGCAGGGGCCGGGCACGAAGTTCGAATCCGGTGACTTCTCGATGACTGCGATGGAACTCAACACGAAACTCGGCGGTGGCGAATTCCCCTACGACTCCGTGGACGATTTCGTCGACGACGTCATGGAACAACTCGAAGAACAGGAGCTGCTGTAGGGAGGTTCGCTACGCCGATTCTTCGAGCGACGCTTCAACCTCGTCGAACAGTTCCTCGACGAGCCCCTGGATCGTATCCCGGATCCGCCGAGCTTCGTCTATCTCGGCTCCGTCGGGGTCGTCGAGCGCCCAATCGTGAACCTCGACGTCGGCGTCGAGTTCGAGCGTCGAACACCCCATCGTTGCGACGACGTCGCACGCGTCGAGCTCCTCGGCCGAGACCTCTCGCGGCGTGCGATCGGACAGATCGATACCCCGCTCGTTCATGATCTCCACGACGACCTCGTGGACGCTTTCCGCCGGGTGCGTGCCACCGGTTATGATCTCGACGTGGTCTTCGAGGCCGCGGTGTGTTCGTTCGCGCTCCGCAAACGCCGTCGCCATCTGGCTCCGTCCCGCGTTCTGAACGCAGACGAACCCGAGTTTGAATGTGTCGGTCATATTGTGTATCAGTTAGCTGTATCCGATGGTATGTGTTCTGTCATACGATCTCCGCAAGCGTGACGATCTCGGCGATGTTGCCGCCGTATTCGCCCGTCCGCCGAACGCTTTCGAGGGCCTGTCCATGGAGGTAGGCGTTGTCTCCGTTCTTCCGGTAGAGCTCTCGATCGAGCGATTGGACCCGTTCGACGACGTCGCCGAGTTGGATGAGCGCCCTCTCCGCTTCGCCGTCCATCGCCGTTCGAACCACCTGTCTGGCGTCTTCGGCGATCGCTTCGAAGCGCGCCTGGAGGTCGGTCCCCGGTGGTCGGTCCTGCCGAATGGCGACGTCTGCGATCCGTTCGGCGTGGTCGCCGATCCGTTCGAGTTGCCTCGCCGTTCGAAACCGTGTAAATGCGACTTTCCTGTCGGTCTGCAGTTTGTCGATCTCTCGCACGTCCGTTAACGCTCGATAGAACTGCCGGCTGACGAGCGCGAAGAGTCGGTCCGCGTCGTTATCCCGTGAGACGACGTGTCGTGCGAGCTCTTTGCTCTCATCGTCGCTTCCGAGCACCGCTCGGACCGCGTTCTCGTGCATCGACAGCGAGATGCGCCGGAGTTGGTCGATCGTTCCGTTCAGCGATATCTCGGCGGGATCGAGCAGGCTTCGCGCGACGATTTCTCGATCGCGCTCCGTCGAGATCTCTATGCCGACGAGCCGGGTGACCGCATCGGTTACCACGCGCCGTTCCGAGGAATCGAACCCGGTCTCGGATTCGATGACGATCTCGTCGCTCCCGGCGGCGTAGGCGGCTTCGATCCACCTGGAAAGCGCCCCGTTACCGACGGCATCCGCGTTGATCGACGCGCGCCGGATCGGAATCTCGTCGTCCGGTTGTGCGACGACCAGACGGTCGTCGAACGGGTACAGGTGAAGCGGCGAACCGGAGCCGATATCGCGGGCGTTCGCCCACGCTTTCGGGATCGATACGGTATAGGTCGATCCGCCAGTCACCTGTACTTTCCGCTCTATCGGGCCGTTGCCGTTCGAAATCGTTCGTGCCATTGTTAGTAGAGCAACTCCGTGTCGTGATCTGTCATGTACACCGTTCGCGCACAGATGTTGACCGCGTGATCGCCAACGCGCTCGATGTCTCGCACGGTCAACAGAAGCCGGGAGACGTCGTCCATCACGTCTTCTATCTCGTCGCCGTACTCCGTTCGAAGTAGGTCTTCGACGACGACCTCGCTCGCGTCGGCACAGAGACGATCGATCTCTTCGTCCCGTCCAGCGACCTCTCTGGCGAGTTCCGAATCATTGCGTTCGTAGCTGTCGATGGCCTCCGTGACCATCCGCCCCGTCTCGTTTCCGATGTGGATCAGATCGATCTCGGGATACCGTTCCCGCTCGGCTTCGAGCGCATATCCCGCGAGATTGGCCGCGAGATCGGCGATCCGTTCGAGATCGGTGACTATCTTGAACGACGACGCGATGAACCGGAGGTCCCCAGCGACCGGCTGTTGGAGCACAAAGAGGTCGATACACGTCCCCTCGAGGTCGAGATACCGGCGGTTGACATCGTCGTCACCCTCGATGACCCCGCTGGCGGTCGGCTCGTCTTTGGTCTCCAGCGCCGTCAAAGCCATGTCGTACCTATCGAGGACGAGCGCACTCATCGCGATGACGTCACGTCGGAGCGACGAGAGTTGTTCTTGATAGTCGACCCGTGTCATACGTTACTGTGTCAGATACGTTCGTTTACGATACGATCGCCGACAGATGGAACCACGATCCGGACGATCGATCCCGTGCTCGAGTTGTTCGTCGACCCGTATGGAAACGCCTCGCCCGGCCTCGAGGTCCGAGGCCGGCTGTCGGGCTGTCGGTTCCGGTGTGCCGTGGGCCATTGCCGGTCACTATCGATGGTAGGTATAAATGAGATGCTATGAGGTCTGTAGAATCATTTATATCTATCTATGTAGCACCCAAACTCTATATATGTCACAATAGAGTGCAGGTGGATGTGGATCGTAGAATCACGAGCGAGAGAGAACACCTCTCCGTCGGTTTCACCCGGTACATACACGTATATAGTTACGTTGTCGGGTAGATATTCCTATTACAATCGCTTATGACCCGTTCGACGGTCCAATCGACTGATATGGCCACGTGTGCGGGTTCGACCGGTCCCGACGAGCGATTGGACGAGGCGATAGACGAACTTCGACGGGAGCGACGACGGACGGCCGACGAACTCGAGGCGCTCCGAGGCTTCGAGGATCGGGTTCGTTCCATCGATTCCGAGCAAAACGCCGTCCGATCGCAGCCACTCGCCGGCGTCGCGACCGCCAACACGACGACCGGGCTGCGGCAGGTTCGAGACGCCTACGAATCGACGCTTATGAGCGTTCCACATTACATCGAGGAGTACGACGACACCTACGCTGAAAGCCTTGCGGAGGAGTTCTCTCCGGACATCGCATCTGCGTTGACCGACGGCACCGAATTCAACGGCCGGTGTAAACGGGCGGTTCTCTCGGCGGTTTCGACCTCTCAATCGGCCAGGAAATCGCTGCTCGGCGTGATCGATCGTGAACGCGAATCGATACTGGCGGCCCGAGACGACCTGGTCCCGCTGGTCGAGGAACTCGGCGAACTCGACGCCGTTCCGTTCGATGACGAGACGTTCGGCGCGCTCGACGCTTACCGTGCACGCCTCCAAGTCATGCGAAAGCGCTGTGAAGAACTATCCGATCGGCGACAAGGATCGATCTTCGATCAACGACGGATTCAGCGGCTCCCGTCGAACGTCCCCGACGTAACGATGTACTTCTATCAGGGGATCGGCGTCGAGTATCCGGTCATCTCCATCGTCGCGGAGCTGTTAGATCGGATCGAAACGCTCCGAGAGCGGGTCGAACGAGCGATGGCGTTTTGCCGCGGGTAATCGCGCGTGTCCCCCGACGGAGTGCGTATTAGTTCCAAACCAAGCGCTCCATATGTATATATATCTCTCTTAGTTTCTTTTAAGCCATCCCGTGTCGTTATAATCGAACGTATGACACTCGCGTTCCGGCCGGACGTGGCTTCCGATCATCTCCGTGTCGACCTCACGGAGTGGGCTGGCGTCTACGTCGTCGGCGACGTTCACGGCTGCGCTGACGCCCTCGACCGCCTCCTCTCGGTACTCGAGGTGACCGAGGACGATCTCGTGTTGTTCGTCGGGGACTTGATCCGCAAAGGTCCGGATAGTGGACGGGTCGTTCGTCGGCTCCGGAACGCCGATAACATGTATAGCGTCCGCGGTAACA
Organism: Natronomonas sp.; assembly: GCF_046483325.1. Lineage (GTDB taxonomy): Archaea > Halobacteriota > Halobacteria > Halobacteriales > Haloarculaceae > Natronomonas. The sequence goes on along the minus strand of NZ_JAWODL010000051.1, from coordinate 55,465 downwards.
ACGAGCAAAAAGTCCTTCGTGGCGAAAAGACGGTGCCGAGCCTCGACGAGGACGACCTTGCGTGGCTTCGATCGCTACCGGTCGCGATCAGTTGGGACGGCGGGTTGATCGTCCACGGCGGCGTGGATCCACGCAAACCCCTCGACGAGCACACGGTCGACGATCTCCAGAACGCCCGGTCTCTCTCCCCCGATGGCGGCTACAATCGCCCGTTCTGGTACGAACGATACGCTCGGGTACCGCGGATCTTCTTCGGTCACACGGTTTTGGGTGAGCCGGTCGAGACGCAGTGGGCCGTCGGATTGGACACCGGCTGCGTCTACGGCGGCTCGCTCTCCGCGTACGATCTTCGCCGGAAACGCTTCCACGACGTTCCGGCCCGCCGTTCCGGCCGCTCTCGGAGCGACTCGAAAATCGTCTCCACGCGTACCATCTTCGAGTGATATGGACGGTACAGACCCGGAGTCTGAATCCGACGTAGAGTCGACCCCCGAGCGAACCGAACCGAACCACGAGGAAGACTCGTCTGACGAACGTGGGGCCGCGGAAGATGAGAGCAACGCGAGGCGGGACCCTCCGGAGACGGCGACGATCGGCCCCTCGGAGTTCGCACAGGGGGTTTCCGCCCGAACCCCACCGATCGACGAGTCGATACCCGATTCTGACCTCGATCTCGACTCCCCGGAGTGGTATTTAAATCGAGAGCTGTCGGAGTTGAGCTTCCAGTGGCGAGTTCTGTACGAAGCGCTCGACGATAGAAACCCACCGCTCGAACGGCTCCGATTTCTCAGCATTCTGACGCGCAATATGGACGAGTTCTTCATGAAACGGATCGGGGGGCTCAAACAGCAACTCGCCGCCAACGTCACCGAACCGACCGTCGACGGACGAACGCCGCGAGACCAGTGGACGGCTTCGCTCGAGACGGCCGCCGAACTCTTCGAAACGCAGTCGCAGTGTTTCACCCGCGACGTTCGACCGCTGCTTTCGGAGGCCGGCATCGAGATCTCGGGCTATGCCGAACTCTCGGACGCCGACATCGATCGGCTACGGTCGTACTTCGAATCGTCGGTGCTCCCGACGTTGACCCCGCTGACGTTCGATCCCGCACACCCGTTCCCGTTCATTTCGAATCTATCCCTGTCGCTCGCGGTACTTTCGGAGGACGATGCGGGGGACGAACGCTTCTCGCGGATCAAGATCCCCGCGAACCGACCGCGGCTCATCTCCGTGGCGGATCCCGGGACCCCCCTCGAGGAGCGCTCCGACGACCACCGGGTGGTCAAGATCGAGGAGGTGATCGAAGCCAACCTCGACCTGCTCTTCCCGAACGTCGAGATACGCCACACGTCGACGTTTCGGGTCACGCGGAACGCGGAAGTCAGACGAAACGAGGACGTCGCCGAGGGGCTCATCGACAGGATCGAAGACGTACTCCGACAACGTCGGTTCGCCACCGTCGTTCGTCTCGAAGTCACGGAGTGCGTACCCGATCCGGTTCTCGATCTCCTCGTTACACATCTCGAAGTCGATGAGTCCGAGGTGTTCCGTCGCTCCGGACCGCTCGCATTGGGGGACTTTGCTGAACTCTGCGAACTCGACTACCCCGAACTGAAACTCGACCCGTGGACGCCGAGACAACATCCCCAGTTCGCTGGGCTGTCCCCCGACGCCCCCGGGGACGTGTTCGAGGCACTGCGCGAGCGCGATAAACTGGTTCATCATCCCTATCACTCGTTCAGAGAGACGGTTCAACGCTTTCTCGATGCCGCGGCCCACGATCCGGATACGCTCGCGATAAAGGTCGCGATTTATCGGACCGCCCCCGATTCGAAGGTCATCCGAAGCCTCATCGACGCGGCGAAGAACGGCAAACAGGTCGCGGTCATGGTCGAGCTAAAAGCCCGCTTCGACGAGGAGAACAACCTTCGATGGGTCAAACGCCTCGAAGAGGAGGGAATCCACGTCGCCTACGGTTCTATCGGGCTCAAAACCCACAGCAAGGTCGCGCTCGCGGTGCGGGAGGAAGCCGACAGCGTCCGCATCTACTCGCACGTCGCCAGCGGTAACTATCATTCCGAGACGGCCAAGGGATACGTCGATCTGGGCCTCTTTACCGTCGATCCGGACATCGGCCAGGACCTCATCCGACTGTTCAATTCCTTTACCGGTCACTCGCGTCACGACCAGTATCGGAAACTGCTTGTCGCGCCGGAAACGCTTCGCTCCCGGATCTACGAACTGATCGACCGGGAGATCCAACGCGCCGAGACGGGCGATTGCGGTCGAATCGTCGCCAAAATGAACGCGCTCGAAGATCCCGGCGTGGTGGAAAAACTCTACGAAGCGGGCCGAGCGAGGGTCGAAGTCGACCTCATCGTTCGCGGTATCTGTCGACTGCGTCCCGGAATCGTCGGAGTCAGCGACACCGTCCGCGTCCACAGCGTCGTCGGTCGGTTCCTCGAGCATTCGAGGATCTTCCGGTTCGGCGGGGACGACCCGGCGTACTTTATCGGTTCGGCGGATTGGATGACGAGAAACCTCGATCGCCGAGTCGAAGCGGTCGCGCCGGTCGAGGATCCGACGCTCCGATCGGAACTCGATGCCGTCCTGTCGGTCATGCTGGCCGACAATCGGACGCGGTGGACGATGCGACGGGACGGAAGTTACGTCCAGCGGCGGCCCGAACCGGGCGAACCGTCACGAGGGACACACGGCGTGTTGATGGACCGTGCCCGGCGAACGGCTCCGGACGACCGCTCTCATCCCGGCAGCGACCCCGGTCGTGAGCCCAGTATCGATCTCGACGAAGTGTACACGACCGATCCGTTCGACGGATAGCCGCGATCTTCTCCATAGCCCTACGTGTTGGTCAGTCGAGCTATCGGGAGCCACGGGCGGCTCATAGCAACGGTCTTGCTTCGGGTTCCGCAGGGACAAACGATGCCAGCAGACAGGACCCTCCCCTTCGGAGAACGGCTCGAATCTGCGACTGATCGCTACCTCGATCGGTTGGAGGATTGCGTCGCGACACTTCCCACGCTCGTTGAGGAATATACGATGGGTGCGGAGTATCAGCCGACCGTGGAGCGGATACAACACCTCGAAAGCGACTGTGACGGGATCAAACTGGAACTCGGAAAGCTCGTCACGACGGCGGACGGCAAGGACGTCGGAATCAGAATGACGTGGGTCCACCTCCATGCAGACCGGATGCTGGAACTCTACGGCCACCTCGATACGATCGCGAACGCCTCCGAGCAGTTCGCCGAAGAACTCGTCGCCATGTCCCCAAGACAGCAGAACGACTGTCTCGACGGACTAACGAGGATGTCAGAACTCGCCGCAGCGGCGATGCTCGAACTCGAGTACGTCGTTCGGGAGTTCGTCCGAACGCTGTGTCGCCCGGAGTACAGCACGTCGATCACCGGGGGCGTGAGCGCGATCCGCGCGCTCGAAGGTGAGGCCGACGCCGTTCGAAACCAGGTCCTCGAAGCGGCGTTCGACCGAGACAGCGACGCACATGCGGTCGCGTATCGACAACTCGCGGTCCTGTTGGACGGCGTCCTCGATGCGATGGAGGACGTGACCGATCAGATGCACCTCATGACCAGCCCCGACACGTGGTTCGATATCGAAATCTACCCCGAATACAGCTACTAATGGCTCAGGAGCGCTACGTTGTCCTCCTAGCAGCGATCATATCGGTGGGGCGTCGATAGCCGACAGGGTCCAGTGATGTCCGAGAAACACCCCCACACATCGACCGCTCGACGCTTCCCGGCGATCGCCCCGATACCGATCGCGACGGCCGAGACCTCGCCCGATATCGCCTACGTCGATCCGAATCTCGTCGTTCTGCTGTTTCTTTTCGGCTTTTGTCTGTTGTACGTCGCGATTCTCGTTGTGGATACGTTCTCGAGTTCAGAAAGTACGGGAGCGGATCAAGGGGAGTATTCGTGACCACGGTGGCCTGCGGATAGTCGACGAGGTCCAAGCTGGCTACGACCAACCGGCGGGATGTCGCGCGTCGGTCACGGCGGCGTCGTCGGGGCGGGCGACCCCTATGCCAACGCCGTGCGTTCCCGGTCGTCGCTGACCGTTCGTACGGGCCGATTCGATAACACACCATCGTTCGAACACCTATTCCAGGAATCGGCGTTCGAGGAGTGTGACGAGGAGATACGCGGCCAATTGCTCCGTCACAGTGTTACTATCGTACGGCGGGGACACTTCCATCATATCTGCTGCTTGAACCGAATCGTGGCTCCCAATCATTTCGATCGATGTAAGCGCCTGGTACGCCGATAGCCCTCCCGGTTCGGGAGTTCCGGTCCCGGGAGCGACGCTTGGATCGACACTATCGATATCAAACGTGACATAGACGGCATCAGCATCCGAGGCTGCGTCCTCGATCGCTCTCGATACCACGTCACTGATGCCGTTTTCATTCACGTCTCGCATCGTATACAGTGAAAGGCCCTTCTCCTCCGCGAACTCGTTGAACCCCGGGGCTTCGTATCCTCTGATCCCTACTTGACTCACGTGTTCGTAACCGCTGTATTCGGAGTTCGCGATGAGGGCAGTACTGGACCCATGAAATTGTTCGCCGAATATGGGGCTGTTCGTACTCGTATCCGAGTGAGCGTCGATTTGAACCAGGCCGACGGTATCGTAGTCCGCCCCCTCCGCGAATCCGATGAATGAGGGGGCTGTGCAGAAATGATCGCCGCCTAATACCACCGGGAACGTCTGGTCGGCAATGGCCGCTACGTGGGCTTCTATACTTTCGGCTGTACGCCCTTCGTCCATCGGGAAGACGGGGATATCCCCACAGTCGGCGATATCGAGATCCGAAAAGTCGACCTGATTCCCCGTCCGCATATTCGTCAACCCACCTTTATATCCGGACAGGTACGACCACCAGGCGCTGGCCTTCCGGATCGCAGTGGGGCCAAATCGCGCGCCGGGTCGATTGCTGACAGCCCCATCATACGGCGCTCCAATGACTGCTGCATCTAGGTCCGTTAAATCATCGAGCGCTCGGTATTCGCTTTTGAAGAAGGTGTTCAAGCCGGCGTACGCCAGTTCCGAGTTCGGAGTGATCTCCGCAACCCGCTCTTGGTAACTGGGGGTAGATCGCCCCATTATACCGCTCTCCTATCGATAGCGTCGAAGGCCGAGTCGTGATCCGATGTCCGGGGGGCGGTATCGTCGCTCGAACGTTCGAAGCGATCTTTGCGACATCCCGGTAAAGCTTCTGACACACACGCTTTCGTCGCCTCGTCGGGTGATCGCCCAACAGTGGGCGTCGGCTTTCTCGAGAAATCAGATACGCTACGGGTTTCGACGAGTGTATCGCCTTTCAAATCGTTTGCCATCATGGTATTCGTGAACGTTTTCAGGTGTACTGCACTGCTACCGGATACATGTAGGAAGAGCTCAATATAACACTTTGGCGCTGAATTACCGGTGATCCGGATGCAGCCGGGAACGGAGAACACCTGTGACGGGAAACGTAGGGCCATGAACTCGTGGCTCCCTTAGATCGAACCGAACCGGGTCGAGGGGATTTTGGCCCGGTCGGGGACTCGCGTCGCTCGCCTCGCGTGGGGTGCGTCTCCTAGTAGTGATTTCGCTCCTCACGCCCGTTCGTCGGAGAAATCACGGGCCGAGGGGGATTTGAACCCCCGACCGTCTGGTTAAGAGCCAGATGCTCTCCCTGGCTGAGCTATCGGCCCCGCGCTCGAACGTATCCGCGGTCGCGTGAAATAGGTTGCGTTCCCCGGTCCGGTGGGGACGCCGTGGCACGCCGGGAACCGTACGGTCGAATTAAGTGTCCGCCGCCCTTCGTCGTCGCTATCATGAGTACCGCCATCTCGATGGCGTCGATGTCGACGTACGCGATTCTCGGCTGCGGCAGCGTCGGCCACGCCGTCGCGGAGGAACTGGTCGAGGAGGGAAAGGACGTGCTCATCCTCGACCGAGATGAGGGTCGCGTCGAGGCGCTCAGAGATCAGGACCTCGACGCCCGCCGTGCGGATATACAAAATGAAGCGGCAGCCGAGGCTGTCGCCGACAGAGACGTCGTGCTGATCCTTTCGCCCGATATCGAGGCGAACGTTGCGGCCGTCGAGAACATCAATCGTCGGGAGGGCGATCGGTTTCTTATCGTTCGCGCGTCCGATCCCGTCACGGCCGACGAACTCAGAGGCGCAGGTGCCGACGTCGTGATAAATCCCTCGGTGGTCATTGCCGACTCGGCGCTCAGAGCGCTCGAACAGGGCGAACTCGAGTACAAAGCGAACCAACTCGCCGACATAATCGATCGAGGGGACTCGCTCGCGATCCTCGCACATCGCTCCCCCGGTCCGGATTCGATCGCGTCCGCGGTCGCGCTACAGGCCATCGCCGAGGCCCGTGGCGTCGAGGCGGACATCCTCTACGAGGGCGAGATCGGCCACCAGGAAAACCGCGCCTTCGTCAATCTCCTCGGCATCGAACTCGTCTCGCTCGCCGAGACCGATCTCGACGTCTACGACACGCTCGCGCTCGTCGACTGTGCGAAGGCGACCGAACCGGTCATCGACGGCGACGTGGACATCCTGATCGATCACTTCGAACCGGAAGTCGATTACGGGGCGTCGTTCGTCGATGTCCGATCGAACGTCTCCTCGACCTCGACGATCCTGACGAAGTACGTTCAGGAGTTCGATTTGAGCCTCTCGGAAGAAGTCGCGACTGCGCTTCTGTACGGGATTCGTGCGGAGACGCTCGATTTCAAGCGAGATACGACGCCAGCCGACCTGACCGCGGCGGCGTATCTGTACCCGTTCGCGAATCACGACACGCTCGAACAGGTCGAGTCTCCGTCGATGAGCCCCGAGACGCTCGACGTACTCGCCGAAGCGATCCGGAGTCGCGAGGTGAAAGGATCACATCTCGTTTCGAACGCCGGATTCATTCGCGATCGGGATGCGCTCTCGCAGGCCGCCCAACACCTGTTGAACCTCGAAGGTATCACGACTTCGGCGGTGTTCGCCATCGCCGACGATACGATCTACCTCGCGGCGCGCTCGAAGGATATCCGAATCAACATCGGGAACGTGCTACAGGACGCGTTCGCCGAGATTGGAGACGTTCGCGGCCACTCGACTGACGCCTCCGTCGAGATCCCGCTCGGGATCTTTACCGGACTGGAGATAACGGGCGATAACCGTGAGACACTGCTCCAACTCACCGAACAAGCGGTCCGCTCGAAGCTCTTCGAGGCGATGGGCGTCGAGGGCGGAAGCAGTAACGAAGGGTCGAACGGAAGTTAGGCGGCTGCCTCTTCGCTCTCCGGCTCTCTGAGTCGCTCGACGATGTCGTTGACGAGAACGATGTCGCCCACCGATCGGACCCACCGATACGGAACGATGACGCCTTCTCGGCCCGAGACGCGGCTACTGAACAGTTCCCGATTTATATCCCCCAGCGCGAGCCCGGTGACGACCTCGCGCTCCAAGTTCAGCCGGATGTCCTCGATTTCCCCGACGAATACGCCGTTGTTCGAATACACTTCCCGACCCACCAGTGACGTGATCTCCTGCGGTGCAGAGTCCGTGTCCATGCCGAACGGTCGTATGGATTCCCCTTAACTGTTGTCGGTGGGGATCGGTAGGCAACCCGCACACCCCCGAAGGAATTAATCCGGTCACGGACGTACGGCCAGTATGAGCGACTCAGACGATATTGAGAAGATCAGACAACAGAAGCGCGAAGAACTGGCTTCGAGAGCGGATTCTCCGGAATCCCCGATCGACGTACGGAGCGCTGCACACCTCGACGAGCTGCTGAGCGAGAACCGAATCGCGCTCGTGGACTTCTATGCGGATTGGTGTGGACCGTGCAAGATGCTCGCACCGACTGTCGACGAAGTCGCCGCCGAGACCGACGCCGCCGCGCTGAAAGTCGACATCGACGCGCACCAAGATCTGGCCGCCGAATACCAAGTCCAAGGCGTCCCGACGCTCTATCTGTTCGGCGACGGCGAAGTCAAAGAACGGATGGTCGGCGTCCAAGACAAGGGGACGCTGGTCCAGAAGATCGAGGCCATCGCCTGAGAAGCACGGCGCCTACTCGATCAACATCGCGTCGACGTCGGCGTAATCGTTGAGCAGCCGCCCCATTCGATCGACCGCCCTCCGGTCTCGCGTTCGGTGTGCCGTCACGACGGCCTCTGCCATATCGAGCGTCGTGATCGTATCCGTCTGCGCCAACAGAATCGGGACGCCCGCCGAGGCGGCGAGTCCCAACACGGCATCGGGCGGGCGAAATCCCCCGGTCAAGAGGATGCACTCGATCCCGGAGGCTTCCAGTGCGGCCGTCTGAACGTCGGTACGGTCACCGCCGGTTATCAACGCCGCGTCGCGAACTCTCCGGAACCGTTCGAGCGCTCAGTCGCCCTCCCCGTCGCCGCGGGTGACGGCAGGCGTGGATCGTTCGGTACTTGTCCGCTTTCGCTGAACGTCTGCTATCCGTCGTCGGGCACGGTTTCCCATCCCGACGGCGAGGTAGGCTGCGATGGCAACGAGTACGATCGTTCCGCCCGCGGCGACATCGTAGCGATACGAGAGCGTGACGCCGGCAACCGTCGCGAACTGTCCGACCGCGACCGCTGCCACGACGGAACGTTTGAATCCGCCCACTGCAGTCGTCGTCGCCACAGGTATCACCAGCATTGCGGCAACGAGGATGACGCCCATGATCTGCATCGCCCCGACGACGACGACCGCGGTCAACACCGCGAGCAGCCGGTTGTATCGTGCGACGTCGAGTCCGGCCGCACGGGCTCCCGTTTCGTCGAATGTTACGTAGAGCAGCGGCCGATACGCGATGATGACTGCGAAGACGACGACGACAGTCATCGCTAGCAAGATCCCGGCGTTCGTCCGCGAGACCGTCGCGAGCGATCCGAAGAGATACGCGTTGATCCCCACGGAGATCCCTCCATCGGTCGCCGTGATCAGCACGCTTCCGATCGCGAACGAGCCGGTCAAGACGATTGCGAGTGACGTGTCCCGATACGCGCCAGCGTAGTCGACGAGTACCTGAACGAGTAACGCAGCGACCGAGGCGACGACGAGCGCCACGAGCAGAGGCGGGACGGTCACCGCGAGTACCGCGTTCGCGAACAGTCCGGCGGCGACGCCAGCGAACGCCGAGTGTGCGAGCGTATCGCCGATCATCGCCATCTCGCGGTGAACGAGAAACGTCCCGACGAGCGGCCCGATGAGCGCGATGCAGATCGCGGCCAGGTAAGCTCGCTGCATGAACGGAAAGCCGAGCATCGAGATCCCCGTCAACTCAGCTACGATATCAAGACCGCGCCCCCAGAGACCGCTGAGAATCGTATCCAGTACCCTCTCGGCGGCTCCGACGACTGCATACGTCGGGGCGACCGTCGCGTCTGTAACTACGTTCGTGTACATCAGTGATCGTGGTGAACGACGCCCTGTGAGCCGCCGTAGGCGTCGGCGAGCGCGTCAGTTTCGACGAATCGTTCGGGGTCGCCATGAAAGAACAACTCCCTATTGAGACAGGCGATTTCGGAAGCGTGGGTGGTCACGACGCCGATGTCGTGCTCGATGAGAATGATCGTGAGCCCCTCGTCGTTGAGTCCGTGTAGAAGGTCGTAGAACGCCTCACGCGATTCCGCGTCTACGCCGACGGTCGGTTCGTCGAGCGCCAACAGATCCGCCTCGGAGGCGATCGCGCGGGCGATGAACACTCGCTGTCTCTGACCGCCCGAGAGGCGACCGACGCGTCGGGGCGCGAGATCCGTGATTCCGACTCGTTCCATCGCCTCGTCGACCGCCCTGTGGTCGTCGTCGCCGAATCGGCCGATCCATCGATGCGGATACCGACCCATTCGGACCGCCTCTCGGACCGTGATCGGCATCTCGCTCTGTGCGGCCGATACGTCCTGTGGGACGTACCCGATCCGTTCACCATCGGCGAACGAATGGGCGGGCTCCCGGAACAGTTTCACGGATCCACTATCGGGCCGGTGGAGCCCGATCATAAGTTTCAGGAGCGTCGTCTTCCCGGAGCCGTTCGGCCCGACGAGGCCGAGAAACTCCCCGTCGTCGACTTCGAGCGTCACTCGTTCGACGACCGGCTGTTCACCGTAGGCGAACGTTACGTCGTCGACCTCGACGGCTGCCATTATGTGTTCACTATTCGCTCTATCGTCGGAAGGTTAACGCTTTCCATCACGTCGAGATACCCCCAGTCGTCCGCCGCCCACTCGTCGGTCAGTCCGGGCATCGCGGTCAGCGGTAGCACCTCCTCGATGTCGGTCTCGGCGACCAGCTGTTCGGCCGCCTGCTGTGATTCTAGGGGATCCGCACAGATGTAGCGCAGATCGTGTGTCGAGATGATTTCCTGGGCGTTCTGTATGTCTTGGGGAGTCGGTATATCGTCGGGTGACACGCTGGTGAGCGCTTCGACGCGCACGTCGTATCGGTCCGAAAAGTAGCCGAACGAGTCGTGTCCTGCGATCAAGATAACGTCGTTGGATGCGTTCGCCACGATCGATTCGATCTCCCCGTGTAACTCGTCGAGTCGATCGCTGAAGGACTCGGCGTTCTCCGCGTACACGTCGGCGTTTTCCGGATCGACGTCGGTCAGTCCCTGGCGGACCGTTTCGACCGTATCCTTCATCCGAAGCGGGTCCATCCAGAAGTGTGGATCCATGCCCTCACCGTGTTCGTCGTCGTGTTCGTCGGTGTGGTCGTCGCCGTGTTCGTCGTCGTGGTCGTGGCCGTGTTCGTCGTCGGTGTGGTCGTCGCCGTGTTCGTCGGTGTGGTCGTCGCCGTGTTCGTCGTCGGTGTGGTCGTCGCCGTGTTCGTCGTCGTGGTCGTGGCCCGAATCTCCGGCCTCTATCAGCGAAATCCCCGCGCTCGCATCGATCGGAACCACGTCGGACCCATCCGCTTCGAGGTCATGCTTGATGGTATCGACCCACGGTTGGAAGCCCTCCATACCGTGGACGAATAGATCCGCCTCGTGAATCTCCTCGCGTACGCTCGGTCCGGGTTCCCAGCCGTGGCCGTGCTGGCCGACCGGGACGAGGAGCTCTGCGTCTGCGGCACTCCCTGCGATCCGGGACGCAACATCTCCGAAGACGAAAAATGAGGACCGTGCCGTCGTCGTGTCAGCCGTGTTTGAGTCCGCGTTCTGTCCGATCGAACCGTCGACACAGCCGGCGAGCCCGCCGATCCCGGCAACTGCCGTTCCGGTGGTTAGCAGCCGTCGTCTGGTTAGCTCCATCATCTGATTATCAAATTAGTCTGTAGTTATAATAAGTTTACCATTACATGAAACATTTTAATAACAACTACTGATACGGAGGTCTACTTTAATAATATGCTCCCGGCTCGTTGGCCCCCCTCGACAGCGGCTCACTCCCGAACGTCGGTCAGCGGCGCGCCGGCGAGTTCCGAAAGCGTCCGTGGATCGATCGGGAATACTGCCGTCGGGGTGCCCGCCGCGGCCCACACGGTCTCGAATTCGGCGAGCGTTTCGTCCATGTACACCGGTACATCAGTGTCGTGACAGAACGGCGGGACGCCGCCGATAGACCAGCCGAGCGCCCCCTTTATTGCGTCCGCCTCGGCCATCGAAACGTCTGATTCGTCGGCGTCGACGAGTGATGCGATCTTCGCCATGCTGACGCGGTTTGCGCCGCTCGTGATGGAGACGACCAGTCCGTCACCGGTCGAGAGGACGATACCACTCGCGATCTGTTCGACGGAACAACCGACCGCCTCGGCCGCGTCGGCCGCCGTCTTCGTCCCTTCGGGAAACTCTTTGACGTCGACGTCGAACCCGTACTCCGCTTTGGCCGTTCGCTTGAATTCCTCTGCTCGCGGGTGCATACCGTCGGATGTGCCGCCCTCGCGCTTCAAAATCACGGTTTCGTCGACGATTCTCGATCGGATAATCTTCCGGAGAGATCTCTGAGTGCGCGGTCCCCACCACTCGAAAGTGGAGGTCCGTGGCCCATACATGCGGCCTCGAAGCGCTCCTCCGCGATTCGGGCGACGCTGTCGGCGATTCGCTTCGTGTCGTACGAGTCGACCCACGGCGGGGAAACGAACCCTTTTGACGTGTTCCACACCAGATCGCCGAGCATCACCACGTCCAGACCCGCGTGAAGGAACACGGTGTGTCCCGGATTGTGGCCAGGCGTGTGAAACGCACGAAACCCACCGATTCGGTCGTCGTCGTGGACGGCTCTGAGATCCACACCCGACAGCGAGTAGACCCGTCTCACAGCCCGGTGAAACGCACCCTTGTGATGGCTCCACGGTGGCGACCACGTTCGGCGGACGAGACGCCGATCAAGGGCACCGAGGTAGACCGGGACATCGAGATCGATCCGGCCCAGTCCCCCGACGTGATCTATATCGTAGTGCGTCAAAAGTACTCGATCGATATCCGAGAGTTCATAACCGGCGTCGCTTATCTCACCGGCCATCGAACGACGCGGGATCGGAACTCCCGCGTCGACGAGCGTTACCGCTCCGTCGTCGACGAGGTACGCGTTCGCCCCGATCGGCTCGGGCCACGCGATCTCGAGTAGCATGACGCCGTCCGTAACCCGCCGGGCCATGTCTTTCGTTTCCCGCCAACCCTCTTCACGGTGACGTGTCTGTCCTATCAGTCACGGACCACGGTCACAGAACAGGGTGCGCGCCGGATCACGGTCTCGGCGACGCTTCCGAGCAACAGTCGTCGAACGCCGCTTCGACCCGTACTCCCCATGACGATGTGATCGATGTCGTGTTCTTCGGCGTACGAATTGATGGTTTTTGCCGCGTGACCTTCCGTCGAATGCGTCGTTACTTTTCCACCGTGTTCGTCTGCGATCTCCGTCGCCCTGGCGAGAACCCCTTCGGACTCCGAGACCGCGTGATCGAGACCCGAGGTCGTCGGGTCGTCAGGAATTTTTGTTATCTGAATGACGTTCAATACGTGGATCGTATCCGTCGGAAACATATCTAACGCCTTCTCGAGCGCTTTCTCTGCGTCGGGTGAGCCGTCCATAGGAACGAGGATATCGGCCATACCTAAATAAAGGGACGCACACACGAAAAGCATCCGTTACATATTGGACGGGCCACACTTGTTTTCGTCACTTCCAATCAGACGATGGGGGTTTGGTTCATCGGAACGGATGCATGCGGTATCGTCGACGGATCCTGCGTGGTGAAAGCGAGGGTGGTTTCGGATGAAAACCGTCCGTGCCGTCTCCGCAACCGGTCCGGCGAAAGCGAGTACCTCCACGGATAATATCAACACTACCGGTCGGGATCCCTTATCGACACCCCGGCTGATCGTAGGTGGTTGCCAACAGACACATATGCGTCGAGAATGCACACTACACCGAATGAGACGAAGAGAAATCATCGCGGCCGCAGGCGGTGTCGCCCTTTCGGCGGTTGCTGGATGTCTCGGTGCTGCCGGATTGGACGAGCACGAAGCGGCGCCAGCCGGCGTCGACCCGAGCGTCCGCGAGTCGACCGGATACGAACGGACGAACGTCGAGGAGTTGGTCGTCCGGGAGACGGTCGGGGCGGCCGGCGTCTCGGAGGAAATCGTCGTGACGAACTACCTCACGGAACACGAGAAGTCGGTCAGTTTCGGGCCGCTCGGCAGCGTCCGAGCAGCGGCGTTCGTCGTTCTCACGTCTCCACAGATATCGATCGCCGGTCGGGGGTTCAATCCGATCGCGGAGATGTCCACGGGGGAGCTGGTCGATTTGCTCGGAGCCGAGTTTGAAGGAATTAACGAGGTTGAACACGTCTCGGACGGCGAGGTCACGATTCTCGAACAGGAGACGGTCGAATCGATCTTCGAGGGAGAGGCCGAGGTCGAAGGTATGACTGTAGACGTGAATATTCACATCACTGAAAGCGTTCAGACGACCAACGACCACCTCACCACGGTTGGTGTGTATCCAACGCAGATTCGAGGATCCGAGGAGGAGAACATTCGCTCTCTGATGGGTGCAGTCGTCGAAGAACCCAACTGATCGAGACCCGCTCGACGGACCACCTACGTCGTCGACTCGAACTTCAGCGGTCCTGGATATACTCTGGCATGAATTCCTCCAACAGTTGCTCTGCGATCCCCGAGAGGTGAACCTGTCCGAACGCTGCGACGGCGAGTGCACCGAGAGAATTGAACATGAGATCACGTACCGTATCGTCGAGACCGTACTGTGCGAGCGGCATCGCAATCCCAGTTTCGTCGCGGACGAGATCGAGACCGAACTCGAATAGCTCCCAGATCACGCCGAAAGAGAGGACGATCACGAGTAAGTAGATAAAGTAAAACTGCCGGGGGAGGTAGATCCGTTCGCTGTGAATGTCGACCGCTCGGGCGAACGTGTAGCCGACGCCGGCGATCAGGGAGGCCGACATCGCGTGCGTCAAGTGGTCCCACCAATCGAGTTGTGCGTAGAGCGCAGCCGATCCCATCGTGTGTAAGAAGACGGCGAGTGTGATCCAAAGCCCCAACCACGGATCGAGCGGACGCTTGTAATTCCGTTCCATGAGCGCCGGGACGAACGTGATCAAAAGCGAGATAACTCCGTTGGTGATCGCTTTCGGCTCACCCGCGAGCAATCCGTAGACGACGAGTCCGACAAGGAGCACCTGCATACCGCGAGTGAGCCGTCGCTGATTGCGAACCGACGGTCTGGGAAGCAGCGTCATCGACGGATCACCCGTCGGAGACGCCGGCCCAGCAGTCGCCCGCGCCGTTTGAAGTACGCATCGAAGAGAAGCCCCGCAGCGATTCCGGCGAGCGTCACCCAGACGAACTCGGCCATGAGTATCGCGTTTGCTTCCTCGCCGGTGATCCCCGGAGTCGAAAGGAATTCAGTTCCGAGCAACCGGTCGGCGTTCCACCGTATGACCGCCCATGCCGCCGCCGAAGCGAGCGTCGCCATCACGACGAACACGACGGCAAACCAATGGGTCATGCGCATTCGGGTGAACATATGTAATTCGACGGTGACGATGAGCGCCAAACCGGCGATCGACAGGTAGTAAGCGAACGTCCCGAGTTCACCGCCGAAGAGCCCTCGAACCAAAACGGGCGCGAGCGCGAGGAGCAGGACCTCCCAGGGGAGCATCACTCGCCAATCTCTATACGCGATCGGCGGAATGACCACGATGAGCCCGGTCGTCGTCACGAAGAGGATCCAGAGACGGTCGAAATCGAGGACGCTTTCGACGAGAACGAGGCCCAGAATGCCGACGAAAGGCCACGCGATGAGCGCGTTCGCCCGGCCGCTACGAAACAACGCCGCGAGCAGGTCGTCCGGTTCAGCGGGTGGTTTCGTCCGCGTTTCCCCGGGTGAGTCTCGATCCGACGCCGCGTCCCCTTTCATGTGTCTGTACCAGTGCTGTGAGGACGTTAAACCTCGGTAGTTGCGTTGAAGCGACCACGAGGACGGTTCAATACCTATCCTCACCTCTCAAATCACAACGTTAAACTAAGTGTATGTTGAATAAACTGATACGATGGTAGATAAAGACGAGCTCCGACAGCAGTTCACCGAGGCGTTCGAGGGTGCCGAGTACCCTGTTAACAGCCCGATGGACCTCCTCCCTGCCCTGCCGCAGGGTCCCGGAACGAAGTTCGAATCCGGCGACTTCTCGATGACGGCGATGGAACTCAACGCCAAAGCAGGCGGCAGCCAGGACTTCCCGTACGAGTCCGTGGAAGAACTCGTCGACGACCTCATCGCCGGCCTCGAAGATCAAGAGTTGATCTAACGCCCCCGTCGACACCGGTAGCGTTTTGCTCGTATGGAACCCACGGCCACAAGATAGCCGATGCGACGGAACACGTTCGTGAAACTCTCAGCGCTCGCGTTCGGACTCGTGGCGCTGAGTTTCGTAATCCGCGGCTTTTCGAGGCTCGTCGTTTCACCCCAAACGGCCGCGATGATTTCGGCACCGACGATGCTCGCCGGCGGTGCGCTTATCATCTTTCTGACGTTTCGGTCGGTGGCTGCGGTATCCGGACTCCGGCCGCTCGAATAGCTCCTATCGCTTCACTCACGCCTCGGCTTCGGTCGCCGGCGTCGTCTCGATCAACCGTGCGATCTCTTTCGGGAGGCTCTGCTCGCCGTTCGGGGTCCGCACGGTTACGAGACCGAACGGGGCGACTTCGAGGACCTCGATCTCGGTACCCGGTTCGATACCGGCGTCCGAGAGATATCGGAGTTCTTCGTCGCCTTGGTGGCGGATGCGTCTGACGATGGCTCGGTCCCCCTCGGATGCGTCCGAGAGCCGCGAACGTCCCGTCTCCTCGGGGAGTTTGAGGTCGGCATCGGGTATCGGATCGCCGTGTGGGTCCACGCCTGGATTGTCGAGTGCGTCCGCTATCCGCGCCGTCAGCTCCTCGGAGACGTGGTGTTCGAGCCGGTCGGCCTCCTCGTGAACGTCTGCCCAGTCGTAATCGAGATGTTCGGTCAAATACGACTCAAGCAGGCGGTGATGGCGGAGTATTTCGAGGGCGACGACCTCACCTTCCTCGGTGAGCGTCACGCCACGATACTCCTCACGGTCTACGAGCCCACGCTCTTCGAGTTTCTTCACCATACTGGAGACCGTCGGGGAGGTGACGCCCAGATACTCGGCAAGCTCCGACGTTCCGACACGCTCACCGGTATCGTTCCCGATCGCGTATATCGCTTTGATGTAATCCTCCATGACGGCGCTCAACATTGCGACCGGATAGGCGACGGGAAGGGAAAGTATTTTTCGTCATCGACGGTCCCGAACTGCGGTGGCTGGAAGGAAACCGCTTTGCACACTGCGATGTAATCCCGATCATGAACGTGAGAGCTGTTGCCGACCTATCGCCTGATGAACGGGCGGCGTTTTTCGACCGCGACGCGGGCGTTGACGACGCTCGGACGACGGTGCGAGAGATACTCTCGAGCGTCCGCGACGAGGGTGACGTTGCCCTTCGCTCGTATGCCAGTGAGTTTGACGACGTGACTGTCGGCAATCTCGACGTCACCGACGACGCCGAACGCGCGTACGACCGCGTCGATACCGAAGTTCGCGACGCGATCGAAGCGGCGGTGGAAAACATCCGCGCGTTCCACGAACGGCAGGTCCCCGACGACTGGCGCGAATCGTTCGATGGCCGCGAACTCGGACGTCGGTACCGGCCGATCTCCCGCGTCGGCGTCTACGCACCCGGCGGCACGGCAGCCTACCCATCCAGCGTCTTGATGGGCGTGATCCCCGCGAAAGTCGCGGGCGTCGATCACGTCGCCGTCGCGACGCCTCCGGCGGAAGACCTCAACCCAGCGACCCTGGCGGCTGCACACGTCGCGGGCGCTGACGCTGTCTATCAGGTCGGCGGCGCGCAGGCGGTCGCGGCGCTGGCGTACGGAACGGAGACGATCTCGTCCGTCGAGAAGATCGTCGGTCCCGGGAACAAGTGGGTCACGGCGGCGAAAGCCGAGGTTCGCGGCGACGTCGAGATCGACTTTTTGGCCGGGCCCTCGGAACTGCTCGTCGTCTGCGACGATACAGCCGACCCCGATCTCGTCGCAGCGGACATGCTGGCGCAGGCCGAGCACGATCCGAACGCGTCCGTCGTCTGCGTGACCGACGACGACGAAACCGCTGAGGCGGTGGCAACGGCTTGTGAAGAACAATTGACGGAACGCGTCAGATCCGAGATCATCGAGGCGGCTCTCGACAGCGATGCGTCGGGCGTCCTTTCGGCCAGATCGATGTCGGAAGCCGTTCTCTTCGCGGAGGAGTACGCCGCCGAACACCTCTCGATCGTCGCCGAAGACGACGAGGAACTGTTGAGTCGAATCGATTCCGCCGGAAGCGTCTTTCTCGGTGACATGGCTCCGGTCGCGGCCGGCGATTACGCCTCGGGGCCTAACCACGTGCTCCCGACTGGTGGCTTGGCGAAAGTCGCCGGTGGATTGTCTGTCGACCACTTCCTGCGCTCGACGACGGTGCAGAAACTCGACTGGGACGCACTCGCTGACATTCGATCCACGGTGACGACGCTCGCCCGAACCGAGGGCCTCGAAGCTCACGCCGAGAGCGTCGAGAAGCGGTTCGAGTGAACCACGGGGCAGCCAGTTGTTAAGAGGCCGGCCGTCGATCGGGGACGTATGGCATACGAAACACTCGAGTGTGAGCGAGAAGACGGCGTCGGAACCATCACCTTCGATCGTCCCGACGCGTACAATTCGATAAACACGCGCATGGGCGAGGAGCTTCCCGCTGTCGCCCACGAACTCGCGAGCGACGATGCGGTTCGAGCGATCGCCGTGACATCGAACGGCCCCGTATTCAACACTGGCGCGGACCTGACGGAGCTCTCCGCGGACGGAACTGACGAAGCCCACATCCGGAGCCTCGCCGCGGGGCTTCACGAGTTCGTGAGCCAACTCGTTCGGGCACCGAAACCCGTCGCCATCGGGGTCAACGGCGTCGCCGCCGGCGGCGGTCTCGGTCCGTCAATCTGCGGCGATATCGTTCTGGCGGCCGAATCTGCTCGATTCGAGTTCGCCTACCCCCGGATCGGGCTCTCCGGTGACGGTGGTTCGACGTATCTTCTCCCTCGACTCGTGGGACTACGGCGCGCCCAAGAGCTCGCGTTCCGCGACGAGCCGATCGGTGCCGAGGAGGCGGCCGATATAGGACTCGTGACGGACGTCGTCCCCGACGACGAACTCGACGCGCGGCTCTCCGAGGAAGCCTCCCGGCTCGCGTCGGGGCCGACGAAAGGATACGCAGCGACGAAGCGATTGCTCGCGGAGAGTTTCGACAACCCGCTCGAAGCGCAGTTGGCCAACGAGGGGGAGACGATCGCTGAACTCACCAACACGACCGACTTCGCTCGCGGACACGCCGCGTTCGGCGGCGATGAACCGCCCGAGTTCGTCGGCGAGTAGCCGGATCGATCAGGGATCGACGACGACCGTCCCCGATTTCCCGTCGTACGTCTCTCGCAGCCCTCGTGCGACGACGGCCGTTGCGATAATCGCGAGGAGGCTCGCAGCGGCGAACGCGGCTTCGTAGCCGGAAACGGTCGCGACCGCGCCAACCGCCGCCGGCCCGACGACACCGCCGACGCCTTTGGCCGTCTCGCGGAGACCCATAAGCTCGGATTCTCGGCCCGGCGGTGCCACATCGCTTATGAATGCGAGACCGCCGATCGTCATGGCCGAAAACGAAGCGCCCAACACCACGAACGTTCCCGCCCCGAACAGAAGCCGGAGCGCACCGGCGGGAACGAGCGTCAATCCGGCGGCTAACAGTCCGAACACAGCGCTTCCGGCCATGCCGACGACGACGAACGCCTTCCGTCCCGTCCGATCGGACACGATCCCCAGCGCGTACATGAATCCGACCTGTGACCCGTGATTGAACGCGAGCAACACGCCCATGGTGAACTCCGCCACGCCGACCACACGAATGAGATACGGCGCGATGATCGCCATGATTCCGAGGACGGCGACGTTCCGCAAGGCGACGGCGACGTACAACCACACGAGACCGTTTCGAAAGAGATGGCGACGGTCGGCGGGGGCGGGAAAGAGACGACGTCGCGTCTCGGCGAGGAGCCCCGTGATCGTTGGGCTGTGTGTCGGCGTCGGGTCGTCAACGGCGACCAGCGCGACCGTCGAAACCGCGGTGATCGCCGCGATTATCCAGTATATATCCACCGGGGTGACGTACTCCAAGAGCGCGCCCGAGACGACGTATCCGAACGAGAAGCCGCCGGATCTGGCGCTGTTTAGCAGTCCGATCGATCGACCTCGGCCGGTGGTTCCCCCGTGGTGGCTCGCGATCGCGAGCGCTACGGGCGTAAAGCCAGCGAGAAATACGGCATACACCCCCCGAGAGCCGATCGCGACTGGGACGCTGTCGGCGATGACAAGCGGGAGGACGGCTAACAGACCGCCGATACCGGTGAGGATCAACACGAGCCGTCTGCGACCGGTTATGTCCGCGAGCGCGCCCCAGAACGGCGAGAACGACATTAACCCCGCGTAGTACGCCGTCCCAACGAGTCCCGCCGCGAAGGCCGACGCACGCGCCTCGACGATGACTGCCAGGACCGTCCCCATGAGGATCGCCCCGGAAAACCGGGTGAACGTGGCCAATCCGAGCGCGATCCACTGCCGACGACTCGTCATACCGGTGGGTCGGGAGGTGCCCTCCTAAGCGACGTGGTTCGCTCCTGTCGGTCCGCACTCACGACGATCGCTGACCGGTCGGCGCCCAGACTATCACCGCAACGTTCGAACGGATTGCGCCCAACGTGTCCGTATGCACGTTCTGATCGCAACCGACTCGGTCCACACGACGGCGGCGGCCTGTGACTACCTCGAATCCAGACTCGACCCGGAGGATACGGTCACCGTCGTCTCGGTTCCAGGTACCGATGCCCGCGACGCGGACGACGCGTTGAACGTCGCGAACGCTCGGCTGCTCGGGTACGCGACCGTCGAAACTGACCGCCTCGCATCCGACGGTGATCCCACGAGCGCGATCCTCTCGGCGGTAGCCGATCGCACGCCGGAGATCGTGGTCGTCGGTCAACACGCCGGGAGTCCCGAGGCGGGCCCGAGGCTCGGAAGCACTGCTCGAGGGATCATCGAGGGGGTCGACGTCCCCGTCGTCGTCGTTCCACTCTCGTTTTGATCTCCCCGGGCTCGTCCGCCGGGATTCAAATATTCCCCCGGTGAAACCGGCGCCATGGAGTTACTCGTCTTACGCGAGGGGGTCCACGGGATTCCAACGGAATCGTACGCTGAAGCGCTTCGAACGCGTCTCGACGGGCACACGATCCGCTATGCGCGAACGCCTTCGGAGGAACGCGAGGCGATCCCGACGGCCGGCGTGGTCACCGGCCTCCGGATCGATCCGTCGCTGTTGGAGCACGCCGAGAACCTCGACGTGTTCGCGTGTGCGTACGCAGGGACCGGTCACCTCCCACTCGATGCTCTCGCCAAGCACGGCGTCCGCGTGACGAACGCTGCAGGCGTCCACGCGCCGAACGCGTCCGAACAGGCCATCGGGTCCATGCTGGCCTTCTCGCGCCGCCTGCACGAGGCGGCGCGCACGGCCACTTGGCAGCCGGTCACGCCGACCGAGTTCGCCGAGTCGACCGTTACGATCGTCGGGTTGGGGGCGATCGGACGGGGGATCGCAAAACGGCTCGAACCGTTCGGCGTCACGACGATCGGCGTGCGTCGAACGCCGGAATCGGGTGGACCGACGGACGAGGTGATCGGTCCGCACCGGCTCCACGATGCGCTCGCTCGCAGTCAGTTCGTCGTCTTGTGCTGTCCGCTCACCGAATCGACGCAGGGGCTCATCGGTGGCGAGGAACTCGGAACGCTTCCGCCGGACGCCGTCATCGTCAACGTCGCCCGCGGCGAGGTAATCGACACCGACGCCCTGGTCGAGAACCTCCGCCGTGGCTGGATCGGCGGAGCAGTCCTAGACGTGACGGACCCGGAGCCGCTCCCGGATGATCACCCGTTGTGGGGACTCGACGACGTGCTGATCACGCCCCACTCGGCCGGGTCGACGCCGAAGTACTACGAGCGGCTCGCCGACATCGTCGCCGAGAACGTCGGCCGGTTGGAGTCCGATGAGTCACTGCGCAATCAGGTTCGAATCGGGACCGGGGATAAAACCGACTAGTTCGGACGGTTACTCGTCGAGGAATTCCACCAGTTCGACGACGTGTCCGTCGGGATCCTCGAGGAAGGCAGTTCGAGCGCCCACGACGGACTGGTCGGCCGGCTTCTGTCGGACGCCGTGATCGTCGATCTCCTCGAAGGCAGCATCGACGTCGTCGACCTCCACTGCGACGTGATCCCAGAGGTCTCCGGCATCCGACGGCGTCTTCCCCTCCGTTTCGGACAACTGCAGTTCGAACCCGTTTTCGTCGGCGACGTACCGGTTAACCGTCTCGCCGTCCTCGGTTTCGAAGCCCCACGAGTCCTCGAATCCGAGATTCTCGACGTACCACTCGACGGACTGTTCGACATCGGAAACGTTCAGACAGGTGTGTAGGAGCACCATGGTACACGACCGACCGCGGCGGTGATAATCCCAGCGGTTCGGTGCGTCGAACCGGTTTCGGGTTCGATCTCGGAACTCCCAGGCTCGGCGCTCGGAACGAACTCGGATGGTTTTTTAGCGAGTGCGTGGACTCTCCGGTATGTCCCTCCCTACGCGACGGTCCGATATGCAACCGCGCCAACCCGAACCGTCCTCCGTCTCCCTCGGGCAGGCTCATTGATGAGTCGGGGGCGAAATGTCGGGCTGTTCGTTGCGCTGGCTACACTTTGGGGCCTCACCTTTCCCGCGATCACCATCGGCCTCGATTCGTTTCCACCGCTCCTGTTCGCCGCATTCCGATACGACGTCGCCGGCGTGATGCTGCTCGGCTATCTCGTCGTTCGCGGGGCTGAGTGGATGCCGAGGACGCAAAGCGATGGGCTCGCCATCGCGATCGCCGGGACGTTTCTGATCGCCGGGAACAGCTTGCTATTTATCGGCCAACAGACCGTCCCGGGCGGCATCGCATCCATACTCTACGGACTCATCCCGCTTTTGACGGCCGGCTTCGCCGCTGTCCTTCTGCCGTCCGAACCGATCACGTTGCGACGAGGTCTCGGCGTCGGTGCCGGTCTCGCCGGTGTTGTCGCCATCGCACAGCCGGACCCAGCAAACCTGTTCACCGCCGAACTGATCGGGACGGGGTTCGTCCTCGCCGCTGCGGTGAGTGTCGCCTTCGGGAGCGTGTTGCTTCGGCGACTCGCTCCGACGCTCGGTGTCGGGGCGATGACCGCGTGGGCGATGCTCGTTGGGGGTGGCTTGCTCCATCTTGCCAGCCTGGGGATCGGCGAGCGGTTCGCCGATATCACCCCGACGCTTCTCGGTGCGATCTCGATCCTGTATCTCGCGGTACTCGGGAGCGCCGTCGCGTATGTGATTTACTTCGCACTCTTGGCCGAGTTCGGACCGCTGGAAATCAATCTCGTCTCCTACGTCGTGCCGATCTTCGCCACCCTCGGCGGCATCGTGCTACTCGACGAAGCGTTGACATCCGCGATGATCGTCGGCTTCGTCCTCATCGCGGGCGGGTTCGTCGTAATAAAAGGACGTGTGCTCGCTGCGGAAATGGGTTTTCGATCCTGACCATCGATCGAGCGTGCTCAGGGCTGAACGGGAATCCCAAAGAACGCTGATCGAACATCTTACTGGAAGCCGATTCGACCGCCGCGCTGTTGACGACCGTCCGGGCTGCCGCCGCGGAACTGATCTTCGACCTGTTCGTAGTACTCGCGGATGTCGTCCGTGATCGTCGGCCGAACCGATTCGAGCGCCTGCCGGAAGTGGCGCATCTCGACCTCGTTGGCGCCGTCGTCCTCCCTGAGCGCCTCGATCGCGGCTTCTCGGGCGATCGATTCGAGGTCGGAACCGACGTAGCCGCCGGTGATCTCCGCGATTTCGCGCAGACTCACGTCGGGTGCCAACGGGGTTTCGCTGGTGTGGATCCGAAGGATCTGCTCGCGGCCCTCGGTGTCGGGTTCGCCGATCATGACGAGTCGGTCGAAGCGCCCCGATCGAATGAGCGCCGGATCGATCATGTCGGGACGGTTCGTCGCGCCGATGACCATCACGTCGCCCATATCTTCGAGCCCGTCGAGTTCTGTCAGAAGTTGGTTGACGACCCGCTCGGAGACGTTCGAACCGGTGTCGGTGCCGCGTCCCGGTGCCAACGAGTCGAGCTCGTCGAAGAAGATCACCGTCGGCGAGACCTGTCTGGCCTTTCGGAACGTCTGTCGGATCGCCTTCTCGCTCTCGCCGACCCATTTCGAGAGCAGTTGCGGACCGCGGACTGAAATGAAGTTCGCGTTCGTCTCGTTGGCGACGGCCTTCGCCATAAGCGTCTTGCCTGTCCCGGGTGGGCCGTATAGCAGGACGCCCGCGGGCGGACTGATTCCCATCCGTTCGAACTTCTCCGGGGAATTCATCGGCCACTCGACGGACTCTTTGACCTGTCCCTTCGCGTCGTCGAGGCCACCGACGTCGTCCCACGATATCTTCGGGAGTTCGACGAGGACCTCCCGCATTGCGGAGGGATCAACTTCATTCAGCGCACCGCGGAAGTCACCGCGTTTGATGATCATCCGATCGATGAGGCTCGGCGGGATGTCCTCCTCGTCGAGATCGATCTCGGGAAGGTACCGTCGAAGCGCCTTCATCGCCGCCTCCTTGGTCAGGCTCTCGATGTCCGCCCCGACGAACCCGTGCGTCTCGTCGGCCATGTGATCGAGCGAGACGTCGTCGGCGAGCGGCATCCCTCGGGTGTGGATCTGGAGGATCTCCTTTCGTCCCGTCTCGTCCGGAACGCCGATCTCGATCTCCCGATCGAATCGACCGGGGCGTCGAAGCGCCGGGTCGACCGAATCGACGCGGTTCGTCGCGGCGATGACGATGACCTGTCCGCGCGATTCGAGTCCGTCCATCATAGTCAACAACTGAGCGACGACACGGCGTTCGACCTCACCGGTCACGTCCTCGCGCTTGGGCGCGATCGAATCCAGTTCGTCGATGAATACGATTGAGGGCGCTTCCTCGGTCGCGTCTTCGAAGATCTCGCGGAGTTGCTGTTCGGACTCGCCGTAGTACTTCGAGATTATCTCGGGCCCGGCGATCGAGAAGAAACTCGCCGACGTCTCGTTGGCGACCGCTTTCGCTAGCAGCGTCTTGCCGGTCCCGGGTGGCCCGTGGAGGAGGACGCCTTGGGGCGGTTCGATGCCGAGCTTTTTGAAGATCTGCGGATGCTTCATCGGCAACTCGACCATTTCACGGACCCGCTGTATCTCGCTTTGAAGGCCGCCGATGTCCTCGTAGGTGATGCCGCCGCCCGTCTTTTCGAACCCTGCGATCGGTTCCTCGCGGAGTTCCACCTCCGTGTCCTCCGTGATGAGACAGACCCCCTCGGGATCGGTCTCGACGGCGATGAGCGGGATCGCCTGTCCCGGTGAACGCATGAACGGGTGGTTCGTCGAACTCATCACGGGCACGATGTCGCGCTCGACCACCGGCCGTTTGAGTATCTGCCGTTTGACCATACCTGCCGCATCCGAGCCGAACTGGACCGACGCCTCTTCGGGCGGCGCGAGGACCAGTCGCTCCGCTTTCGTTGCCTCGGCCTTTCTGATCGTCACCCGTTCGCCGATCCCAATGTCGGCGTTTTGTCTGGTGAATCCGTCGATCCGTACCGTGTCCGTGTTCCAGTCCTGTCGGTCGGCCCGCCAGACCTTCGCCGCCGTCGTGTCGGAGCCTTCGATCTCGATTATGTCACCCGGCGACAGCTTGAGGTGGAGCAGGGTGTCCGGATCGAGGCGTGCGATCCCCCGCCCGGAGTCGTTGGGGTACGCCTTTGCGACCTCGAGTTGAACCTCGTTCATCCTGATATAGACACTCCGTTCCGCCGAGAGATAGGCTTTTTGCTCACCGGGGCCGTCCGATTCGGTCACTGTCACGATCTCGTTACCGATTTGGCACCGAACGCCAAACGAGCGACATGGACGGTTTCACGCTCCGAATCGCGGGGACATCGGATGCGGAGGCGATCGCGTGGATATATCGACCGTACGTCGAGACGACCGCGATCACGTTCGAGGAAGAGCCGCCCGCTCCGGAATCCATTGCATCCGATATCGAGACGCGACTCGACACGTATCCGTGGTTCGTCGCCGAAGCCGACGATGGCGTTCTCGGCTACGCGTACGCGGCCCCGCTTCGGAAACGGGATGCCTATCGGTGGACCGTCGAACTCTCGGTATACGTCGATCGCGATCGACGGAGACGGGGGCTCGGATCGGCGCTGTACACTGCACTTCTCGAAACGCTCGAACGACAGGGATTCGAAAGCGCTTACGGCGTCGTCACGCTTCCGAACCCCGAAAGCGCCGGCTTTCACGAGGCGCTCGGATTCGAACGGGTCGGGCTCTTTCCGAAGGCCGGGTACAAACTCGGCGAGTGGCACGACGTCGCGTGGTACCAACGGTCTCTCGGTGCGCGTTCGGCGTCACCGTCGGAGCCGATCCCCTTCGAGGCGTGTCGAGACGAGCCGTGGCTCGATGAACTGCTCACGCCGATGTAGCACCCGGACAATTGGGCGTGATCGACCCCGACTATCGATCGCGTTCGACTCCGATATCGTTTTGACCGTTCGGTCGGTACCGATGGTCGAATGATTGATCGGCTGGCGAGACAGCTTCGGAAAGAAGAGCGGGATCTCCTCGTCTTGGAGGCCGTCCTTTCGCATCACCCGATCGGTATCCCCAGAATCGCCGAGGTGACTGGGGTCGACGAACACAAGACGAGATACTCCCTCCGCATGCTCGAGGACGGCGGACTCGTGGATCCGACTCCCGACGGAGCTGTCCCGGCCGACGGCGCCCTCAAACAGGTCGAAGAAATCAACGCGGGATTGGACGCACTCGCGGAACGTGTCGACGGTCTCAAGAGCTTCGGATCGTAGCTGTCCGCGATCGGATGCACCCAACGATCCCGTCACTTCCCGTTGCTGACGATATCGTCGTACTGGGCCCCGGTCTGTTTCAACGTCTCCGTCGAGTATAGACGTTCGTGGTCGAACGGGAGGTACTCCTCCGCTAGTTCATCGATCTTCTCGTCTACGATCTCCGACTCGCGACCGTGGATCATGGTAAAGAGGTTGTACGTCCATCCCAGTTCCGGTCTGCGCGGCCGGTGATAACACAGCGTCACGTAGGGGAGTTCACCGACCGCCTCTCCGAGCCGATCCAGTTCGTCCACCGGGACGTCCCAGACGACCATGCAGTTAGCGTCGAACCCCGTTACGACGTGGTTGACGACGCATCCGATGCGTTTGATACAGCCACTTTCCAGAAGCCCTTCGATGGCGGCCAACACGTCATCGACGGGCGAATCGATCTCGTTTGCGACGTCGCGATACGGCGTCGCAGAGAGCGGGAATCCATCCTGAATTTCGAGCAACAGCCGACGATCAAGCGCGGAGAGATCGGCTGTCGCCGTCTCCGAGATCCTGGTTGCGGTGACGCTCGTCGAATCGATCGACTCCCGAGCGAACCGATCACCGTTGACGACCGGGAACTCCAGGTCGATGTAGAAATCGGTCAACATCGGCAACACAAGAACTCTGCAACCGGTCCGTTCCTCGATCTCGGCGATGATTCGATCGCGCGTTTCGAGTGATCCAGCGGTCACGACGAACCACATGTTCCACTCGTGATCGCGTCGGTAGTTATGGTTGACTTGCCGGTACTCGTTGATGATCGCCGCGACTTCGTCGAAATGGTCCTCCGGTGCTCGTACCGCCGCGAGTGTCGACGCACCGATGACGGGTGGGTTGAGCACCGCACCGAAGCGTCGAAACACGCCCGACTCTCGGAGCCGTTCGACCCGTTCGAGCGCCTCCGATTCGCTGATCCCGAGCGACTCTCCGACGCTCCGAAACGGCCGTTCGACGACCGGGAACCCCGACTGATAGCCGTCGATAAGCGCCGCGTCGGTCGAATCAATATGCGCCCGCCAGTCGTTGGCATCGGTCGCCGACTCACTCATTGGCCCCAGTACGGGGCGGAGGGATTAGGCTCCGTCGGTCCCGGAACGGTGGTCCCTCGCTGAATTGGGAGTATTTTTGACGCCGAAGCCCACACATTACGTATGGCATCCGCGACGGAACGATACGGTGACTGGCCGCTGAAGCGGTTGATGACCGAGGTCGTCGGCTCGGGACACAAATCGGCGGACGATATGACGCGTGATCAAGCGTCCGAGGCGTTTCGCCGAATCCTAGACGACGACCCGGACCGAACGACGCTCGGCGCGTTTTGGCTCGCGAACCGCTGGAAACGGAACACGCCCGAAGAACTCGGTGCGTACGTCGACGTGATGGCAGCGGGCGTCGAAACCGCCGAGCCGGATTGTGACCCCGTCGACTGCGGGGCGAATTACGACGGGAAGGGTCGAACCGCGCTTCTCGGTGTCGCCGCCGGGCTCGTCGCCGCCGCGGCGGGCACCCCGGTCGTCGTCCACTCGGGCGATCGGGTACCGACGCAAAAGCAGGACGCGTACAAACACGTTCTCGACGAACTCGGTGTCCGGACCGAACTGTCCCCGGACGAATCCGCAGAAATGACTGACGAGGTCGGCTTCGGGTTCTATTATCAGCCAGCGTTCGCTCCCGAAGTCGACGCGCTGTTCGATCGCCGCGATAAGATGGGCGTCCGGACGTTCGTCAACACGATCGAGACGCTCGCGAATCCCGCATCCGCGTCCGTCCATCTCGGGTCGTTCTACCACCTCCCGTACGCGAAGCGGATCATCGACACCTTCGGCGCATCCGAAACGTCCGATATCGAGCGAGTCGTCATGTTCCAGGGACTGGAAGGCTACGACGACATTCGCCCCGGATCCACGAAGGTCGCCGTCTGGGACCACGGCTCGGAGATCGAAGACTTCGACATCGAGACGCCCGAATACGGCATGGATCTCGAAAGCGACGACCTCGGGGTCGACGACGTCGCCGTCGACTCGGCGGCGATCACCGAAGAAATCCTCCGAGGCGACCGCCGAGATCAGTTCGCCGACGCCGTCGCGGTCAACGCCGCGTTGCGGATCTACGCCGGCGGGGGTGTCTCGGACATCTCCGAGGGTCTCGACGTCGCGCGGGAGGCGATCGAATCGGCCGAGCCGGCGGATCGCCTCGACGCGCTTCGCGCCTTCTGATCGTCGCTTGAAACGACCGATTGCGACCGAATGAGCCGATTTCGGTTTGGGAAGTAACCCACGAACACGATCGAGCGCTGGCTCATCGTACCCGCAGTGAGTAGGCGATGGTCGCCAACCCGAAGAGTACGAACAGACTCTCGATGAGCACCCCGACGCCGAGGGCCACGTTCAGCAGTTCGAACGTAACTCCGGCCAGTAGCACACCCACGACGATGAGTCCAAAGCCGACTGCGAGAAAGCCGAGCGACCGATCGTACGTGCGCCGATACGCGCTGAACGCGAGGTAGGTGACGAGCCCTCCAACGATGAGGATGAGCGTCTTCACTACGGCGACTGCAACTTGAATCCCCGTTCCGGTTGTCGAGTGTACCATGTTTATAATTCCTTTCGTACTTCGGACCACATTTCGGCGAGTTGTTCGTCGGCTCGACGGGACGGCCGTTTTATTTCGAGCTCGAGATCTACTTGTTCGTTTCGAGAGATTACCACTTCCTCGAAATCCAACTCGTATCTGTTCGCGTGGCTGCCGTCCTCGCGGATCTCCGTTCCCTCCTGGACGAGTGTGGCCTCCACCAGTTGGTCGAGTTTTCTGTACAACGTCGATCGGGGGACATCGCACCGTTCGAGAAGCGCTCGTGCCGTCCGCGGTTCCGTTAACTGGGCGAGAATAGCTCGGCAGTCCTCGTCGTGTAACGCTCCCAACACGGTCTCTAGGTCTGGAGCGTCGTCTCGGACCACCGGATCCCGGACCATATCAATCGGTTTCCCTGAGAGAACTTAAACGGCTGTGGATTCGCGCTCTCACCGAGACGATAGGCACGCCCTTTGATCTCGGGTGTTCCTGAATCTATGCGATGGACGCGGCGGACGTTTGTGGTAACACGTGGCCGTTGTGTTCGGTGTCGTTACGGTTGGCTGCCTCGGAGCTGGCGATGCGAGTCGTGACGAATCCGAGCCCGAAAGCCGGCAGTCTTTTGCGAGGCCGACACCTGGTTCGATTATGAGCGATAGATCGATATCCGATCCCGACAACCCGATAGCGACGATCGAAACCACCCACGGGGAAATAACCGTCGAACTGTTCGAAGAACGGGCGCCCCGAACCGTCGAGAACTTCATCGGTCTCGCGACGGGGACCGATGATTACAACGGGACCGAGGTCGCTCCCGGAACGGGGGCGTGGGAAGATCCAGAAACCAGTGAAAAACGAATCGACTCGCTCTACGAGGGCGTCCCGTTCCACCGAATCATCGACGACTTCATGATTCAAGCTGGGGATCCAACTGGAACGGGTCGCGGCGGCCCTGGCTATCAGTTCGACGATGAGTTCCACGACGAGTTGACTCACGAAGCACCCGGGATACTCTCAATGGCGAACTCCGGGCCGAACACGAACGGGAGCCAGTTCTTCATCACGCTCGGTGCGCAACCGCACCTCGACGGCCGACACGCGGTCTTCGGACAGGTCGTAGATGGTATGAGCGTCGTCGAGGAGATCGGCTCCGTGCCGACCGGCCGCAACGACGCGCCCCGCGAAGACGTCGAAATCGGATCGATTTCCATCGATCGGTAGGCTCTACGGCTCGATATGGGCGGTGTAGTGCAACACGGCCAGGGCGGATCGTCCGTCGCGTAACTCTCCACGTGCCGACATGTCTTTTATTTTCTCGAACGTCGTCGTCTCGACCGCGATGGATTCGTTGTCATCGAGTTGCTGGGTGCTGTTCGGCACACAGCCGTGGGCGACTGCGTAATGATGTGTCGAGTCGAAGAGACCGTTGGCTGGCTCGTACGCAGTCAGTAACTCGACCGTATCCGCCTCGTATCCCGTTTCCTCGGCCAATTCTCGACGAGCTGCCGACCGAATATCGCTATCCTCGTCTTCGATACCCCCCGCCGGCAGTCCGTAGTTGACCCGACCGACCGCTTGCCGCCACTCCCGAATGACGATAACGTCGCCCTGCTCGGTGAACGGAAGTATCACGACGGACGGCGTCTCCGTGACGTAGTGAAACTCAGTCTCAGTTCCGTCGGGAAGCCGAACGTCGTCACGAACGACGTCGAATCCGGGGCACGTGTAGTCGGTTTCGGAGCCGAGGGTCTGCCACGTGAGGTCAATCTCGTCCATGTGTAACGACTTGGGACGGGTCGATCAAAACGGTGTCTACCCGCTCGAATGGCGAACAGGTGGAGCGATTGCGTGTCCGTCCGGCGACGATGCCCCACACATTCACCGTGATCGTCGACGGTCGTCGGTTAGCGCACACGTCGTCTGGTTTCGCTTTCTTATATAAATGCGCGTGCCGGACGACGTTCGAGTAGCCGCAACTTGGGGCTATTCCCCGATCCACTCGAAGTACAGATCGTAGTGGGCTGTACAACCGGGATTGAACGCCGCTTCACAGTGGGGACACTTCTCTGCTGACATGTACTCCGCTGCTGTGAGTGTCGTCTCACAGACGCCACAGTAGGCCGCCGGTTCGTTACGACGCTTCGTCGGCCAGGGTTCGGCATCGTGCTCGGCGAGTTCCGCATGACAGTTATAACAGGCGTAGTAGGATCCACAGCAGCCGAAGCGGAGGGCCACGATGTCCTCCTCGGTGTGGTAGTGTGTGCACCTGGTTTCGGAATCGATTTGGACTCCGAAAACGTCCTTACGAGTCACGGTAAACGGGATATGCCGACGTGAGTCACGGGCTGTGTATTGTACGGCTGCAATTGGATCACGGACGTAACACGACTTTGCCGCTCGACTTACGCTCCTCGATGAACCGATGTGCCTCGGCGGCTTCGGATAGCTCGAACGTGTCTCCGATCTGCACTTCGAGGTCGTCTCCCGCGAGGAGTTCGGTTAGTTCCGGCACTGCTCCCATTACTTTCATCGGGCGTTCGTCCAACGCGCGGCCGAGGTGGTAGCCGATGACTCGCTTGTTTCCGAACAGCAGATCCGCGGTGTTCGGCCGTCCCGGCTCGCCGGAGGCGGCGCCGAACGAAACCATCCTCCCGAACGATTTCAGCGCACCGAGACTATGGTCAGTGGTCTCACCGCCGATTCCGTCTAACACCAGATTGACGCCATCGCCGTCGGTGAGCTCGTCCACCCGATCGGTAAAATCGACCTCAGTGTACTTGATCCCGTGATCCATTCCGAGGTCCGAAGCGAGGGAGAGTTTCTCGTCCGTGGAAGCGGTTCCGATCACAGTCGCTCCTGCTTCGTCAGCCAGTTGCACGGCCGCGCTTCCGACGCCGCCCGCCGCCGCGTGGATCAACACCGTTTCGTCCGATTCGAGTTCACCCCACTCGTGGAGGCAGTTGTGTGCCGTGAGCCATTGAACGGGAAACCCCGCGGCCTCTTCGAAACTCAATCCGTCGGGAATCTCGAGGAGACCGCGTGCGTCCGCGATCGCATATTCGGCGTAGCCTCCGCCGTTGACGAGCGACACGACGCGTTCTCCCGGCTCGCGGTTGACGTTCTCGCCGACTTCGGCGATCACTCCGGCTACTTCCATTCCCGGCGTGTATGGCGGTTTCGGACCACCGTGGTAGTGTCCTCGTCGCTGCATTATGTCGGCGAAGTTGACACCGGCCGCTTTGACTTCGATGAGAACCTGTCCATTTTGCGGTTCGGGACGATCGGCCTCATCGACTACTAGCACGTTAGCATCGCCGTACTCGGTGACGGTGAGTGCTTCCATCGTAGTCATCTTCGTGGACGAACTGTATTAAATTCGGGTCGATTGGTCGTTCTTGCCGATTGCGGTTCCGGATCGGTCGAGAGGCTCACCGCTATCACGGCCGCGCGAACGCGCAGCGTAAGCGATACCGAGATCATCGCGGATAGGTTTATAGCGATTGCGTCATCCGTTCTGTATATGCCCTACGATTGCTCGTTTCTCGATGATCTCGAGATCGACGGAACGGTCTCGTTCGAACCGTCCGCGCTAGACAATCATGCGACCGATTGGCTGACGGCGGAGACCGGTGAGGGAGTCACGCCCGATGCAGTCGTGTGGCCCGAATCGACGGCCGATGTCTCGACGATTCTCAGCGCCGCAAACGACAGAGGCGTCCCAGTGACGCCGTATGCCGCCGGAACGTCCCTCGAAGGAAATCCAGTTCCCCTATTCAACGGAATCAGTATGGACATGACGAAAATGAACGCCGTGCTGGAGGTTCGGCCCGACGACTTCCAGATCGACGTGGAACCCGGCGTGATGGGGAACGTAATAAACGAAACCGTCGAGGAGTACGGCATGTTCTTCCCGCCGATGCCGTCGTCGGCGAACCTCTCGACGATCGGCGGGATGATCGTCAACGACGCTTCCGGCAAAAAGACGGTCAAATACGGCGAGGTCGCTGATTGGGTGTTGGACCTCGAAGTCGTCCTCGCCGATGGAACGGTTATCGAGCCCGGAAGCAGAGCCGTCAAGACATCGTCCGGATACAACCTGAAAAATCTCATTATCGGGAGCGAAGGAACGCTCGGCGTCGTCACGCGCGCGACGCTCGAACTCGAAGGTCTGCCGGAGCAGATCAAAGGCGGACGCGCGGTCTTCGAATCGATGGACGATGCCGCTGCGGCGGTCTTCGATACCGTTCGATCCGGAGTCGACACCGCAAAGATCGAACTCATCGATCCACTGGCCGCGGAGATGGCGAACGACTACCTCGATGCCGGACTCCCCGACGGATCGATGATATTCTTCGAATTTCACGCGAACCACGGCATCGACGAAGAGATCGAGTTCTTCCGGTCGGTGATCGAATCCCACGGTGTCGTCGAGTTCGAAATATCGAGCGACGATCGCATGGATGAGTTGTGGCGCGCCAGAGACGATCTCGCATTCGCTGTACAGCAGTACGACCCGGATCTCTCACCGAGACATCCCGGCGACGTGACGGTCCCGATCAGCAAATATCCGGAGATCATCCGGTTCGCGAAGGATCTCGCCGACGATCGCGATATCCTGTTCCCCTGCTTCGGTCACGCTGGTGACGGGAACGTCCACTATACGGCGCTCGTCGATCCCGACGACGAGGCGATGATCCGATCCGCGGAGGAAATCTACGACGCGGTCGTAAACCGAGCACTCGAGTACGGGGGTACTGCGACCGGTGAACACGGGATCGGGATGGGAAAGCGCCGATTCCTCGAGGCCGAACACGGCAAGTCCGGCGTCGAGATGATGCGGAAAATAAAGGCCGCGTTCGACCCGAAGGACGTACTCAACCCCGGGAAGATCTTCCCCGAAACGGACGAGGACGGTGTTAGAGTTCGGTTGGCCGAGCATTGATACGGATCGTCATAACGCCGCGTTTCAGGGGCCCTCGTCGAGTGATTCGGCGATACGCGGAAGGATCTCCGTCACGTCACCCCGAAAATCGAACGCGGCACGGTCGGAGAGCTCGGTCCGGTCGAAGTTGACGATACAGAGCGTCCCGCCGTTGGTTCGGGCGTGCCGCGGTAGTGATGCCGCCGGCTCGACGGTGAGCGAGGATCCGATCGCGAGAAACACGTCGGCGGAACGAGCGGCCGATCGAGCCCGGTACAGGTCTTCTTCCGGAAGCCGTTCGCCGAAGAGAACTACGTCGGGTTTGAGCACGTCGCCGCAGTGGCCGCAGGTCGGCGGCGCTGCGCCGTCTCGAACACGGTTCATGACCGGATCGATCTCGAACCGCTGTTCACAGCCGGTGCAGACGACGCGTTGACCGTTCCCGTGAATCTCGATCAACTCCTCGCTTCCGGCGTCTTGGTGTAGTCCATCCACGTTCTGTGTGATGAGGGTCCGGAGATGGCCGTTCGATTCGAGTTTCGCGAGTGCCTCGTGTGCCGCATTGGGCTCGATGTCCCCGAGAAACATCTCCTCGACCATCTCGACCCGTTCTCGCCAGAATCCCTCGGGATCGGAACGGAACCGTGATATGTGAAAATCGTTCGGATCGTACTCGGTCCAGATGCCGTCCTCCGACCTGAAGTCGGGGATCCCCGATGCGGTCGAGACACCCGCGCCGGTCATCGCGACGACGGAATCGGCGGCTCGAATCGCGTCTACGACTGGGCCGAGTTGCTCGTGGTCCATGGTCGTTCTGCGGACCCGACGGTCAAAACGGCTCCCCCGATAGTTCGAGACGTATTGCCGACGCCCCGGTCTCATTCAACGCACTAAACACGTACTTTTTACTCCCCGTACCTCGTGGCTACGCGTGTCATGGACTACAACGTAATCGACCTCGACGACGTCCCGTTGACAGATCTCTCGGAGATCGAAAACGTCCCGCCTGATCTCGATATCCGCCCCGTCGGTGAACATCTGGGGCTGTCCGAGATGCGCGCGACTGTCTGGTATTTTGCCCCCGGTGAGGAGATCCAGTATCACGCTCACAGCGAACAAGAAGAGTTCTATTTCGTTCTCGAGGGCGAATTCTCGCTGAAACTCGGCCGATCGGGCGAGACCGAATACGTCGACGCCGGTCCCGGCACGTTCTGGGTTGCGGAACCCGAAGTCGGACACGGACACCGAAATGTGGGCGAGGAGCGCGGCGTCGTTCTATCGCTCGGTGCGCCGCCGGTCGATGATCCCGGTTTGGACCCTCATAGCCTCGACGGCTGATTCGCTCGCGCTAGCTTTCTCCCTCGGCGGTTTCGTTCGAAGCAGCGTCACCGTACGTCGTCTGTACGTATTCGATTATCCGGACCGATTGGCTCATCGAGACGCCGTACTCGTCGTCGACGAGTACCGGGACTTGTCGTTGTCCCGTGACGGCTTTCACCTCGTCGCGTTTGGAGTGGAGCCCTTCGACCCAGACGCTTTCGAACTCGACACCCAGTTCATCGAGCTCGTCGACGACGTATTCGCAGTACGGACACCCCTCCAGTCGATACAGCGTCGCGGTCATACCGTTGTATCGATCGCAGGGGGTAAAAACCCACGCTGGCTTGCGGCCGTTGTGATTGACTGCCCCGAGCGATACGCCCAAACGGGTTCGACTCGTAAGATCGGTATGACGCATCCCGTTACGTACTACTGCCCCAGATGTGAGACCGTCGTCGAACTACAACGCGATGGCTATCTCGCGGATAAATCGGTCACACCGTATCCGCTGGAGGGATGGACGTACGTCTCCGTCGATGCAGACTACGACGCCGACGACGTGGACGGCGTCCGATTAGTCTGTGGAGCGGATGGATCGACGCAGGAACCGGACGCGGATGGCTGTGGAGAGCCCTTTTATCTCTCCTTCGTCCGCCACGGAACGACGGAGGCTGGCGTTGCCTTCGATTCCGGCCGGTGAGTGTGGGATCAATACCACGGCGTTTCAGCCACGTAATTAAGTGACTGCGATCGTATCCCTCGATATGCCACCATCCGTCGGTGAGACCGCACCGTCGTTCGAAGCCCTGTTGTGTAACGGAGAAACGTTTCGCCCGGCCGCACTGTCCGATTCGCTCGGCGATCGAGGATGCGTTCTGGTCTTCGACGGATTCGTCTTTTCGGCCATCGCACGGAATTGGTGGACGCGATACGACGCCCGCGGTTGGGACACGTTCGACGGTCTCGCCGTCTACGGAATCGCTCGCGATGGGCCCTACTCGATTAACGAATTTCTTCGCCAGCTCGACAGCCCCTTTTCGATCTTCTCGGACAGCGACGGCGGTGTCGCTGATGCGTACGATTTACTCGTCGAACGCGATGGAATGGCGGGAGCGGAGACGTCGAGGCGAGCGGTGTTCGTCCTCGACGACGACGGAGTCATCCTGTACGCGTGGGAGACCGACGAGTGGATCGATCCGGTTCCGAGAGCCGAGATCGAAGCGGCGATCGACGAGCTTTGACGAGCGCCGTCGGGAGGACTCACCGTGCCTGGTTCGGTGGTCAGTACGCGCCGCCGGACGTTGCAGACATTACGTGAACTCGACTCGGACGGCGTTCCCCCCTATCCGGTCGCTGCTATCATATCTTCGACGACGTGCCGTTTCATCAGCGCAAATCCGGTGACCACGACGACGAAGCCGACGATCGATCCCACACCGATCGATTCGTCGAGGAAGAATACTCCAGCGGTGGTGCCGACGATCGGAACGAGATACGTGACGAGACTCGCTTCGAACGCGCCGCGCTCCTCGAGCACAAAAAAGTAGATGATGTACGCGATAGCGGTCGAAAAGACGCCGAGATAGAGGATCGAGGCGAGCGCCAACGGTTCGGTCGCGGTCATCGTAACGCGCTCTCGCCACGTGAGGCTCAGTGCGTGGAGCACGATGCCCCCGACCAGCATCGCCCAGCCGGTCATCGCGATGCGATCCATAGACGGTTTCGCACGCTGGATGAGCACGCCCCCGAGGGAGACGCTCACGATCTGTCCGAGG
The DNA here is from genome assembly GCF_046483325.1 of Natronomonas sp. GTDB lineage: Archaea > Halobacteriota > Halobacteria > Halobacteriales > Haloarculaceae > Natronomonas. The sequence continues at coordinate 18,208 of NZ_JAWODL010000051.1, read as the reverse complement.
ATAATGAGCCGACCGACGGTGTCGCCGTCGAGTAGATTCCCCGAATCGGGTTGGACGATAAGTCCGATCCCGACAAAGCCAACGGCGACGCCCACGATACCCATCGTCGAGAGGCGCTCGCCGAGTAAAACGAGCGCCCACAGCGCGGTGACGATCGGGATGAGCGCCTGTAAGATTGCAGCGACGCCGCTCGGAACGGTCTGTTGACCGATAAATAAGAGCCCGTTCCCGCCGATGAGAAATACGCCACCGCCAACGATCGCGACGGCGTTGTCCCGACCCGAGGGGAACCAGTGGTCGCTCGTTACGACGGTGTATCCCAACAGCAACACAGCAGCGACGTCGTACCTGAACGCGGCGAACAGCAGCGGTGGGAGGTACTCCAGTCCGAGGGAAATCGCTGGGAACGACAGTCCCCACAAAATCGCGAGGATGAGGAGCAACGCGGGGAGATACCGCTGCAAACGCTGTGACACGATACGGCGTTGTAGCGCGGCGAACAAATCCCTGCCGACTTACGAGCAGGCGATCCGGACTCGATCGGCGGACGTGGATCGCGGACGCGAATGCGTCACGCTACGGCCTCGGCGATCCGCCGGCGATGGTTCAGCGCATGGGTCGGTGTGGCCCCGTGCTTGTATATAAATCGCCCGGCGCTCAATCGTGAACGAGAACGTCGATAACGTCCGTTCCATCGCGCTCGAGCGCTCGCTCGTACACGTCGTGGAACGCCTCGGGGGTCTCGACGAGGTGGCCGCGGGCGCCGTGGCTCTCGGCGTTCGCCGGGATGTCGACCGCCGGTTCGAAATCCATCCCGACGAACTCGTAGCCGTCTTCGTCGCCGCCCAGCATCTTCACGGTGTTCTCCTTCAGAATGCGGTAGTTCCGGTTATCGGAAACCACGACGGTCAGATCGAGATCGTGGCGAACGGCGGAATATATGCTGTTCGGGTAGTACAGATACGATCCGTCCCCGATGTAACCGACGACCCGCCGCGGATCGTCCCGGAGCGATTCGGCCAGCGCGGCCCCCACGGCGGCCGGGAGTCCATACCCCAGCCCGCCCCCCTTGTTCGAGAGGTACTGTTCGGCGTGGAGTGGAAATCGGGTCAACAGCGCGAACGTCGAAGTGATACCTTCGTCGACGACGTATACGTCGGGGTCGACCGCTCGCATGGCGTCGACGAGTTCGCCCTTCGACGCACGAGAATCACCTTCGGGGGCTTCGTCCTCGCCGAGTGCTTTCATCGTCGATTCGAGGCTCGCCTTCGCGTTGGCAACGGTATCGAGCCGAGCAGTTCGCTCGTCTTCGTCGAGACGATCGGAGACCAGTGTCGCGATTTCGCGCATGACGTGTCCCGGATCGCCGACGATGGCAGCGTCTGCTGGATGGTTCTTCCCGACCTCGAAGGCGTCGCTCGACAGCTGGATGGTCGTCGTCTCCTCGGAAATGAGCGGATTTTCGTGGCGGAGCAGCGTCGTATTGGTCGAACAGCCGACCAACGCGAGGGTGTCAGTGTTCATCAGTGCCGATGCGATCCCTTCGCTCGGGCCGATAAACGAGACCCACTGGTCGTGGTCGGTCGGGAAGTTTACCTCGCTCGCGAGGATCTCCCCGTGGACGCGACAGCCCGCCGATTCGGCGAGTTCGATCGCCGCTTCTATCGCACCGGTGCCGGCACGGGCCACCTGATCGCCGAGCACGAGCACCGGCCGATCGGCTTCGACGAAGGCGTCCGCCGCCGTTTCGATCTGTGTCGGATCGCCGCGACCGGCGTCGGGTATCGGACCGAGCCGTTCGGGAGCAGCGTCCGTTTCGGTCATCAGTACGTCCGCTGGGAGGGCGAGAAAGACCGGACCGGTCGGCGGCGTCAACGCGGTTCGGAACGCCCGGCGGACGAGCATCGGCAGCGCCTCGACGTGCGTGACTTCCGCGGAGTACTTACAGAACTGTTCGACTAACTTCTCCAGGTCGCCGGTCAGTATCGGCTCTTCGTGTCGAAAATCGAGTTCGTGATTGCCGGCCGTGACGACCACGGGCGCGCCGCCGTACATCGCGCCGAAGACGTTCCCGAGTCCGTGGGCAAGTCCCGGCGTGACGTGCAGGTTCGCGACGCCGACTGGGCGGATACTCGAATCGCGATCGGCGTGATATCTTCGCGTCGAGGCGTAACCCGCAGCCATCCCCGTCGCGATGTCTTCTTGAAGACCGAGAACGTACTCGACGTCGCTCGCCGAGAGAGCGTTCATCAACGGGAGTTCGGTCGTTCCGGGGTTACCGAACACGTGGCGAACGCCGTACCGTTCGAGCGCATCCACGAAGAGGTCCGCGCCGGTGTACGAATCCGTCATGGAACCTGCTGGTGAGGCCAGCGATATAAATCCGCCCGCCGATGTGTGCTCACTCAGGGGCGAGCGCTCGCAGCGTCGTCTCGATCTGCGCCGAGTCAGCGGCTCGAGGGAACGACACCGAGGTCGCATCGAGGCCATCGATATCGGTGAACTGCCGGAAGCGTTCGCGCGCTGTCTCGGGGGGTCCCCAGACGGCGAGTTTCGAGAGCAGATCATCGTGAAGTGAGTCCATGGCCGTCTCTTTTTCACCCGCTTGCCAACTTTCGTGGACCTCGTGGGCGACTTCCTCGTGCCCCTGCCTGGCGAGGTTATCCCGATAGAACGTTCCCATCCCCCCGACGTAGAACGCGGTGTGCTGCTTGACGAGTCGCTTGGCGGTCTCCGGATCGTCGTCGACACAGCAGGTCAACGAGAGGGTGACTCGCTGTTCGGATCGATCACGCTCGCCGAGATCCGACCCGCGATCGAAGTCTTCGAGCCGATCTCTCAGTCCCGCTCTGGTAAATAACAGGGCGTGCCAACCGTCGGCGAACCGCCCGGCCAACTCGACGGCTTTGGGTCCCATGCCCGCCGTGTCGACCGGTGGTGCCGGATTCGGTGGCTCACACCGAAGGCGGAATCCGCCGAGATCGAAGTACTCGCCGTCGTAGGTCACTTCGTCTCCGGAGAGCACCTTCTTGACGATTTCGACCGTTTCGCGCGTTCGGCGCAGCGGGTTCCCGAACTCGGCTCCGTGCCAGTTTTCGATGACGATCGGCCCTGACGGCCCGAGTCCGAGCCGAAATCGTCCCTCCGATACTTCCTGAAGGGTCGCCGCGGTCTGGCCGATGAGCGCCGGCGATCGCGAGTACACGGGCATGATCGACGTTCCGATATCGATCTCGTCGGTTTGACGGGCGATACAACTCAACGTCGTGACGGCGTCGCGTCCCCACGTTTCCGGGAGCCACGCCGTATCGTAACCGGCCTCCTCGGCGAGCCGCGCTTGATCGACGAGCGAGTCGACGCTGGGCTGTGCCGCCACCGGCAAGAATAGGTCTCGGTCTGTCATGGTCGGTTACAGGTGGGCGTCCTCTAGCGGTGGAACGCCCTGTGCGGTTATCGTTTCGCCGACAATGTACGATGAGGCGTCGCTCGCGAGGAATTGGACGATGTCGGCGATCTCTTCGGGAAGCCCGATCTCCTTCGGGATATCCTCGCGATCGACATCGGCAGGATCGATCCCCATCTGGGACGCGACCCCCGGCGTTCCGACGAGTCCTGGTGCGACGCAGTTGACGCGGATCCCATGTTCCGCGTAGGCGGCCGACAGCGACGTGGTGAAGTTGACGACCGCGGCCTTCGCCGCCCCGTAGTGGCTCATATACTGTGAGCCCATCGTCCCCGCGATCGACGAGAAGTTGATTATCGTCCCGCCGTGGTCCTGCTGTTGCATCCGCTGTCCGGCGATCTGTGCGCAGTGAAACGTACCGTGGAGGTTGATGTCGACGATCGTCTTCCAGCCGTTTTCGGAGATGTCGTCGACGTTCGCCATGAACGACGCGCCGGCGTTGTTGATCATCGAGTCGATCCGGCCGAACTCGTCGATGGTCCCGTCGACGAGGCTCGCGACGGCGTCGCGATCGCGCACGTCGCACTCGAGTGCGATCGCCTCGCCGGGGCTGTCACTTCCGTTGATTTCCGTCGCGACCGCTTCGATCCGGTCTCGTGATCGCGACGTGACGACGACGTTCGCGCCCTCAGCGGCGAACTGTTTTGCCGTGACAGCGCCGATTCCCTGGCTCGATCCGGTAATCACGGCCGTCTTCCCGTCGACCGAAAACCGTTGAGTCACCGTCTCTCACTCCTCGTCCCCGCCCGGAGATTCGTCGATGGCATGTACTCCTCGCTTCGCCCCAACCATTAATAAAGGTAAGTTCGAGGTGGGTTTTTCAAACATTGGTAAACAAAAAAGAGGTTGTACGAAACAAAGATTTATACCGCCGGGAAATCGAGATTTCAGCGAATGGAAACACGGAGCAGGCGGTGGCGAATTCATCGGTTGGAGTTCGACGTCGAGTGGCCACCGGGTCACGTCGCGTGCTATCTCATCGATGGGCCCGAACCGATTCTCGTCGACGCGGCGTTCCCGCAGGGTGATGACGCGTTTCAAGCGCCCCTCGCGGAACATGGGTGTTCGCTCTCCGAGATCGAACACGTCCTGATCACACACCCACATATCGATCACATTGGTGGCGTCTCGAACGTTCTCCAAGCGACGGATCCGACCGTATACGCGCCTGCGAGTGTGCGCGAGCGATTCGGGGGGTCGCCCGATGCACTCGGTGATCGTGTCCGACGTAACTGCCTCAAGGCGGGCTTTTCGGGGGAACGACTCGAAACCGTCGTCGGGATGGCCGTCAGATCACTCGAACGGAATGCCGAACTGCTGCCGTCCTCAGCCGTCGACACGTGGATCGAGCCCGACGATTCGACAACGGTCGGCGACCTCACCGTTGACGCGGTCCATCTGCCTGGCCATCAAGCGGATCACCTGGGTTATCGGACGACCATCGACGGTGAACGAGTGCTTTTAGCCGGGGATATGGGTATTCGCTCGTTCCGGCCGATCGTCATACACGACGGACTCGACGACGGCTATCGCGACGCGTTCGGCGCGTTTTACACCGCACTCGATCGACTGGCCGACCTCGAGGTCGATCGGGTTTACCCCGGTCATGGACCCGTTCACGACGATCTCGACGCGGTTGTCGAGCACCACCGATCGAGCCTCAATCGTCGCCTCGATCGACTCGTCGAACTGGTCGCCGAGGGGACCGAGACGGCGCCCTCGCTCGCGGCGGCCATCGCTGGTGAACACGATGTCAACTACCTCATCCCTGAGACGATGAGCGCCCTGGCGTACCTCGAAACGACGGGACGACTCGAAAGCGATAGTATCGACGGAGTCCAGCGATACCACGTATGAGGTCGTACCGAACGGTGTTTTGGGATATCGGCGGCGTCATTGTGGAACTTCGATCGATTCGGGAGGGATATGCGGCGTTTATCGAGGGTATTTCGGCCGAAGCGGGGCTAGATTCGGACGTTGCGCTTGATCGGTGGACCTCGACCCTCGGTGAGCACTTTAAACGGCGGGAGAAGCCCCGATACCGCCTCGCTCGCGACGGCTACGAGAAAGCGACGGCGGAACTCTTCGACCAGACCCCACCAACCGATTGGATGGACCGACTCGAAGCGGCGGTGTCGGCCGCGGTTCGACCCAAACCACGCGCGGTCGAGACGATCACTCGACTCTCGGAGACCGGGGTTCGACAGTCGATCGTCTCCGATATCGACACGCGGGAAGCCCACCTGATACTCGATGCCTTCGACGTTCGCGAACGCTTCGATCACGTTACGACGTCCGAAGCCGTCGGGTACACGAAACCGGACGAACGGATGTTTCGGAACGCGCTCGACGCGCTGGACGCGGATCCGTCCGCGACGCTCATGATCGGCGATCGGTACGGTCACGATATCGTCGGCGCGGCGGCACTCGGTATCGACACCGTGGGGTACGGATCGGACGCGACGGGACCGAAGACGACGTACGAGATAGACGGTCTCGACGAACTGCTGGGGATCGTTGGGATCGACGGTTGACGTGGCCCCTCGGTGAGCTCCCCGACGCGATTAAAACCTCGGCAAGTTCTCCAGTTCGTCGAGGTGATCGACCGCACCGTCGAAGGCGTCGCGAGCGATGACGCGTTTGTGCACCTCGTCCGCGCCGTCGACGAGCCGGAACGCACGGACGGCCTCATAAAAGTCGGCCAGCGGCAGATCGCGAGACATCCCGGCACCGCCGCAGCACTGAATGGCGAGATCGATCGCGTCCTGTGCGACATCCGCGGCGAAGACTTTTGACATCGAGACTGGAATTCGAGACTCTTCGCCGCGCGTGATCTCACGGGCCGCGTGACGTATCATCGTTCGCGCACCGTGAAGGCCGGTCTCGGCGTCGGCGATCTCGTACCGCAGCGACTGCTTGTTCGAGAGACTCGTCCCGAACGCCGAGCGGTCGGACATGTACGCCTTTGCGATGGTGAGTGCGCGCGTCGCCATACCTGAAAACCGCATACAGTGGGTCAATCGGGCCGGCCCGAGTCGCTGTTGGGCGATCGTGAATCCGGTGTGTTCCTCGCCGAGAAGGTTCTCACGGGGGACCCGAACGTCGTCGAAACGGAACTCCGAGTGGCCGTGTCCGTCCAGATCAGGGCCGAGGTGTGGGATATCGCGAACGAATTCGACGCCGTCGGCGTCCGCTGGAACCAGAACAATCGAGGCACCGTTGTACGGGTGTGCATCGGGGTCGGTGATCGCCATCGTGAGCAACACATCGGCGTGGCGTCCCTGCGTCGTCCACCACTTGTGGCCGTTGATCACGTATTCGTCGCCGTCGGACTCGGCCGTCGTCGAGAGCATCTTCGGATCCGAACCACCGCCGTCTCGCGGCTCGGTCATCGCGAACGCCGACCGAATCTCACCCGAGACGAGCGGCGCGAGGTACTCCGCCTTCTGTCTCTCGGTACCCACGAGTTCCAACGTGTGCATGTTGCCTTCGTCCGGTGCGTCGACGCGCATCGCGGCTGGACCGAGAAGCGATCGGCCGGCCTCCTCGAACAGCGGCAACACGTCCCGAAACTCCAGTCCCATCCCACCGTATTCCTCGTCAATCTGTGGGCAATACACCGCTCTGTCGCGGGCTTTCTCGCGGAGATCGGCGATCACGTCGTCGTCCGGTGGCCCACCGCCGAGCTGTTCGCGCTCCGTCGGAATGACGATCTCGTCGACGAACTCGCGGGCGCGTTCGGCGAGTTTCGTCGCTTCGGGTGACTCGTGATAGTCCATGTCACCGCTTGTGTGTAAAACATTGTAAATCCCGTGGCTCGGTATAGCCGTCCGATTTCCGCGTTCGCGCCCGTATTTCGAGGCACTTCGGCAGATATTTGGGAGAGTATCTCACATGTGATCTTACAATGTTAGTAACATCGGGTGGTGAGTCGACATGACGGAGACCGACCCCGAGTACTTCGGTCGAATCGTCGACGAGGACTCGCTCCGATCGTATCTGACGGCCGAGTTGGGCTCCGTCGACGAGTACGATGTCCGACACCACCAGGAAGGTCACTCGAACGAGACGCTGTTCGTCACCTGGGGCGATCTGGAGTTGGTCATTCGCCGTCCTCCGCCGGGCGACATCGCCGAAAACGCCCACGACGTACTTCGGGAGTACCGGGTCATCCACGCGCTTCAGGACACCGACGTGCGCGTCCCGAGGACAGTTCTCGCGTGCGAGGACGAATCGGTCACTGGCAGTGAGTTCTACGCGATGGAGCGACAGGACGGTGACGTGCTCCGCGACACCGAACCGGAGCGGTTCGGCACGCCGGAAAAGCGAGAGCGGATCGGCTACGAGATGGTCGATCGGCTCGTCGAGATTCACAACGTCGATTACGACGCCGTGGGGCTCAAAGAGGGCGACTTCGGCTACCCGCCGGGGTTCACCGAACGGCAGGTCAAGCGGTGGTCGAAACAGTTGAAGTGGGCGTTCAAAGTCACGGAAGACGAACGCGAGGTCGAGGAGTTATACGAGGTCATGGAGTGGCTCGAGGCGAACGTCCCCGCTGATGAAAAATACCCCCACACGCTCGTTCACGGCGACTACAAACTCGACAACGTGATGTTCGGTCCCTCTGACGCCCCGGAGATCGCGGCGATCTTCGATTGGGAACTATCGACGCTCGGTGACCCGTTCACCGACCTCGGTTGGATGCTTTTTTACTGGCGCGAACGGAAGGATCCCGAACCAGCCACACCGTCGCTCGCACAGCCGTTCATCACGCGCGAGGGCTATCCGACGCGCCGGGACCTCATCGATCGCTACGAGCGAAAGACCGGCTTCGAATACGACGACCCGACGTTCTACTGGGTGCTCGCGACGTACAAGCTCGCGGGGCTCGGTGAGATGTTCTTCCGCCGACACCTCGAAGGGAACGCTGACGACCCGATGTACCCGAAGATGCGGGATGGTGTTCCCGCGCTCGCAGAGCAGGCGCTCGCCATCATCGACGGCGAGATGACGATCTAAGCGGCCCCATTGACGCAACCGGGAGCTTATTTGTCCGCCCGATCCACGCTCCGGGTATGGATTCGGTGACCCTCGCGTGGTATCTCGTCCTCGTCGTGGGGGTTCTCGTCTCTCTCGCCGCGCTCGTGTACCTGAGCCACCCTCGCGGTCGGTGGGGACTGGTGGCTCGAAAACGGCTCGTCATGGGCGTTCCCTGGGGAACGCTCATTGCCGTCGTCGGTGTGGCCTGCTTTTATCTGTTCGTCCAAGACGGCCTCGCGAATCCGCGAAACCCGATCGATATCCCGTTTCGAGCGTACAGCTATCTGTACCCGCTCGGGATGCTCACGTCGGGTTTCGCCCACTCTGGATTTGGACACGTCACGAGCAATCTGCTCTCGACGCTTGTGTTCGGTTCGCTCGCGGAGTACGCGTGGAGTCACTTCCCGCGTCGTCGGGGGAGCGCCTCGTTTTCGTCGCCGCTTTCGAACCCCTTCGTCAGGATCGTACTCTGGGTCTGTGCGATCGCCACGGTAGCCATTTTGACGTCGGTCTTCGGGCTCGGTCCCGTGATCGGTTTCTCAGGTGTCGTCTTCGCCTTCGTCGGGTTCGCCCTCGTTCGATTCCCGATCGCGACCGCTGTCGTGGCTCTCTCGACCCGGATCGTCACGCAACTGTACAACGCGGTGTTGGTCCCCGAACTCCAGCGAACTGCCATCGAAACCTTTTCACGGCCGTGGTGGGCAGGGGTCGCGATCCAGGGCCACGCGCTCGGCCTCCTGGTCGGGGTGACGGCCGGGACCGCGCTGTTGTATCACCGCAACGTTCGGCCGAAACCGGAACACGTCTGGCTCGCGGCGCTCGCGTTCGCCGTCGATCGAGGGCTGTGGGCGATTTACGTCCCGGAGGGCTCTGAGACCTTTCGGCTCTTTCGCGCGCTCGGAATGGCTTCGGTCTTCGTCCTCGCGGCGCTCGTGGCGAGCGGTGCGACCGCGACGCCCCGCGAGCTGCTCCCGAGTATCAACCTCTCGCGTCGGGAGGCGGCGTTCGGTTTGGTCTTGGCCGTGCTCTTGTCGATCTCGTTCGTAGCTGTCCCGCTAAACCTCTATACGGTGGAGGATCCAGCCACCGGCTTCGATGACGCCGAGCCGATCCAAGTCAGAGATTATACCGTCTTCTACGCCGAGGATGTCGGAAACCAGTTCGTCCCCGCGATCCCGATCCCCGGCGGCGAAAACGTGACCGACGGACGCATCAACGCGAGCGGCGTTATCGTCGTCTCTGAACGACGGAACATCTGGTGGGAAGAGGTCTCCGCTGCGCGTCTCGAAGCGAACGAGGCCGCCACCATCCGGATCGGCGGACTCACCTGGAACGAGGACCTTCGCGCGACGCGAAACGCGTGGGCCGTCGCCGGTGGGAACTCGACGCACAACGTCCGTCTCGGCCCCACGACCGCCGAGGAGCGACCGATCGTATTCAGAGCCGATCCCGCGCGTTCGGATGCGATCGTCGACGGTCGAAACGTCTCGATCGTCCCCGTCGAGGACCGGTTCGAGGCCACGGTGTACTACCGGGGCGATCTGATCGGTTCGACGGCGCTCCCGGCCGACAACGAAACGGCGACCGCTGGCGGACTCACCTTCGCTCGTGAGGAGCGAAGCCTGTTCGTCGAACGGGATGAGACGCGGGTACGAATCGCCCAAAAGCCCCGGTAGTTAGGTGGTCCACTCGATTCGGTACACCTCGGTGTCGATCGATCGGGACGCCGACGTGTGGTGGTCGAACTGTTTCGGCAGTTCGAACTCGGCAGCGAAGGCGTGCGTCACGGTGCCGCCGTTGTCGGCGGCGAACGCTTCGACGAACGATTCGCTGCCCGCGTTGTGTACCGAGTACGAGACGCTCGCGATCTCCGCGGCCGTTTTCAAAAACGCCCGGTCCGCGCCTTCGTTGCCGGACTGTGCACCGAACGGCGGATTCATCAGGACCGTGGCCAGCCCGTTCCGGACGAGAGGGACCGCAGTCACGTCGCCGCGAACCCACGAGACGTCGGTCATCGCGCCCACGCGCCGCTCGTTCTCACTCGCCGTCGCAAGCGGTGCCGGATCGATGTCCAGCCCGACGACCCGTTCGGGACCTCGAAGCGCCGCCCCGAGTGCGAGCATTCCCGTCCCACAGCCGAGATCGAGTATCGGTTGCGCCTCGATGTCCCCCTGTAGATCGGCGACGTGGACGATATGTGCGGCCAGATCCGGCGGCGTGTGGTACTGTTCGAGCGGCGCACGCGGATTCTCGAAGCCCGCGACGACCGCCAGTTCCTGGGCCAACCGCCGTCGTGTCGCGCCCGGCGTCCCCTCTGTCATCGTCGTATAATACTCTGTAGGCATACGTATAAATCTGTATATGCTTGAAAGTTATTCACCCGTGGGCGTACATTCTTTTCACCGCCGGTGTAACGCCAGGTATGGAGTGTCCCCGCTGTGGTGGCGAACTCGACAGATACAGCTTCGGGGGGCGCGGGACCGTCGGCTGTGAGACGTGCGGCTACGTCGGCGTTCCGGTCGAACATCGCGGTGAACAGCGATCGCTCGACTCGTGGGAGGACGCGATCGAACGATATCCCGATGCCGCCGCGTCCGGTTCGGTGACCGTCGAGGTGATCGACGGCGAGCCGGCGATCGAACTCGTTCTCGGCGCTGAGCCGGCCGACGAAGCCGCGCCCCAACCGACCGTCGTCCGCGTCGATCGTCCCGACCCCGCCCTCGCGGCGGCGTTCGAGGCGGCCGACGGATCGGCCGACCGGCTAGTCTGTGGGATCTGCGGATCGGCGTTCGACACACAGCGAGAGCTCTACAGCCATCTCGCGGTCCACTCGGGCGAAAAGGGCGGGGAGCCCTGAGCGGGGTACGGCTCTCCGTCGTCAGTCCTCGGCTTCGACTTCGGCCCCGGCTTCGGCTCCGCTAGTACCGCTTCCCTCCTCGGTTCGCGACGCGACCAACGCGCCACGGGCGACGCTGTAGAGCGGTTCGTCGGCCTTTCTGACGTGGCTGATCGAGAACGGGATGTCGGCTTTGCTCATGCGTTCCTGGAAAAGTTTTTCGAAGCCCGGCGGGCTGGAGGTACCGCCGGTCACGACCACCGGAACGTCGAGACCCTCCTCTACGTCCTCGTCGTTGACCTCCTGAACCACGTTCTCGATGACGTAATCGAGCAGGTTGTCGTAGTAGATCGACAGCGCGCCCTCGACCCCGCCGGCGTCGGTCGTGAAGTCGAGTCGGAAGTCCTCCTCTTTGATCGAGGTGACCTTATCGACGTTCTCGCCCGTCGCGGTCGCGGTCTGCTCGTCGATCCAGTCGCCGCCGCGGGCGACGCTGAACGTCATGACTGGGACCGCGTAGTAGGATAGACAGACGTTCGTCATCCCCGCGCCGAAAGAGATCCCGAGGCCGGTGAAGTTGTGATCGGCGAGTTCGGAGTAGATGACGGCCATCCCCTCGTTGATCGGCTCGGGATCGTAGCCGATGTCGCCGAGGAACGATTCGAGCGTCTTCTGGTGGTACAGCGTCGAGAGATCCGAGTCGATCGGGTCTGCCGGCGTTGAGAAGTAGACACGCTCGTTCGGCCGGTCCGGTTCGCCGACCACCTGCTCTAGGATGAGTTTGATCATCGGGATCGCGGATTTCTCCTCCGAGGAGAGGATCCCGTGTTTCATCGGGCGACGCGTCTCCTCGTTGAAGATGTTCGCGAAATTCAATGCGTCGTCGCCGACGACGTAGACGTTGTCGTCCTTTCGGATGTGGAGGACGTCGGATCGGCTGAGCATCCGCTCGGCCATGTCGCTGTAATCGATTTCGACGAAGGAGTTCCGCTGCGATACGAAGACCGTCTCGCTGCCGTCCTGTTTGGCCGAGACGAGATTCATCGTCCCGACGTCAATGCCACGGGCCATACCAGAACCGTCGCTGGTGGCCTAATAAAACTAGTCCCCGTTTTCCGTCCCGTTGTCTACCGATGCGTATCGTTCACACTGTATGGATCGCGTCGTAATCGGTCGCCTCCGTCCGAACTCCGATCGGTCGCTACCTGCCGAAATACGATCTCACCTGATCGACGAGCCCAGTCTCCTCCGCTTCGGCCTCCCGTCGTTTCTGCTCTCGAAGCTCCTGTAACGCCGCCGCCTGCTCGTCGACGCCGCTGCCGCTGTCGGTCCGCTGTTCGCCGCCTTTCATCCCCCGAAGCGCCGAGAGCTGGTCGTCGATGCCCGCCGAGCGATGAACCTTCGCCGACTCCCGATCGAGCGACTCACCCTCGAGGTTCTCGTCGGGCGTGATCCGGAGCCGCTCCGTCTCGACTTTCTCGACGCCGCCCCAGTTGATCTCGGTCTCGGACATGGCCTCGTCGATGTCCTGTTGTACCTTCGCCGCCGTGGCCGCGGGATCTTCGGCCTCGATCGTCCCCGCTGTCTCGTTCGTTTCGGCCGTCGCTTCGACGGTCGCTGTCCCGCCTTCGACGCGCTCTACGTGGTAGCCGACGAGCGCGGAACCGGTTGCAGCGAGCGTGCTTATCAGACCGACCGCGTAGACCGTCACGCCGTGGAGGCTGTAATCCGGCGTGCCGTAGTTCCAGTTCGACGGATAGACGGCAATAAAGAACCCGACCGCTACGACAACCACGGCGAACCCACCCACCGCGATATACAGCGCGCGGCGGTCGGCGGGCAAGAGGACGACGACGGCGACCAGCACGAGCGGGAGCCCGAGCGCGCCGATCGCGAACGCGATCTCCCGGATCGAAAAGACAAGCCCGTCGAGGACGGCGCGTTCGAGGACGAACAGGAACAGTCCGAGAACTCCGAGACCCAAGCCGCCGAAAAAGAGCGCGAACCCGAGATACACGTCCGTCCGGCGGTCCGGTTCCCCGATGTACGTCCGGTATAGCCCGACGAGTCGGTCCCCGTCGGCCGTGTCGGCGGAAGCCATTTGGCGGCCATTTCGGCCGAACCCCTATGACTGTTTGGCCTGTGCGCGCGGTCGTGGATAAATAGGAGTGACCTCGTCGAGTGTAGCCCGCTTCAGTCCCGTCCGAGGGTGGTTCCGGCCGAACGGTACTCGCTTAAACACTACCCTGATATCTGTCCTACTCACGTAGAAATGAGCCGTTCGATCCCGTCGAAACCCTCTGTCGGTGACGCGCTTCGGCGGCCATACTCTGTGCTGGAAACCGTTTCGGTGTTATCGACAAGGCCGGGGTAAATCTACCGTCTCGGAATCTATCGGCGTTGTCGGCGATCGTTTCAGTTATTTTTGTGAACGAGTATACTCGGCCGAAACTGTACCGCCCGGCTCCGTCGATCGAGAAGGCGGAGAACTAGTGACTCGACGGTCGAAACGCTACTGAAACGGCTACTATTTTCGAACTAACTATCGCCCTACACTACGCGCTGATGGCGGTATGATCGGCGAGTCGTTCCTCGACGAACTCCCAGTCGATATCGACCCCGAGACCCGGTCCGTCTGGGACCGTCATTGTCCCGTCCTCAGCGATCGATTCGGGCTCACCCTCGTATCCCTGATTGAGCAACCAGTTGCTCTCGGGGTGGAGCAGACCGTGCTCGAAGTAACTGGAGTTTCGCAGTGCGCTCATCGCGTGCATGTGTGCGGGGCCGCCGAGCAGTAGTTCCACGTCGAGACCGAACCCCTCGACGGCGTTGGCAGTCTTCATCACGCCCGTAATGCCGCCGTCCAGGTGAGCGCTCGCTCGGACGAGGTCAGCCGCCTCGTCGGCCAGGTGGTTGACGGTACCGTATGGCCCGGTCCGGACGTGTTCGAGCCCCAGAATCGGCGTGTCGAATTCCGAGACGAGTTTCCGAACCACGGTCCCACTCACGCCGCCGTCGTAGAGCGGATCCTCGTACCAAAAAAAGTCGAGATCATCGAGTGCGCGCCCGACTTTCACCGCGTTAGCGTAGGTCTCATAGAGGCTCGAGGAGTCGATCATCAGGTCCAACTCGCCACCAACGCGTTCGTCCAGTGCTTCGCAGATGGCGATATCGAACTCGGGGCGTGTATCTGGATGGCCGTGAAATTTGAACCCTTCGTACCCGCGTTCCAGGTAGTCTTCAGCGTAGTCGGCAAACGCCCCGGGGCTGTCGAGGCCCCGGTTGTCGTCGACGAACGTGGTCGACGCGTAAGTAGGGAGACTATGACGGTAGCCGCCCAGTAACGTGGAGACGCTCTCGTCGTAGTGATGCCCCGCAAGATCCCATAGCGCGTTGTCGATGGGGCCCACACCGAGATGATCGGTGTGACGAAGTGCACGCCAGAGGTCCTTCCAGATGCCTGGATTCTCTCTGTATTTCGTTCTCCCGTCTCCGATCAATATCTCGGAGCGCCCTATACCGCTCGGCGATAATTTCGGTTCGGCGTTACTACAGATTTACCACGTGCCGTGGAACGTGTCGAATTCGAGGCTGTCGAGTGGCTCCTCACCGATGGCGATCTTGTACTCGCCGGGGGTGAGCATCGGCTGTTTGAACTGCGGGCCGTCGTCGGTCGTAATTCGCGGACAACCGGTGTTGACGTAGGCGTCGAAGCCGAAGTTGGTCAGCCGATCCGGAGTGACCTCGTCCATGGTCAACAGGTAGGCGTTCTCGTTGTTCTCGACTATCTCCTCGGCGGCGTCCCACCGCCCCTGCCCGATCTTCGTACAGAAGACGACGCCCCACTCCTCGGCGTCCATCGCCCGGTGGACGGCGCCGTAACGCTGTTTTAAGAACTTCTCGGTGTCGGCGATCGTGACCACGTTGTTGACGGGGTCCGCGATGATCACCCTCTTGTCGGGGTGCTCCATCGCCAGTCCGAGCGGGTGGAACTTCCCGCCGCCGACATAGAGGATCTGCTCGGCGTCGACGTCCGCTGACGCGTAGTTGCAGCCGAGCACTTGCCCCTCGTGAGTCAATCGCTCGTCGCCGCGACGCGTCTCGACGGTGTAGCCGCGGGCTTCGAGCCACGACTGCATCTCGTCGAATTTGTTCATGTGCTGGGCCGTCGTCACGAGGCCGACGGTGTCGTCTTCGTCGGGCGGGGTGAGCTCTTCCAGCGATTCCTCCATGATCGACGTCACGCCCACGTTCGAAAACAGCGGCACGTAGATGATCTTCTCGGACTCCTTCATCGGGGAGTGTCCGAAGTGGACGAACACGTCCGTCCGCCGCATCATATACGTATCGAGGTCGCAGGCGCCGTAGCAGGGCTGTCCCGAGATAAGTACGTTCGTTCCCTCGGGCAGCAGTTCCCGGAGATCGTCCGCGACCCTGCCGGCGCGGCGCTTTAGCCCCTCGGGAAACTGCAGGCCCACCTTCTTTGCGTCGCGTTCTTCGACCGCCTCGACGATCCGATCGAGTTCGTAGTCCCACGTGCGTTCGTGTTTGAGCGCCATCCCGGTGTTCCGGAGGTCACCCGGCGTTCGTTCGGCGTCCGATTCGTGGCTCATTACCGATCGATTGTGGGTGCGGGCGTAAAACAGCCGCGTTTCGGTACGCTCCCTTTGCCGCGTCGAGGTCGACAGCTGTCCGCATCCGGCACGTCTATACGACACCGATCCGAAGCGCGGCCAATGAGCGTCGAGACGACCCCCGAAGCACAGGCGACGACACTCGCCGAGGAACTCGGCGAAGCGATCACCGAACTCCCGGCCTACGGGGCCTTCATCGAAGCGAAGGAGGCTATCGAGACGGATAGACAGCTCCAACGCGAGATGGAGTCGTTCGAACGGCTTCGCGAGGAGTTCTTGATGGCTCGAGAGGCCGGGACCGCCTCGAACGACGACTTCCGGGAACTGCAGGCCGCCCAGGAGGAACTCCACGACAACGCCAAGATGGCCGAGTACCTTCGCGCGAAGTCGGACGTCGAACTCCAGCTGCAGGAGATCGATTACATCATCTCTGAGCCGCTTGAAGTCGAGTTCGGGCAGACCGCCGGCGGCTGCTGTCAGGACTGAGACGGGCGGTTCCCCGGTACGAACCCTTTTGATACCACCGGTGTATGTCGCAGGTATGGCCGCAGTGCCGACCGATGACCGGTTGTTCCGAGCGGTGTTCGAGGGAACGCTCGACGCGCTCCTTTTGACGGACGACGACGGAATCTATATCCACGCGAACGAGGCCTCCTGTGAGCTGTTCGGTTGCTCAAGGGAGGAGCTCATCGGACGGTCGATCGCGGACTTCGTTTCGGCGGATATCGACGCCGAAGCGATGTGGGAAGACTTCGTATCGAACGGTCGCTCCCGAGGACAACTCGATATTCACCGTCCCGACGGGGAGGTTCGGACCGTCGAATACGCCGCGAGTGCGGACATCCGTCCCGGGGTCCACCTCTCGGCGATCCGGGACGTCTCCGAACGTGAACCCGGCCGTGTGGAACTATCGAACCACACCGAAATGCTGGGTAGGATGTTCGAGACGAGTCCGGTCGGCATCGTCATCGTCGACGCGAACGGTGCTATCCTCGATGCGAACGATCGCGCGGAATCCGTCCTCGGACTCGATCACGACGAAATAACGGATCGGACCTACGGCGACGACCGCTGGCATCCGATGAAGAATGACGGAACGGCTCTCCCGAAATCGGAACTGCCTGTAGCCATCGCCCTCGAAAACGGTGAGGCGGTCTTCGATTTCGAACACGGGATCAAGAGCCCAAACGGAGCTACCGTCTGGCTCTCGGTGAACGCCGCGCCGATCTTCGACACCGACGGGACGGTCGACCGGGTCGTAACGGTGGTTTCAGACGTCACTGAGCGCCGCGAGTACCGCCGGTTGCTCGAACAGCAAAACGAGCGGCTCGAGGAGTACTCCGCGACGGTAAGTCACGATCTTCGAAGCCCGCTCTCGGTCGCGTCCGGGTGGCTCGACGTCGCGATCGAGGAGGATTCGACGGAGCCGCTGGATAAGGTCCGCGACGCCCTCGAGCGGATGGGGACGCTCATCACCGATCTCCGCTCCCTCGGTCGCTACGGACAGACCGTCGATGGCATGGTAGAGTTGGAGCTCGAACCGCTCGTCGAATCCGCGTGGTCGAACGTGGAGACGGCCGAGGCGACTCTCACCATCGACGGGGCTCTCGGGACGATACACGGGGAGAGTGGCCGCGTTCTACAGCTGTTCGAGAACCTCTTTCGGAACGCCGTCGATCACGTCGGTCCGAGCGCAACCGTCCGCGTCGGTCCGTTGGATCGCGGCTTCTACGTCGAGGACGATGGCTCCGGAATCCCTGCCGACAACCGCGATTCGGTCTTCGAATTCGGCTACACGACGCTCGAACGCGGCACCGGAATCGGTCTCACGATCGTCGAGGCAATCGCCGACGCCCACGGCTGGTGGTTCGAACTCACGGATACGGATCCCCACGGCGCACGGTTCGAATTTCAGTCCCGGTGGCATCCAGATTACGACGGGCGGTAGCCACGATTCACTCCGCGACCGGAGCCCGCTCGGGGGGCGGACGAACCGCCCGGGTTTTTGAGGACATACAGGAAGAAGATTACAGTGTACCACAACTGGTTTGGTTTACCCTTGAGAGATTACTCTGAGAGCAAGCCTTCTGCTCAATTGCCTTTGTATTTGGCTGTTAATCTAAATAGGAAAGTGGTACCCCAAATTGGGCTGTGTTGCGCGAGTGTGGCCAAGAGCCCCTCCAGTTTTATTGGTTTAGAGCTGCTGTGAAGTTTTACAATTCTATTATTCAAAAT
>NZ_JAWODL010000039.1:0-3454 GCF_046483325.1 Natronomonas sp. | reverse complement strand
GAGCGAAGCGAAGCAATCTCAGTGAGGAAAGCTATCCAGTTATCGAAATCATCCCGGGACAGATAGTCACCAGGAAGACGGTAGAAAAGATGAAAGTCGTGGACGGGACAGTTATGCCCGATCTGGAGAGAGATATCCTGAAGCTGGTGGTCGTCGAACGGCATGAGGCCAGCGGCAACGTCGGACTAGGGATAGTAAAGGGATTCGGTTTGAACGCTCGGCGTACAGGGAATCGACGTCACGGACGGTCGACACGCGTCGCTCGCAGACGAGCCGGAGATCTTCGCGAGGGCCGTGCTCGAGGTGCTCGCCGACCCGGACCGACAGACGCGGTATCGCCGCAACGCCCGCGCCCTGGTCGAACGGGAACACGACTGGCCGACGATCACGGACCGGTTGGGAGGCTTCTACGAGACGGTGATAGCCGATGCCTGATTCGACCAACCCCGGCCGCAACATCGTCTTCGTGACGGTCGACAGTCTCCGCGCCGATCGGTGCGGCTTCATGGGGTACGACGAGCCGACGACGCCGACGCTCGACGAGATGGCCGCCGACGGCGTCGCAGTCGAACACGCCATCGCACCCGGTCCGATTACGCCCGCGTCGCTGCCCGCGATGTTCACCGGTAAATACCCGCTCGCGATCGACGACGACAGCACCGGTGGTACGCCTGAACTCACCGCTGCTCGCGGCCAGATCCGTAAGCACATGGAGACACAGGATTCGCTCCCGGCGATGCTCTCGCGTCAGGGGTACGCGACGGCGGGATTTACGCCGAACCCGTGGACGTCGCGGTACTTCGGCTTCGACGCCGGCTTCGACCACTTCGAAGACTACATGTCCGAAGACGTTTCCAGCACGGTATTCGAGCGGATGCTCTCCGGAGAGGGGTCGAAGGGCGCCTCGGCGCTCCGGCTCGTTTTGAGCTGGATGCAGCGTGAGAACGTGTTCAAACCGTGGGAGGCGTTTTACGACGACGTCGTCGAGTGGATCGAACGCGCCCCCGAACCGTACTTCGTCTGGGTGTTCCTGCTCGACGTTCACTTCCCGTACCTGCCCACGGACGCGTACCGTTCCCAGTCGCGCTGGCGAGGGTACGAGGCGAACCTCCGGCTCTATCTGGAGGAGCAGCGGGATTACGACGATCGGGTCCACGAGCAGCTCTCGACGGCATACGACGACGCGGTCCGGTACACGGACCGGTTCTTCGCGCGACTCCAAGCAGACCTCGACGACCCGCTCGTCGTCGTCACGGGCGACCACGGAGAGGCGTTCGGTGAGCACGGCACCTACACCCACCAAGACCAGCTCTACGAGGAGAACATCCGGGTCCCGCTCGTCATCGGCGGGGGGCCCTCCGGTCACCTGGACGGACCGGTCTCGCTGCGGTCGATCCCCAGGTTGCTCACGGAGTTGGCGGCCACCGGCGAGGTTGCCGACGTCGGCCGACCGTTCGCGATCGCGCGAAGCAAGAGCGGCGACTCGCTCGCCGCTCGGGGTCGCCGCGCGAAGTACATCCACGGCGACGACCGCCAGGAACTGTACGACCTACGCCGCGGCGAGCAGGCGCCGATACGCAACGACGACCTCGCCGCGCTCTGTCGAGCGGTCGTCGATCAGGCGCGTGAATCCGGCGTGGAACTGGCCCGTCTGACCGAGGCGGCCGGGGAGGTCGGCGGCATATGACGGAGAATCTCGTCCTCGTGACGCTCGACAGCCTCCGAGCCGACCACTGTGGGCCGGATGAGGTGGGGGCCGAACTCGCGCCGACGATGCGACGAATGGCCGATGAAGGGGTCGAGTACGAGCGTGCCGTCGCACCGGGTCCACGGACACCGTCCTCGATGCCGGCCGTCTTCACTGGAGAGCACCTCTCGCCCGTCACCGGGGAGGCGGGTGACTTCTGGGAGCGTCGGCGCTCCGTTATCCGGAAGCACATGCGGCGTCACGAGACCATCCCCGAACGGCTCCGAGAGCGCGGCTATCACACGGTCGGTGTGACGGTGAATCCCTGGACGCAGGACACGGCCTTCGACAGCGGCTTCGACGAGTTCGTTCAAATCAACGGTGAGACGCTCGGCGAGTACGGGCCGCCGACGTTCAGACTCACCGATCTCGTACTCAGTGACACCGCGGTCGGCGATCGGCTCTACTGGTTCAACAAGCGCGAGTGGTTCATCCGCTGGTCAGATTTCTACGAGACGATCCTCGACGCGGTCAGCGAGGCGCCCGAGCCGTACTTCCTGTGGGTGTTTCTCCTCGACACCCACCAGCCGTACATCGTTCCCGACACGGACCGCGAGGACAGTTCCGCGCTGGGAATGTACTACGCGTCGTTCCGCGAACTCGCGTCTGACGGGGCCATTCCCGACTGGGTCGATACTCGTCTCCGTCGAGCCTACAGGGACAGCGTCCGCTCCGTCGACAGGTTCCTCGACCGCCTGATGGAAGACACGGCGGCCGAGGACCCGGTCTTCGTCGTCCACGCCGACCACGGCGAGGCCTTCGGCGAACACGGCACGTACGGACACGAACAGCGCCTGTATACGGAGAACATCCACGTCCCTCTCATCGTTCACAACGTGCCCGTTCGAGAGCGGGTCTCGGAGCCGATTTCCATCCGACGGCTGCCGCGCCTCATCGATGCGCTGACGGAGCCGAGTTCATTCGATCCCGCGGCGCAGACGGCCGACTTTGCCATCTCGGCCGTCGACGACGGGCACCTGAACTCGATTACGACCCGCGACTGGAAGCTCATCCAGACGCCGGCGGAATCCGAAACCGAACTCTATCATCTCAGCCGCGATCCCGAGGAACAGCGAAACCTCACGTCCGAACACGAGCCGCTCGAAGGCCGGCTCGAGGCACTCGTCGGACGCCATCGGAGTCACCAGACGGAGCGCGTCCGTATCGCTGACGCCGTCAACGAGGGGATCACGCAGCTATGAGGCGTGAGAAAGCGGAGTTCGGCGGCGCAGGCGTGGTTCGTCTCTCCTGGCGTGTCGGGGGGTGGGGTTGAATGCGACTCTGTATCGGCCACGGCGGTGACATGGGGGAACCGAGCGGAGGCACCGAGCGCGTCTCGGCGCTCGCCGGCGGTCTGGCCGGGCGCGGTGTCGACGTGACGCTCGTGGCACCGACACCTTCGGACTCCGTCCCGGACCGACTCGAATCCGTCGAGTGTATCTACGTCGACTCGCCGTCAGTCTCGGTTGCACGAGCCGCGAAAGTGGCGCGAACGGCCGCACGGGAAGCCAACAGGCGGAACGCCACTCTCCAGTTAGAGCACTCGACGCTGGCCGGTGTCGGGACGCTGGCCGGCGTCGATAACTACGTTCTCGATATGCACGACCTGGGATACTCTCGGTTCGACCACGTTGACAGCGCCGCAGCACCGGTGATTAAACGGGTCGTCAAGCGGCTCGAAAAGCGGGCGCTCGAACGGGCGGACCA
>NZ_JAWODL010000023.1:0-46060 GCF_046483325.1 Natronomonas sp. | reverse complement strand
ACAGAACTGACCCGGAGGTTGAGCAGTTCGACCGGATCCGCCTCGAAGTAGTGGCCGTATTCGGCCTCGTGTTTCGCCTCGAAGCGTTCGCGGATGCGCTGTTGCCAGTCGCCGTCCGTTCCGTCGAAGGCGACGTTGAGTTCGTAGCCCTGTCCCTCGTAGAGACAGTCGACGGAACGCTCGAACGCCATCGTCTCCGGGGGGATCTCGTCGCGTTCCAGTTGTTCGCGGCCGCGTCGTTCGAGTTCGTCGAACCGTTCGTCGACGGTGTCGCCGTCCACGTCGGTGATGTCGCGGCTGAGCGTCACCTGGTAATCGTACTGCACGTCGGCGGTAAGCAATCCCCGGGCCGAGGCGATCCCCGGTGACGGCGGGACGAGCACCTTCGACGCGTCGAGTTCGTCGGCGATGTCCGCGGCGTGCATCGGCCCGGCACCGCCGAAGGCCACCATGGTGTACTCCCGCGGGTCGTACCCGCGCTGGACGGTCTGTTCGCGGATGGCGCGATACATGTTGACCGTCGCCAGTTCCAGTACCGCCAGCGCGGCCCGCTCGGGAGTGGCGAAGCGTTCCTGATCGAGGGGATCACAGAGATACTTCCGAATGGCTTCTCGCGACCGGGCGGGCTTGATGTCGAGATCGCCGCCGAGGAACGTCTCTGGGTCGATACGTCCCAGGACGACCTGCGCGTCGGTCACCGTCGGCTGGTCGTTGCCCCTGTCGTAGCAGGCCGGGCCGGGATCGGCCCCGGCGCTTTTCGGCCCGACGTTGAACCCCTTCGCGCGGTCGAGCCACGCGATCGAGCCGCCGCCGCTCCCGATGGTCTCGATGTCGAGCATCGGAACGATGGTCGGGTAGCCGCCGACCTTGCTGTCTCGCGGGTCGCGCTCGAGCACGCGCCCCGGATAGACCGAGATGTCCGCGCTCGTCCCGCCCATGTCAAGCGCGATGAGTCGGTCTTCGGACGCGTGTTGCCCTTCGAACTCCGCCGAGAGCACGCCCGCCGCCGGCCCGGAGACGAGCGTCGTCACCGGCATCCGTCGCACCTGTTCTAAACTCGCGAGGCCGCCGTTCGACTGCATCACCAGCACTTCTGAATCGAAGCCTCGATCGGTGAGTTGGTCGCGGAGGCGTTCGAGATACGTCGACATCACCGGCTCGAGCCGCGCGTTTATGGCCGTGGTGGTAAAGCGTTCGAACTCCCTGAACTGCGCGACGACGCCGCTCGACGTCGACACCGACAGCTCCGGAAACTCCGCTTCGATGAGCTCCTTGGTTCGCCGTTCGTGTGTCGGGTCGATATACGAATGGAGATAACAGACTGCGACGGATTCTACCCCATCCGCGACGAGTTCTGCCGTCGCCTCCAGGACGGCGTCCTCGTCGAGCGGCGTCACCGTCTCGCCGGGTGGTTGGATGCGCTCGGGGATCTCCTTTCGATGGCGGCGTTCGACGATCGGGCGCTCCTGCCACGGGACCGTCTGTTGGAGCGAGAAGTTGTGCGGTTTCCGGTGTCGACCGATGTGGATGACGTCCCGGAAGCCCGCCGTCGTCAGCATACCGGTGGTCGCACCCTCATACTCTATGAGCGCGTTCGTTGCAACGGTCGTGCCGTGAAGTATCTGCCCGACCGAACCGGGGTCGACGTCGGCCTCTTCGCAGACCTCAGCGACCCCTTGAACCGTCGATTCAGACGGATCGTCAGTCGTGGGTACTTTGTACGTGTGCGTCTCCGTTCCGTCGACGAGCAGGACGTCGGTGTTCGTTCCACCGACGTCGACGCCGATGCGGATGTCACTCTGGTTGGGTGTGCTTGACATTGCTTTGGTTCCATTTTGACACACTACTACAAAAATGGGTGTGCTGTCGGGTCAACAGTATCCGTTCGCCCGGTCCGGTCGCGGCCAGTCTACGAGGTCGACGATGAGGTGATGGCGCTAGTCGACGGCACGGAGTCCGAACTCGTCGGGAAACCACCCATACATTTATACAATACGTGTCCGAAATTCTCGGAGTATGCGAACAATAAACGCCTCCAATAGGGTGGGCTATTTAATCGATTCCGCGACGACGGAGGGCTACTGATGTCCTTCGACCGCGAATTCACCCGCGCCGGTATCTGGAACTGGGAACGGCCGTCTATCGAAGACGAACTTCACTACGCACAGTACGCCGAGGAGGCGGGGCTGGACTCCGTCTGGCAGGGGGAATCGCGGCTCGTCCGCGATGCGATGACCGTTCTCGGTGCGTACACGCAGGTCACAGACGAGATCGACCTCGCCCCCGGAGTGACGAACTGTTACACCCGCAACGTCGCACTGATGGCGCAGACGTTCTCGACCCTCGACGAACTCTCCGACAGCCGCATGAAACTCGGTATCGGAGCGTGGTGGGACCCACTCGCCAGCAAGGTAGGGATCGACCGCGGCAACCCCCTCCGACACATGTGGGAGTACTGCACGGTGCTCCGGAAACTCCTCGATCTGGAGAACGTGACCTACGACGGGAGCGAGATTCAAGTCGAGGACATCGAACTCGACCTCGTTCGCTCCGACGCCGACCCCCGGGACGTCCCTATTTACATCGGTGCCACCGGCGAGACGATGCACCAAATGACGGGCGAACTCGTCGGGAACGGTATCGTCTCGGGCATCTTCATGAACTACCTGATACCACCGGAGCACAACATCAAAGGGCTGGAACGCCTGAAAAAAGGGGTGGAAAAACAGGACGGGTCGATGGACGACGTCGATCGACCACAGCTCATCGCGGTATCGATGGACGAGGATGTGGACGTCGCACTCGACGAGGCCCGGGGACTCGCGACCCAGTATATCGGCCAGCAGCCCCATATCACGAAGGCGTCGGGGATCTCCGAGGAGAACGCCCAACTCGTGAAAGAGGAACTCGACTGGCCGGCGACAGCGGCGGATATCGAACGCGCAGCGGAACACGTTCCGGACGACGTCGTCCGGAACATCGTCGCGACGGGTACGAAAGACGACGTCATCGAACGGCTCCGCGATTACTGCGAGGCGGGCTGTAGCGAACCGGTCGTCTATCCGTTGACCGACAACATGGAGGACGTCATCGACGCTGTCGCGGCCGCGAAGGCCTCACCGGAGTGACCTAGCCGGACGGTTCGAGTACCGTCTCCCGGGCCTGCTCGGTGAGGTTGTCGATCACTTTTCGTTCGTTGTCGAACTCCTCCATCACGAATTTGGAGGACGTCTCGTTGACGCCCTCGACGGCGACGATGCGGTTGATCAGATCGTTCAGTTGGTCGCGCGTCTGGATGCGACTGATAACGACGAAGTCGACGTCACCCATCGTGTAGTACACCTGCTCGACGCCTCGCAGCGACATCAGCTCCGTGCCGAGCTCCTCCGAGTAGCCGGCTTCGTGGGTCACGGAGACGTCCGTGATGGCGACGAGTTCGAGCCCGAACGCGAGCGGATCGACGTCGGCCGTGATCCCCTGGATGACTCCGCTTTCTTTGAGATTGCTCAACCGATAGTGCACTGCGGACTTCGAAAGGTCGAGTTCCTCGGCCAGGGTCTCGAGACTCACGTCGAAGTCGTCTTCGACGCGTTCGAGGATCGAAAGATCAGTTTCGTCGAGTTCCCGAATCGTCTGTCGTGTCTCGCTCATAGGGTATCAACCAGTTGCTCGCCCTTCAAACAGCGGTTTTCAATCGATATCGTCGTCGGCCCTGCGAGTGAGTTGGACGTCTTTGAGCCACCGGGCTGTCTTGACGGCGACTTTTATCCCGGAGTGGCCGAGATTCAACACATTAGCTGCTCCGAAACGTCGAGTTACTCGTCGGCGGTTTGCGTCGGTGAATCTGCGCCCCGGTCCCGCCGACCCTCCTCTGGTTTTCGTTCGATCACGGTTCGACCGCGTACTGTATCAGGTGACGTACCTTGGGGTCAAGCCCCGGGGCATTCTCCCTGCACTCGGTAAAACCGCGGGCCGCCCGTGACGTTTTCATTCGTATATTAAAACGTATTCCGGGTTCTACGGGCGTCGTCTGAACGGAGAGGGATGATTCGAGGATCAACCAGGACATTATACAAAAGTTTCTTAGCCGTTCCTTACAATATACCGACATGGCGACTCAACAATCGGAAAAAAACGAAATCGAACAGCTCGACCGCGAGTACACGCTCGGTACCTGGACGCGTCAGCGGGACTTCAACCCGACCGAGATCGCCGATACGGTGGGGCCTCGGATCGTGACCGCGGACGGCCATTCCATTCTCGACTTCAGCAGCCAGTACGTCTGTACGAGCCTCGGATACGACGCCGAGCGCGTCTGCGATGCGGTCGCCGAACAGATTCGAACCGTACCGTACGTAAACCCCGGTTGGTCGACGGAGCCACGGGCGCGCCTTTCGGAGAAAATCGCCGAAATCACCCCCGGCTCGCTCAAAAAGACGTTTTATTCGACGAGCGGCACCGAGGCCAACGAGGTGGCCTTCAAGATCGCACGTGCCTACACCGGGAAGCACAAGATCCTCTCACGGTACCGCTCGTATCACGGTGCGACCGCCGCGTCGCTGTCCGCCTCGGGCGATCCCCGGCGCGTCGCTCAGGGTCCCGAGATCCACCCCGAAGTGCCAGGTATGGTGAAAGGACCGGATCCGTACGCCTATGGGTCGAGTCTGGATCCCGACGAAAGCCTGGAATACATCGACGAGATGCTCGGACTCGAAGGCGGAACCGTCGCAGCCGTGTTGGTCGAACCGCTCGTCGGTTCCAACGGCGTATTGACGCCGCCGGACGACTACTTGCCGAGACTGCAGGAGATCGCACACGACCACGGCGCATTGCTCATCTGCGACGAGGTAATGACCGGATTTGGCCGCACCGGCGAGTGGTTCGCCTCGACGCTGTATGAGGCCGAGCCCGACATTATTACGATGGCAAAAGGGCTGACGGGATCGTATCAGCCGCTGGCTGCGACGACGGTCACCGAGGAGATCGGTGAGTATTTCGAGGACAACCTGCTCAACCACGGCCACACGTTCGCCGGTCACCCGACTGCCTGTGCCGCCGGTGTCGCAGCCATCGAGACCTACGAGGAGGAGGGCCTCGTCGAGAACGCGCGTGAAGTCGGCGAATACCTGCGCTCCGAACTGGAGTCACTCGCCGAGCGACACCCGAGTGTCGGTGAGCGACGGGGCATTGGCCTCCATCAGGGCCTTGAATTAACCCGGAGCGAGGAGAAACGTGTTCCGTTCGAAAAGCGCAGCGACAAGGTATCTAGCAAAAAAACGGTCCTCGACGAAGTCGGTGCACACGCGCTCGAGAACGGCGTCTACTTTTACACCTCGGTCAACACGATCGTCGTCACGCCGCCGCTGACCATCGGTAAAGCCGAGGTCGACGAGGCTGTCGAGGCACTTGACGAGGCGCTTGAGATCTCCGACTCTGCGATGAACGAGTGAGTTCGGGTTCCCGGTAGCCGCCCCGTTTTCCACTCCGACCCGAAACAAACCGTTCGAGTCCGCTGTCTTTCCCCGGAACCGGCGTCGTGAGGTTGCGAGTGCCCTATACAAAAGCGGGTACGACGATACGAGCGGTTGGTTCGCCGTTGTCGCCGACGGCGCGACTTGGTACACTATTAAAATTGGTCAATCTTCTCCTGTGCTGGCAATCTGTCGTACGGTGTTCTATGATCGTTCTCCTATTGGGGATAGAATTTCGATTATGCCGATATAGTCGGAAATCATAACAAAAACTTATTAACGCGAAGTGTCTGTCTTCAAAGTATGACGCTGAATACTGTCCCCCCGTGGGAGGACGTGCAGAACTACATTGACGGCGAGTGGCAGTCACCGACCGGCGACGGCGGACGGGATATCGTCAACCCGGCGACGGGCGAGACGCTCTCGCACGTCGGTTTCAGTTCCGAAAGCGACATCGACACCGCAGTCGAAGCCGGGCAGGACGCGTTCGAGACCTGGAGTACCACCGCCGTGGAGGAGCGCATCCAGCCGCTTTTCGAACTCAAACAGTTGCTCGAAGCACACCAGGATGAACTCGCCGAGGTGCTCGTTCGCGAACACGGCAAGACGCGCGGCGAGGCCAGCGGCGAACTCCGCCGTGGTATCGAGAACGTCGAGGTCGCCTGCGGGATCCCGTCGATGATGCAGGCGGGGCATCTCCCCAACGCCGCCCCCGAAATCGACGAGACGGCGGTTCGGAAACCCCTCGGCGTCTTCACCGCAATCACGCCGTTCAATTTCCCGGGGATGATCCCGCTGTGGTTCCTTCCGTACGCGGTCGCGACCGGAAACGCGTTCATTCTGAAGCCGAGCGAACAGGATCCGGTCGTCGCCCAGCGCATCTTCGAACTCATCGATCAGGCCGGCTTTCCGGACGGTGTCGTCCAGCTCGTTCACGGGAGCGTCGACACGGTCAACGGTCTCCTCGACCACGACGGTATCGCGGGCGCGTCGTTCGTCGGGAGCACCCCGGTCGCCAAAGCGATCTACGAGCGCGCGGCGAAAAACGGCAAGCGCGTGCAGGCCCAGGGCGGCGCGAAGAACCACGTCATCGTCACCGAGACGGCCAACCTGGACTTCGCGGCCCAGAAGACGGTGTCTTCCGCGCTCGCCTGCGGCGGCGAGCGCTGTCTCGCCAACGACAATATTCTCGTCGAGGCGTCCGTCTACGACGAGTTCGTCGAGCTCGTACTCGAGGAAGCGGGATCGAAAGTCGTCGGTGACGGCCTGGACGATGGGACGGACATCGGCGCGCTCATCAGTCCCGAACACGAGGAGCGGGTACGCGAGTTCATCGCCAGCGGCATCGACGAGGGTGCCGAACTCCTGCTGGACGGTCGCGACGTCGACGTGCCGGGGTACGAAGGCGGGAACTTCCTCGCTCCGACCGTCTTCGGCGATGTCGACCCGGACATGCGGATCGCGAGAGAGGAGATATTCGGACCGGTGATGGGTCTGCTGCCCGTCGAGGGTATCGACGAGGCCATCGACGTGATGAACCGCAGCGACTTCGGGAACGCGGCGAGTCTCTTCACCGGTCGCGGCTCCGACGCGCGCAAGTTCCGTCACCAGGCCGACGTCGGGAACGTCGCGGTCAACGCGGGCACCGCCGCTCCGATGGCCTTTTTCCACTTCGGCGGCCGAAAGGACTCGTTCTTCGGTGACCTCCACGCACAGGGTGAGGACATGATTCATTTCTACACTGACAAGACGATCTACATCGAGCGGTGGCCGGACGAGTCGTAACCGTCGTCAGATATTCCTCGCGGGAGTTTTTTTCACGTTGGCGACCTGGACAGTCGACCGGAAGCGACGTGTTTGCACCGGAACAAAAGTTAATAAGAGTGTATCTAAAACTCGTATGTATGCGTGTCCAACTCGACAAGGAGCGATTTGTATCTACGATGAAAGAACAGGCGGAGATCGGTGGAACGGAAAACGGCGGCCTCCACCGGCTCGCGCTCTCCGACGAGGACAAAGCGGTACGCGACTGGTTTACCGAACAACTCGAGCAACTGGGACTGGACGTCCGCGTCGACGCGTTTGGCAACATGTTCGCGCGCCGGTCGGGCACCGACCCGAGCGCCGATCCGGTCATGATCGGTTCACACCTCGACTCCCAACCCTACGGCGGTATCTACGACGGTGCGCTCGGCGTCATCTCGGTGTTGGAGCTGCTCCGGACGCTCGACGACGAGGGGATCGAGACGGCCCATCCGATCGAAATCGTCAACTGGACGAACGAGGAGGGATCGCGTTTTCAGCCCGCAATGCAGGGGTCAGGCGTTTGGGCGGGAGCACACGATATCGAGGAGGAGTACGCCAAGACTGACGAGGACGGTACCAGCCTCGAAGAGGAACTCGAACGCATCGGTTACAAGGGTGACGTTCCGGCCGAACCGCAGGACGACTACGAGGCGTACTTGGAGCTACACGTCGAACAGGGGCCGTACCTCGAGGAGAACGGCAAGGACGTCGGCGTCGTGACGGGTATCGTCGGTTTCAACTGGGGTGCCATCACTTATTACGGCGAGGCCGATCACTCCGGGCCGACGCCGATGCACTACCGCAAGGACGCGCTCGTCGCCGCGGCCGACGTCATCACGCAGATCCGACGAATCCCCTCGACGCTCGGCGACCGGACGGTCGGGACGGTCGGATACATCGACGCCAAGCCCAACTCGATCAACATTATTCCCGAGGAGGTGACGTTCACCTGGGGCTTCCGCGACCCGAACGACGAGATCATCGAGGAGGCGGTCGACCGCGTCCTCATGGAAGCGGAAACGGCCGCCGAGCGCGAGGGCGTCGACTGGGAGTGGGAACAGCGGATGGACGTCTCCAGTGTTGACTTCTCCGAGAAGTGCGTCGATGCCGTTCAGTCGGCGGCTGACGACCTCGGCTACGACAGCATGCGCATCTTCAGCGGTGCCGGTCACGACGCGACGCACATGACGAGCGTCTGTGATACGAGTATGGTGTTCGCGGTCAGCGAAGACGGGAAAAGCCACAACGAAGCGGAGTACACCAGCTGGGACGACTGTTATGCCTCGGCAAACACGCTGGCCAACGCCGCCCTCGATCTCGCGGATTCGGCTTGAGCGTCACGCGTGCACGTCGACGAACCGCGGATCGGTGAACTCGACGAGTTCGGCCGCCGGCACCGCCAGCATCGCGTTGGGCGTGCCCGCGGCCCCCCAGAGCTCGTCGTACGATCGCAGCGTCGGATCGGCGAGCGCCGCGATGTCCCGCTCGTAACAGAACGGCGGGACGCCCCCGATACTCCAGCCGGTCACTGCTTTCACTTCGTCGCTGCTCGCCGTCGCTACGTCGCTCGGATCGACGCCGCACGCCTCGGCGAGCGCCGTCTCGTCGACGCGGTGGTCACCGCTCGTCAGCACGAGGACGAACTCGTCGTCGACTCGCATAATCATGCTCTTGATGATCTGTCCGCGTTCACAGCAGAGCGCCTCTGCCGCCGCCTGTGCGGTTTTGGTCCCAGTCTCGAACTCGCGGATTTCGCCACTGTATCCGTACCGCTCGGTCGCTTGGCGACGGAATTCCTCGACTGTCGGGTGCATAGAGGTCACTGCGAAACGGCGAAACTAATCGATGCCGATCGCCGAGCAGGGCGGTGTACCGCCCCGCTCAGTTCAGCCATGGATTCTCGATCGGCTCGAATCGGTGTCCACACCGCGGACATTCGACGAGATACTGGCCCCCGTCGTCGACGAGAGCGAACCGGCGGCTCCGAGCGAGGTGTCCACAGTCGGGGCATCGTCGGAAGAGCGGTGGTATCACGGTCGGCTCCCCTCGAGCTAGCGGTTTGAGAGCCGGCTTCGCATCTGCCCGACCAGCAGTCGGACGACCTTCCCGGGCGAGTCCGGGATCGCATCGAGCTGCCGGAGCAGTCCGAGCATGTCCTGGTTGCTGTACACCGCGGTGATCTTACCGTCCTCGATGTGCTGAAACGACATCCCGGAGACGCTCACCGACTCGCCGGTCGGAGCGATGTCCATGAGAGGCCCCTCGTGAGTCCCCGTGGCGGTCCATCGCGTGGCCACCGTCCCGTCCTCGGCGACTATCTCGTCGAGTTCGAAGATGAGGTCGGGGAAGGCCTCGAAGTATATCTCGAGGAACGAGGCGTACTCCTCGATGTCGATGGCCTCCGCCCCGGTCATCCCGTAGAACCGACAGTCGGCGGCGTAGTACTCGTCGAGACGGCTGGTCTCGCGCCCGTTGAGGACGTTCGAGAAGACCGCTTCGGCGAGCTCGTGGGTTCGGTCGATATGTGCTTTTGGGCTCATAGTGTAGATCCATTATGGTTTCGTGAGGACATAAACACAGCAGGAGCAGTGCTGTCACGTCGTCGGACGTCCGTCGACAGCCGCAGTGGACCTCCGGATCGGGAACGGTTCGTTCTAGTAACTTCCCGGAGCGAGCGTTCCGATCGTTCGCTCGACGGTCTCCTCGTCGGCGTTGCTCGGTAGCGTCACCATCGGCCGCGTCACGCAGTCGATGTCGGCGATCGCGTCGAACTGCTCGCGCGCCTCCTCGGGCGTGCCGGCGACGCCGAGTGCCTCGACCATCTCGTCGGTGACCGCGTTGGCGGCCTCGCCGCGGTCGCCGCCGCGCCACGCTTCCGCGACGGCGCTTGCCCCGTCCGGGAACAGTTCGCCGACCGCGTTCTCGTAGCCCTTCCCGTTGCCGACGTAGTATGCGATGTGGCCTCGGACGACGTCTTTGGCCGTCTCGGAGTCGTCGGCGACCGCGCTCGGCACGTACGGGGCGACGTCGATCGTCACGTCGCGGCCCGCCTGCTCGGCGTGTTCTTCGATGTATTCGAACTGCTCGTCGAGGAGTGGGAACGGAACGTTGTGTGGGATCCAGCCGTCGGCGAGACGGGCGACGACGCGGCGGTTTGCCTTCCCCAACGCGGCGTGGTACACCGGCACGTCGGTGTCGAGAGATGGGAAATCCTGCACGTCGAAGATCTCGCCGTCGTACTCGACGCGCCCCTCGTCGCCGAGGAACTTCTTCGTCAGTTCGATCGTCTCGTGGGCCCGCCGTACGGGGTTAGGGTCGTCCCAGTCCGCGCCGTGGAGGTCCTCGATGGCCTTCTTCGTCGAGGTGCCGACGCCGAGTCGGAACTGTCCGCCGGAGACGTCGTCGAGCGAAGCCGCGGTCATCGCCAACAGCGCGGGCGTCCGCGAAAAGACGTTGGCGATCGCGGTTCCAAGATCGATCCCCTCCGTCGCTGTAGCGATCTCTGTCAACCGGACGATCGAACTCGCGCCCCACAACTCGCCCAGCCAGAGGCCGTCGTAACCCAGGTCCTCCGCCCAGGTCGCGAGTTTGGCGTCGTCCATCTCCGATACCATCGGTAACAGTAGATCAGTTGCCATACCCGATACGCTCCCAGCGCGAATATAAATCGGTCGGAGAGTTCTGTGGGCGCATCCCACTACAATCGATTTCGCCACCCTCCCTCTTCGAACTGTTCTCCGTTGATAGGCGATCTCGTCGGATGATCTGAACCTGCCATTAAATATAAGATTTAATATATAACAGATATTATATCTGAAAAATATAATATATGCTCATTTCGTTTAGTACTATATTCACTAATAATATCAATTAAAAATTTTAATAACTTAATTTTAAAATATTTTAACCGGATATATCCACGTATAAATACAATATATTTATTAATCTATATTGTAATTTATCTTGTACTAAGTAACTTATTATACTATTAAATTTATATATATAACATATCAGTCCCGAATACGGAACGCGCCGAGATTCGATCGCCGTCGACGGCGGTGTCCAGAACTGTTCGTCAGCGGCGAACTACCGTGGCGCTGTGGGAGCTCGATCGTCTCCGTATTTGCTGTTTCTCGCCCCCCGAAGGCATAACAAAACTATGATTGTTAGTATCCAGGGACGCTGTCGGGCAACGTGTTCGCTCAAGACGAATACTCTCCCGCTTTCGCGTCGCGCTCGACCGTGTCCCGACGGCTGTCCATCACCCGCCTCCTCAGCGCCGTTTTGCGCCACTCGCTGTGGCTGATCGAAACGGACGGTTCCACACGTCGAGACTGCGGCCCGTTCAACGCGGGTTTCGACGCCGCCAAAGCCGGGTGTACTGTGAGATTACGATTCGATACGACCGAACGCCACACGACCGCAGCTCACGAACAATCAACGGGGATGCCCACGGGTTCAGTCGTGGGGCACTGACACGGAGTCGAACCCTGATAGCGATAATCGTCGCTGGTCGAGGATCTTACCCCCGCCTTTCGGCGGTCTCTTTCGATTCGTCGCCGGGTAGCTACGGACCTTACGATACTCTCCCATCAGTTCCCGACGGCGTCGAGCAGTCGTTCCAGCGAGCCCTCCTCTTCCAGCGATCGGATCGCGTCGTAGGCGGTATTGGCCTCCTCGTCGCTGACGACGGCGGCCGCACACTCGTCGAACTTCGCTCGGAGTCGATCCTCCGATAACGGGTTGTTCGGCGATCCAGGGGCGTACTTCTCCTCGACGGCGTGTTCGGTTCCGTCCCGCGTCGTCACCGATACGCGGGCGGCGTAGTTCGCGAAGCTCCCGCCGAAGAGGTTCGGCTCGAACGCCCGCGAGACCTTCGCGGTCTGGTTCCGGGTTTCGTCGTCGGTGACGTATCCGGTCGTGAACTCGTGTACGCCCGGATCGCGCTCCCTGAGGATCGCGGCGAGACAGAACTCGATCGAGAACTTCGCTTCGAGGCCGGTCGCGGGACGTTCGTGGTGGAGCATCTCCGAGGCGGCCTCGTCGAGCGCGACGGTGACCGACTCGACGTCGTCTGGATCGAGGTCGTTCTCGACGACGATCTCACGCATCGCGTCCATCGCCGCGTGTGTGATGACGCCCGAGGGATACGGCTTGTAGCCCAGATCCATGACGGCCCATCCACCGTCGAACCCCGCGGTGAGTTCGTCGGGGTCGTACTCGCCACCGGGAGTCATCACGTTACCGTAGCCCAATTTCCCTCCGAAGATCTCGCGATCTGCGGTGAACCCCTCGGCTGCGAGCAGCGCCGATCGAACCCCCATCTGCGCGGCGTGTCCCGAGTGAAGCGGTTTCGTCATCGTCCCGAAATTCTTCTTCAAAGACGAGGACGCGGAGGCCGCGATCCCGAACGCGTGTCGGATCCGCTCCGCCGAGAGGTCGAACACGGACGCAGCGGCGGCGGTCGCGCCGAACGTACCCACCGTTCCCGTACTGTGCCAGCCGTGATCATAGTGGCTCGGATACGTCGCGTGGCCAGTCCGGTAGGCGACGTCGATCCCGAGCACGTACGCTTCGAGTACGTCGCGGCCGGTCGCTCCGTCGGCCTCTGCGGCGGCCAGGGCGGCACAAAAGACTGGTGAGGTGGGGTGGAGGACGATCGACTCGAACGTGTCGTCGAAATCGACCGCGTGGCCGAACGAGCCGTTCGCCAACGCAGCGCCCGACGGGCTCGCAGTCCCGCGCCCGAGGACGGTCGCGTCGGTTCCCGGCGACGCCGTCTCGACGTAGGAGGCGACCTTCTCGCCGACCTCGTGGTGTGATCCATATATCGCGACCCCGACGAGGTCGGCGATCGCCTCGGTCGCCTTTTCGCGGACCGGCTCCGGCACGTCATCGAGGGAACTCTCGGCTACGAACTTCGCGAGCGCTGCTGTCTGACTCATGCTGGCTAGCTTCGCAGGCCGTGAGATAAAAATACCGATGAAACGGACTGCTGAGGACGATCCAACGATTCGCCCGCTACGATTCGTCGTACTGGAGTTTGATCTCGAGTTCGTTGGCAGTCGCGAGCAGCAGACGGGAGAGGTCCTCGTCGATACCGGAGTTCTCGAGCCGGTGGCGGGGCCCCGACACGCTGAACGCGCCCACCATCTCTCCGTCGACGACGACCGGCACGCCGATCGCCCACAGCCCGGTGATCGACTCCTCTTTGTTGATACTGTATCCACGTTCGCGGGTCGACTTGAGCTCCGAAAACAGCGTCTCCCGATCCGTTATCGTCCGTTCGGTTTCGGCGGGAAGCCCGTGCTCGTCGAGCACCGTCTCGACCGCCGACTCGTCCATCCGGGCGAGTATCGCCTTCCCACCCGCGCTCGAGTGTAGATACCGGAGTTCGCCCGTGTGGCGGTTTGCTTGAACCGCTCGTTCGCCCGTCACCGTGTGGAGGTAGATCCCCTGCCCGTGTTCTTCGACGAAAAACTGGGCCCGTTCGCCCGTTTCTGCCGCCAACTGCTCGACCATCGGTCGGACGAGCTTCACCGCTGCGTGTCTCTCTTTTGCGTACTCGCCGATCGTTAGAAATCGGAGACCGACGTTGTACTCACCGTCGTCTTTGACCACGTAGCCGAGTTCGAAGAGCGTCGCCAGGTGCTGGTGGACGGTGCTCTTTGCGACGCCGAGTTCGCCGGCGAGTTCCGTCACCGTCGCTCCGTCGAGCTCTACGAGCGCCTCGAGGATGCCGAACAGCGTCCGGTCCGATCCGACCGTCCGTGACGTCGATTGTTCGTTCATATCGAACCACATGCGTTTCTACACGTAAATCTGTTCTGGGGCCCGCCGATGCCCCTCGGTCCCGGAGCCCTCATCGGAGCACCAACGTCACCGCTCCCGCGACAGCCGTGGTACAGCCGAGAAATACGAACGCCGAAACGAATCCGACCGCGTCCGAGAGGACCCCGATCGTCGCAGGTGCCAACGCGCCGATCCCGGTCATGAATGTTCGAACCGCCCCGAGCGTCCCACCGCCGACGCCCTTCGGAATTATCTCCATCAGATAGGCGTCCCTGACGGGCCGAAAGCCGTGGAAGCCGAGACCCAACACGACCGTCGCACCGATGAGGGCGACGATCGAATTCGCCGTCAACAGCGCCACGATCCCGACCGACATGGTCGCAAACAGCGCGACCGAAACGGTGAGCTTTCCGGCACGATCGCCCAACTCGCCGGTAATCGTCTGGCTGAACGTCATCGCGAATAGGAGGCTGTAGAGAACGCCTGCGGTGCCCGTTGGAATCCCCTTCTCTGTGGCCAAAAAAAGCGGTAAAAACGACGACACCCCGTTCCACGTAAACGTAAACAGCACCGTCACGAGGACGAACGCGAGCAACCGTCGATCGGCGAAGACCGCTCGGTACGAGGGCCCATCGCCATCGGCCTTCGAATCACGTCGCTTCGGCGACGGCCGGTCGACGTCGAGCGAGGGATCGCGTCGGACCGCCCGATAAAACAAAAGCGCCAACGTAGCGCTGACCGCCGCTCCGAGTACGAAGACGCTTTGCCAGACGAACACACTCGTCAGCGCTATCACGACGAGCGGAGCCGTCATCCCGCCCAACTGGCCGACGGTGTCCATCACGCCCAACACGCGTCCCGGATGTTCGGTGTAGCGCCGCGAGAGCAGCGGGATGGCGACCGTCTTGTGCGGGCCGGTTCCGAGGCCGATCGACATCGCCGCGAGCGTCAAGACGAGAAACGTCGGACTCAGCGCGGCCAACAGTGCCGCGCCGGTGAAGACCGCCGCTCCGCCGATGATCACGGCCGGCAGCCCCAGCCGATCGCCGAGGATGCCGGACGGAAACTGCACCGCCGAGTACGAGAGCATGATCGAGGTGAACAACAGTCCCGTTTCGGTGTTCGAGATGTCGTAGACCGCTTGGAACGTCTCGAACAGCGGCGGGAAGACGAATCGGAGAAACTGCACCATGAACCACAGAAGCGAAACCAGAAGAACCAGATAGTACACTCGTGCCGCTTCGAGCGTCCGATTCGAACGGATACCCATTGCTCGAGTGGGCATTCGCACGGCTATTGACTGTTTGGGTTCGCGCGTCAGACCATCCCCAACGGGTGTCCGAGTGCCGAAGCGTCATGGACCGGCCGGTACGGTGTCCGGTGGCGATTGCCACGATAGACCGATTTTTGTATGAGGAGCGCGCGTGTGTCGTATGGAGTTCCGAGATCTCAGCATTCCGGTTGACGAGGACACGACCGTACCCCCTGGACTACCGAGTTTCCGTCAGGGTGGCGTCGTCCGAAACGACGAATCCCACGGCTACGAGAGCGACTACATGACCACGACGCTGCACGTCGGGACGCACCTCGACGCGCCGTACCACTTCGATCCAGACGGCCGACCGATCGCCGAACTCGACCTCGAAGAACTCGTCCGACCGACGAAACGCGCCGACATCCGCGGCGACGGCTGGGACGACCCCGAAACGAAGATTCCGCTCGCCCCGATCGAGGAGGCGCTCACGTCGCCGATCGAGGAGGACGACTATCTGTTCGTCCACACCGGGTGGGCCGACAAGTGCATCGACGATCCGAGCTACTACCTCGAAAGCCCCTACTACGATCCGGAGGTCTCGGAGTTCGTCGTCGAATCCGGGGCGAAAGGGCTCATCACCGACACGCCGATCGACTCGGGCGACCACGGGATGCCGAATCACTTCACCCTGTGTGAGAACGACCGCGTCATCGTCGAGAACGTCGCCAACCTCGACGGCCTCCCGGACGAGTTCACGACGTGGGTCGTGCCGATGAACCTGGCGAACGGCGAGGGGGCCCCGGCCCGCGTGTTCCTCGTCGAGGAGTAACCGCGCGAACCCGTCTCCTGTTTTCAGCTATCCTGAGCGAGGTGTTTCCACCCCCATTGACGGAAACAGTGGTCGTCCGCGCGAGCGTGATGGGTGTCGTCTCCGATGTCCTGCTGTCGAACTCGTCTTCGGGCCCGACGATTCGGACCGGGACGTGTCAGGTCCGCCGTCGTGCGTGCGACACTCGACCGCATTCTGGAGCGGAAACGCGGCCCCGTTCGTCGAGGGCACTCACTTATCTGTACAATATATTAATTGAAAGTTTGACTTATCATCTACTAAACCATAGCCCAGATGTTTATCAGCGCATATGAGACGTATCATTTAAAATAATTGTAGAAAATAGTTAAATTCAACATATACTTTTCTAAAAATATAAATTTTATTAGTTATCATCTATGTACCAATCGACGTTGCGGTGTTATGTATTTGTTTTTCATTTCATTTATCTTACTACTATTTTGTTATATCACCCGTCCGTGGTGGCGTTCTAAAGTAATAATATCAATATTGTTGTATTAAATCATCGCATTCGAATCATCTCCGTCCGCGAGAACCGAACGACTGCGTGTCTACCATGGCCGTGCGGACACGTTTCAACTGACCGGTGAACGCGTTCGTTGTCTGTATTTCAATATATCCTCATTGGATAAACATATATGGGCTATGTCGGAATGGCTTGTCAGATACGTTCGTCCCCGTCTCTCTCCCCGAGCGTTCACCGGCGTCGCCCGTTCGTGTAGTCCAAACGAAGCCAGATCACGGCCGGCAGACACGTCGGGGTCGCTTCGGATATATCGGTCGATCGAGCGTGTCCGAACGGCGCTCCTGAACCATGCCGGCCCCGTGATCGGAACGAACGGTGACCGATCGTTCGTGCCGTTGTGGCCGATGCTGGGTCAAAAGCGGGACGCGATTCGTTAGTCTATCCGGTCTTCCGGAACGATGGTCTCGACGTCGGGGTGATCGAGATGCTCCTTCGCGATCGCTCCGAGTTGTTCGTACGAGCCTGCCGCCCGGAGCTCCTTTCGAACGTCTTCCCACTGCTGGTGACGGACCACGACGACCGTTGGAATCTTCTCGATATCCAGTAGTTTGCTCATCGCGAGCCGGTGGTGCGCCGAGTTACTGAACACGATCTCCCCGTTCCGTCCGATATTCACCACGACACCCCACCCGGTCGCCGATTCCGTGTACACCGGCTCGCCTTCGCCTTTCTCGCCGAGTTCATACCGGGTACGGAAGCCGCTCTCACTCATGTTCTCGGCTAACGTCCGAATCGACTCGATCCGCTCTTCGACGTGGTTTTCCCTTCCTTGGATGACTTCCTGTAGAAACCGGTCGTACATGTACTCGGAGTCCGCGATCGATTCATCCTCGCGACCTACTTCGGTGGTGTATTTATAATCCCGTGAACGTCTTCAGCCACGTCACCGTCACAACGTGAGTGGGCTCTCCCCATAGAATTATGTCGAGTGCCCTAATCAGATCCATCCATGCGTACAGTAGTACTCGATGCCGATTGGAGTCCGAAGTCCGACTACGACTTCTCCGAGGTCGAACTCTGATGACGATCGAAAGCGACTGGGGCGATTGGCTCCCGACGGCGATCGCGGACGCCTCCCCCAATGGCGTTCGGATCTGGTATCTCGGCTGCAACGGGGTCGTCCTCAAGGGCTCGGGCGGGACGACGCTCTTCATCGACCCCTACCTCGGGACCGGCGACCCGCCCCGCACGATCAGGATGCTCCCGATCCCGTTCGATCCGGACGACGTCCTCGATGCCGACGCGGTGTTCGCGACACACGAACACGTCGATCACGCGCACGGCCCCTCGCAGGCCCCGATCCTCGCGAACACCGCTGCGACCTTCTACGGGCCGGACGAGAGCGTCGCCGTCACGGAGTCGGAAGGCTGGACGGCGGACTACGACGTCGACGATACGCAGATCGAAACGGTCAGGGAAGGCGACCGGATCGACCTCGGCGAATTCACCGTCACCGTCCATCCCGCCAACGACCCCGACGCCGCCCATCCGGTGACCTACGTCGTCGACCACGAGGCCGGCACGTTCTTCCACGGTGGCGATTCGAAACCCACGCCGGCGTTCGAGTCGATCGCTCGTTCGCAGAACATCGATCTCGGCGTGCTCGCGTTCGGCACCGTCGGGATGATGCCCGACAGGGAGACGCACGAGCCGACGCGCACGAAGTGGTACAACGACGAAACTCAGCTTATCGAGGCCGCGAACGCCCTCGAACTCGATCGGGTGCTCCCGAGCCACTGGGACATGTGGAAGCGGCTCACGGCCGATCCGACCGCCCTCCACTACCACGTCAGGAGCTTCGAGTATCCCAGATCGATCACGCTCGTCGAGATCGGTGACTCGGTCGCCCTCAACGATGGCCGGGCGGACGTGCATAGTCCTATCGACGATCCACGCGGCGCATCCGAGACTCGATAACCGTCCACCCCGAACGGCAGTTCAGCCCGTGTTCTTCATTCCGGCGGCGATACCCTTCACCGTCAGCCGCAACGTGCGTTCCTCGATCTCCGATCGTGAGTCCCGTTCCAGCAGCTGGATCTGCAGGAGATTCAGCGGGTCGACGTACGGGTTTCGATGGTCGATACTTTCGGTCAGCCAGCCGCGTTTCGTGAGCGTTTCCCGTCCCGTGATCTCGCGAACAAGTTCGACCGCCCGCCGATACTCCGTCCGGAGCCGAGAGAACACCCGCTCCCTCGGTTCTTCGTCGGCCAGGGACGCGTATCCGGCCGCGATCTCCATGTCAGTTCGCGCCAGCGCCAGCGACGCGTTGTCCAGCATCGTCCGAAAGAACGGCCAGTCCCAATACATCTCTCGAAGCGTTTCGATCTCGCCCCCCTCACCGAGATACGCATCGAGCCCCGTCGCCAGCGAATACCAACCGGTGATGGGACACCGGGTTTGCGTCCATGCGAACACCCACGGGATGGCCCGGAGATCTGCGACCGTGCGCTTACCGCTTCGGGAGGCCGGTCGGGAGCCGAGATTGAGGTCTTCGATGACCGAAATCGGCGTCGCCTGCGAGAAGTACTCGAGAAACCCGTCGGCCGAAAGCAGCGCTCGGTATTCCTCACGGGCGGCGGCGGACGCGGTTTCCATGGCGGCCAGCCATTCTTCGTCGATCGACTTCCGATCGTGGTCGAGTGCCCGGCAACGAGCTCGGATCTGAGCGTTGAGCATCTGTTCGAGCTCACGCGTGGCGATCGTCGGATTGGCGTACTTTTCGGCGATCGCTTCGCCCTGTTCAGTGAACTTCACCTCGCCGGTAACGGTCTCGGGTGGGAGCGACAGCAGTGCGTCGTTCATTGGCCCACCGCCCCGCGAGATCGATCCGCCCCGTCCGTGAAAGAGCCGCATCTCGATGCCGTAGTCATCGGTGATCTCACCGAGCCGTTTCTGGTTGCGGTACAGCGACCACCGCGCGGCAAGATAGCCGTTCTCCTTGTTCGAATCGGAGTATCCAAGCATGATCTCCTGTGTGTTCCCACGCGCATCGAGGGCAGCCGCGTAGGCGTCGTTCTCGAACAGCGTACCCATGATGCGACGGGCTCCGGATAGGGCGTACTCGGTTTCGAGCAGGGGGACGATATCGAGTCCGCTGTAATCGGGGACATCGACGATACCCGCTTCGCTTGCCAAAAAGAGTACCTCCAAGACGTGTGAAGGTTCTTCGCACATGCTGATACAGTACGTATCGACGGCGTCGGTGCCGTATTCGCGGTGCCACGAGGCGAGCGCTCGGAACCGATCGAGCACCCGCGTCGCCGTCGGTGAGATGCTGTCGGTGTCGTCGACGTCCACCAGCGGGGGGGACTGAAGAATCGCATCCGCGAGAAACTCGGTGCGTTCGCTTTCGGCCATCCCTTCGTAGTCGATTCCCTGTCGGTCGAGAACTTCCGCGACCGTCTCGGTGTGGTTCTCACGATGATCCCGAAGGTCGAGACTCGCCAGATTGAAACCGAACGTTTCGACGGTCCGTATCAGCGGATCGAGATGGGCGGCGGCGATACAGTCGCCATCGTTCGTCCGCAACTCGGCCGCGAGCGATTCGAGATCGCCTTTCAAATCCTCGACGTCATCGTACCCACCCGGACGGACGTCGCCGACCCGATCGAGCCGTTCGTACATGAGCAGTACCTTCTGGCGGTACGGCTCGTTCGGATAGCGCGTTTCGGCCTCGTCGGCGACGGCCGGTAGCCGCTCTTTGTCCGCGGCGAGCGACGCTCGCATCGAGTCGTCGAGCGTGAGTTCGGCCTCGTCCTGGCTGAGGACGTTCGAAAGTGAGGAGAGCCGTTCGCGGTATTTGCCCACAATGACGTGTCGCTGTCTGTCGAGCGTCTCCTCGGTCACCTCCGGTGTAACGTGGGGATTTCCGTCCCGATCGCTGCCGGCCCACGAGCGGAACTCGAACAGCTTCGGGATCGATCGCGATTCATCTGTTGCCTCTTCGAGTTCGGCGTATACGTCCCCGACGACGTCGAAGAGGACGTTCTCCAGATACCACTGGACGTTCAACACTTCGTCGAGCGGTTCGGGTGATCGATCCCGAAGTTGAGAGGTCTGCCACAGACTCGTCACTGCCGCCTCAAGTTCGCGTTCGAGGCTTCGCTCCTCGTCGTCGGTCAACAGGCGTTCGTCGAGCGTTTCCAGTATCGTCGCAACCGACCGGAGTTTGGTCTTTACCGTCTTTCGCCGTGCCTCGGTCGGATGTGCGGTGAACGTCGGTTCGATGAGCACGTCGTCGAGCACGCGAGCTACGGCTTTCCCGTCCATGTCGGAGAGCACCTGGGCGGTTTCTTTCAAGCCGCCGTCCGGACTCCCCGCCTGTGACTGCTCGCGAAGTGAACGCACCCGTTCACGCTCCTCTGCAAGGTTGATCAGTTCGAAGTAGGTAGTAAACGCGCGTGCGACGACGAGTTCTCGTTTCGGTTCGAGTTGACGCAATCTCTCTTCGATCGGCTCCCGAGTGTCGATATCGCCGTTCCGATAGTCGATGGCCGACGTGCGGAGTGACTCGACCGTTCCGAAGGCGTCGTCGGACGACTGTTCGGAAAGCACGTCCCCCACGAGAGCTCCCAGTTCGCGGACGTCCTGTTGTATCTCCCTGCGGTAAAGTTCCATGTCACATGACTTGTCTTGACACACTAATACTTTTGTGAGTTTGTGACTCCCTCCTCACGCGGCCAACTAAAACGCGCGGAGCGAGCGAGCGACTCGACCGCGCCGTCGCCATGGTCGCGACCGGGCTGCCGATGTTGTGTGAAATAAGCGTCTGGTAGTAGCTTTCGGCCATATTCGCGATCTTCGGTCCGTCGTCCGCCCGTTGGGGGGGTTCGTCGTAGTCCGCCCACATGGTGGCGGCTAGTGTCGAAGCGAAGTCTTCGTACATCACGTCCACGTTAACCCAACACTGAATCATAGGTCGTGGTAGATACATCCCCACCGTCCTCGGCCTCACCCGGGAACGAGCCCGCGATCGGGTCCCTTCCGAACGATCGAAGCGTCCGTTAGCTGTAGTAACGCTCGATCTCGATCGTCTTGTCGGTGTAGAAGTTCACCGCGTCCTCGCCTTGCGCGTGGAGGTCGCCGAAGAACGAGCCTTTCCGGCCGCCGAAGTGGAAAAAGCCCATCGGGGCGCAGACGCCGACGTTGATCCCGATGTTGCCAGCGTCCACCTCGTAGCGGTACTGTCTGGCCTCACTCCCGCGTTCTGTGTACAGCGAGGAGGCGTTGCCGTACTCGGTGCTGTTGACCATCGCGATGGCTTCGTCGAGATCGCCGGCCGACGCCAGACACAGCACGGGGCCGAAGATCTCCGTCTGGGCGATCTCCATGTCGGTCGTGACGCCCTCCAGAAGCGTCGGTCCGAGGAAGTTCCCTTCGGGGAACTCAGGATGTTCGAAGTCGCGTCCGTCGACGACGAGGTCGGCACCTTCGTCGATCGCATCCTCGATCATCCCGAGGACGCGTTCGCGCGAGTCAGCCGTGATGAGCGGGCCGACGTCGGTTTCCTCGTCGATACCCGGTCCGACGACGAGGTCGTCGACGGCGTCGAGCAATCGTTCGCGGAGGTCGTCGTAGACGTCGCCGACGCCGACGACTACGTCGTTGGCGAGACAGCGCTGCCCGGCGTTACCGTACACGGAGCCGATGATGTTCGGCACGGTTTCCTCCAGCACCGCGGAGCCGGTGACAACCGCGTAGTTCTTCGCGCCGCCCTGCGCTTGCACGCGTTTGCCTTCCGCGGCCGCCGTCTGGTAAATGTACTGGGCGACCGGTGTCGAACCGACGAAGGAGACGCCCGCAACGTCGTCGTGGGTGAGCAACGCGTTGACCGTATCGGCGCCGCCGTTGACGAGATTGACGACGCCCTCCGGAAAGCTGGCCGCGTCGACCGCTTCGAAGATGAGTTGGGAGCTCAGTGGTACTTTCTCGCTGGGTTTGAGGATGAACGTGTTACCAGTCGCGACGGCGTACGGGAGGAACCACAGCGGGATCATCGCCGGGAAGTTGAACGGGACGACCGCGGTGAAGACGCCGAGCGGTTGTCGTACCGCTGACTCGTCCATCTCCGGTGCGACCCCCTCGACGACGCCGCTCCCCTCTCTGAGCAT
The DNA here is from genome assembly GCF_046483325.1 of Natronomonas sp. GTDB lineage: Archaea > Halobacteriota > Halobacteria > Halobacteriales > Haloarculaceae > Natronomonas. Next base: position 23,250 of record NZ_JAWODL010000023.1, on the reverse strand, counting down.
GTTCGGCATTCCCGCGGCGACCTCGACGTTCTCGATTCCACGTCGGATCTCTCCACTGGCCTCGGCGACGGTTTTGCCGTGTTCACGCGAGAGCGCACGGGCGATTTCCTCCTGTCGGTCCTCCAGCTCCTGTTTGAGTCTGAAAATATACTGCACTCGCTCGACGGGTGAGGTATCGCGCCATCCCTCGAAGGCGTCGTGGGCCGTCCGAACCGCATCTGCCACATCGTCGGCGGTCGAGTAGCGTACCTGTGCGAGCTTTTCACCGGTTGCTGGATTTATTATCTCCTCAGTCTCGCCGTTCGGTTCTGTCCATCCGCCGACGTAGTTCCGAGCGAAATCCGGCTCGGCGGTTGTCGTCCGCGGTTGCTCGTGAGATTTTGTCATGCGGTTCGATTGAGTCCGTCCACATATATATATGTTTCCCGCCCACCCGAAGCCGTACGTCGTTTCGTCCCGATGCACATCGGTTGCCGTTTGTCCTGTCCGAACGTGTGGAGCTCGATGGTTCCCCTTTGGCTTCACGCAAACTTGGTGTTGATTTCGATGACGTTCGCCGATCGGGTCAGCATGTTCGGCAGTTCCTCGCGGTACCACTCGCCTTCCATCCGCGTTGACGGCCCCGACACGCTGATCGCGCCGAATATCTCGCCGTTCGATTTGATCGGAACCGCAGCACAACGAACACCTTTGATCTTCTCTTCCTCGTCGAAGGCGTATCCCCGGTCTCTGATCGTCGCTAGATCCTCATGGAGTTCCTCCAGCGTCGAGATCGTGTTCTCTGTAGACGTTGGCAATCCGTGTGTCTCGACGATCTCGTCTACGCGGTCGTCGGGCATGGACGCCAACATCGCCTTTCCGAGCGAAACGCGGTGCATGTACTCGCGTTTTCCGATCGATGAAGCCGTCTGGACCGCGTTCTCACCGCTGGTTTTGTATAGATAGACTACCTGTCCGTGTTCGTGCGTTGCGAACTGAGCGAGCTCGCCGCTCTTTTCGGCGAGTGCGTCGAGCTCGGATGCCACGATGTCGTATCCGGAAATTCGCTCTTTCATCGTTTCTCCGAGTTCGAGATACCGAAGGCTCAACCGATAGCAGTCGTCCCGTTTGGCGATGTATTCGTTCTCTAAGAGCGTCGCCAGATGCGAGTGGATCGTCCCCTTCGACCGGCCGAGCTCAGACGCCAACTCGGTGACTCCAGCCGATTCGCGGTTCTGGAGCACCCCGATGATGTCCAGTGTGGTCTGTACCGCTTCGACCGTCCGGGGTTTGGTTTGTTCTGGCATGTGTAGTTGCATCGCGTTCTCAGGGGAGAAAAGTGTTCGGCTGATGCGAACTCAGACTATCCCGTGATCGATCGACTTGTTGATATTGATTTCACACCAACGATATCCGCGTTCAGCCTGTTTTACATAACAGAAATAATGTTGTTATCTATAGCGTAGTTCGTGTCTCTCTGTCCGGTAATATTCACCTACAACTAAAGAGATCGGTAGTAGGATCCCGCTACCGTCGGTACGCCCCCGTGCTTCGAACTATCGATAGCACTTCGGGTAACGTACCTGTACACGCGGTTTTGATCACGAATAATGGTGTCTTATTCAACCGATTGGTGTCGGACTTCGACCGGAAAGCGGCAGTCACTCATCGAGTTGTAAGTGCGCCATCGCCTCCTCGTCAGTAACCTGTTCGAAGGAGCGGTAGAACGCGCCGACGGCCCCGAAGTAGGCCGGCGTTTCGACGCAGACGACGTCGTCGGCCTCCTCGCGGAGCCGCTCGACCGTTTCCGGCGGGGCGACCGGCACCGCGACGATTACGCGCTCTGCGTCCGCGTTTTGCAACTGTCTGATACAGGCGATCGTCGTGGCTCCAGTCGCGATCCCGTCGTCGACCAGTAGAGCCGTCTTTCCGGCCAGTTCGAGGGGCGGCCGTCCCCCGCGATATCGCTCGGTCTTCTCGCGTGCGACTCCCCGTTCGCGCTCGATCGTCGCCTCGACGTACGCCTCATCGACGCCGAGGTTCTCTATGAGCGAGTCGTTCAGCCACACCGTTCCGTCGCTGGCGACCGAGCCGATGGCGAGCTCCGGGTTCGACGGCGCGCCGAGCTTTCGCGCGGCGACGATATCGAGCGGGACGCCGAGTCGATCCGCGACGGCCTGTCCGACCGGCAGCCCGCCCCGTGGGATCGCCAGCATCATGTCGGCGTCGATCCCGCGCTCCGAAACGGTGTCCGCGAGCTGTCGGCCGCCCTCGGTTCGATCGGTGAACATCCGGTTCGATCAGCTCGCGTCTTCGATCTCGATCCCCCGCGCCTCCTCGGCTTCGAGTTTCGGGAGCGTAATGGTCAACACGCCGTTTTTCATCGTCGCCTTCACATTGTCGGTGTTCACGTTCTCGGGGAGCCGTATGGAGCGGTCGGCCGATTCGCGCCGGCGCTCGCGTCGGATGTACCGGCCTTCCTCCTCCTCGTCGAGCGTCTCCTCGTGTTCGGCCTCGATCCGGAGCTCGTGGTCCGTGACTCGAACGTCGATCTCGTCGCGGTCGAAGCCCGGCATATCGACGGTCGCGACGAACTCGTCGTCTCGGTCGACGAGGTCGATCGCCATCGTCCCGATCTCCGATGACAACCGTCCGAGCGATCCGCTCGGATCCCACATCCGTGTGTCGTCGAACTGGCGGCTCATGCGTTCGAAGAACCGTTCTAACTCTTCGAGGGGATTGCTTCGTGTGCTCATTGTGTAACCCTCAACGGGGATACGGAGACAAGAATGAAATACTCTCTGGTGATTATCAGTCCGCGGGTATGGGTGACCAGCGCCCACAACCGGTGTGGTCAAATCCAAGCGGCCCGGAACGTCTCCAGTGACCATGTTCGAGTGTTCCGATCTCACGAACGACCCCGACGAGCGGTTCCAGGATCCGCGGATCGACGACCGGTTTATTCGCTGTCTCCCCGCCACTGATCGGTTCGGCTCCGTGTTGTTTGTCGGTGTCGTCCACGATCATCCCGCGAGCGTCTTTCGTGTCACCCGCCTCCTCGAGGCGATCTCTCCGGACGCCCTCGCCGTCGAACTCCCGCCGCTCGCGGTGACGCTGTTTCGGCTGTACGGACGAGATCGGTATGTCCCGCCGCGGTTCGGCGGTGAGATGAGCGCGGCGATCAGCGCCGCGAACGACGCGTCGGTCGTCGGGATCGATGCGCCGAACCGCGAGTATCTCCGCTCGCTCGCCCGCCGGCTCTTCGAGAAGCGTCGCTCCACCGGAGTCGTTCGAACGGTGTTGTGTGATCTCGCGTCCAGTTTCGTCCACGCTGCGGCGTGTCGGGTCGGCGCGTTCGTCGGCTCGATCACGCCCGTCCGATTGCGACTGTACTCGCACATCGAATACGACTGTTCGCTCCTGGATAATCCCTTCGTGCAGGCGTCACACGAGAGCCAACATCTCGACCAGCGCCGGGCGTTCCTCCGCGCGATCGAGGTTCCGCAGGCGACCCGGATCATCGATACCGCGCGGGAGGACGGGATGGTCGACCGACTGCGCGATCTGCGTTCGGACGGCGATGTCGTTGCGATCGTCGGCATGGAACATCTCGACGACGTGTACGCCGGGGTGGCGGAGCGGTGAGCGATGGGGGTTTCGAAGCCCCGCCCACCGTGACAGGCCAAGAGAGGACGAGTGAGCGATGCAGCAGACGCTCTCGGCTGCGCCCCTTCGACGCCCCGCCCGGCACCGAGACTGGCGGGACGCATAGCTGAGGGGAGGACGAACGAGTCGCCTACACGATCGGTATCGATTCTGCCACCCACACGCGGCTGGATCCCGACGAGCGCAACCACTTCGCCTGCGACGGCTGTGGACTCGTCGTCGAGGCGCTTGCGGTCCGGTTTGCTGGAGGATCCATGAATAATGAAGAACACCGTCTGCGGCATTCGAGCCACTCCCCTCCATCGACCGGAGGGCCACCCGAAGCGAGAACCATCCGGATGCCCGCTAGTTCAGCGAGAAAATCCCGCCCGACGCAGTCAACCGCGCGACGGTCGAAAGGCGAAGCATATACGCGGTCAACACGAGGTAAGGCGCGATGGAGACGGTGAATGCGACGGCCACAAAGGTCTGTAGCGGTGGGAGGCCCAGGAAAGTGCCGTCGGGGAGGACCTGTCCGTTGATCGCGAAAATCGCCGAGGCGTTGAACAGGATGGCCGGGAGCGAGACGACCAGCAGCGTCCGGGACAGCTGTGACACTTCCCTCGTATAATAAAGCGTTTTGAAATATTCCTTCCCGATCGCGAACAGTTCGAACGCTTCTATGAGGTCGTCGAAGTTTTCCGACGAGGCGTTAGGGGACGAACCAAGCAATCGCGAGCGTTCGATGTGCGAACCGTAGTCGAACCCAATTCCCTTCCAGAGGACGGCGAACTCCGCACCGGAGGTCTCCTCGACTGCCCCGAGCTGTTCGGCGGCGTCCGAGACCGAGGCCGCGAACTCGTCGATATCCTCGATGACCTCCTGTTCGACGCCGTCCAACTCGCTCGTGAGCGCCTCTGCACGGGCACTGATGATTCGGGACATAGCCCTGAGAAATGACGAGGGGTTGGACGGGTTCTCCCCGTCGTCGATCATTTCGCCGAGGTTCCGGCGGAATTTTATCGCGCCCTGAATCCGGTTCTCTTGGGTTTCGACGGAGGTGATGTCGTGTGAGAGGACAATCGAGTTAATCGAGACGACGATGGAGACCAGGAGGATCATCCCGCTCAGGAGCGTATTGAGGATCGTCTGGACGGTCGAGGTGTCCGTCAGTAGCGTCTGCATCTCGAATGTCCAGAACGTTGCGATACCCATGAAAGTCACGAACACCACCGTGAGCAACGCCCCTGTCACCGCCATCCGGTCAGCGTCGAGCAATACCCACCGTTTCAGGTCGAACCCGGTGGTCCAGTTCGGGACGGGAAACCAGTCTCGCCACTGGCTGAATCTCGGGATGATTCTCATGACACGGTCCCCCGAGCGGCATCACCGGGGGGACCCGCCCCTGGATGAGCACTCATGAGGTCTATAGATATCCCACAGTGGCAAAATCCTGTGGGTGCGCACTACTCGACAGTCTCGCTTCGATGGGTCACGCACTGCAAAGTGTACAACTCGATGGCCTTTCCTCGATGGGTCACGCACCACAACGGCCACTCACGCGTCGTCGACGGCCTACGGCCGGTCACCGAAGAGCGCGAGATGCCGGAGCGCCATCCGGTTCTCGATTCCGCCGGCAAGCGCGCCCGAAAGCACACCCAGCGTGCTGATGAAGCCCCCGACACGGACGAGGTCGACAATCCCGACTGTGGGATCCTCGAGGCTCGGCCAGTTCGTCATCAGGTTCGGTGGGAAGACGGCAAACTCGATCAGAAGCATGATCGATCCGACGAGGAGGAAGAGCCCCATCATCGCCATGACGAGGATGAAAAACACCGTCACGTTTACCAACGCCATGTGTTCGGTGATCACCTGGCTGCGCTCTCGCGGGAACGATAGCCGCTGGACGTACAGGAGATGGACCGCGGCAGCGATGATACTCCCGATGGCGAACAGTGCCGTAGTGCGGTTGGTCAGGTTCAGCCCGACGTCCCACGCCTCGGCACTGAACACGAGGATCAATGTCGGCGTCACTGCGGCCGTCGAGAGGCGCGGGAGGGAGAACGGAAGCAGCGGTGCGCGACTCTGCAGCAGCGTCGCCGTAACGATACCCGGGTTCCGCACGAGGCTTAGCGCGTGAAACGACAGCCGTCGGAGCCGCCCTCGCGAAACGTCTTCTTCGGGGATGCGCGTGGCGATTCTTCTGAGGTGATTCGTGATGTCCGCATCGAACGGCGGGACGCTCCGTCGGGCAGGGTCGAACGAGAACGGTGCCATTACACCGCCATCGGTGTGGTCCGCGCGAAACACGTGCCCCAAGAGGTGAACGAGGAGGGTCGCAGCGTTCCAGCGGACGGCCGCCGAATCGAGCGCCCTGACCGCCTCCCGGTCGTGGGTCCGCAGGAGTCGTCGCGTCGAGACGACAACGACGCGGGCGAGCGGGGAAGCGAGTCCCTCGACGGATCGCTCTTCCCGCGTGGTGAGGGGCACGTCGGTCACGACGACGACTAGGTCGTACGGGCGTTTCACCATATGAAGCGCGGCTTCGTCGAGGAACTCGGACGGCCGTCGGGAAGCACGGTCGGAGAGTGGGTCCGGTTCGGCACAGTGGACCCGCCAGGCCGCGTCCGTGGCTGCCGCCAACTCCTCGACGCCATCACGGGCCATCTGCTCGGCGAACGATTGCAGCGCCTCGACATCCCCACCCGGTGAATGAGCGATGAGGACCCCTACGTCGATCTGTGGTGCAGCCTCGTTGTCACTCCGGTCGTCCACAGTCGGCTGGTCGGGCCGCTCCGCCTCATCGTCGTCAGTTACTGGGTCTGCTGAGCCGTTCCGGTCGACATCGGAGTGTCCGGGATTCGTCGGCTGGTGTGTCATTCGGCATCAGCCATGTCAGAGATACGCATCGTCCCACTCGTCGGCCTGATGAGTGTTGCCACAGTTCCCGCACTCGAGCCTGTCGAGCCCGTCGGCTGAGACGTCCGTGCTGCCGCACTGTGAACAGAAGTATCCGTACGCCTCTTCCGTATCGTCCGCAACGTATACCTTGAAGAACGGGGCCTCCCTGCCGGGGATGCGATCGTCTTTGTCGACGGGGCGGTCGTCCCCGTCGACGGTGACGGACTCGGGGACCGCGACTGTGGGTTCGTTCGACGTCTCCGTCCCTTCGCCCTCGATGAACGTGGTGACGGCGAACTCCTCCCCGCCGACCATTATCTGGTCGTGGTCACTCTCTTTGAGGCCGAACCCCTTGAGGAACTCGCCACCCTCGACGGCATCCTCGAGGATACATGCCGCGATCGGTTTCTCGACGAACTCTTCGCGAACGTGACTGAGCAGGGCCGTGGCGATACCCCTGCCCCGCGCCTCCGGATCCACGTGGAGCCACCGGATCGTTGCTTGCGTTCCGATCTCGACGGTTATGAACCCGTAAACCATCTCCGTGCCATCGATCGTCTCGTCGACGACGAGCACTGCCGTGTCCGCATCGTCGAGCAGATCCGCCAGCGATGCGTCGTTGAACTCCTCTTCGAGTATGGTCTCGATCTGCTGTGGACTGAGCGAGTACGACGATTGCAGCGAGTCTCGCGTGATCGCTCTGATCCGTTCTCGGTCGTCAGACTCCGCAGGGCGAACTTCCATGCCGCGAGTTATCGTCGAGCAGGGATAAGTCGTCGGTTGGTCTTCGTCTCCGCGCAGAACAAACACCTACTCAAAAACGTGACCGGCGGGAGATCGGACCAGGCTGTGGGTTCTGCGTGCCTAACTCGAGTGTGTCTGTGAAATCCCCTATCGATCGGAAGTAAACCAGACTGTCTGGGGGCGGCTGCGACGCCGCGGTGTAGAACGATTTCGACTCGGTCGAGTCGCCATCGTAGGTGGCATTCTCGCCACGGGCGCTGTACCCTTCTCGGCCGACCACCTCGTCACTGACCATACCGAACAGGGCCTGTCGGACGCTCTGCGCGTCCCCATACTCCTCTCGTGTTCGGAGAGGGCACTTCACGTAGCGGGATCTAGTTATCGAAGAGACCGAGCTCGCGGCCACCGGACCGACTGAGGATCGTCCCGTGAGATAGCGGGTAGGACTCGTCCTCGAGGTCTCCGATCAGTGCGCCACATTCGATGCCCAGCTTTCGGGTGTCGTCGGAGTTGTTTGTTATCATAGCCCTTCGACAGGACTGGGATACTAGCTTTCGTCGGCGTTTGGAAGGTAGTACGGGCCATCCGGGGTCCACCACTTACCGCGACTGCCCAACCCGGTTCGTGAGCGAACACACGGTGTCGAACCGAGATGTGTCATCTCCCTGTGGTCGAACGACCCTCACGGATTATGCAGATCGGATTCTACGCAGATCTTCCCCCACAGATTGAATAACCGTGCGAACCGATTCGTCACGGTATGGACGACGAGAACGAGATCCACGGTGCGTCGATCGAACCGGGAGAAGTAGTGTACGACAGCAACGGGCGACCGGTGGGGCGCGTGAGCGGCCTCACCGACGACGGATTCGAAGCGGAGGCGATGGGGCTCCACGAGAACGAGGCTCAGGAGCTACCGGGGCAGGAGTTCGGCGAAGGGTACCTCATGTGGCGGTGTGTCGAATGCGGCGAGATGGGCGAACTGGATGAGGGGCTGCCAGAAGTGTGCCCGAACTGTAGTGCTCCACGGGAAGCGATCTCCACGGTCCGAGAGGACTGAACGTGATCCGCCCACCGGCGAGCGAGGGCGCATCGCACGAGCCCGCCCGTCCGTTGTCAGTGTACGGACGCCGATAGCACCACGGGTGTCTATCGGAGTTCTAGCCGCGTATACGGTATGCGTTCAGATCCCCGGCGATTCTGTACGCGACCATAACACTGTCAGACAGGCTCGAGAGATCACTCGAACTGCGGCAGACCCCCGAATCGATCGCTGAGCTACCTTCGAGCCCCAACAGCCCGGCGGACTCCCTCTCGCTGATCGTGAGGTCGCTGAGAGCCCGTGCCGCCGGACTGGTCGCGACCGGTGATGGTGCCGACTGGGACCAATCGGCGAGGCCCACGAGAGCGTTGCGCGACGGCGCGTGTATCAATGCCCTCGGTGTCGATGGAGACCTGTTTTCACGATCGGCCCCCCCATGCGAGGTGAGAACACGCTATGACGACCTATGCATATCGCTCGGGAAGCGATTCGGCTCGTCGGCGGGAACGTACGGTCCGTCCGTTCGGACCCGAAGACAACGGAAAGCAGATCGTCACACCCCGTGGGGACGTGGTCGGATCCATCGTTCGGGTTCGTGGAGGCGAGGCCTACGTGGCTCCGACCGCCGGCCTCCTCGAGGGGTGTGGCTCGTGGCTCACCGGAACGTGGGACGAACACGACGCGTTCGCCCTCGATCCCGGGTGCGTCGACGCCGTGTTGGAGGATCGAATCGTGCTCAGCGACGCGGCTGTCGGGTCCTTGTCCGATCGGCTTCGCGTCCAGAAGTGAGTCCCGAGGCCCGCTCTACGCGCCCGAGCATACCGCCCTCGACGGTCACTACGCTCCCCTGTCTGGCGTTTCCGATGGAGCGTCCGTCGCTGGTGTTCGTCGAACGGTCTTTTGGGAGGCACCGTACGCTTCGCCTACATAAGGCTTTTGCTACCGGACCGTGTACACCGATACCACTCATGTGCGTGTATTCCGATGTCGTGGTTCCGCCGGAGGAGTTCGTCCTCGCCCGGACGCTGCGAGCGCACCCGCGACTTCGGATCGAGCTCGAACGGGCCGTGCTCGTGGATACCGAGCCGTCCCCGTATCTGTGGATCGCCAACGCCGATGGGGAGACGATCGAAGCGACCATCGCATCGGAACCGGCAGTCAAGCACGTCGAGTCGGTCGATCGGGTCGACGACGAACTTCTGGTCCGCGTTCGGTGGCGTTACCGGGATATCGGAGTACTGCGCACCCTCGTCGACACGAACGCCACCTGTCTGAAGTGCGTCGGGACGCACGACGCGTGGCACCTCTCCCTTCGGTTCCAGTCGTCGTCGGCGCTCGCCGAGTGGTATCAGCGCTGTACGAACGACGACCGGAACATGGCGATACAGAACATCCGAACCGGCGCGTGCTCGCCCGATCGTCACCTGGCGTCGAACCTCTCCGATCCGCAGCGTGAGGCGATCTACACGGCGCTCGAACGAGGTTACTTCTCGGTCCCTCGAAAGATCACCTTACAGGAGTTGGCCGACGCACTCGGCGTCTCCGATACGGCCGCCTCACAGCGGCTTCGCCGGGGGCTACGTGTGCTGTTGGTTGACGTGCTTTCCGGCGTCCCGACCGACGGAGAGGTCCCGTTTTCGACCGTCAGTGTTCAGTGAATCAAAGCCCCCACGCGATCGGGAGCCAGACGTACACCATCGCAGTCAAAAACAGGATCCCGCCGAGATTCAGCCAAAATCCGACCCGCGCCATCTGGGGAATAGTGAGGTAGCCGCTGCCGAAGACGATCGCGTTCGGCGGTGTCGCTACCGGAAGCATGAACGCGAACGAGGCGGCGACGGCCACGGTTACCATGAGGACGATCGGCGAGACGACGAGCGAGGCAGCGAGACTCACCATGACGGGAATGAAGAGGGACGCGGTCGCGCTGTTCGACGTCACCTCCGTGAGGAACACGACGAGCGTCGCCACCGCGAGTAAGATCACGATGAACGCCACGCCGCGGAGCCCGGTTAGATTCCCGGCGATCCACTGGTCCAGCCCGCTCGCCTGAAACGCGCTGGCCAGTGAAAAGCCCGCGCCGAACAGGAGCAACACGCCCCACGGAACGCGCGTCGTGTACTCCCACTCGAGGAGGAACTCGCCACGCTGCAGATCGACTGGGATCAAAAAGAGGAGCACGCCGCCGACGAGGGCGATCGTGGTGTCCGTGATCCCCGGTGCGATCGGTTCGATGACGAACGGTCGGAGGAGCCAGCCCGCCACGACGATCGCGAAGACGACGAGGACCCGCCGCTCGCCGGTGCCCATCGCACCCAACTCCTCGAGTTGTCTCTCGATCATCGCACCGCTCTTCGGGATCGTGCGCATCTCGGGGCTCAAGAGGGTGACCAGTACCACCCACGTGACGGGCAAAAAGACGACCGCGATCGGGAGGCCAAAGAGCATCCACTCGAGAAACCCTATCTCGACCCCGAGTGAGGTCCGTGCGATGCCCGCGAGGATCGCGTTCGGTGGCGTCCCGATGATCGTCGCCACTCCACCGATCGACGCCGCGTACGCAATCGCGAGCATCAGGGCAACGCCGAAATTCGAGGAGGGAACGTCGCGCGTGTCGAGCGCTTCGATGGACGGGTCGGCGTGGGAGGTCGTTTCCGCTTCGTCCGTCCGGAACGCCTCGAGTTGGGCGACGACGGCCATTCCGATCGGGACCATCATCATGGCGGTCGCAGTGTTCGAGATCCACATCGAAAGGACGGCTGTGACGATCATGAATCCGAGAATCAATCGCCGCGTGTCGTCACCGATCCGGTGCAGTACGTTGAGCGCGATGCGGCGGTGGAGACCCCAGCGTTCGATGGATAGCGCCACGAGAAAGCCGCCGAGAAACAGAAAGACGACCGGATCCGCATAGGGTGCCGCGGCGTCGACGACGCTCGTCACCCCGAGGGTCGGAAAGAGGACGATCGGGAGGAGGCTCGTCACCGGAATCGGAACCGCCTCGGTCATCCACCACGTCGCGATCCAGAGCGTACTCGCGAGCACGGCGTTCGCCCGCGCTGAAAGCCCCGGTGGCGAGACGAAAAGCTGCGCACCGACGAAAAAAAGCGGTCCCAACAGTAACCCCGCCCGCTGGGATCGTCCGTACCCGTTCTCGCTCGCGCCCATCCGTTTCGGCAGTCGGTCGATCAGGTAAAAAGTATACGTGTCCAACCACACCCCCAGTTGCTCCAGGACATGGCTCCCAATTGACCCCCCACCAGTCCCGCCAAACGTGATACGGTCCGCTGTCAGTCCTCCTGTGGCTCCGACATCTCCTCGCGCGGCGCGCCGCAACTCCGACAGGTCTCCGGAACTCCGTCATTCAGTTCACCTATCTCACCGCACTCGCCACAGGGCCCCATGAGGTACCCTTCGCCGAACACCCGTTCGGGGAGTTCCTCCGGGTCGATCCCGTCGGGGTCGTCCAGGTCGGGGAGTTCGATCCCGAGTCCCCTACGCGTGAAACCACTGATTCGGCCCAGCACGCGTCCGCCTTTGGTGTAGCGGTTCCCGGTTTGATCGCCCCGCCGTTCGGTTGGTCTCGCTTTCCCGTTCGTAAACCTCGATCCGAGGCTTACATCACTCCGGTGGGGATCCCGTCGCGGGACGATGCACGCCCTCGCTGGCCGCTTTCCCTCGTCGGATCAACCAGACATTTATATCTGTACGCCGAACGAGCAGGTGCATGTCGTCCGATCGAGTAATCGACCTGTTGCGAAAGGGGTACAGTGACGAGATCGAGACCGTAATGAACTACCAGACGAACGCGATCGTTCTCGACGGCGTCCGCGCCGAGGAGATCAAAGAGAGTCTCCAGCAGGACATCCAAGAGGAGCTCTCTCACGCCGAGCAGCTCGGCCAGCGGCTCAAGCAACTGGGCGCGCGCCCGCCCTCGTCGATGGAGTTCACCGCCAGACAAGAATCGCTGCAGCCGCCGGCTGACTCGACGGACGTCCTCGCCGTGATCAACGGCGTCCTTGACGCCGAGGAGGACGCCATCCGGACCTACCGCGACCTCGTCGACGCCGCCGAGGAAGCGGACGATCCGGTTACCGAGGACCTCGCTGTCACGATACTCGCGGACGAGGAGGCCCACCGGACCGAGTTCCGCGGATTCGAAAAGGAGTACTGAGCCGGGCTCGTCTTGGATTCGCATTAAGTCCCGCGATTTTCAAATCAATAGTGTCGTCGGTCACCGTCTCCCGGCACACACTTAGCATCGCGCTCTTGGCCCGTTATCTATTTTATATATGAAATAGCCATATCGTTTATTAATCACGTTTAACTGAGAGGTCGCTCTCTCGTGTTGGTTTAAATTATATCTGCGGCTGTACGAGAGGTAGTGTTCAGAGACGCTGATTCCACGCGAAGCCGAACGAGCTGAGCCGGTCGTCGGCAGTTTCTGCTTCGGCGTTGCTGAAACAGTTTGAGAAACTGAACATCAGCTATTTTATATTTTACAAGACATGTTCGTGGTTATCCCGAGTTCCATGTTTTTCATAGCTGAAATCGAGGCCGTGTCGTTGACAAGGATCTTTCAACGAGTGCGAGCCGTTGACGAGCAACACAGCGTTAACGAGGCGCATCGCGTCTCGTTCGCACACCAGAACTCGACGATTTCTGGGGACGTCAACGTCGGGTTTCTCGCGGAGTTCGGCAAAGAACGTTCGAGCAAGTACGCTGTTCGTGATCGATTTAAGCCGCGTATGAAGTATATCGTTCGTTCCAGGGTCGATAGCCGCGTACAGCCACTATTGCTCATTGGTGAGTCGGATCACCGTTTCGTCGGCTGTAACGTGCTCCGGACTCTGAGCAGATTCGGGCTGTAGATCGGCTTCGTGAACCCAGTTGTGCACGGTAGATCGAGCCCGATCGACACCAAATATATAAATAATATAAAATATATTTGAAAGTGATAGGAAAGCCAATTGGGGCGAATACCGGGATTCATCAGAAACTGTGGTGTCGCTTCTCGCTCCACAAAACCTACTTCGACCTCGTCCAAACAGTCGTTGAGGCGGTCGTTTTTCGACATACACACGCAAAAAACGCACCGTCTCACTCTTCATCCGTATCTGAACACCGCCCGCGCATCTGACCATGGATTTCTCGCCCCTGTGTAGATGATTAAAATAACAGTGTTAATGTTATTATTATCGGTTTCACGTGATACCCCCCACATCCGCAGCGTTCGTTTCTCCCAAACGAATGCCATTCGGAAACGCATCGGGAGGGGCTATTGACTGTAACCCGTGTTGGCGGATCGAAGGTAAGTCCCGGTTTCCACACGCGACTACCCTGCTACCGTTGTCGGGCCGATCAACGATTCATATGTCTCGCTCACATACTCGGGAAGAAATACAAAATATATCCTCCAAAATTGTCGTATATACTGTTTACTAAGCGAAAATCGTAATATGTCAATACTGTGTTGATGTTCGTCTTGATCGAACGAGTTTTGACCTTGCCGGCTATGATATGAGATATGATGACAGGGCAAAAAAAACCAAGAATGGTCGAGGCGGTACAGACCACGCTCGACATAATCGAGATGCTACAACAGCAGGAGTCCGCAGGCGTCACGGAGTTAGCGTCGGAGCTCGATCGATCGAAGGGAACGGTTCATTCACATCTCGCGACGCTTCTGGAGAACGAATACATCGTCAAAACGGATGATGGCTACCGCTTGAGTCTCCGATATCTCGATCTGGGCGAGACTGTCAAAAACCGCATCAACGGGTACGACATCGTCACCTCAGAGATCGACTCTCTCGCGGATAAATGCGGTGAGTTAGCCCAGTTCGCGACACACGAACACGGACGGATCGTCTACCTATACAAAAGCGGCGGGAAGGATGCTGTCCAGACCGCGTCCTCGATCGGGAAGCGTGAGTTTATGCACTGTGTCTCGCTGGGCAAATCGGTGTTGGCGTTCATGTCCGAGGATCGCGTTGACGCGATCGTCGATAAACACGGCTTACCCACATCGACGGATAACACCATCACGACTCGGTCCGAACTCCACGAGTGTCTGGCCGAAATACGGGAGCGGGGCTACGCCTTCGACGAGGAGGAAAAGATCGAGGGGGTTCGCTGTGCTGCGGTTCCTATCACGGCCAACGGCGAGATATTCGGCGCGATCAGCGTGTCGGGGCCGTCCACGCGAATGGAGGGCGAGTGGTATCGCGAGGAACTGCCCGATATGTTGACCCGGTCGGCGAACGTGATCGAGATCAACACGAAGTTTGCGTGAGTCCTGACCGTCGCTGTCTGCCCTACGTTCGGATGATCCGAACGAATGTCTATACGCACGACCAGATCGTCTGCTCAGTTGAGACGGCGCTCACCAAAACGTATAACTCAGTGTTGGGTTAACGTGGACGTGATGTACGAAGACTTCGCTTCGACACTAGCCGCCACCATGTGGGCGGACTACGACGAACCCCCCCAACGGGCGGACGACGGACCGAAGATCGCCGATCTGGAGACGATCGTCGTCGACGGGAACTTTCCGTGGACGATCGTGACAGTCGAGGCCGAGGACGGCACTATCGGGATCGGAGAAGCCTATCCATCGCCGGGTGTCCATGAGATCATCACCGACTATCTCCGACCGGTGCTCGTCGGCGAGACGCCCCTCGACGTCGAACGGCTGTACAACCTCATGCGGTCGAGCCTCTCGGGGCGGGGATCCCAGTGGGGCGTCGGTACGATCGCCATCAGCGGCGTCGAAATCGCCCTGTGGGATCTCGCAGGCAAGCTGCTGGACCAGCCGGTGTATCAGCTGCTCGGCGGTAAGATGCGAGAGGAAGTGCAGGTGTACGCCGACTGCCACGCGGGCGAGGCGATGGTTACCTCAGCCGACGAAGGACAAGAGGAGACGACATACAAGCCGGAAGCGTACGCCCGAGCTGCTCGCCTCGCGGTCGACGATGGCTTCGATATCGTGAAATTCGATCTTGACGTGCCCTCTGGCCGCGAGATCGACCGGAAATCCGGGCACTTCGATCCACCGGAAATCGAGCACAAACGACGCGTCGTCGAGGCCGTGATGGACGAGGTCGGTGCCGATGCGGAGGTTGCGGTCGACCTCCACTGGAACTTCAGTCCCGAGACGGCCGAACGGCTCTGTCGGGCGCTCGAAGGGGCCGGACTCGCATGGGTCGAGGATCCGATCCCACCCGAGAACGTCGACGCGATGCGCGAGTTGAAACGCCGCGTCGACGTGACGCTTCTGACGGGCGAGAATCGGTATGAGCGTCATGGCTTCCGTGATCTCATCGAAAATCAGGCCGTCGATTTTCTCGCACCCGATGTTCCGAAGGCCGGCGGGATCGCGGAGACGAAGAAGATCGCGAATATGGCCGAAAGCTACTACCAGACGCTTATCCCACACAACATCGGCAGCCCGGTCGCGACCATGGCGACGGTACAACTGGGTGCGACGATCCCGAACCTCTATGCTATCGAGTACCACGCACGCGAGGTCGGATGGTGGGAGGATCTCGTCGTCGGCGAGGACCTCATACAGGACGGAACGATCGAGGTCCCGGACGAACCTGGATTGGGTATCGAACTCGACTGGGACGTCGTCAAGGAACACGAAAAACAGTGAACTGAGTTCCCCTCACACTGCTGGGGAAATCACGCACACAGCGATTGCGGGCACATAGGGCTCGGCGGAGCGGGCATCGCGATCCGGCGATCCCGCGCGTGTTGTCTTCTGTCCGCCGGTCTCACCACTGGTGGTGGACGAACTCATAGACTGACGACTCGTATAAGTCCCGGATCGCACCGTGTGTTTCGTTCGAAAGCGGTTCGAAATCGCTGACTGCGGCGTTGTCGTGAATATGCTGTGGGGATGTCGATCCCGGAATGACCGTCGAGACGGCATCGTGATCGAGGATCCAGCGAAGCGACATCTGGGCCATCGTCATCTCCGATGAGACGTGCGGGCGGAGTTGCTTGACGGCTTCGATCGCTTCCTCGTACGGGAGCCCGGCAAACGTCTCGCCCCGATCGAATGCGGAGCCATCGCGGTTGAAGTTCCGGTGGTCGTCCGGAGCGAACTCCGTGTTTCGGTTCAAAACACCCGTCAAGAGGCCGGATGCCAGCGGCACTCGGACGATGATACCGATATCACGCCTTTTGACCTCCTCGAAAAGGAGCTCGGCGGGCCGTTGTCGAAACGGATTGAAGATGATTTGGACCGTTTCGACGCCCGGATATTCGATGGCTTTGAGCGCCTGCTCGACTTTTTCGACGCTGACACCGTAGTGAGCGATTTTCCCCGCTTGTTTCAACGCCTCGAGCCCTTCGAAGACGCGTGGGCGGTAGTATACATCCGTCGGTGGACAGTGGAGCTGGAGTACGTCGAGCGTTTCGAGCCCGAGGTTTTCGAGCGATCGATCGATGAACCCCTCTAGGTTCTCCCGAGTGTATCCGTCGGCGGTGTGTGGATCGAGTCGCCGCCCCGCTTTGGTCGCGATGGTTATTGATTCGGGGTCTACGTCCGCAGTATCAAGAACACGCCGGATGAGCCGTTCGCTTCGGCCATCACCGTACACATCGGCCGTATCGAGAAAATCTATTCCCGAATCCAGCGCAGTAGTGACCGCTTCCATCCCCTCCTGTTCGGAAACGTTTCCCCAATCGCCGCCGATTTCCCACGTTCCCAGCCCGATTTCGGTCACCGGGATGTCGGTACTTCCGAGTGTTCGATGTCGCATACGACTGTATTACTCCACGACCCACTTAAACGATTAGACTTTTATCAGTATGGGATAACAAACTAGTATGACGTATCAGATACTGATTTCCGATTCGAAAGTCATCGATATCGAAACGAGCAAAACTGCGTTCCCTGATGTCGACGTGACGATGGAGACGATCACAGCCAGGGATCCAACGGGACTAATTGACGCCGCAGCGGACGCCGATGCGCTCATCGTCGATGCCTCAACGCAAGTGACAGCCGACGTTCTCCGGGAACTCGATTCGCTTCAGGTCGTTGGGCGGTCGGGAATCGGTGTCGACAACGTCGATATCCAGACTGCGCGGGATCAAGATATCGCTGTCGTAAACGTCCCCGACTACTGTCTCGACGAAGTCTCCGTCCACGCGCTGGCGATGCTGCTGTCCTGTGCCCGAAAGCTGCCACAGCTGAGCCGATCGGTCGAACGTGGCGAATGGGAATGGGAGGGTTCACAGCCGTTGTACCGCATCCAGGGGCGGACTGTCGGGATCGTGGGCTTCGGCAGTATCGCCCGCAGTTTTGCCGCAAAGCTCCGTGGCTTCGGGGTCGACATACTCATCTACGATCCGTACATTTCCTCGGCCGATCTCGCCGGATTCGACGTCACGAGCGTGGGGTTCGATCGCTTGCTCGCCGATTCGGATTACGTTTCTGTCCACGCGCCGCTGACCGACGATACCAAGGGGATGTTCGATGCCGACGCTTTCGAAACGATGCCGGATCACGCGATTTTGATAAACACTGCCCGCGGTCCGATCGTTGACGAAGACGATCTCATCGATGCGCTCGATTCAGGGACCTTAGCCGGTGCCGGTCTGGATGTCCGGGAGACAGAACCACCGTCCGATTCCGAGCTGTCGTCGTTCGAGAACGTCATTCTCACCCCACACGTCGGATTTTATTCGGAGGAATCACGACGCGATCTTACCCGAAGCGTATGCGAGGATGTCGGCCGCGTCCTGAAGGGGGAATCGCCGGAACATCCCGTCGAACTCGAGGAAGAATGGCTGTGAGCTGACCGCTCCTACATTTCTATCAGAACCTTTCCATCGACCCGTTTTGCGGCCTGTTCGACCGCCTCTACGGCGTTATCGAGGCTGAACGTTGAAGTCACTATCGGGAGGTTATCCAACTGCCCGGCCGCCATCATCCTGATCGTTCGCGGATAGACCCGTTGTCCAGTGTGTCCTTCCGTGCCATAGATCTGCGCGCTGGCAGCTTGATACTTCCGCAGATCGACTTCGGGGGCGCTCGCGGCGTTGCTGATGTGGACGACGTTTGCTCGCTCAGAAAGAGAGTCCTCCATCACCGAATACGTCGCGTTGACGGCCCCGCTCGTTTCGACGTGTACGTCCGCACCTTCGCCGCCGGTCACGTCGTCGACCTTTGCGGCGGGATCGGTTTCGAGAGGATTATATACGTGCTCGAAACCGAGCTTGTGGGCGATCTCACGGCGGGGGTCCGAGGGTTCGAACGCGATGACCTTTCCCGCACCGGCCGCCCGTGAGACGTTCATTCCCGTGAGTCCGATGGGACCGATCCCGTGAAAGACGTAGTAATCCCCCGGAAGGATTCCGTCCGCCCGCTTGAACAGGCCGTAATACGAGATCGTACTCGGCTCGATAGTCGCGGCAGCTTTGTACATCCGGTCCTCGTCTTTGAACTGGTTTGCGAGCGATGACACGTCCCAGAGGATCTTTTCCGGAACGGTGACGTATTCGGCGAATGCGCCGTCGATCGTGAAGCCGAGCTGTTCGAAATTCTCACAGTGGCCGTGGAAGCCCTGCCGACACATATGACAGCGGCCACAGTAGTCGGTCACCTCGGCCGTTACTGGATCCCCCAGCTCGAAGAGCGAACAGTTATCGCCGGTCTCAACGACCTCCCCCGAAAACTCGTGGCCGATCACCGTCGGGAATCTCGTGTAGGCCGAATAATGCGTGTAGCCCTCGTCGTCGCTTCCGGCCATCGACACGTCGCTCCCGCAGACGCCAGCGTATCGAACGCGCACCAGAACCTCGTCTTCGCCCGGCTCCGGTCGATCGCGGTCCTCCAGGTGCAGGGTCGGTTCCTGCCACACTTTGGAACTGTTCGAGGCGCGTTGGGACTCCCGTTCGTGATCACTGAGATCGTATTGCGGCTGTGGATTCCATTCCGCATCAAGCACTAGTGCCTTCATAATCGAACCCAATAGCCGGGATACGATAAACATTGGGTGGCCGTATCGGTATCGTCCGTTCACAGTCGAGATACCGCTACCCGGGGGCGATGACGCCAGCGCTGGCTCCATACGGTCTATCGTAGCTCATCGGCAAGCCCCCATGGTTCGGCGATAGTACGGAAACCGACGACAGTGATCGCATATCGGTCGTGGCGCGATCGTGCGTTCGAGTGTGCATCCCCACCGATCGCTGTTGTACTCGATGACGGTCCATCTCGGATCAGTTCTGGCCGGTAATATCTGTCCAGAAATCGAAGTTCTGTTTCGCGTGGATCAGCCGGGGGTCAGTCCGGTTTTCCACCTCGATCGTGAAATGCCCCTGGAAGTCAGTCTCGATCAGCGTCCGATGGATCGTTTCGAAATCAAGCACGCCGTGGCCGAGGTCGGTAAACGCCCGGAAGTAGTTGATCACGTTATCGAGGTGGTATTCATCGTTCGAGAGGGCGGCGGTATGGGCGTCGAAGTCGGCCGACGGATCGACGTCCTTGAGATGGACGTAAGCGATATCGTCAGCGAATCGCTCGATGCCGTCGATCGGATCACCGTATGGATAATAGTGTGCCGTATCGAACAGCAGTTCGAAGTTGTCCGGAGCAACCTCGAGCCAGTGTTCGATTTCGTCGGGCTGTTCGATTTCGGTCGCACCGTGGTGATGGATGAGTGGTGTAATACCGGCGTCTTCGGCAGCAGCCCCGATCCCGTCCAGCCAGTCGGCGACTGTTTTTTGTTCTTCGCGGTGCCGTTCGGGTGGGAGAACCCCGTAGTATGTCGCCCCAACCTCGGCGGCTAGTTTTGCTCCCTCACGGATACGTTCGATGGCAGCGTCGTTGACGGGCCACTCGCCCATTACACAGTAACACTCTAGGGCGTATTTGTCAAGCCAGTTCAAAACGGTGTCCGGACCGACGTGGCGAAGTTTCTCCAAACCCATCTCGACGCCGTCGTATTGGCAGGCGGCGATATCACTGATCCCCTCCTGGATCGATTCCTCGTCGTACATCATAGTCGTGTATCCGAGTCCCATGAGACACATTTTCAGTCTCATCACAATAGCTTTGATGGTTGTGGTCTCCCGTATGTGCTCCCGCGATTCGAAGGGGAGGGACCGAAAAATGTATGTGACTTCCGGTGACCACTCTTATAGAGGTGTGCTACCGTAAGCCACCTGTGTACATACTCATGAAAGCAGCACGCCTATACGGAAAAACGGATATCGGAATCGATGATGAGGTCGATCCCGGTTCCGTCGGACCGACGGACGTACGGATCGATGTCGAAGCCTGCGGTATCTGTGGCTCCGACCTCCACGAGTACAGGGAACCGGAGTTTACACCCGAACACGAACATCCGCGAACCGGGGCGAGTCGGCCGGTAATCATCGGTCACGAGTTCAGCGGCACCGTTAGCGAGCTCGGCAAGGATGTGAGCCGGTTTATCGTGGGCGATCACGTCGCAGTGCACCCGAACATTCCCTGTCACGACTGTGTGTACTGTGCGGACGGGGAGTATAACCACTGCGACAACAGCCTCGGAATCGGATTCGAGACGGACTCCGGCGGGTTCGCCGAGAGCGCGGTTGTCCCGGAACAGCAGGTCCACGCCCTTCCCGACGGTGTCGAACTATGGGAAGGTGCGCTGGTCGAGCCGCTCGCGGTCGGGCTCCATGCGGTTCGTCGCTCCGGCATGCAAGCCGGCGACTCGGTCGCGGTCTTCGGCTGCGGACCGATCGGTCTCACGGCGGTACAAGCCGCACGGAGAGCGGGCGCGAAGGAAATATTTGCTTCCGAACCGAACGATAGTCGGCGCGGGATCGCTCGTCAGTTGGGGGCGGACGTCGCTCTTGACCCGTTTGCGGACGATGTCGTCGAGACGATCACCGACGCGACCGAGGGCGGCGTCGACGCCGCCTTCGAATTTGCTGGGATCGGTCCCGCATTCAACTCGGCGATCCGAAGTACGCGCCGGGGGGGCTCCATTACCGTCGGCAGCATCAGCAAAGACGAAATTACGACGGATGTCGACGAACTCGTCCTGAATGAGCGGACAGTCACGGGAACGTTTTGTTATGGCTTTCCGCCCTCCTCTTTCCGGACCGAATTCGACGCGATTATCGAAGCGATCGCCGACGGCCACATCGAAACGGACACGTTCGTCACCGATCGTATTCCGCTCGAAAACATCGTCGAAGACGGCTACGACGCATTGTTAGACCCCGATACGGAACACGTCAAGATACTCGTCGAACCGTAGCACTCCAGAAGGGTTCAGCAACCAACGGAACGCTAACAAAAAATTGATAACACACAGCGTGGTTAAATCACATACTTACCCCCATGAAAATAAACGAGACTATCAGCGACAGGGAAACGATACTGCCCCGAAGTCTAACGGCGGAACGGCTATGAGTACCACATCGAGAGACACGGGGAGCGAACGATGTCCCGGATGTACACGCCCCTGTGGTAGGTTTCTCGAGAGCAACGCGGATCGTATGACGAACGGGCTCATCTCGATTCGTTACTCCTGTCGTGCCTTCGATTCCAGCTCGAGCCGGTATCGAACGGAAAACAACATGCCGTTAGTTCAGAGTCACACACCATCATGACACTCAAAGCCGGATTCCTGGGATACGGATTAATGGGTAAAGCACACGCGAACGCGCTCGCTCGGTTGCCGATGTTCTTCCCCGACGCACCGGAGGTCGAGCGGTCCGTTCTCATTGGACGCACAGTTGAAGCACTCGAAGAGGCCGCCGACACGCTCGGTTTCAACCGAATCGAATCCGACTGGGAGGCAGCACTCGACGATATCGATATCCTCTATAATCTCGGGCCGACACGGATCCACGTTGACCCGACCGTTGCTGCGCTGAACCGGGATATTCACGTCCTCTGTGAGAAACCACTGGCACCGCAAACAGCGGGGGCAGAGAAAATGGCCGAGGCGGCACGCAAAAGCGATGCGATCGCGGGTGTCGGATACAACTATCGCTACGTCCCGGCGCTGCAACTCGCAAAGCGGATGCTAGACGCCGGCGAGTTTGGGGATGTCAGGCGGATCCGGGGACAGTATCTTCAAGGATGGCAAGCCGACCCCGACGACGAGTGGGTTTGGCGTAACGATGTGGAACGTTCCGGTTCCGGCGCGCTCGGGGACGTCGGCGCTCATACGATCGATCTGGCTCGGTGGCTAATCGGCGGGATCGATCGCGTTTGTGGTCGCCTCGATACGTTCGTTACGGAGCGTCCCGTTGCTGGCGGGGACGAAACGCGGCCGGTCACGACTGACGATGAGTATTCCGCGATCGCCACGTTCGAAAACGGTGCGACAGGTGTCTTCGAAGGATCCCGTGTCGCTACGACCAGGGAGGGCGGAAACGAGCTGGAGTTGTACGGCTCCAGGGGTGGATTCCGGTTCGACATGGAGCGGCTGAACGAACTCGAGGTCTACACGAGGGACGACGATGGGTTCGAGCGCGTTCTCGTCACGGCCGACGACCACCCATACATGGACGCGTGGTGGCCCACCGGTCATATCATCGGGTGGGAACACACGTTCGTTCATGAACACTACGAGTTCCTCTCCGCGATCGAGGAGGGTCGCTCGTACAGCCCGGACTTCGAGACAGGGGTAGCCGTCCATCGAGTGGTTAATGCGATCCAGCAAAGCAACGAGGACGGATCCTGGATCCTCGTTTGATGGCTATTCCGTCTGCTCTATTGAAAATGCGGGACGTGAGTCGGATCATAGCGTTTTGACGAGCTTCTTGAGATTGTTGAGAGCGAACGAGAGGACGATCTCCCGGAACTGTCGGTACCAGAACCGCGAACGCAGGGCGGAGTCCTGCGTTCGCTTGACCGTCGAGTAGGATGTTTCTGCCATCCATCGCTGTGTGTAGCCCTTCGCCCGGATGAGCGCGTT